>JBEKAK010000029.1:0-53944 GCA_050018275.1 Terriglobia bacterium | reverse complement strand
GGGGAATACCAACAATACCCCTCCCACAATGATAGATAGATTCATGACATTTGAAAGTGGTGTATTGAACGCCCACCACCAGAGAAACCAGGAAAACGCTAAAAGGGCAATCCTAAAAAATAGTTCACCGGCATGTTTCATGGTAACCTCCTGTGACCATTTTCGAGACCGCCCAACTCATGTTTATACGGTTTGCATGTACACTCGCTTTCGGGCATTGGGTCAGTTTGAAATATTTTTCAGCATTTCTTTGATTGTCCATAAGTGGTCGGTTAGTCCCGCCTCCATAGCCGGTGTAACCCTTAGAGTTTGATGAACCCGAACCCAATTGTAATACATGAAGTAAAGCGCCACTGACGCCCCATGGTTCGCCACTTTCTTGGAAAAGGCGTTGGTCAAGCGGGTGAAACGCCGCATCTGCATTCTCATGGAGAGATTCTGTCTCTCGAGAAAGCTGGTCGAGATGTGGTCGGGGTCAGGATGACCCATGACTGGCTTGCGCTCACAGGAAGTGCACACGGCAGGGCTGTACCGTGTTTCCTCTTGGCTGGATTCGAAGGCTTTCACCAACATAGCGTAATCGATTTCGCATCCGAAGGCGCTCTCTACCGCAGTCAGATACACCGTGTATCCGTCTGTGGTGAGTTGCACCCGATTGGCAAGGCGACCGGCCAAGTCCTCAATGAAGTGCTTACCCGTGACAGCATCACGTCCGCCGAGCATCCAAGAAACAGCCAGCTTGGAGTCCGCATCAATCGCTGTCCACGTCCAGATGTCGCCAGCTTGATGCTTCGAGGAAATCTCTGGGGTGACGTTCCTTTGCTTCGCATAGACAAAGCTCCATATCTCGTCGCACTGGATGCGCTTGCTCTTGATGTTCCGAAGCGCACGATCCTCGTAATTGGCACACGCGTTGCCGACTTCAAGCAAAAGCTTGCAGATCGTGTTCTTCGCTACACCAGTCAACCGTGCGGTGGAACGGATAGAGTTACCCTCGCAGATACAGGCAATTACTTGGGCTCGCTTCTCATCAGGTAGCTTGTTCATACTGACCATTATGCATGAGCGTGTAAGGAATGTCAAGAAGAAAATGCACCCGCTTTAAATCGAGGACACTCAGGCGATGACCAATTCTCCTTAGGGTTCTTTAGCGGGGAGCGCTTCTTGGGAAGTCGCTACAGTCGCAGGCGGGTTAACTTTAGCAGCGTCAACGGTCAAGTTAGTCGGTGAGTCCTGTTTTTGAATGCCAATTTTGTTCACTACGTTAATAACTGCCGGTTGAAAAACTTTGGAATCAGGCGTCACGGGGATGTTGGCGACTCCGAAGCCGAACTCTATATATATGCTCCAAAGCCCGTCGTGGATGTCCAACTGCTTTATCAGCGTTTGCACAATTTCGTTCAATCCGAAGGAAATGATCTTTGTTTCAGGCATAGATCGCGTTGCTCCCCGTCTTGTCGATCAACAGTGAAACAGGAACCTCGCACTCAGCATAAGTGAACTCGAAGCTGGCCTTGCTCCAAGACAAAGAAATCACGTCGCCCCAAGGATCTAGGTCGTTACTCACCATGGGAAAAGATAACTGCTGAGTTGCTATCCAATGAACGGAGATCGTCGTGACAGAGATTACTTGGAAGTTGTTTGCCAATTCCCAATAATCATGCGGCCTGCCAGCCTTTTGCCAGCACATACTGAATATCTCGGAATTCACCGGGCCATAGAAGTCCTCGGGGTCATCGTCGTCGTAGGCGACAAGGCCAACCTTAACACCGACAGCGCGCGCATACCTGACAATTGTCCTCAGAGTTAGATTCTCAGGATTATTTAGAACGCGAGAAACCGCGCTCTCGGTCACATCCAGCTTCTCGGCCAACTCCGCTTGGCTGATTGGCGTCGATTCCATTTTCTTCTCTAGCTGAGTGAGAAAGTCGAATGTGATCCTGTGAAGGAACGCGTCATCGCTTGCGGCGGTCCAGTGATGCTCCGGCTCCAAATGTTGGATTGCTTGCTCCACGGGTCCCCCTCTCTGTGGCCTGAAACAGCTTGTGTACTGCCTGGATTACTTCCTCCTTTGCCCGCAGCCGGTTAATCTTGTTGAGTATCGTGAAATCCGTACTTTCATCATTCTTCCAATCATGGCAAACCAGCACGCAAACTCTAAATCTCGGGTCGGACTCTGGCCTAGGATTAACTAAGAAGCCGTACAAGCGATGATAAGTCCCCGCGTCCTTCCACTTGAATGCAAAACACTCCTTGTATTCGCCTTGCCACCCGTGGAAATACTTGTCGAAGGGGGCGCCGCCGCCAAGCCAGTAGTCAAACTGACTACGCAGGCGCTCACCCCATTTGTCCGTGAGACCATCGAATACCTGCCGAGCATCTAAGAATCTGTCCTCTTGGCACTCAAGGAACGCAAGTCCTCGGCGCAGGCTGGACTGAACGCCTCGGATCAACGTCGCAGAGTACGCCATTTGTTGTCCCAGGATTCACAACTACGACTTTACATATATCTGAAGTCCGTGTCAACCAGAATTTTTATGCACTTAAGTCATCTAATATCAATGTCTTCTCCATCGTGCGCGTGCAGCCTTCCGGGCGATTTCAGCCCTCCTCTTGGCTGACAGGAGCTTCGCTCTCCGCATCCCTCCTTTCTGTCCTCCTATACGTCCTAGGGCTACAGCGTGCGGGTTCTTGCCAGCGTCCGGGTCCTCCAGCGGGGTTCCGTCCAGGTGCTCGCCGATGGCCTGCTCGACAACTCGGCGGGCAACCGTCGTGAAGTCATGGTCCTTGCTTGAGCGTGTAGGCATGGTAAGAGTATGAACCCTGCTACCCAGAGCGTCAAGAGGGAAAATCGGAGCGGATGTTGACGTGATATATACGACCCCATTAGTTGCGTTTTGAAATTGACAAGGGGCTATGAATTGTGGCAATGTTAAAAGCGAGTGGGGGGAATCGGTCTCCACACCGACTACCCCCCCGTGATGGTGCCGCGCTTACAGGCGGCGAGTATTAGTTATCCCTGGTAGAAGCCTACCGTACTGTACTCTCCCCTGTCAACTGCATAATGCAAGCGGCGCTGAAGTGGATGTGTGCCCAATCGGGATCAAGGAGAGTTAAATGTATGGCAACCAAAGCGAGCATCATGGCGGCAATTGAGTCCAAAGTCTTAACCTACAACCTCTGGAGAATTGGCCTTACGCACGATCTAGCCGAACGCAAGCGATACTGGAAAGACACCAAAAACGAAAACATCACTTACTGGTCCGACTGGACAGCCGATTCGTTGTCCGACGCACAGGACATTGAGTCACACTTCCTCAAAAAAGGCATGAAGGGCGGCACTGGTGGCGATCTTTCGGCCAAGAAAACTGTATACGTTTATATCTTCTAGGCCGGAGTTTTCGCAACGTCCTCAGAGGAGCCCAGCTCTTTCAAGTATTCGTTCCACGCGCTAGTCAATGACTCTGCTTGGCCATACACTACCGCGTACAGCTGATTATGGGCCATCAGCCACCTTGTGCGGTACAGCGGAAGCCAAAAATAATGGTTTGTCGATTTCGGAATGCTCGTGCGTTTGAGTGATAGGTTCTTGCATTGGGCACACTCCTGTGCTAGTTTAGAGTTGCACCGAAAAGTTCTGAGAGGCCCCGACTGGTATCGGGGCCTTTCACCTTTTAGACCTCGCCTTGCCGCGACTTGCCCAGCCTCGCCATGCCAAACCTCGAACCCTGTCACGCGAGGTCAGCTAATTCTACACCCAAAATCAACTGGGCCTTTTCATTTCGCGTTGCACCGTAGATGCTCACAATTTGAGCATCTACGGCAAATTCTTTTCAGCCTTCCTTAGCAATTTCCTCGCCATCTCCTGAACCCCCAATTTCAAACTGACCCACTGCCCGCTTTCGGGTATTGCTTCCAGATGACATTCAACACGCAAACCTGCCTGAGCCATTTTACGTCAACATGTCAGAGACGCACTTGGAATTTCCTGGCGCCTTGAGTGGCTTCCGCATAATACGAGATGTTTCTCACAAGTCGTCCATTGGGCTCTTGACGCCCGGGCTCCATTTTCACGCCCCTGCCTGCGGCAGGCAGGCCTGCGAGGCTGGCACCGGTCCTGCGGGGGGTGTCTGGTCCGGGGAATTCAGGTTCAGCGTGAGGAACCGGGCTTGGTCGGTGGGTGCAAGCGCGCGACCTCGGGCAGGCGAACGAGCTCGGAAGCCTCGACGAGCTCAATATCCGCCTGCTCAAGTTCCGGTAAGAATCTCACCAGCGCTTCGAGGGTCGTCGCGTGCGGGTGCCCGATGGCCAAACCCGCGCCTCGTTCTTCTACGAAACGGCGGAATTCACGCAACTGCCCCAGGGTGTAGGGGAGAGTCTCCGTGTCGTCCAGAAAAACTGCGCGGTAAAAGGCCGGCAGACCCTGCCGTCGCGCCGCCTCAAGCGCCACGGTATTCGCCGTGGTGCGGCTGTCGATGAAGTAGAGCTGGCGTTCCGCCAGAACTTTCATGACGTCCGCCATCAGCGGCCGGTTTCTCGTGGCGAGTGATCCCATATGGTTGTTCACCCCCGCCGCAAAGGGAACCGAGGCCAAGTCATTCTGGACAACCCCGTGCACTTCAGCGTTGCTCATCCCCGTGCGGATTGTCCCTTCGCCGGGAAGCGGGTGCGCACCCGGCTCGGCTTCCATGGGCAAGTGCAGCATCACCTCGCGGCCGGCGCGGTGAACTTCCTCGGCGGTAGACTGTGAGTAGCGCAGGTGAGGCAGAACCGAGAAGGTGAGGGGATAGGGGAGCGTCAGGAGCTTGCGCGCCGCCTCCAGGTCCTGACCCAGGTCGTCGATCACGATCGCGGCGCGCAGCAGGCGCGGTACCTCACGCAGATGGATTCGGCAGATGCGCTGCCCACGCCGCGTGACATTCAGGTCGATCGCGTGCAATCCGCCTCCGCCGTTCCCTTCTGCTTCCCTGAGCTCCAGTTCTTCCTGCGCAGACTCGTGCTCCAGAGCCGCCAGGACCGCTCGGTAAGCGCTCGAGGTCGCCAGCACGTGCAGGGATGTGTCGGGTCTTTGCTCATGATGGGAACTGGCCGGTCGCTTGATCCAGACCTGGGAGCCCCCGGTGCTCGCGATCAGGTCCTTGAATCGGCCCGCCAGCTCGCGGCGTTCCGACTCGCTTAGAGGTTGGGGACGAAACCAATGGCAGACGCTCGTTGCCAGGACAAGAAGCAGGGACAGGAGCAGAAGAGACCCTCGCCAAAGTTTCTGCCGCCCCGGTGTTCTCAGAGATTTGGTGGCTCGTAGCTCGCCGCATTCGCCGTCAACGTGGCGGCGGGCGACGAGACCCCTCACCCGCCCGCCCGCAGGGCGGCGACCCTCTCCCGCCGCGGCGGGTCTTCGCCCCCAAGGGGGAGGGCTGTAAACTGAAATTAACAATCGAGTGTTACGGAACCCTGACGGACAGGGAGGCGGAGCGGAGGCTCCAGGGCGCGGGGAGTTGTGGGCCTTCTTGCGAAGCAGATAATGCACTGGTCAAGCGGCCTTGGGCGCCGTCGCGGCTTGGTTCAAAATCTCGATGGCCTTGCGAAGCTGCAGGTCATCCTTGCCGCCGAAGCGCTCAGGTTCCTCGGGCTGACCTTCGTCATCCGGGTTGTCAGCGTCACCGCTGGCAGGCTGGACCACACTGGGAGTGACGCCGTTGTCGCTGATGGCCTTGCCATCCGGCCCGTAGTACTTGGCCACGGAAAGCAGCAGGGCGGAGCCATCGCCGACCGGAATGGGTTTCTGATAAACGCCCACCCCAAAGCTGCGCACACCCACCACCTCGCCGCGCTTGTTCCCCAGAATCGCCGAGGCCACCACTTCCGCGGGGCCGGCGGTCGATTGGTTGATCAGCACCGCCAGGGGCAGCTTCGAGACAGGGCCGGTCGGATGGACTTCCAGGTTCTGGCGGGGATAGCGCTGACCCGAAATGTAGGTGACTAAACCCTTGTCAAGGAAAAGGCTGGCCGTATCTACGGCCTCCTGGACATCGCCTCCCGCGCAGTTCCGAAGGTCCAAGATGATCTTATGCGCACCCTGCACTTCGAGTTCCTTAAGTTTGGCCGCAATCTCGTGGGCCTTACCTTTATTGAAAGTGGCGACGCGCAGGTAGCCTGTCTCGCCCTCCATCATCTTCGTGATCACGGGAGGGTAGTTCAGGACAGCACGCGTGACGCTGATGTTTTGTGGCTCGCCCCGGGCTTCGCGGACGATTGTGACCGTCACGTTCGTACCCGGCGGTCCCGCCAGCAGGCGTTCCAGTTGCAGGACCGAGAGCTCGCGGGCCGGGGTGTTATCGACCTGATCGATCAGGTCTCCCGGCTTGATTCCAGCCTTCTCCGCTGGACCTCCCGGAAGCACCGCCACCACCGTGGCATATCCCATCCGCTTGGAGAGGAAAATCCCCACATCCGCCGGCCCGGGGGCCGGGTTTCGCAAGTATTCCTGGTACTGCTCCGCAGTCAGATAGGTGCTGTAGGGATCCAGCGACTCCAGCAGCCCCCGGATGGCGCCGTCCGTGACTTTTTTCAGGTCCGGCTCAGTAACGTACTCTTGCTTGATGCGATTCAGGACCTCGCTGTAAACGCCCAGGTCGCGATAGGTCTTTTCGGAGGAGCTATCGTTCTTGCCCACCAGCGCTCCCACGACGACGTAGGACATCAGGATGAGGGAGAGCGTAATGAGTGTGGCCCGAATGCGGTTTGTCATGCTGGGAGAACTCCTTAACCCCGGGTTTACACAGCCCCGATATCCAAAATTATAACATGCCTTTTCCTTGGATGCACGAGCCGCATGGCGCGCTTCCTGCACCGGTCATTTTCGCCCGGCTCCCTGCTGTCCAGGGATCGGTTGACACAGAGCGAACCGACTTGGGAAGGAACCTTCTCAAGGCCGTCGAAGCGCCGCCCTGCCGAAGGGATGGGGGCGTGGCCTTGCAGGGCTCACGGGCGGGTGGCCTCCCTCGGGAAGCAGTGCCGACCAACAAGCAGCGGCGAGCGAAAAGTGACAAGCAAGCTCGTCACTCGTCACTTGTCACTGCCCTTCGCGGGAAATCCCCTTCTTGGGAAGCCTGAGATCCAGTGCGCTGGATAACTTTCGGTTGGTGCGGCCGGCAAGTTCCGACTTGAGCAGATCGAACTTGCGGCTCACGCGCTTGCCGAGCTTCTGATTAACGAACCGTCCCTTTCCCATTGGGAACTCGTAGGCAGAGTCCTCGGTCAAAGCCGAGCGGTAAGACGGGCGGCGGGCTAGGGCTCCGTCTCCAGGCCGGAAGTCTCGTGCGCCGTCCACGCCTCCGTAATGAACGTTCCCGACATGCGGTCGTGCCACGTCAGGCTGTCGCTGTCCAGCCAAGCCCAGACGAAACCCAGCATGAGCGCCGACAGTGAAACCAGGACGCCGAAGGCGCGCCAGAAAGATTCCCGCGGAGTCGGATAGGCCCCATGCAGGTTACGGATCTCGTAGCCCATCAACAGTAGTCCGGGCGTGGTGGAGGTGAGGGCGGTAAACAACCCGAAGTAGGCAAAGATGAAAATGTAGGCGACCACGCCCAAAACCGCGAAGTCGACGGAACTGGACGACATGTGCCCGCCCGAGCGCCAAAAGATGATCCCGAACAGGGCGGCACCCAGAACCAACACCAAGGCATCCGTCAAGCCGGCGAGGAAGCGACGGCTTAGCGGCGCCGGGAGCATTCCCTCGGGCGCCTCTTCCTCCACCTCCGTTACCTCTCCTGGCGAACCCACCGCGATTTCCATCGGCCCGCTTTCCGGCGCAGCCCCCCCCAGCCAAATCTCCTCGGGAGGCGCGGGCCTGGTTCCGAATTGCATCGAATCTGCGTCCGCCTTCTCAATAGGGATGGTCTCAAGGGGCGGGGCACCCTGTGAGTACGGCGCCACGGAATCACCGAATTCCAGATCGAAGCCCGGCCCGCCTTCTTCCGGGCTCCCAGCGGCGTCATCGACGAAGACAGGTTCACCGGGTCCGCCGGAGTTCTCGAAATCCAGTTCAAGATTTCCCGCGGAATCTGCGCCGCGCTTGAGCCGGGCTCGCCTCTTGCGGAAACTCTCAACCCGTTCCGAGAGCTCTTCTTTCCAGCCTTGCGCAGATTCGTCAGCCTGAGAAAGGTCCGCTGGGGGCGCACTTTCGGTGGGGGGAGATGCCGGCTGCCACGCAGGCAGGGGTGCTTCAGGCGCTGGTAACTCTGGCGTTGCCCTGACCGAATCCTCGCTCGGTTCTGGTGGTGCTTCCGAGGAGGGGGGAGAAAGTGAGTGAATCCCATCCGGAAACAGGGAAGTGATAGACGAAGAAGGTCCCCTGGTTGCAGACCTGACAAACTGATAGCCACACTTCTTACATTGCGTAAGGCCAGCGTAGCTGACAAATCCACATTTGGGGCATTTCACCGCAGGTCCTGAGCCCTCCAAGCAGCGTTTATCACACCTGGAGGCATCTTAGCAAAATCATTCGAAAGAACAAAGTGCTTTCGAGTAAAATGGCGGGTCTGCGCGCACTCATGGATCTTCCCCTTCTTCGCCTTCTTCACCGACGTGGAGGCTTGCGGCTGTTCGCCGCCTGCATGCTCCTTTCGGCCCTGGTTTCAAGTTCTGACGCGCAGCAGGCTCCCATTCCGCCGGAACTTCAGAGTTCCGGAAGAGTCGTCAGTATCCGCGCGGATTCCCAACAGAAGGACAAGGATACCTACCACCTGCGCGGCCACGTGGAAATCGTCTACGAAGGCATGCAGGTGAATGCGGACGAGGCTTCCTTCGATGAGGCTTCCGGCGAGGTGATGGCTCGCGGCCACGTAGTTTTCAATGACCCACAGAGCCATCTGGCGGCCGAAGAGGTTCATTACAACGTTCGGACCAAGAAGGGGTGGTTTAGCAACGGAACAGGCTTCGTCCATCCCAAGGTGCGTCCTCGGCCGCGCGTGCTGAGGACGGAGAACCCCTTTTATTTTTGGGGCGCCACCGTGGACCGCGTGGATGAGGATACCTATGTTGTGAATCACGGCCGCGTGACCTCTTGCGAGTGTGAGAAAAAGGGCTGGTCGGTTTCGGTACGGCAGGCCCGCATCACCGTCAACGATAAGGCGGTCGCGCACGGTGCGCTCTTCCGTCTTCTGGGCATCCCCTTCTTCTACACTCCCTTCCTGGTGAACTCGATTGCGCGCGAACCCCGGCAAACGGGATTCTTGCTTCCCCATATCGGGAATTCCTCGCAGAAGGGCTTCATTATTGGCGGCGGAATCTTCTGGGTCATCAATCCCAGCGCCGATTTGATGTTTGGCGTGGAGGACTACAGCAAGCGGGGGGTTTCGCAACGAGGGGAATTTCGGGCCCGGCCCAGTCAGGACAGCGACCTCATCGTTGGCTACTTCGGTGTGAACGATAAGAACCCTGACCGGACTCTTCGCGCCGCCGGCGAGAACGTGCACGTCGTGGGTAAAGACGATGACCTGGGTTACGGCTTCCGCGGCGTGCTGAACGTGGACTACATCAACACGCTGGCGTTTCGATTGACGTGGTCGTCCACCTTCACGGAAGCCGTCAATTCGGAAGCCGTGCAGTCCGGATTCCTCAGCAAGAATTTCGACGCTTATAGCATCAATATCTCAGCCGAACGTTTCGAGGATTTCCTCTCGACGCAGCAAGTGCCGGGGAACGCCGTCATCATTCGCCGGACTCCGAGTTTTGAGTTTTCGGGCTTGGACAAGCAAATCGGCACCTGGCCCATCTATTTTTCCTTTGAGACCTCTACGGATGCTGTGGGCCGCACCGAACCCGGCCTGGTAATTCCCATACTGACCGATCGCCTGGACGTTCACCCGCAGATCCTGCTGCGCCCGAAGGAATTCTGGCATTTTCACTTCACTCCCACGGTCGGATTCCGGGCCACACATTACGGCACCAGCCTCGAAGCTGACCATGGTTCCCTCAATCGCCTGCTCGCCGAATTCGAGTTCGACTTGCGGCCGCCTTCGCTCGAAAAGGTGCTGGCCAGAACTTATGCGGGGCATCGCCTCAAACACGTGATTGAGCCGGATATTCAATATCACTTGGTGCGCGTCCGCGATCCGGAGAGCATTCTCGACGTCGTGCGCTTTGACCAGATGGACATCTTCGCGCAAACCAATGAGGTTGAATACTCACTGACCAACACCATTTTGGCGCGCAAAGATGTGCCGGATAGCTCCCCTGACCGTCCCACGGCGCGGGACATCTTCTCCTGGCGCTTGTCGCAGAAGTATTACTTTGATCCCACCTTTGGCGGCGCGCTGGTGCAGGGTCAGAATAATGTCCTTGATCCGACTATCACCCTCACGGGATTTGCTTTCGCGCATGGTCAGCGGCTTTCGCCCGTCGTGTCCGTGCTCAAATTCGCCCCCTTCTCGAGCTACGATACGGAAATCCGCACAGACCTCAGCCCCAGCGGCGGTGTACTGAACGCCGGCATAACTTCTCACGTGCGCCGGGGGTTGTTGCGACTGGCTTTCACCGACTTTTTCATCAACCGCACGGCCTCGTTCAATACGCCGATTGCGCCGCCGGTTCCCGTCTCGCAATTGCCTTCCTTCCACCTGCTGCGCACGGTGGCGACTTACGGTGACGTGAACCGCAAGGGGCTCAGCGGGGCCTTCGGGCTCGACTACAACTTTGCGCAGAAGATATCGCAGCAGGTGGTCGGCCAGGTCAGCTATAACTTTGGGTGTTTCGCAATCGATATGGAGTACCGGCGGCTCAGCCTGGGACCGCTGCGGCGTGAAAACCAGTTCCGGGTGGCGCTCTCGCTTGCCAACGTTGGAACCTTCGGTAACCTGAAGCAGCGAGAAAGATTGTACTGATTACCCGTTCGTGGTCTGTCGCGAAGTATTCAGGTGAAAACGAATCTAAACACCTACAACGGACAACTGACCACGGCCGGGCGGGGGTGAGAGTGTGTGCCTAATGTTCCAGCCTACCGAGTGCCAAATTATGTAAGGGAGGTTCTTCGTCCTCGTGGAATGTACTATCTTGTTCAATCACCGTCCGTCACATCTGCGGGGAAAGGACGGACTGACAATTGATCAGAATACAGCCAGCGTGAGAGAAATCGCGACGGATGCCGAGCTACTCAAAGTGTTGCTTAACGGGGGTACATGGTAGACGAATGGACTTGTCCCCAATTTTGGGTCCTAAGCGTTTGTCTTAAAAACGGGGACAAGTCCAGAGCGATGTCGGCGTGCACCTCTTGCAGGTTGAACCTAAGTAGTGGAGGCGCCCAAGGGGATCCTAACTTGCGAGTCGGGCCGAGCCGGGGCTTGTCTGCAGTTGGCTTCTCAGGGCGAGGGCCAGTCCTGCGAGAAACCAGAACTGAAGAACCACCACTGAATCCCCGAAGTTGTATTGCACAAGCGAACTTACAAAGAATGCACCTGTTGCGCCCAGGATTCCCAAGGTCAGCCTGTAAAGAAAGCCGTTCCTCTCCTCACGGGCGCGCTTGACAAGCTTCAGCAGCATGAGAAAGTAACAACCCATCAGGACAAGCCAGGAGATCAGAACAGGCAACCCCAGCTCAACAGCGGTTTGAATCGGAGTAGAGTGAAAGTGTGAGCGAAGCGGGAACTTCTTGTAAGCAGCGAGGTTAAACTCCCACCAAGAGTCGCGGATGGTGTTCATACCCACCCCAAACCAGGGGTGTTCCTTCACCAGTCGCAGACCATCGCGCCACATCAACACTCGGTACTCCGTCCCCCGATCGCGCATGTCGACGAGGCCCATGCCTCGCCAGCGATGCATTGCAGCATCCGTTCCCACAGCTGCGAAGAGCAACAAAACGGGCAAGGCCGCTCTCAGCAACCGGCTCCGCCGATGCAACCCGACCTGCAGAAGACACCCGATAGCGAAGGCCATCCAAGCGGAGCGAGTCAGGGTTGCTACGAGCGCGATGGTAAGCATGAGAAAAAGGCCCATAAGCCCCAAACGCGTGGCTGAGAAGGCGTGCTCACCACAGCCTAGCCACAACCCGAACGCCAGGCAGGCAAGCGACTCCAAAACCATGGCGTAGCTGGTGTAGTGGCTGTAGAAACCCGTGACACGAGTGGGCCGTGCTGTCTCGAGTTGCATCCTCACTGCGTTGAGAATAACGGGACGCGGCAGCGCGGCTGCGGGCACAACGATGGAAACAGCATCCTTGAGGACGGCGATGCCTCCACCATGCACCACACGAAGCTGCACCGGGTCACTCGTTGTCCTGGCCTTAAGATAGGCGAGGAACTTTTCAGGACTGCGAACGAGATGACTGTCCACACGCAGAATAACGTCGTCGTCCCGGATGCCCGCACGGAAGAAGACAGAGTTTGGGTCCAGGTTATGCACGCGCAACCCGATACCTGCGATTTGTTGCCAGCCGGCGTAGGCCACGCTAAGCACGGCTCCCACGAAGAGGACAGCAACAAGCTGCTTAGCGCGCCTCAAACTCAGGACGTTATGGGCCACCACGATGACCAGAAAAACCAAACCCACCTTCCGCATTCCCTCCCAGCTCGAGGCGGGTAGAGGAGCTAGACCGGCAGACACCGCACAGAGCAACCAGTAGACCAGGATGGGAAGATCCAGGGGGGAGCGACGGAGCAAGCCTCTGCGCGACAGTGCTAAGCGCACCACCCATGTCAATGATGCCCCCGCGTAAGCAATGAAGGCTCCCGCAGTTGAGACAGGCTGAAACAACGCAAAGAGGAAAAGAAAGACGGCTACAACCTGATCCAATACTTGCGTAGCTCTCTTCACCATTCACCTCTTCCTGGGATACATTCCAGCCCCTCCGCTGGTTTCCATATATCAGGAACTCAAGCCTGAGAAGGGGAGCAGAGGATGGCACGCTCTCGTCTGCTGAAGGATGGCGCGCCACCGGGTGGAGGCACAGAGAAACAATTTGAAATCTCAACAGGTCAAGGCCCAATTCGATACGCTACGGTGGAGCTTGCGTTGGCGGTTCCTGCTGGGAGAATTCTACTGGCATATCTTCGCTCCACGTAAGACCGGCTTCAGAGCCGTCCGTCGTCCGCAATGCCAAGCCCGCACTGCTCAACAACAGTCAGAATTCTCGCAGGATAGGAGCAGCGCTTTGCTCTACTGGGGATTTCCTATTGCCCGCAAAACGTAACAGGCATTAGACTCTCGATGATGATCTCATGCTCGCCCAAGGTCTCCGTTCTCATCACAACTTACAACTCGTCGGCAACCATCGCAGCCTGCCTCCATTCGCTGTCCGATCAGGACTACGACTCGATGGAAGTGATCATTGTGGAGAACGGGTCAGGTGACGGGACAAGCCAGCTACTTGAGCGCCTGGGACCCAGCTATCAGGTTATTTACAACCAGATGAATATCGGGTTTGCAGGAGCGCAGAACCAGGCGATTGCATATGCTCATGGCGCATGGGTTCTTTGCCTTAATCCCGATACCATCTTGAGCCCAGATTTCATCTCACAGTTGGTCGCGGTTGGCGAACAGGACCCTTACATCGGGGCAGTCTGCGGCAAGCTCAGGCGCTGGAACCCTCGGGAAACTCCGCAGCGTACCGAGATCATTGATTCGACCGGGATCTATTTTCTGCGCAACCTGCGCCACCTCGATCGCGGCTCGGAAGAGCTGGACCGGGGACAGTACGAGCGGCCGGAATACGTCTTTGGCGCTACCGGAGCGGCGGCGCTTTACCGCCGCGCCATGATCGAGAGTATCTCCATGGACGGTGAGTTTTTCGACGAAGACTTCTTCGCTTACCGCGAGGATGCCGATGTCGCGTGGCGTGCTCAGTTGATGGGGTGGCGTTGCGTCTACAACCCCCGAGCCGTGGGATGGCATGTCCGACGGGTTACCCCTTCTCGCTTTCGAGAACTTCCTGATTTCATCAATCGTCACTCGATCAAAAACCGCTTCCTGATGCGAGCCAAGAACATTTCCTCGCCACTCTACCTTCGCCTGTTTGTTCCTGCGAGCTTGCGGGATGTCCTGATCTTGGGGTATTGCCTTGTCTTCAATCGAAGACTGCTTTCTGCTTTCTCTTTCCTTTGGACAAAGCGCAAGGCGGTGTGGGAAAAAAGAAAGTGGATTCAGTCTCGGCGTCGCGTCTCCGACCGCGTACTGACGAAGTGGTTCTCCTATCGCCCTGTCAGTTTCCCTTTCCCCTCTGCCGGAGAAAGGTGCGAACCTGCCAAATGATCCCCGACAGGAGCAGGACAGAGAACTACGAGAGGGGAAACAGCTTCGCCTCCGGGCGCGGGCAAGGCACCGGTTCGTTCTGACGGGGCGGTCACAGCCGGAGAGGCCGCCCCCTTGTTCAGGACTTCCGAAAACAGAGCTTCGTATCTCTCGGTGACGTCATCCCATCGGAACAGGGTCTCCGCCCGCCACTGAGCGCGTTGTCCGAGTTCCTTGCGAAGGGTGGCATCCCGGATCAAGCGCTTCATCTGAGCGGCCAAATCCGCGACCTCGCGGCGAAAAGCCACACCACAGTCGTCGGCGACCTCTCGATTCTCGGGTGTGTCGAGGTAAAGTACGGCATTCCGCGTCGCCATAGCGTCGACCAGCGCGGGGTGACTTCCCCCCGCCTCGCAGGCAGAAACGTAAAGACCGGCATTCCGCAGGAGTTGCCAATACTGTTTGCCGTAGATCCCGCCGGGAAAAACCACACGATCATCCGCGAGTGACTTCAGGTGGTCGACGAAATGGTCGTCGTAGCGGTTTCCACCCACCACAACAAGCGGCCAATCCGTCCGAACCTTTCGGTAAGCACGGATCACCAGTTCAGGATTGTTTTCCGGCTCCAGACGGCTCACGTAGAGAATGAACTTCTCGCTCTGCAAACCGAAAGCTTCGAACTTGCCACCATCGTCAAGAGCTTCCGCCCCATAAGCAATCATGGCAGAGCGCTTCCGATAGCGGCGCCAAAAGTACTTTTGAATGGAAAGCGCATCCGTCACGATTCGGGTCGGCGTGACTAAGGCCAGCAGCTCGCAAAGAAAAAGGTAAGACCGCGCGAAGACTTTCCACTTCCTGCGCTTTCGGTCGAGTCCGTCCACGTTGAGCACAGTCGGCTTCCCGAACAGCCGCGGGATCCACGCCAAGGGACTGCTGGCCACATTACAGAGGAGCACCACCTCAACATCCGTGAAGATTACATGAAGGACTGAAAGAAATGTATGAGAGGTCGTGTCGAGGCTCTTACTATAGATGGTTGGCAAGATGACGCGGCGAATCCTCGAATCCACCATGTCGCCCGACGTGGTGAAGGGCCTGCGACAATACACTGTCACCTCGTGACCCCGTTCTACAAGGCGCTTGGCCAATTGTTCGGCGAGAGTCTCAAAGCCCCCGTAACGAGCAGGAATGCCCCTCGTTCCCAATATCGCAATCTTCATACGGTTGGGTCTGGCCCCCTTAGACCACTGTGTCTGGCAGAGACCACTTTGGCGCAAATCCGTCCCATGGTCTTGGCCGTCGATATCCTGGATAAAAGCGGCATGAGGCTCCTGGTCTATTGACTCTCTAGCTATGCGACGCAGCCGCGCAGAGTCTTAAATGTGCCCCACCCGCATAACAATCCCCTGATTACCCCCAGTACAATACCTTACTTCCATCAATTGCGCAAGATAAAACTAGAGAGGGGGTGCACGACAGGAAAGTGAGTAGGGGAATTCACGCCGTCCTCTTTTGGGATCGGCGTTCCCAGAAGGCTTCAAAGTGGCCGCTGAGTTTATAGCAGCGCAAGGTGATGATGGCGTTAGAGCCGCGCTGGGTCCAATGCGTGTCCGAGCGCTTCAGACGCGACCCAATGACCACCTTACAGGCGGCCTCCAGGACACCCGAGGAGGTGCAGAGGTGCTGGGCGTGGAAGTCGGGGTAACGCATCCGCGGCCGGTTGCGCTCCAGGTACTGAAGGCAATTTCGGGCCTCGGGGGAGCGCGCCGCTTGACGGGCCAGAGCCTGCGTAAGGCTCCGCCAGCGCCTCTCCTCCAACTCTTGGTGTCGGCGTTGAGCCCAGTGGCGGGCGGTCTCGTCGCGGTTCCTGTAGGTCGCCTTGGCCACGTTGCTCAAGTGTTCTTGGACGTGGTAACGATCCACGATCTGGAGGGCTTGCGGAAAGAGTTCTTCGGCGAGGTTCCAGATCCAGGGAGCACCATCGCCGATCACCACGGGGCGCGCCACTTGCTCAAAGCGCCGGCGCGTGGCCTCGCGCCCCACCCGTTGGGTGAACTCCGCGAGCTCCCGGTCGGTGTCGCGCGACTCGGCACTCCAAATCGCACAGATTTTTACCTCCCGAGTCTGGGCGGAACCATCCGCGTGCTTGGCCGCACGCCCTTGCAGTTCCTCCGCCCGCATGGGAATCCCCGTACCATCCAGCCCGAGATAGAGCGTGGGAGGGAGCGGTCCCTCCTTTCCGGCTTGCACGCGTTGGCGTTCATCCTCCCACCCGGGAAGGCCAGTGCAACCGCGGCTACCGCAGCCAAACATCTGTTTCATTAGCTCGGGCCGATAAGTTTCCACACAAACTCTTTAGCCTCTAGGTTCGCAGTAATCCCGTCAGGAAGAAAATGCCCTGTACAGCCGTGCGTACAAGTAGGCTTCTTCTTCGAGCAAGGGGAGAACCTGATTCCTGATGGCCCTCTTGATTCCGTTTAACAGCTCGGGATTCGCAAGAATCAACTGCAGCTTGGCACGTAGGTCCGCTTCGCTTCCGGGTTGGAACGTAAAGCCGGTCGTTGAGTCTATGATTCTTTCCGGCAGTGCCCCTAGATTTGCAGCAATTACCGGCACATCGCACCCCAGAGCTTCGTGCAGCGTCAGGGAATAGGTTTCGTAACAAAGAGAAGGAATCACCATTACGTCGATATTCCGGAGTACTTCGCCGGTTTCTGTTTCCGTGTACGTTCCACGGAATTGGATACGCTGATCGGGCCGTGCCATTTCTTGAAGCAGGTGCAGGTAGTCTTTCTCGTGAGAGGTTTGGCCATAGAGCCGAAGCTCGGCGTTTTCGCCCTGGAGATTGCGAAATGCCTGGAGCAGCAGGTGTGCCCCCTTATGTGGAGCCAATCCTCCCGAGTATCCAAAGACAATCTTCTCTCCCTGCCGGTACATTCTGGAACTTGGCTTGAGGTGCTTGAGGTTCAGACCGTGGGGAATAATCTGAATTTTCAGATCAGGAAACTCCTTCTGGAATACGGCCGCCACAAACCGGGAGGGGGCGACAAGTGCCTTTGCTCCAGTCAGGATCTGCCGGGCCTGCGCCAGGCGACTCTTGACTTGAGCCGGTTGCAGTTCGGGACATAGCCTGCTGCAGGTTTCGCCTCCCTCGGGGCCGGCACAGAGCGCTCCGGAACTTGTCCGCAGGAATATCTTCGGGCACAGCAGCCAGAAGTCCGTCAGGGTAAGGACATAGGGAATGCCCATCTCCATCGCTGCCTCTGCAAAAGACGCCATTCGCATGGGGTGGGCAATATGCATCAGGTCGCAGCGTCCGTGTCCTTGCAGGAACTCCCGTGCAAACCTGTATATGTCGGGATCTTCGAAAGAAGAATTGATGTCAACTGGGAAAGTCCTTTGCCTTACGGCGGTAACGGGAACCCCGTTATAGACATCTTTTCGGATGAACAGGGCCCCGTTACGTTCGAATGTCCCATCCGGATCGGCAAGCGTATGAGCAACGACCCGGACTGTATCCCCATCTTGTTGAAGGGAGGCAACCAGATTCAGGAGGAATTTCTCTGTGCCGGAGCGGCATTCCGGGAAGAACTGGTGAACGATGTAGAGGATGTTCATTGGAACGCTACACGCCCGCCTTCAACATTTTATCAAGCTCTACGACATAAGGATTCAATGTACCGCGGCTGGCAAGGGTAAGGTAGAGGTAGCCCAGGTGTGTTCCGCTATGCAGCGCAGACATTTTGCATAGTGCGATCGCCAAATCCCTGGCCAGCTTTTCATCCGCCTGTTCGTAGGTTGGAGTGAGGTAGGTTCGCAGTTGTTCGAAGTGATTGAGCAGGTGGGGCAGGAGGATATTGTCCTGAAAGCCGAACGGGGAAACTTGTATGCCCGACTGTTCCCGCAGGTTCTGGACGATTGCTTCATATTGACCGTCCTTCAACATCTGATTTCGCTCGGCTGTTTCTCCGTTATCCACCATGTAGAGATTCCGGATCTGGTCCAGCAAACGGCCGATGGGCACAGGGTATTTTTGGCTGAGGATGAGATTTGCAATGAAGTTCGTTCTTCCGTAAAGCGAAACGATGCATTTCAGGATCCGCTGCTGGTTGTCAACGGCGGGTAACGGATAATCGGGAAAGACCTCCACGAGGAACAGGGCGTCCACATAAGCTCTTTTTAGGAAGTAGTAGGGCGGCCGGTTGTGCGAATGCAGCACGCGGGTGCTATAGAGAAACCCAATCTTGTGCCCGTCGCGGATCAGGCGGATGCCGAGATCGATATCTTCCGCATACTTCGTCTTGAATTTATACTTGTCAAAGACATCGCGCCGGATGAGAGCAGCGATGTTGCTGATCTGGCCATTGGAGCGCAGGCCCATATGGGAAAAACAGGATTCGTCCCAGGCCATGAATCTGTCTTTGTCCAGGTTCAGCGTCTTGTAGTGATTCCAGATCAGCAGGCGATAGAAAAGGTCGCAGTCCGCACGCGGATACTCGGCGCAGCTCACCGCGGCAAGATCGTTCCGTTCGAGTGCGCCGACCATTTCCCAGAGCCACTGATCGGTTAGCGGCAGCGCATCCTGGACCGTAAACAACAAGTAGTCTCCGTTCGCCCGCTCCGCCCCCTTATTGCGGGAGTAGCCGTGGTCGAAGTTCGCCAGGGAGATTTCCACGATCTCGACGCCTTCCTCTCTTGCGATGCGCAGGGTATCGTCCGAAGACCCGGAATCCACAATGATGATCTCGCATTCGCGAATGCCCCTCTGCGCCTTCAGTTTGCGAAGTAGCAGCGAGAATTCGCCTCCTGCGTTCCAGGTCGGAATCACCACGGAGATCTTCTTGTCAAAGATAGGCAGGCTTGCTTCAAAAGAGGAGCGCTGCAGGTCGGGGAGAGAAAGGGGATTTATCTCCAGATTCGAAATAATATCCGGTTTTTCCAGCCTGCGGAAAGCCAGCTTGGTGGCGTTCCTCAGCCCGTATAAACGGCAGTACCAGAGATATTTGCGCAAATTGGCCAAACTGAGCAGCCGCAACTTAGGCGCTGGAGCGCCGCGAGTCTTGCGTAAGCTATTGAGCCAGCGCTTTTTCAGTATAGGATCGGGCGCTTTGTGTTCTTCAGATCGAAAAATGGACATGGACTTTCCTACAAGAGCGCGTGCCTGCAGAACCGCCCAGGCATCTCCTCCCTGGAGTTTCCAGGGGGCTTTGTAAGCACCCTCTGCAAGTGCTTCCGCATCATCTCTCCCCTGACCTTGGGATGCAGCTTGCTAAGAATATCCTGACGGCCCTTTTCGGCAACGATTGCGGCGGATTCCCGATGTTCGTAAACATGTCGCATCAACTCGGCCGCGTGGTCCAGGTCGGGATCGGCCCAAACGTTACCCTTTTTGTAAGGGCCCCAGTCCCGCTGAATTTCGACCAGGCGATGCTTTACCAGGAAGCTGTTGTCGGCCTTCATGAAATCCATATTACCGGAGTAAGAAGTAGCAATGACCGGCTTTCCAAGGCTCATGGCCTCGGCCAGGGTCAAACCGTACCCCTCGGATCGATGCAAAGAGATGTAACAGTCACTCAATGACATGAGTCCGATGACGCCCTGCCTCGGCAGGACAGTGTCCAACAGCTTCACGTTGGTATTTTTGCTTGCCTCAACGAGCTGCCGGTACGAGTTCTTCACTTGAGCATCAAACTGTGGATCCAGCGCTTTCGGAGAATGTAAATGAGAGCACTTGATAACAAGGAGCACGTGTTTTCGGTTTCCGAATGCCTTTTTGAAGGCCTGGATCAAGCCGAGGGGGTTTTTTCGCTCCATGAGACTGTGGAAATCGGAGAAGAAGAGGAACACGAAAGCATCTGGAGGCAGACCGAACCGAGGGCGAGTCCACTCGGGACCGATTTCCAGGTCAAGATTCAGCGAATAGGGCATCGTGAAGATTGGTATCGGTGAAAGCGGGGCGAGAGATTGCGCCACAAAATCACTGGGCGCCCAAATCTCATGAAAGAAATCGAAGCTGGCGCACCAATCCCGAGGAAAAGTTGAGAGCTCCCAATTCCAGCCGCCGATGTTGTAATGCCCCTTAAAGTAGTCATCTTTGTCTCGGGCAAATTGGGGGACCTGGTCTGCGTTCAGCATGATCAGGTTGACGCCGTAGGGATTCTGATCTGAAGTTTGAAATCCAGACTCCACGTTCTCGGAACCAGAGTCCACGAACTCGTTTACGACACAGGGCACATTGCCAGCCTTCAAACTACGAAGTTGGGCGCGCAGCGCCTCTCCGACGCCCTTCTCCGAACTGACGTAACCAGCCAAGTTCACCCCAAAAGGGTGGACAGCCACAGGTACGTGAATCCTTCTGAGGCGGACGGCTGTTTGTCCTGGATTTGCGGATGCTGATCCTGGCCGGCTTTCCCCGAGCCAATGGAAGGGATTGCCCAGGCACGTCACATCTTCACCAAGACTCCAGTAATAACGGCGGGCTTCGTCCGGGATACGGACACCATTGGTGAAATAATTGTGGCTGTAAGGCCAGTCCTTCGTTTCCTCCCACCCCTTTGCGAGCACCAGATCGCTGTATTTCTCAAACAATATCCGGACGTCGCCCAGATCCCTGAGCCGGAAACGGTTCTGATGTTTGGAGACCGACGACTTGTCGGCGGGATTGAATCCGCTGAAGTGAAAAAAATAGAGAGGCTGGCCATTCACGGTAATGTTGTCGTGATCCACTCTGACCCGGCGTTCGTGGAGATTCCAGTACGCCACGTTATAGCCGGGTTCTTTGAGTATCTTCACTTCTTCGAAAAATCCCGCAACCATGTCAATCCACTTCTGGTCTACGAAGAGTCCCCGCTCGACTGCAATTAGGCAATGGTGATAAACCTTACGCTGCCACCAAGGGAGAAACTGACCGGTGACTGGCCCATTCTGCAAGCCGATGAATCCCAGGTTGTAGGTGCCCTCTTGAAGAATTTCAAGCTCTCCGGGATGCGCCTTGTCTCCATAGGGCGTGGTGGCATGTGGAGTGAGAACGATGGAATGCTGCGCCAGGATATCCGAAAGTGGATTCAGGCTTCCGGTAATGAGGATGTCAGGATCGAAATAGACCAGCTTCCGGATTTTATGCTTCCTAAAAAGGTGCGCGAGCAGGTGCGGCTTGACCGCGGCGCTGGCCTCCAGCAGACTGTATTTGAATAAAAGACCAGGCAGGTTGGGTATCTCGAGCTGGGAGAGACCAACAGAGTAGAAATTCTCTTTCGCGGGATCGAAATATCCTTCCGTGAAATCAAGGAAAAGAACAAAGAAGGGACAATCCGGGTGGTGGCGATGAAACGAATCGGCCAGAACGCGGCCCATGCTGAGATAATTCTTGGCGATAATGGTGCACGCAGCAAAATCCGCCTGGAGGGGCGGGACCTCGGGCAGATGATCCTCAATCTGACTAGCTTTAGGACGGGGTATGGAAGCTGCTTGGTCTGGTTGGTGCCCCATTTAGCTCTATGCCCTCTCCTATTCCGCCCATGCGTCCTTCGCAGGGTAAATTCCGCGCTGTAAATCGCACGGTCCTCCAGCACCTGCCCTTTGCAGACCTGCCGGTATTCCCGCCGTACAAGCCAGTTCACTTTCCGGCTTGGTCCCTGCACAGCTTTTCCAGCCGTTCGAGCCGTTCGGTGAGATGCTCCTGCGAAGCTTCCATCTCCTCCAAACGCTGCCCGGTCCTCATTGCGCTGCTCTGAAGCTGTTCGATTGCGCAGGTGGTCTCATTGAGCGAGCGTGTGACCGAAGCATGGAACGCATGCAGCGGCCGCGTATACCATGACAGCATTCGCAAGAGGCCCTTCTTGAATAGTTGAATCAGGGTGTTGTGCAGTCCCGGAGGCCGCGGATTCACGGTTCCAACTTGCTTCCATTGGACTGTGCAATTGGCAACATTCCGATATAGACCGCTAAGGTCGTAGGCGTCCGGCGTTTCCGCATATATCGAAGATGGAAAAGCCGGCGGGAAGATCATATCCGTCTGCGTCCCGGTTCCTCTTTGTCGGTGGACGTGCTCCCGCATCCGCTCAATGATTTCTTCCACACTCATGGAATTGCTCGATTGTTCTGAAGGCTCAGCCATTTGTTTACCTCACTACCTTAACATTGGGAGGCAGGTCAGCTTTGGCCAGACTCCTAAAAAAGAACGCCGCGATTCAAACTTATCTCACATTGCCCCTTTCAAGCGGCCAACAAAGAAGATCCGCCTCAGCTATCGACTTCACCTTCAACCTCGGTGCTGGAGTGCTGCAGCGGTCGACGCTGAGGAAAAAGGTGAACCGGGGTGAGCATGACGATGTGCCCGCCGAGTTCATGAAATAAGTGTGATCGGCTGGGCGGCGACGGTGACACAATTCGACGGTCAAGTCGATGTGAAGGTAATTGTCGACTTGTAGGGAAGGAGCACCAAAAGCAACCCCTTCAGGCAAATGATCTCCCCTACGGATGGGAGTACAATTTGGCCGGTATGGCATCGCAAGCGCCCGACATGAGAAATGCCGCGCAACCATCCCAGGAGCGCAGACGGTCTCTCGTACGAGCCTTTGTAAGAGCGGCTGGAGCGGGGACAGGTGCTGTCATAACAGCGGCTCTCATACTAGCTCTGGGCATCTGGTATGCTCAGCGGCCCCTCCGCTCGACTAACTGGCAGCCCGTAAGCTTTAATTCTCCGAGCTACCATTCGGAGGCAATCTTCAGCGATTTGGGTGTTCCGAATCTCAGGGCGAGCGGTAGAGTCAAGTTCTTTGCCCCGCCAGCAAGCGTCCACGAATACCGATTGGGGTACGAGCCAAAATCCCCAGCCAAGCAATGAAGTCTTACTTCGACACCTCAGATCAAACTATCTGGCTGAAGCGCGCGTCTCCTCGACAGCTTTCGCGTCGAGCGGGTCATCGACGATAAATCCCATAATATTTCCGGTTATTTTTTCCGTGTGACCGGAGCGACCCAGTCGTTTGATCCAGCTTTCAAGATGGGTTGCATCTTGGTCTATTAGTGCTGTGCGAGCTTGCCGGGTTTGCAGCTCTCGACTGTACTGAAAGTAATCGTCGTCCGCATTTATGGGTAATGCAATCACGGACCGAAGAGAGTCAAAATTCAAAAAATACACCGTCCAGTAATTACCGATAGCCACGTCGCGATTGTTCTTCTGCAGCCACGAGATAGTGGCTCGATTGCCTGCAAGGGCGACGGCTTGGTACAGTCGCAATCCGCTCTGGAACATCGGGTATTCTCGTATCTGCAGAGCCGCCAGTATCGCCGCACCTATCAAGACAATGGCCCTTGCTCTTCTTGTGTTGACCTGACGGTACAGCAAAGAAGCAGCGAGAGGTATCGCAAGATACAACGGCGCTACATATCGAACGGTCCAACCTCTGATGCAACCTGCACCCGATCCAACATAGAGAGCACAGCCGAACAGCAATATGCCAAGCGGCAGAAGAACGAGAATCCGTGAACGCCCGGTATCGGCGTCCGTAGCACGACGAACAGCGAAAACGGTAAGCGACGCGAGCCCGAATCCGACCAGCAGAACGCGCATGCCAACCAAGGACAGTACTAAGATCTGCTGGGCCACCTCGGAAAAGAAGAGCACGGGTAGGTTATACGTGAACAGATACGCCGCGTTAGAAGCTAACTGAGTCGTACCGGAGACCGGCTGTGTCGCGAAACTCGTGAGGAAAGGCGAAACGCCCTGACGGGCGAGAACTATAAAATACGGCCACAGCGAGAGCAGGGCGCCAAGGGCCAGCAAGAGTCCCGACCGCCAAGATACGCATTTCTTACACGCGAGCATTGCTATGATCGGCACGGAAATCATGATAGTTTGCGGGGAAGTCCAGAAGGAGAACCCGACAGAGATCCCAAACAAAAAGGATGTAATAAGGGAAGGGGTGAGGTTGGGTCGAAGCAGGCGGAAGCCCAGCCACATGGTGCAGGCGGACGCTGCCATGATCGATGCATAGCCAAGAAGTGGGTAGGTCACGAGCCAGAACTGCAGTGGAGGAAATACTAACAGCAACAAACCCGGTATTGCGGCTCGCGGACCTGCAGCTTCCCGTAAAGCCAGCCACCCGAAGACGAGAAAAATAAACCCATACAAGACGGAAGTTGCAGCCAACGCTGAACGGGTCGGTCCGAAGAAATAGAACATGCCGGCATTGACATAGCAGGCCTGCGAGCTGATCCTATAGCCGCCGGGGTCAAATAGAGGAAGACTTCCATGTGTTACATCGAGGGCGCACAGCCCAGAAAGTATCGCGTCAGAATCGACGTGGGACTTGTGGGGCGGGAAACAAAAGGCTATGCGAACGCCAAGTCCAATCAATAATAACGTCATCGCCAGCCAAGTGCTGCCGCTGACCGAATGCCGGGCAAGAAGCTTCAGATAACTCAGACTGGTTGAAGCTATGCGCATCTTCGATTCCCCAGACGTCCGAAATACGAAACGATCGGCTGCTCGACAATTTTCATGCGAAGCGCGGCGGCTCTGACGAGGATCTCTGGAAGAAATGCGAATCCCGTATTGTGGAACTTGATACGGCGTAATGCGCTCGCTCGATAGACTCGAAAGCCAGACGTCAGGTCCCCGACGCGCAGCCCCATCGTGACCTGCGTCATGCGGTTCACGGACCGACTGATCGCAGTTTTCCAGAGAGGCGCTCCCTCAAACGAACTCCCATGGAGTCGGCGTGAACCCACCACAATGTCGGCTCCGAACTCTCGGGTAGCTGCCAGTAACCGTGGAATCTCTTCTGGCTGGTGATTGAGATCGGCATCCATAGTAACGACGAAATCCGTGTCAGAAGGAACGGCGTCGAACCCTCGGCGAAACGCGTTTGCCAAGCCACTTGGTTGCTCGTTGTAGTAGACCTCGATTTCAGGCCGCCTGGAGGCAAATTCTCGTACGAGATCGATGGTCCCGTCGTTGCCCTCGATTACATAGATCAGTTTCCAGGAACTATCTGGGATGGAGTCTAAGGCTTGAATCAGGCGTTCAGTGAGACTACCGATATTTTGCGATTCGTTGTAGGCGGCAATGACGACTGTTATGGTGAACACTTAGTAGCAACTATAACAACGTGAATGAACGCCGTTCGCCAGTTTAGATCCATCGCCAGCACCTTGAAGCCCTCTCGCTCGAGGAACAACTGCGCTTGGTGCTTCGACTTCAGGCGGGTTATCTCACCTGGGTAGAAGGTGAATTTCGCACGTCGCCAACCGGTTACGAGCTCTCAATCGGTCCGAGAATCCAGCGAGATAAGTTCTTCTCGGCCGGCCAAAATAAGATTATCATACCGTCTGGCTTTAGACCGGAATTTCCTTTTTGGCCTTCCGGGCAGTGAAGAGTATACACTAGTGTGCTTCCAGCCGGGCGGTTCGAGCGCAGTTTTTTCCCTGGGTTGTCCCAGCGGCTTGGCACCCCGCTTCTGCGGGTACTGAAAAGCCGATACCGGAGCTTCTACAATCGGTTTCCTTAGACACCTTGCGATCCCTGGAGCCTTCCGGCTCATTTTCTCTGGCGCCAAGGCCTGAGCTATCCTGCGCCTGGCTCGGCAGGGTCAGGTTAGTCACAATGAATCCGACCCGAGGGAACAACTCCCCAAAGTGGAACTCCACCTTCGCCACCACACGCCGCGCCGTCTTCCAACTGGCCGCCTGGTAGAGAAAGTTCTTGTACCAAACCACGGGTTTATGATGGGGCCTTCCTACCGGCCGCGTCAGCAACTCCGAGATGTCCCGCTCCAGGCTGTCGTTGGCTGGCAGCCGTATCGCATACTTCACGCCGCGATTCAAACTTACATATATTCATCCAGAACCTTCTTCAGATTCGGCAAGATGACCTCGGTCGAATAGTTTTGCTGTACATATTGTCTTCCATTTTCTCCCAAGGTATTTCTGACCTTAGGGTCAGAAATCAGTAGTGACAAGCATTCGGCGAACTCTTCGTAGGTCTCATACCATAGCCCGGCGTTGGCAGTACGGCAGTGCTCCGTCAAAATCAAGGAATTGGCATTTACGAGGGCTGGTGTTCCGTTCAAGAATGCCTCCAGAAGGACAATAGAAAAACTCTCGAATGGAGAAGGATGTATGAAGATCGCCGCTTGTTTCAGAATGGCGGACTTGTAAGCTTCCTCCACGTATCCCAGGTAGACGATATCCGAATGCACAGGCACGGGTTCGTCGGCATGGCCAGTCAGGACGAGCTTTAAATCCGACGGATTATTCTCCTTGTAACGGAGAAAGTATTCGAACAAAGTGTGGCTTCCTTTTTGCTCATCGATTCGACCGCAATACACAACATAAGGGGGGCTAGGACAAGGCTTGGTGAGTGCCGTTTTGGGCGAGACGGCCTCCACGGGCATTCCGATTATTGTCCCTGGGGCGGACAACTTCCAGATTTTCTTCGCGTAGCTTCGCTCGCCCGGACTCAAAAAGATCAAGCGGGCGAAGCTTTCTGCCATTTCACGAAAAATTGGCAGATAAGCGCACGGTTCGTCATGGAGCGTGGGGACCAAAATACGTTTGTGGCTGGGCACTTTGAATGAACCAAAATAGGTTGTTGGGTACAGGTAAGTGAAAAAGACAACCGCATCATAATTCTTATGTTCCCTCTCCAGGAAGTGCAGGAATGCGCTGCTGTACGGTCCCTGGTGGCGTTCAAATTCTTCTTGGTCGGCTTGCGAGAGATTCTCAACTGCCCGTATTAGTAACTGTTTTCTCATGGGCTCCGTCCACAAACGATGCCATTCTCCGACCGAGGTAACTGGGGAGTCCTGCACGAAGAGATGCCGCAAGATCAATTCGTAGTGGAGCTTGTGGAAATGCTCAGTTCGTTCAAAATCGTTGGGAAACCTGTGGACAATAATATCTTCTTCATTTGTAATCCCTTCGGGAAAGTGATTTCGCCATGTGGCATGATCGGCGGCACAGGTCGTGGCTACATGTATTTCGTAGTCCCTTTTTAAGAGTTGTGCGTAGCAGCGCGTGAGTTGCTCTGAGCCGCCGAGAACATCTTTCCCGTATCGTTGTACCACGAAGCAAAGCCGTTGCATGGAACCCTTCATTTGGGTATTCAAACCGTGCTTCTTCAGGACTGCGCAGTGGATCTGGGAAGATCTACACCCATAACACTCTGCCCAACTGTTCATTCGCCGCAAATATCTCTATGAGCTGCGCAAGCTTTTGTGGGTCTGCCTTGTTAGCGACCTGAGCGAGTGCCTCGCACAGGTCGGTCTTGTCTCCGAGGCCGGTTGCCTCAACACGATCAATGAAATCGGCATACTCTTTTGCAATACTCTCCCAGGCGTGGTGATCGATAATGTGCTGGCGCGCTGCAGCCCCCACTCGGTCCCGATAATCCTTATCGTCAATGAGTCGTCCCAACTTTTCCAGCAACTCTTCCTCTAGGGGGGGATCTGTCGCAAGTTTAATTACTGTATCACCAGACAAATCCGAAAGAGCCGCGACATCATTTACGATCGTAGGTACCCCGCAGCTCATGGCCCGCAACATTGCGGCTGAGGTTTCTCCTCGGCTAGGATGACGCAGGCTCAATACAACATCGCACACGAAGAGATAATTGTAAAAGCTCTTCATGTCCACATGCCCCACAAAGGCGACGCGGTCAGTCAGCCCCAAGTTCCTGTAAAGATGGCTGATGGAGGCCTCGTATCCAGGAGAAAGAAACCGGCCGACCCCGATGTAATAGAGGTCTGTATGCTGCCTCTGTAGCCGCTGGATTGCGCGCAGGCCAAGCTCCAATTGCTTGGGTTCTGCCATGATTCCGAAGGTACCAATTACAAAAGCGTCTTCGGGAATGGCAAAAGTTCTTTTGAGAGCATCTTTTTGCTCCGGGCCAGGCACAGCGGGAACAACCATCCCTTGATTGATTTGCCTTACTCGCGCAGCCAAGTGCGGGCTCCGGTCTTTTAGAAGTGCTCTTTTTGCAGACTCCGAATGAACAATAATTCCTTTGGAGGAGGAGAGTGCTCTCTCATTCAATGGGAACACTTCCATTACACGGGCGTGAGATAATTCGCCTTTCTGAACCATCTCAATTGCAGTACGTCCTTCCTCCCCGTATGCATACACCATCTCGTCAACATATCTTTGAAAATCCCTGTGCTGGTGGACCAGTAGCCACTGAATAAAATCGTGCAAACAAAAATCGTGGAGGACCGTGATCCCGGAATGCTGTAAGAGGATTTCATACATGTAGGCATGAAAAGAACTATTGCCCATCTGAAACAACCAGGAATAATAGGAAGTCTGTCGCAATTGGGCTGTTGAAGTCAGAAACCGTATGGATTCGCTCGCAGCCATTCCGGTTGGTTCGTACCCATCAAGATAAACATCAATCTCGAAATGCTTAGCCAGATGGGGCAGGAGTTCCGCGCTGTAGTCGGAAATTCCGGATTTTTGTGGCGGAAGGGGGGAGAAAAAGGCGATCTTGGGCTTGCGTGCCCGGCTTACGTGCGCGGATCCCTTCCACTTTTCCAGAGCCTTGTCAAGGGCTTCTCTGGTTCTCCGTGCGGTCGCTTCCCAGTTAAAGAGCTTTGCTCTCTCCAAAGCTTTGTGGCGGAGTTCCAGCCTCAGGTTTTCCGAGCCCAATACCAACTCAATGGCTCCGGCAACAGCGCCTGGATTCGTGGGATCAACTTGAATTCCCGCATCGCCCATAATCTCTGGAATGGAGGAAGTATTGCTTGCAATGACTGGGGCACCGCAAGACATCGCTTCCAAAACTGGCAGTCCAAAACCCTCATACAGGGATGGGAAGACGAATGCATCGCAATAGTTGTACAGGAGAATGAGAGATTCCTGGGAGATATAGTTAGTGAGAACTAATGAATCTTTTATTCCGCATTGATCCGCTATGTGTTCCAAGGCCGCCACTTGTTCGGACTGTAAGTGACATACAATTACGATTTGACGTTCTTGCCTCAGCGCTTGGGGCAGAAGGCTGAAAGCGCGGATCGTGCCTTCCAGATTCTTGCGAAAATCAAATCCTCCAGTATAGAGAAGAAATCGAGAACGGATCCCATGTTCCTTTCTAACAGCCTCGAACTGCTGCGCAACAGCACTGCGATCCAATTCCTTGAAGGAAGGGTCTGCGGCACCACTAATATTGACAACCCGACTTGCAGGTAGCCCAAGCATGCGAATGGCATCCTGGCGGGTGTTTTCCGAGATGGCGAGAACCAGATCGGCATGCTGGTAGAATTGTAGTCTTCGCAGGTAAAACTCCTTCGCTATCGAGTTGGACAGATATTCACCCGAAAATATGAGCGGGATCAGGTCGTAGAGAGTACCTACAACCGGAAAAGATCGCCGGCTGGCACACGGATTGATTACGGCATTAACACCCTCCATGGGACTCGCCACGTGCAACAATTCGAGATCATGACTCTCATATGCCAGCCATTGGAGATATTCATTGGCTTCCCGGAACTCAGTGGGCGCCGAAGGTTCCACATAGCTGACCGTATGGTGCAGCCCCCAGGTCAATGAGGTTGTGGGTATTTGGTGCGCATTGCTGAAAAACAAGTGATACTCGTCCTCCCCAGCCAGGATCAATTTATTGAGTACGGATAGGGTATAAATGCCAATTCCCCGCTGTCGCGAATTGGGGGTCTGTAAGGCTTGGCAATCAATGCCGATACGCAAGAATGACTCCCTTCCTGGAAGCAACTCGGATCAAATGAGGTTTCGCTCCTCCCTCGCCCTACGGTGTTTCCCTCTTCTTGTTCCTGATGCCTTTTTGCACACCGCCAGAGCCACGGCTCCTGGGCTGTGGTTCTCCGGGTGATGAGCTTTTGTTCCAGCCTCTTCTTCAGAAGCAGGCACGCACCATGTCTTCTCGTCGACCTTGATGCCGAATTCCAGGCTTTCAATCTTGAATTTTTCCAGGAGTTTGCGCAGGCCCGGTGGATCAAAAATGCGGTGCAAAGGGGTAAGGGCCGGTCTACCGAAGGGGACTGTCACAAGCAGTCGACCGCCTGGTTTCAAGAGACGATAGATTTGTGCCATTGCCGCTTCCTGCTGGTTTTCGCCTTTCGGATCGCCATACCATCCCAATCCGATATGCTCGATAGTCGACAGTAGAATTGCGGCGTCGAAGAAACAAGGTTCCAGTGGCGCTGTCGTGACATCGCCCTGGATAAGATGAAAATTGGGATGGCTAAGGGGAAAATGGCGAACATCGACGCCAATCACGAGGAATCCGTTGCTCGCCAGTTCCATGGACAGAAGGCTTTCCGCACATCCAACATCGAGAATCTTGGACCCATTATCCAGGCCTTCGAGGTGCCGCAAAACCCATGCTTTTTCAATGATTCGCTCGCTCGTGCGGAACCAGGCAGGCCGGCCTTTACTGTCAAATTCTAGGATAATCGGCTCATTGAACCAAAGGCCCTCGGCAGCCTTTGGTCCCAGGTGAGAATCTGCCGTAGCAAGAGTACTTATTCTGATTTGCTGAATATTCTGGTCTGATTGCTGCCTTGCATGTTCTAAGCCTTTGAGACGTTCACCTAAAGCATTGACCTGCTGCGCCAGGCTGTCTTGTGAGGCCCCGAGGGTCTCGATTCGCTGCGCCAGGCTGTTTTGTGAAGTCCCGAGGGTATCGATCCGCTGCGCCAGGCTGTTTTGTGAAGTCCCGAGGGTATCGATCCGCTGCGCCAGGCTGTTCATATTTCCCTGAAGATTTTCCGCTACACTTACCATTTCGTTGAAGGCACGCGAGACGGCCGCATGGAACTCATGCAGAGGTCGTGTATACCACGCCAGCATTCGCCGCAAGGTCTTTTTCACCAGTTGAATCAGATCGTTGTGCAAACCCGGACGGCGTGGATTTATCTCCCCGACTTGATTCCGTAGCGAGTTAACGGTCGCAACAACTTGATGCATGGCACTTGGATCGTAGGCCAAAAATGTTGTCGCTGCTTTTTCTGGGGCAACGAGAATGGAACCGGCAGCACCGGGCATTGATTTGTCGTTCCCGGCTTGCCTGCGCAACCGGGCTCTCTCACGGATCCGCTCCATGATTTCTTCCACGATCATCGCATGGTTGTCTATTTGATCAGACATAATCCCCTGCCGGGTAAACGCTTCTTTTGATAGGATACCAAGTATCTGCTCCGACATACTCCCAAAGTCATGATCCTTTCCCAAACCTGGATTATAGTGATGCCATCCAGTTCAATGCCTCTCCGGCAGCAGCTGTTCCTTCCAATAAAAGTACAAGTCGCTCAGGGTGCTTTCCAGATTGTACTTGGGCTTCCAGCCCGTGTCGCGCGTCAGTTTGCGGATGCTTCCGTAAAGCGCCCGCGCTTCGCCGGGGCGAAGCCGGCGGCTCTGCACCCTCACCTGGATGGGCAGAGAGCTGAAACCGGTCAGCAGTTTAGCGATCTGCCTCATCGGCGTGGCTCGGCCGGACCCCACGTTGTAGGCCTCTCCCGGCTTCCCTTTTTCCAGCAGCAATTCGTAAGCGCGCACGACATCGCGAACGTCGCTGAAGTCCCGCTGGACGGTCAGATCGCCAACCCGAAGAGTCGGGGGAGTCAGCCGCAGCTCGGCGCTCGCAATCTGCCGCGCCCAGTCGGAACAGACGAACTCCGACGCCTGTCCGGGTCCGGTATGGTTGAAAGGGCGGGCACGGATGATATGTAGTCCGAATCTCTGATGATATTGTGCAGCCAGCATATCGGCCACAGCTTTACTGAGCGCGTAAGGACTCTGCGGAGAAAGAGGCTGGGACTCTGCCACGGGGAGCCTCGAAGACAGTGCCGCCCCATAGCACTGCCCCGTACCGACTACCAGGACGCGAGCTTTGGGAGCTTCCTGCCTTACCGCCTCGAGGACGTTGAAGGTGCCCCAAAAATTCGTCTCGTAAACACTCCGAAAGTCTCCGAAGGAGTTGACCACCGAAGAAAAGGCAGCTAGGTGATAGACCCGCTGGGGACGGACCCGGCGCACGATGGCCCGCAGCCGCGCCCCATCCCGTATGTCGCACCTGAAGATCCTAGCTCCTGGAACACGCTCTGTGCGCCCCCCCAAAATCGCTGTTCCATAGATTGTGTGTCCGCGGGAGTTGAGAAGCCGGATCAGGTGCAGCCCGACAAATCCGCTGGCGCCCGTTACCAGAACCCGCATCAGGCCCCCTTGGGATCCACAGCGGAATAGAGCGGCAGGCCCTTCTTGAGGCGATAGATATCGTGTTCCACCATCATGGCCATCAGCTCGTTGAAGGAAACCTTTGGCCGCCAGCCTAATTTCTTGCGTGCCTTCGACGCGTCGCCCAGCAAGTGATGGACTTCGGCGGGCCTCAGCAGTGCTTCGTCGACTTTCACGAATTCTTGCCAGTATAGACCGGCGGACTCGAAGGCAATTTGCGCGAGATCGGCCACGGTGTGGGAAGTACCGGTGGCGATCACGTAATCGTCGGGCTCGTCCTGCTGCAGCATCAGCCACATGGCTTCGATGTAGTCACCCGCGAAGCCCCAATCGCGCTTGGCATCCAGGCAACCGAGCGTCAGGTGTTTCGTCTTGCCCAGTTTAATCCTGGCAACTCCCAAGGAAACCCTGCGCGATACGAACTCGATGCCTCGCAGCGGCGATTCGTGATTGAAGAGCATTCCCGAGCAGGCGAACAGGTTGTAGCTTTCCCGGTAGTTCACGGTGATGTAGTGCCCATAAACTTTTGCCACACCGTACGGATTACGCGGGTGAAACGTCGTCGTCTCGCGCTGCGGCGTTTCGGGCGGATTCCCAAACATTTCGCTGCTCGACGCCTGGTAAAAGCGAATGTTCCGATCCACGGAACAGATCGCTTCCAACACGCGGGTCACGCCGAGAGCAGTAAATTCTCCCGTCAGTACTGGCTGTTCCCAAGACGTTGGCACGAAGGATTGCGCCGCGAGATTGTACACCTCGTGCGGCTTGGCCTGCCGCAGAGCATTAATCAGGGAAGTCTGGTCCAGGAGGTCCGCTTGGACGAAGGTAATTCTGTCGGAAAGATGGGCCACCCGCTCGGAGCTGTAGCTGCTGCTGCGCCGCACCAGGCCGAATACCTCATACCCGCGGGCAAGCAGGAATTCCGCCAGATAGGACCCATCCTGGCCTGTCAGTCCCGTGATTAACGCTCGTTTTTTCATGTTTCTCCTGCCTTCCCTCGAGAGGTTATTCGTACAGAGGAGCAGCAGAAGATTCTAAGATTTCCGCCACTTCTCCAAGGATATCGCTGCGTCCTGGCTACCGTTTCCGTGAATTGTGCTTTCCGTTTGCAGGAATTCTGACTATATCCTAAATATACTCTTCGGTTTTCACCATACTTGCGCGCCAAATCACAGATTTGCACTCATCGGAAGCGTGGAGTCCGCCTAACCTGCAGCCATGGCCGGCTGTTGAAGTAGTTCTTCGTAGCGGGCCGCCACCTCGTCCGGGGGGCCGTTGGCCAGGAGCCTCCCCTTATGGATCAGGAGCGCGCGCTGGCAGATGCGGCGGACGGTGCCCATATTATGAGAGACGAAGACGATGGTCTTGCCGCGCTGGCGGAAGTCATCGATGCGCGCTATGCACTTTTCCTGAAAGGCCGCGTCCCCAACAGCCAGGATTTCATCGATCAAAAGAATATCCGGATTCACTTCCGTGGCGATGGCGAAGCCGAGGCGCATGAACATGCCGCTCGAGTACTGCTTGATTGGGGAATCAATAAATTCGCCCAGTTCGGCAAAATCGAGGATGCGCTGCTCGCATGCCTGTATCTCCTGCTTGGTCAGCCCGAGCAAGAGGCCGTTCAGCAGAATATTTTCCCGGCCGGTCAGATCCGGGTGAAACCCCGCCCCGAGCTCGATCAGGGCCGCGACGCTGCCCGTAACCCTGACCACGCCGGATGTTGGGGTATACACGCCGGCAATCATCTTCAGCGTCGTACTCTTGCCCGACCCATTGCGGCCGATGATGCCGACGGCCTCGCCATCGGTGATCGAGAAGGAGACATCCTTGAGCGCCTCAAATTCGTGGTGGGAGGTGCGGTTTCTGAATAGGCGCGTGAACACCTCCCGCAGGGTGTCGGGACGCTCGCGGATCACGCGAAAGCGTTGGACGACGTTTTCAAATCGGATTCGTGTGCCGGCCATGGCTGCCGTATCAAACATAATAGACGAGCACATCCTGGTAGCGGCGGAAAATTGCATATCCTAGAAGAAGACTCACCGCGCCGCATCCGAACGACATACTCATCGATTGCCAGCTGGGAAGCTGGCCGTAATAGATGGCCAGCCGGAAACCGTTGAGAAGGTAGAGCATGGGATTCAGCCGGAAGAAAGAATGGTACCGCTCCGGCACGAAGTCCAGGGAGTAGATCACGGGGGACACGTAGAACCAGGCCGATATCACGATCTGGGTGATATGAGACATATCCCGAAAGAAGACGTTGGCGATCGAGAAAAAGAAACTACACCCGAGCGTAAACAATATCAGCGAGAGCATCGGCACCGGCAGATAAGCCCACGTCCAGTGCAACGGGAACCGAAGAATAGCCAGAAGGAGAAGCAGGGGAACCATGGAAAGCAGGAAGTTAATGACATTCGAGAGCACTGCCGCAATGGGGAAAACCGATTTGGCGATGCGCACTTTCTTGAGCAGGTCGCCGTTTCCCACGAGCGATTCCACGGAATAGGCCAGGGATTGGGAGAAGAAGGTCCAAGGCAGCAACGCGCTCATGACAAAAATCGAATACTCGTGGATGGCCATGCGCATAAACGTGGAAAACACGATAGTCAGAATGACCATCATCAACAGGGGATTCAGCAAAGCCCAAAGGAAACCCAGTGCGGAGCGTTTGTAACGAACCCGGAGTTCTTTCAGCGCGAGCGTCCAGATCAGCTCTCTATTTTTCACGAGCTCGCGGAACAATTGTCCCATCTAGTTTCCCCCCTCAGGGTCCGCCACAGAGAAGCGAGAATGTATTCTAATACAGAAAGAGTCCCTAATCATGGGGGCCTTTCGCCTGTCTTTCCTATTTCCCACGGGCTGGCGGGTGCCCAACGCACGCGCCGAAAGCGTCCGGCTGCTATAATACGCCTCATGGCCGCAGGTTCCGCAATCGTGGTGGCGTACAATTCTGCGAGTTTCATTGAACAATGTCTGTCCGCGTTGCGGGATGAAAATGGTTGGGAGCACATCGTAATTGATAACGCCTCGTGCGACGATACTGCCGTCCGGGTCATGAGGGCGGACCCGCAGGCGCGCTTGGTTCGCAACAGCGAAAACCTCGGGTTTGCCGCGGCTGTCAATCAGGGCGCACGGCTCGCCACAGGAAGAATCCTTTTAATACTGAATCCGGATACAATCGCGCGCCCAGGCGGCTTGGCCGCACTCGCAACCGCTCTGGAAAGCGACGCCGTGGGCGCAGCCGGGGGCGCTCTATTGCGCGAGAATGGCGAAGCGGATCGTGGCTTTACTGTGCGCCGCTTTCCGACAGCCCTTTTCATGGCGACGGAAATCCTGCTGTTGAACCGCTTCTGGCCGTCGAACCCGCTGAACCGGGCCTATCGCTGCCTGGATATGGACTACAGCAAGAAGCAGGAAGTCGAACAGCCTGCCGGCGCCTGCCTGGCGGTCAAGCGTGAGGCTTGGGAGAGCATCGGCGGCTTTGACGAAACTTTCTTTCCGATCTGGTTCGAGGACGCGGATTTTTGCCGCCGGCTGCGCACCCAGGGCTGGAAGATTCTCTATTGCCCTGAGGCCGTCTTTGCCCACAGCGGAGGGCACAGCGTAAATCAGCTTCCTCTCAGAGACCGCCAATTGCTATGGTACGGCAATTTGCTGCGCTATTTTCGGAAGCACTCGAGCCGCGCTGCCGTGGGCGGTTTGCGCGCATGCATCGCTCTAGGGATGGCGCTGCGCTCTTTGGCCGCTCTCGTGGGGGCCGGTCCGGAAGATGTGAAACTGCCAGAAGCGTTGCGGGCGTATGCTGCCGTCGTGCGCGGGCGTGTCCTAGCAGGGCCCGGCAGCAGGGGCTTTGAGAAACCATGAAAATTGCTATCTTGGGAACACGCGGCATCACCTCCCGAAATGGTGGTCTTGAGACCTTTGCCGAACAGCTCGCCAATCGTCTGGTGGCTCGCGGCGAAAAGGCTACGCTCTATTGCCGGAAGCCGTTCACGCGGCGGGACGACGAAGTCGACCCGTGAATCCGGAGCGTCATCTTGCCGACCGTTTCCAATAAATTCCTCGACACGGCCTTCCACACCTTGCTCTCACTGTTCCACGTGCTCTTCACCGATGCCGATGTGGTGTTAATTTGCAGTGTCGCCAACAACCCGCTGCCGTGGATCCCGCGCCTCGTCGGGAAGCCGACGGTGCTCAACGTTGACGGGCTCTCCACCAAGCGCCGTAGATGGAATATTGTGGCGGGTTCTTTTCTTCATTTCTGCGAGTTTCTCTTGGCTATCACGCCAACCCGCATCGTCAACGACGCCCAGCGGCTAGCGCAAGACCCGCTCTACAATCCTCCTTTTTCCCAGAGCTATATTCCTCATCTGTGCTCAAAACTAGAATAATGAGTGATCTTGGTGAAGTAAATATGTCGGATCGGATTGGCTCTAAATTGGGGGCACGCTCCCCTCACTACTAGAAGTCTCCTGTAAACCTCCTGGGATGGGTTCAAACTTCTTATTACCCTGAGAGGGTTTATGTTCCCTATCACTATTCGGAGCCTGCGTAAGGATGGCTCCGCTATTCGGATCCCTTTCTAGTTCATAGACCTGATAGGATTCTAGCTCTTGTTCTTCCTCTTCTGGGTAATAATCAAGATCAGAACTGTTGGAAGAAAGGACTTCTGTTTCTTCTTCTATCTGTTTGGGTGTCATCGGCTGCCTGCTGTGTCTGACACTCTGTGGGGTGTCAGCCTGACACTCTGTGGACACTTGGCCAGGTGTCTCCCCGACACTCTGTAAAGGCGCCTGACTGACCGTCTCTGTTGCAGCCTGTCTGCGTGCAACTTTTGCACTTTGTAGCAGTATCAGGTCAGCGTTCATGTGATAGAAGTTGGTCGCTTGATAGCGGCCAATTCTCCGCTTCTCAATGTTTATCAGTTTCTTCTTTTGAAGGCTTTTCAGGCAGCGTTGAGCCTGACTTTTAGATAATCTGGCCTCTGCAGCAATGGTGCTCACGGCAGGTATCGGCCTCGGCCAATGTGAGCAAAGAGCCATCAGAGTTAGCGTCTCTGTCGCTGATAGGTTACGAATGAAAAATACTGCGGCAATAAGGCTCCTAGAATGAACTGGTGTGACATTACCATCTCCTGTTGGGCTCGTAATGTTGTTTTTCCCCTTTGAAGAGCTCGCGCGGCATATCCGCGTCTCGCAGCGGCGCATGACGGTGATTTCCCCATGTTGAAAGTCGAATTGAATATTACCCCAGAAGCTAGTCTCCATGGCTTTCTGAAGTGAGTCCATCGCTTCTTGAAGTGTTTCTTTCGTACAAACTTTTCAGAGAAAGGAGCCCCGATACGCTTTCAGGGCAAAAGTCGGCTTGGTTTCTACCCGCTGCCCTTGTCCGGAGCCCAGCGGATTCGCAGGTTTCTCCTGTTCCCAGACCAGCCCTCGTCGGCGCTCGACCCGTGCGTCGGCGATGGTGTGGTTTTCGAGGCCATCACCAGCGAGGCCCAAGTGCTTCGCTATGGCATCGAAGAATTGCGCATCATCTACGGCTCGGCAGATCGTGCGGAGGGGACATTACGCCAGGCTGCGCAAGAGGCGATTCGGGAGGCGAGCGGCTGCGTAGCCGCCTGGTCTTTTCGCGACTCCTACGGGGTGTTTGCAGCGGAGGAGGAATCCATCGAGGTGAGGGTCAAGCTGGCGTCGAACCCGCGCCCCCGAGCGCAGGACCGGAAGATGGTATTCGTCGCCTTCACGTCACGGTACGACACCGAGCGCCATCGACACGGGCCGTATTATCCGTTGCGTTCCAGCGGTAGAAACTAGGTTTAGAGTCGAAGCTCAGAAGCCAAAAGGTCGAAGCAAAAACGCTGGTGGCGATCTGTCCCGATCTATCGGGATAAAATCGGTTGTTAGTAAATGTTGACCCCGAACGTGCGCGTGTCAGACTGTCTCCTGCACCCGGGTCGAATTGCGACTCATCCTATAGACTCCTCGTGCACCGCTGCCCCATGCCCACCGACGTGCCGAATCGGACGGCCAATTGCCGGAGGCTGCCCTCTTCATTCCGGTAGGCCTCTCCGATGGACTGTCTGGCTTCTGGGCTCAGGTAAGTTCGGGGCGGGCGACCTATACGCTTTCCCTTGGCACGCGCGTTCCTCATCCCGGCTTTGACGCGCTCGACGATCAGTGATCGCTCAAACTCAGCCATGGCACCGATTATTTGGAACATCAACCGGCCCGAAGGGGTGCTTAAGTCCAGATTGTCCCGGAGGCTGACGAATGCCACCCCCAGAGCTCCAAGTTCGGCCAGTGCGTTCACCAAGTGGCGAAGTGACCGTCCAAACCTATCCAGCTTCCACACGAGGACGGCGTCAAAACGGCGTTGGTGAGCATCCGTCATGAGCCTGTCCAGTTCTGGCCTTGATTCCTTGGAGCCCGAAACTCCGCTGTCAACGTAGCAGCCAACGAGTTCCCAGCCGCGACGCTGGCAGAATTCTTCCAATTCGCGCGTTTGCATCGAGGGGTCCTGACCATTGTTCGTCGAGACCCTCGCGTAGATTGCAGCCTTCGTGCAGCCCCGTTGTGCGGGAAATGTAGGTGGGTGTATCTTCGGTGAAGCCATTTCAGCCTCCTAACCAGGTTGATTTGGTCAGGCAACCGTTGAAGTTGACGCTTCAGCGGTTGCCGCTTTGACTCTCGGCTTTCTTTCTCCCCCGGCCTTTACGGTAGAACTGGTCCTTGTACTTTCGTACTCTAGCCACGTCCCGTTCAGTCCAGATACGAACATGCACGCCACCGTTTCTGTGCCACTTGGGCTCTGGTACTGCCTTTCGGTAAAGCCAGCGGAGAATGGTTTTCTTGGCGACACCGACTACCGTGGCTACTTGGGCGGTGGAGTAGGTTTTCATAATGTCCACAGTATGGACGTATTTGACTTGCTTTGTCAAGCGAGTAGTGAGAAAATTGTTCAGCAGAAAGAGCAGAATGTGGGGACGGGACAGAAGGATATCGGGTGTGTTGCGCGAGTACCCAGTCCCAAGTGGAGACATCGATGAAGATCATCAAGAGGGGCGATCGAATAGTCCTGGCCGAGCCTTCGGCAAGCACCGTGACGGTGGTCCGCTATGAGTTCGACCAACTACTTCCCTTGGTTCTCCAGGCACGGGCGTACGTCCGACAAGAGGAGGGCCACCTCACAGCGCCGGAGCTAAGGAAGGCTTTCCGACGTACACAGTTGGCCAAGCGGACCGATGAAGAGCTGCGGGACCTCATTCATGAATATGGCGAGCCTAAGAAGAGAGCAGCATCTCCTGGAGGGATCGCCCGCGCCTATATTCGTGCGCGAATGGGCCTCACGGATGAGACCATCAAGACATATTTGAAGCGAACTCGGAAGCCGAAATCTCCAACAATCCCCTACAATCACCGTTGATCCCCGTTCACACTATGATGCAGCAAACCCTCATTAGAGCCGCATGAATACTGGCTTGTCTTCGCTCCTCACTCTGTGAAGAGTGACACCGATCAGCGTTTTCAAAGAAGGAATGTTTTCGTACCCTTAATGGCGACACAACCAGTCGGTTGTGGTGGAGGGTTTCATGAGATTGACTCTGCGTGCACAACTACGGAGGCGTGCCGGCCTCACCCAACATGATCTGACAAAACTCACTGGCATTTCGGATACGCGCATCTCGCTCTGGGAGAACAGTCAAATTGAACTCCCAGAAGGGGCCGTGGAGAAAATTGCTTGGGCCATTCAACAAGAATTTGAGCGTGTGCCCACGCGTCTTACGGGTCCACGGATCCGGCGGGCTCTGAGGTCAGAGCCTACTTTGGCAGATACTGACAGGAGCGGGCGCGCGTAGGCGCTTCAGGAGGCACAGGTGCCGAAACGCGTGATTGATGACGAGGCGCTCTGGACATCATCGAAGCTCGGGAGAGTGAAGCCCGTCCGCTTTCGCCCGGAGTACGCCAACTTGCTACCGCTTGCCCTCGGGAATGGCGTGTTTGAGGCCAACCCGCAGTCGATCTGGGCTCGCGTGTACGCCTGTAATCGACCAGACATTCTTCCGAAGCATGTGGAGGCAATCCTCGCTGAATATGAGCGGGTCAAGCTGCTTTTCCGTTGGCAGGAACCGGACGGCAGGCAGTGGGGATATTGGGTCGGAATTGAAAAGCCCGGCAGACTTCCTGCGCCAAGCTGAATTCAGCGCAAAGAGCAATTCTGCGGACCTATACCTCCCCAAGACAAATTGATCAAGTTCCTTGGTTCTGCAAGTGCGCAATACGTACGTAATACGTGCATAGGTTCTGGTTCTGGTTCTGGAGAAGAACTCTTGGCGCGACCTTCCCGTTGCTCCGAGTCCGAAGTCCCTTCGAACCATCAGAACGCTCCCCCCGCTGAGAGTAAACCGCCTTCGGAAGTCGGATTTCAAATGGCCCGGCTTCTTAAGGCCCGCATTCTCCAGAACAATCCCGAAGCAAAAATCAGTGAAGCGCAAGTTCTCCGTTGGGCGAAGCAAGCCGACCTGATGATGCGCTGTGATGGGCGAGCTGAAACCCGAATACGCGCGGTTATCGAATGGTCTCAGCGCGACCCGTTCTGGCTCACCGTCATTCTCTCGATGGAAAATCTGCGGAAGAAATTCGACCAGTTGACCACCAAAATGAGGGCTAATGACGGCCGGCCTAAGGGTCAGGGGGTGGGCGCTGCTGATCCACGGCGCCAGGAATCGGAGAAGTCGAAAATGATCTATGCGGCACTCGAAGAGCAACCTACAAAGCTGGTCCTATGAAAAGTGATTTTCCTCAAAACCTTGAAGCTGAGCGCGCCGTTCTTGGATCGATCCTTTTGGACAACACCTGCTTTTATCAGGCACGAGAGCGGGTTTCTCCAAGTGACTTCTCTTCCCAAGCTCACCGTGTGTGTTTCGAGACGATTGCAAACATGCTTGCGCGAAATATCCCCGCAGACTTCGTGAGCCTGACGCATGAACTTGAACGGCACGGGCTCCTGGAGAAAGCCCGGGGACACGCATATATCTCTTCGCTGACTGACAGTGTGCCTATTGGGACAACCAGTGGGATCCTCGAATATTGCCGGATTGTGAAGGAACAAGCTATTCTGCGGTCCCTCCTAATCCTGTCTTCCAAGGTTCAGGCAGAAGTGGGGGATCGCAGGGACACAGACGAAATTTTAGAATCCGCCGAATCGTACCTGTCTGAAATCCGCGGCTCGAGGGAAAAGGCACTTAAGGGACCCTTCCGCATCTCGGAAGTCGCGAGCGAGTGCATTCCTATCTTGGAGAAGACCTCAGGACGCGGTGTCATGATTGGCATTCCAACTGGCTTCGCGGCCCTTGATGGTCTTACAGCAGGATGGGCACCCTCCGACTTCGTAATTATCGCCGCCCGTCCTTCAGTCGGCAAAACTGCCTTGGGTTTGGAGTTTGTTCTCCGGGCGGCGAAAGCGGGCAACTCTGCGGCAATTTTCAGCCTGGAAATGAGCCGCGCATCGCTGGTCCTGAGGATAGTCTGCCGGGAAGCACGCGTTGATCACCACAAGATGCGGACTGGATTCCTTTCAACGGAAGAACAGAACCGCCTCGTCGAGGCCCTGGCACGAATTTCAAAGCTCCCGATCTGGATCGACGACCGCCCGGGCCTATCGGCAAGCGATATTCGCTGGAGAATTAGATCACTCGCAAAGCGGGACCAGCTAAAGCTGGCTGTCGTTGATTACCTTCAACTCATCACAGCAAAGGCCGAGAATAGAACCCAAGAGGTAACCAAAATTTCGATGGAACTCAAGTCTGCCGCTCGAGACCTGGGCGAACTCACAGGCGGGACTTTGATTGCCATCAGCCAATTAAACCGCATCGCTGCGAATGAACGGCCGCGGCTCCACCATCTTCGAGAGTCCGGGCAACTGGAGCAGGACGCAGACACAGTGATTTTGATTTCGGATGCCGAGGAGTCGGAAAACGGCCAGGAGGATCCGAGTTCCAAGCTAATCGACGTGGCGAAACAGAGAAACGGTCCTTGCGGGAGTTTCAAGCTCCTGTTTCTCCCGAAGTGGGTTGGCTTTGAAAGCGAAAGCGTGGAAAAGTCGCAGTCCCATGAACCCGGCAAGAAACCAGCAGAAAGGTCCAAGCTAAACTCGTGAGTAAGGGCAGCAAGAATCTGGGAGATCTAGAATGGCTGGGGTTAAGAGAAGTTACCCAGTACGCTGCGGTCTCGGAGCGCACGCTGCGTGCTTGGATACGTTCGCCAACCACTCCGCTGCCGGCCGTGAAGGTCGGGACAAAAATCTTGATTCGCCGGTCCGAATTCGACGCTTGGCTTGAGCGGCATCGAGTGAAGCACGTTGACCTTGGTGGTATGCTGGATGAAATCGTGGAGGCAGTAACCAATGGGCGTTAAGCTCCGCAAGAAAAAAGGCAAGTGGTACCTGTTCATCAACTGGCACGGACGACGCAAGGCGAAGTGCCTAGGCACCCGCGAAGCAGCAGAAAAAGTGAAGCGCGAGATCGAGGCACGGCTCGCCTTAGGCGACCTCGGCTTTCTGAAGCCCGAAGAGAAACCTGAACTTCCGACCTTCAAAGAATACTCGGAAAAGTGGACGAAACGATACGCCGAGGTTGAGTGCAAATATTCGACGGTCTACGGGTACAAACTCCTGCTCAATCGCCATCTGGTGCCGGAGTTCGGTCAGCTCGAACTAGACCGCATCTCCCGAGAACATGTCAAGGAATTCGCCGCGCGGCTCGCAGGTATGGGCCTCTCGCGCAATTCGGTGCGCCGAGTCATTAGCCTGCTCGCTGAGATTCTGAGTGCCGCGCTGGATGACCGGCTTATCGAACGCAATGCCGCTGTGCGAATCCTGCGATCACGCAAGGACAAGGAAGAGAAATTTCAGCCTTCACCTCTCACTCGTGACGAGCAAACCAAGCTACTGAATGCGGCGCGAGCCGAGTCCCTGGAACGATACGCCCTGCTCTTAGTGGCCCTCCGTGCAGGACTTCGGCGAGGAGAGGTGGTGGCACTTCAGTGGGGTGATATCCAGTTTGGAGCCGACGATATGAATGTGAGCCGATTCATCGAGGTGAGGCGCAATTATGTTTACGGTCGGTTTACATCTCCGAAAAGCCACAAGTCGCGGCGCGTGGATATGTCGCCGGAATTGCGCCGGACGCTGCTCGAGCTCCGGGACACGAGACTCTTCGAAGCCTTTGCTGCGGGCAACTCGAGCATTGCGGAAGAGTTCCTTTTCCCATCGACGACGGGTAGCGTCCTTGATCCGGACAACATGATTCGGGATCAATTTCTGCCCACGCTTCAAACTGCGGGTATCAGGGCCATTCGCTTTCACGACCTTCGGCACACGTTTGGGGCCATGTTGATTGCCGCGGGTGCGCCGCTGAATTACGTGAAGGAGCAACTCGGCCACGCGAGCATTCAGATCACGGTGGACACCTACGGGCACCTGATACCGGGGGTGGGAGAGCGGTATGTGGACAGGCTGGACTCAGAAATAGGTCCGCAACAATCCGCAACCCAGGCGCAACCAGCTCCAGAGCTTGATGAGTCCGAATCCTTGCAAGTGGTTGGAATTCTTGGTAGCGGGGGGGAGAATCGAACTCCCGACCTAGGGATTATGAGACCCTCGCTCTACCACTGAGCTACCCCGCCACGGTGTTCCGAGCCAACGGCGCGCGCGGCAACACTAGCACCCATAGTAGGGTATCCGGACGCAGGAGGTCAAGGAAAGCGGGCGGCCCCAGTCCCGCGCTTCAACCGGTCCGGTATTACACAAATGGGTAGTACCTCACCTTAGCTTTGGTGGCATCATGGAAAGAATGCAAGACAGAAACGGTTGCATCAAGCACTGGAGGGAATGCGATTGCCCTGCCATCGCGCTGGCGTTAACTCTTGCTCCCGCCAACTGGGCGCAGCAGAAGCCTTTGACCCAGGATCAAGTGCAAGGCTTGGTGCGGTCCTGGGTTGGGCGATGGTCGGGCGCGAACGAGAATTTCGGCATGAGTGCGGCGCAACCCATGCGCCGCTGCAGCTTCACAATTGACCGGGTCAGTCTGTCTTTGGATTCGAAAGCGCCAATCTGAGGAAGAACCGCCGACCTCAAAGACGGAGGTCTGCGCTACGCTTGCTTGGAAAAGATTTTACATAAGATATTACTTCACTGGATATCTATATACTATTGGGTACATCTTAGACGACGCATCGCTTGAAAAACAAAGCCGTCAACTTGTTGAAAATAAAGGATCGCCTCTCCGCGAAGACGCAATTTCTACCCATTTTTCCACAGCGTCTCCCCCTGCCGGCGGCGAGCCTTTCACCCGCCCCGCTCCGCCGGTGAGGACGACCTGTCCCCACGTGTCGGGACCGGCGCTACAGACGGCGCGGCGCTAGGCGGGCGCTAGGCGATAGAAGGCGAGTTGCGCGTCGCCGTGACGGAGCAGTCGCGTGCGGCGGAGCGGGCCGTATTCCTCCTCGAGCCGCACGTGCCGCGAGTGCTCGGCGACCACCAGCGAGGACGGCAGGAGCAGCGTCCCGCGGGCAAGCTGGCGCAGCGAGTGGTGGTACTCGCGAATCTCCTCGTAAGGCGGATCAAGGAAAACGAAGTCGAAGCGCGCCTCCTGCTGCTCCAGCCGCTCGAGGCCGGTGAGGACGGCGCAGGTCAGGAGGTGAAAGCCCGAATCAATCTGGAGCGCCGCGAGGTTCTGCCGGATCAGTTCGGCGGCAGCGCGGTGATGCTCGATGAACACGACCTGGCGCGCGCCGCGGCTCAAGGCTTCAAGGCCCACGGCGCCCGAGCCTGCGTAAGCATCGAGGAACGTCGCACCGACGACGCTCGGGCCGAGGACGTCGAACAAGGTCTCGCGCAACTGGTCGGACGTGGGGCGCAGGTTGCCGCCCTTCAAGGTGCGTAAGCGGAGGCCGCGGTAGGTACCGGCGATGACTCTCATGGGAGAAAGCTTTCAGCATTTAGCGGTCAGCAGTCAGCTAAAACCTTACCCCTTGGGGCTGTACGCTGAGTGCTGATTGCTGATCGCTTGAATTATGCCACGCTGGCCAAGCCGTAACGGCGTGGCCACTCGGAGCGCAAGTAAGCGACGAAGGCGTCAAACTCCTCGCGTGAGGGCGGGCGCGCGATGAACTCCGCCGCCTCGCGCTTGGCCCACTCGAGAATCTCCTGATCGCGCAGCAGGTTGGCGATGCGAAACGCCGGGATGCCCCACTGGCGCGTGCCAAAGAATTCTCCCGGGCCGCGCAGCTTGAGGTCGATCTCCGCGATGCGAAAGCCGTCGGTGGTTTCCATCATGGTGCGCAGGCGCTCTTCCGCGACTTCGCTGCGGCGCTCGTCCGCCATGAGCAGGCAGTAGGATTTCTTGCTGCCGCGCCCAATGCGCCCGCGAAGCTGGTGGAGTTGCGAGAGGCCGAAGCGGTCGGCGTGCTCGATGAGCATGAGCGTGGCGTTGGGCACGTCCACGCCGACTTCCACGACGGTGGTCGAAACCAGAATCTGCACGTCACCTTGTTTGAAGCGCTGCATCACGCCTTCCTTTTCGTCGCTGGCGAGGCGGCCGTGCAGCAGGCCGACGCGGAACTCGGGAAAGACGTTGAGCGCCAACTGCTCGTACATACGCACGGCGGGCTTCAGATCGAGTTTGCCGCCCTCCTCGATGACGGGGCAGACGACATAGGCCTGTTCGCCGCCGCGCACCTTTTCGCGTAGGAAATTGCAAGCGCGCTGGCGGTCGCGCTCTTCCAGGAGCTTCGTTACGATGGGCGTGCGATGGGGCGGCAGCTCGTCAATGACGGAGAAGTCCAGGTCGCCATACAGCGTCAGCGCCAGCGTGCGCGGAATGGGCGTGGCGGTCATCACCAGGACGTCGGGACGATAGCCCTTGCGCATCAGCTCGAAGCGCTGCAGCACGCCGAAGCGGTGCTGCTCATCCACCACCACCAGGCCGAGGCGAGCGAAGCGCACGTCCTCCTCAATGAGCGCGTGTGTGCCGATGATGAGGTCGAGCGTGCCCTCGGCGATGCGCTGTTTCAGTTCCGCCTTCTCGGGCGCCTTGCGCGCGCTGATGAGCAGATCAACGCGGTAATCGAGCGGGCGGAACAACTGCTTGATGTAGAGGTAATGTTGCGTGGCCAGGATTTCCGTAGGCGCCATCAGCGCCACCTGATAGCCGTTCTCGATGGCCAGGATCGCAGCCTGGATGGCCACGATGGTCTTGCCCGAGCCCACATCGCCTTGCAGCAGGCGGTTCATGGGACGCACGGTGCACATGTCGTCAACAATTTCTTTCAGCACGCGCTTCTGCGCGGCGGTGGGATGAAAGGGCAGAATCTTGCGAATGGCCTGGCGCGCGCTCTCCCGCACCTGGAACTCGATGCCCTCGAGAGCCTTGGCTTTGCGGCGCCGCAGCGCGAGGCCCACGGTGACGCTGAAAAACTCTTCGAAGATCAGCCGCACCTGCGCGGGCGTGCGGAAGGCGCAGAGTTTTTCGAGGTCCTGCTCCGTAGAGGGGAAATGCGTTTGGGAGAGCGCCGTCGAGCGGTCGAGCAACTGCGTTTTGTGCAGCACCGAGGCGGGCAGGCGGTCGGGGATGGGGCCGTCGAGCACATGGAGCGCCGCCCACATCAGCCGCCGCAAGACGCGCGGGCCGAGCGAGGCGATGGATTCGTAGATGGGCACAACGCGGCCCATTTCCAGCGAGTCGCCGCCTTCCGGCTCCGCCTCGGGCAGAATTTCAAATTGCGGCTGGATGATCTGCAGATTGCCGGTGCCGAAACGGTCGCGTTCAACCTTGCCGTAGAAGAAAACCTGTTGGCCGGAACGGAAGACTCTGTTCTTTTGCAGATAAATCGCGTTGAACCACTTGCAGCGCAGCATGCCACTGGAGTCGGTTGCGGCGAGGTCAAAGATGTACACGCCGCGACGGGTGCGCATCAGCCCGCAGGTGAGAACCCGGGCCAATACCGTGGTGGTCTGGCCCGGCACCAGGTCGCGGATGCGCGTCAGGCGCGTGCGGTCCTCGTAACGAAACGGCGTGTAGTAGAGCAGATCTTCGAGAGTGCGAATGCCGCGCGAGGCGAAGATTTCGGCGCGCACGGGCCCGACGCCCTTCAGGTACTTCACCTCGGAGGCGGGTGTGAGTTTTGGGTTCGCCATTCTGCTCCGTTTTGACTATACAGAGCGACAGAAAATGTTGCCGGTCTCTTCCTGGGCGCCATGGCGACCGCTACAATAAATGCTCGCTGGCTTCCGTCGCTCTGTATATTATAACTTGGAGAACGTTGCGGCTCGCATCTCAGTGCCGGGAGCCATCCCGGGGCCGGCGGTTTGCCGCTCGGGAGGAATGCACGGCCGCAGGTTCGTGCCTCACAGTTGTCCCGCGCGCGTCGAGACCGAACTCATCTGCCGCAACCTCCAATCCCATGCGTCCTGCCCGCGCCAAGTGGTTGAAGTTCCTGGTGGCGATCCTGCTCGGCAACGCCCTGTATTTCACGTTGTCGCCGCACCTGCCGCCTGCCGCACAGCACCGCTCCTGGGAAGTGGACCTGGGAACGGTGGTGGACTTCTGGTTCTGCCTGCTGGTCTACGGCGTGATGGAACTCGGCGCCTTCCTCGGCAGGCGCAGCGGCGGTGATCATGCCCGGAAGAAGTGAACCTGCGGGGTGAATTCCCGGAGGTTGGGCCCGCGTGGTACGCAAGCATTCGGTGGTTTTCGGGCTCTGCCGGGAAACTCCGCGGGCTCGGGTTCGGCACGAAAGTCCGGAATGCCGAGGTCCATTTCGAAGCAATGCAGAAGGAAGATGGGAGCACTTCGAAACCCCTCGTAAGCCCACCCGATTTCTTGAGGGCTTATCAGAACCATAACTATTTTTCGCTTGTCAACGTAGCAGGTTTTGACTAAACTTAGTTCCTACGGCTTGGATGCGTAAACTTGATAGCGTCCACAGCACAAGCACTCAGGCAGCGCACCGTTTCCCTAGTTGGCCTTAGTTGACCTTGCCGTAAGTGTGTAATTCCCAGTGGGAATTACGCCGCTCACCAGAGCGGGGAAGGCAGCCCCTTAGGACAACGCCGGGGTGTGCTTCCTAAGAAAGTCCTGAGGCGACAGAAAGAACTGAAGTCCACGGCCTTTGTGCCGAATATACATAGGAGGTATGCTGCAAGTGGAAATCAAGGAGCAAGTTGGTGAAACTGCCGGAAAGATCTGGCACTTGTTGGATGACAGTGGCCCGCAGACGCTGGCCCAAATCAAGAAGAAGTTCAATGGCTCGGGCGAGGTCGCTGTCTTCGCCCTGGGTTGGCTGGCACGGGAAGACAAGGTAGACATCTCCCAGGATAAGAAAAGCTTTAAGGTGGCCTTGAGATAGCCAGGAAAGGTCCCAAGGGAGAAACTTCCGGGGAGTGTCGAAAACCCACTGAGGCGGGCGGGGACATGGAAGTTCGTGGTGAAACCGGGCGACATTAGGAGGTCGCAGCGGCGCTGCAGTTTCTTTGGGGGAGTGTGGCTGATGGAATCGCTACTGCGGCGCTCAAGGCGGGTTTTTCCATAAGTGGCTCGACCGCCCCAGTGCTGCTCGGTCGGAGTGGTAGCGCACCGCAGAAGAAACCGTTCATGATTTCGGACCGGATCGAGACGTACAAACACCTGAGGGATCGCCCATGATGGAAGGAATCTCAGCACTACTCATCCACCAGAACTCTGACACGCTGCGCGCGCTTAAGTACGTCCTGGAAGGTCAAGGAGTGCGCGTGACCCAGGCCGGATCGCGCGCCCGGGCCAAGCGGGTGCTCGGCGGGTTGAATCCTGTGCCCCTGGTCTTTACCGACGCGCAACTTCCTGACGGCACCTGGGCTGACATCCTGGCGCTGGCAAAGAAGGCTGCATTGCCGGTGAACGTGATCGTTGTGGCGCGGGTGGTAGACACACGATTCTACGTGGAGACCATTGAAGCCGGAGCGTTTGATTTCATTGCGCCGCCCTTCAATGCCACCGACCTCGCCTATGTGCTCCGCGTTGCCGCGGACAATGTCATTGCGCGCCGCACCGCCCTGCCTCGCACCGACCCTGGCGTCGCGGCGGGCCTGTTGTCGCAGGTGCATGAGCCCCGCGCGCACTCTACGCCGCACTGACTTCGTCCGAGACCAACGGAGAGTCACGGGGAATCGTATTCTCCTGTGTACTCCTCACCGTCCCGAGGATTCCGCAGGACTTCGCAGGAATTCCGACACAAAAAGGTCATGGAAACAAACCGGCAAGACTGCCCCGCCCAGCCGCTCGCCCACGACGCGGCACGCCGGCGCCCCGCCCGGAGCCCCAGGTTCGGAAATCTCTGCCTGGACGGCAAGAGGATGCCGCTCGCTTCGCCGCGGGACTATTGTGGAGTCACAATCCCGGCATAAGCCAAGAAGAAACTCCTGAGAGGCAAGGTGAAGGTTCCGTCCGGGTCAGGATGACGGGCCCAGGGGTTGCGGAGATTCACAGTGGCCGCGCCGGCATCATAACCCAGCACCGTGTAGCAATGAGCGTTGACGTACCAGGGTTCGGTGTCAGGAGGCAAGGCACGCCCCTGCGTGACCTCCTGATAGAACCGGCTGCCCCCGGTGCAAGCTACGACGGGCAGTTGCTGCGTGACGGCTTCCTCCAGCGACGCGCCGGCCTGGGTCTCGGATTGGTTTTCCTGGAAGCGCGCGCTCCCGGCCAGTGTCTGCATGACGCGGTCGGCGATGCCACCCTGACCCACGGCTCGATACGCTCCGAAAAGTTCGCCGTTCTGCTTGATCATCTCCGCCATCTTGTCAAAAACGCCACCCGACTCGAGCGTGCTGACCAGCGAGTCCTTAACGGAGTCCGGCACGCTGATGGGGCGCATCTTGTCCTTCAGGCGCGCCTCGAGCTTGGCGCGATCGACATTGCCGTATTGATCGACTTCGGCGCGGATGGCGCGATCGTAAGCCAGCACCAGCGCGTCGTTTGAGGTGACGAGTTCCTCGGCGGGCTGCTTCAGCAACGGGAAGATGTCGCTGCTATCGACCGCTTGCAGCAGCGCCTGCCGCAAGACGCGCTGCGCATAGGCGCGAAACAGCACTGCCACCCAGAGTCCGTCGGAAAGGTCGTACCCGGTCTCGCGCGTGTAGCGAAGGTCTTCCGGGTAGGCGGCTTCCTTTTTGCCGTCCCCGAACGTCACCGTGTAACTGCCGTCCCCGTTTGACTGGATCATCTTACGGATGGCGTCCTGCCGACGTTCGGCGAACGCGGCGATGACGGCATGAAAATAACAGCTCCCCAGCGCCCCCTGGCGCACGGCTTCGGGGCTGATGCCTTTCTGGGCGTAGAGATCGTCGGCCGCCCTCAGGCCTCTTAGAGGATAGATCAAAGCCAGAAAGCAAAGTAACGCACTCGCAAGTTTCAGCATGGTTTGTCACCGCCGGCTGTTCTCTCCCTGGGAATCATAGACCCAGGATTACGTCGCCAAGGATACAGGGTGTCCCGGAACGCGTCAAAGGGTTTGTGGCCTCCCAGCGTGAGCGTGGGGCCTTGGGAAGCGATTCGCGCGCGGCAAGAGCCAGGGTTGGCGGCCCGTTTGTTGTTCATAACATGTTGAATCCAGGGTGGTTATCATCAATCATCTAAGCCCTTATCCCTCAATAACATCCCCGGATCGCCCCCAGCCCATGGTGATTCTAAAGGACATTCTGGCTTCGCTCGTCGTTGTTTAACATCTTTTTCCCCTAGCAGGTTGCGGAAAAACGTGTAGCGGCGACTTCACGTCGCCATGCTGGCGATGAAAACACAGGACATGTGGCGATGTGAAATTGATTGGATAACGGCGTCGGCTCCTCTAATCGTAGACTTGGGTTGTAGTCTCGACCAAGGCTGCGGAAGAAAGGAGCCGAGCCATGAACATTATCGGATGTGATTTGCATACGCGCTACCAGGTAATTGCGCTGTTGGACACGGAGACCGGTGAGATCCTGACGCGCCGGTTGGAACACGAGAACGGAGAAGCCCGGGCTTTCTACGCCCGCTTGCCGCGCGGGGCCATGGTCGGCATCGAAGCGACCTTTCCGGCGCTGTGGTTCGAGCGCTTGCTGGCCGAGTGCGGACATGAATTGCGGGTGGGGGACGCGGCGCGCATTCGAGCCAGCGTGGTGCGTCAGCAGAAGACGGACACCCGCGATGCGGAGCACCTGCTGGACCTGCTGCGCACGGGGCGTTTTCCCCGGATCTGGGTGCCGTCGGTGGAGGAGCGCGATCTGCGCCAGTTGCTGGTGCATCGCACCAAGCTGGTGCGGACGCGCACCGCGGTGAAGAACCAACTGCACGCTCTGGCGATGAGCCAGGGGGTGTGCCGGAAGCGCCAGCTGTGGAGCGCGCGCGGGCGCGCCGAACTCGACAGCCTCCCGCTCTTGCCCTGGGCGAGTCGACGCCGGCAGGAGCTGCTGGCCTGGCTGGAGCAGTTGAAGGCTTCGGTAAGCGACCTGGACCAGGCGGTGGAGGAGGCCGCCCAAGCTCGGCCCGCTGTGGCACTGCTGCGGACGCATCCGGGCGTGGGCGCCGTGGTGGGTCTGGCGTTTGTCCTCACCCTGGGTCCGGTCGAACGCTTTCCCAACGGCCGCAAGCTGGTGAGCTACCTGGGCCTGAATCCCCGCGAGCACTCCAGCGGCGGACATCAGCGCCTGGGCGCGATCAGCAAGCAAGGCAACTCGATGCTGCGCTGGCTGCTGGTGGAAGCGGCGCAGACGGCGGCGCGCTACGATCCCGAGTTGCGTCGCACGTATTACCGGCTGAAGTTTCGACGCGCCAGTGGGGTGGCGAAAGTCGCCATCGCCCGCCGCCTGGCCGTCCGGTTGTACTGGATGCTGCGCCAGCAGATCGACTACGCGCAGCTGGTTCGCATGTCCGGCAGCCCGAGTAGCGGCGTGGTCCCGCTCCGGGCGGGATCGGGAAATTGATGGGGCGCCGGGCCTCCCCGCACGCGGCGGGGAGTTTGAATGAGGAATCATGGTCCCGCCCCGCGGGACCGCATAGATGAGTGGTGGAACCGGCGTTCCACCGCAGGATTCAGGAGGCGAGCCTTGGTCGGGACCAGCCCAAGAGAATCCCCTAAGGACGAAGCCCTGGAAAAAGCTCCCGGGCTTCGCCCTAACTCTGAGTTTGCGCGAGCCGGTCGTGGCGTCAAGGGTCTGCGATGAACGGTCCGACAAAAACCCTCGGACCGCCCTTGACCCCGCTCCCGGCTCGCCGGGGCCGTCGTGTCCCTTGACAAAGCCGGCGCCGTCATAGACGCCGCTACCTCGTCGCGGGCGAGTTTTTCCGCAACCTGCTGGGGGACTCCGCCAGAGCGGCTACCCATCGGCGCTCGCAGACGACCTCAATTTCCGCTTGGCGAGCCAGATCCACGAACTCGGAAAACAAGGGGTGAGCGGCTTCCGCCGGACTCAGCAGGGCGCGAGCCGTCCGCTCGACCGCGCAGGCCGGGGCATGGAGCAGCGCCAGGAAAAGGTCTCGAAACAGGACCGACCGCGTCCCGCTGCGCAGGCCGTTCAGCCGCGACCAAGCTTTGCCCCAGGCGGTGCGTGGGCCGGTGGATTTCCGAGCGTTGCGGCGGTTGGCGGCCAACCGAGCGGGCGTCAAGGTGGGAGACTTACGCAGGGACATAGCAGTACCTAACAACTAGTATGGCTCTAGTCTATCTCACTACGATACCGCTGTCAAGAAGAATAACCCAGGCTCGGAGGCTGGTGTTCCAAGTCAGAAGTGTGTTGATGAACTCAGCCCGGGTAGCGGGCGAAAGAAGCTAGCCCACGGCGTCAGTCCCATAAGCGTTAACCTAGGGCTTTGGCATCGTCCGAAGCCGCGTTAGCGGCGCAATAATGTGGCCCACGGCGCAGGCCGTGGGACCGTGCGGCGCAGAATAGCGCGTGAGCCACGGTAGTGGCGACATAAGAATCCCGCTCGGTCCCTCGTGATTATGTCGCCCCTGCTGGGGCTTCAGAAGTCATTCCACCTCCCTTTTTTTCCCACGGCTTTCGCCGTGGGCCACATTCTGACGCCCGCCTAGGCGGGCTTTTGGGCACCTCTGGCAGTTAGGTTAACGCCTATGGGGCTTGCGCCCCTGCCGGGGCTGCCGAACAGCCGCCCGAAACGGGAAGACTTTGCCAGCTAACTTCTGACTCAGGACGCTAGCACGATTCACCCCGCCAGGCCCCCGGCGCGCGTCATTGGAGTCCCATGGTCCCCGATAGCTGTTGGGAATGACTCAACCATCCAAGTGACACGTTCACTTTCCGGATGCGCCGTCACTCGGCCAGAACTTCGGATTGGCCCTGCGGATTCGTCGATAAACGCTAGTCGGCTCATGCTTATCCGGTTGTTTCAGCAAGCCCCAATATGTTGGGGTCAGTCTTGGCCGGGCGGCTTGGAACGGTCCGCCTGGTTCGCATCTCCTTATAGGTCGTGGACTTGTGCTTGGTC
>JBEKAK010000028.1:0-54207 GCA_050018275.1 Terriglobia bacterium | reverse complement strand
ACGCAAACCCGAAGATGGCCGCGAGGCTGATGAAAATGACCATGATCTTCTTGCGGCCGTAGCGAGCCGTCAGCCACGACGCGGTCATGTAGCCGGGGAACATGACCAGCGCCGTCAGCGCAATGAACTCGTCTCCCTGGGGAGTGGACAGACCTTTCTTGCTCAGAAGGATGGGCATCCAGGATGCCAACGCCCAGTAGCCCCAGCAAAAACAAAAGTTGACGGTCGACTGAAAGGCCGTCACCCGAAAGAGCTGGCGATGAAACAACTCACGGAAGGAGCCCCGCTTATACTCATCCACCGTGAGTTCAATTCGGTCCAGATCAAACGTCAACCGGCCTTGCGACAGCCGTCGCAGCGACTGCTTGGCGAGCTCCTGTTCCCCTTCACCCACTGCCCAGTAGGGGGATTCGGGAGCTGCCGCCCAAACCACGAATGCCCAAAGGCCAGCCAACGAACTCACCGCTAGGATCCAGTGCCAGCTTGTGGCCCGGAGGGCATGCGTCACGCCAACGGCAATGAGCATCCCGATCGGCCAGCCGGAGGCCAGGTAGACGGTCGCGCGCCCGCGGCTCTTGACGGGCAGCAGCTCCTCAAAATAAACGAAGGAAGAAACAAGGACTCCTGACAATGCCACCCCGGAGACAAAGCGCGTCCACCACAGCATCCCATAGCTGAACGAAATTGAACTCACAAGGGACAGCACGCCGTAGGAAGCTAGACTCGCCATCATCGATTTCTTGCGACCCACGTAGTCAGTGATCTTGCCCCAGATCAGGCAACCAGGGATCATCCCCAGAAAGATGGAACCAATGAGTGAGCCGAGTTTGGTGGGTGCGAGTTTGAAGTCAGCGGCAATCACGTCGCTTGCCATGATGATGATCATCATTTCCCAGGCTTCAATGACAAAGGAGAAAAAAATGGCGGCGCCTGCTTTCCAGTGTTCCCGGGTCAGGGGCATTTGCGTGAATATCTCACCGACCCCAACCTGCCTGGTCCCTGCGGAGGTTTGAAACGAAGTCATAGCGGATATGCTCGAATGTGCCTATGAATTGGGGCGCAGTATCTGACCCCGCGCGGTATTGCGGCTGTCATTATGGCAAGCGTCCGCAGGCTGATGAGTCCCCCGGACCAAGGGCCGTGGTCTAGCGTCAGGTTTCGCCGCCTGAATCACTGCCCGGTCCTGGTGATGGACAGCCTCGGTTGAGCCCTTCCGCTCCCTCTGCAGGGCGCAGAGCGAACGCTCTGCGCCAGCCGGCCCTGAAGCCAACATCACGCGCGGCGATAGAGCTTGACGCCTCCGGCGGCCGCTGCGCGAACAAGTCTTCCATCCAGCGTCCAAAACTGGCAGTTCGAAAGGAGCGCGGAAGCGAGAAGGTGCGTATCGATCCAGCCGATGCCGAGGCCCCAAAGCTTCCGGTCTTCAATCAATCGCATCACCTCCTCGTGGGTTGCGGAAACGGCGGAGGGGAGCGCTTCGAGATCGCTCAGAATACGGGTGCGATTTTTCAGATTGCCACATGCCAGTTCACCCACGACGAACGGATGCGCTAGGACCAAGGCCTCGCTCAGCAACTCGCCGAGCTTCGAACCACCTTTACGGAAGTGCGCGACCCAAACCGAAGTATCAACAAGAATCATCGCGACGCCCCGGTCCGGCGCCTCGGCACAGCGCGCAACCCGGGCTCCGCACCGGCCAGAGCAGCCAGGCGCCGAGCGGCTTCCCGTGCAATCAAAGCCTCTAAGCCGGCGCGCACCAAGGCGGTCTTTTTCCGGATACCGGTCAGTTGTCTAGCGCGTTCGATCAAATTCTGGTCAATGATAAGTGTCGTCCTCATATGCAATAGTATGCATAAGAAATGCATATAGGTCAAACCCTGGCGGCACGTTGGCTGGCGGCGGGCTGGCAAGGGTCGTTAGGCCTAGAGGACTCACAGGCGATTCTCTTGGCTATCGGCCCGTGTTGATTTGATCCCCGGGTGATGAGCCCTTCTGCCGCAAGCGTTCTCTCAACGCGAGGGTTGCAAGTTCATCCACTTCCAGTTTTTCCGGGTCGACCACGACTCCGTATACGCTCCCGGCCTCCTGAGCTGAGATCAGGCCGGCTCTAACATCCTCGATCACGAGCGCCGAGTCCCGGTCTAAGGGTTCTCCCCAGCCTCCTCCCGCGCCTGTCCTTATGCTCACCACGTCGTTCTCTTGCAGTTTGCACGCCACGATCTTTCTGATGCGGTGCAGTGTTTTTCCTTCTCTCCGTACCTGGATGCAGTTGAGCGTGCCGGGTCGTCCGCCCTCCATGCTCCAGGGACGGATGACGGCGCGATTGATGTCGGTCGTCAGTTCGGCGGCACTGTTCAGGATCCGGTAATCCTTGACAATACCGAAGCCGCCTCGATACTTGCCGTGGCCGACGCCGTCCTCGGTGTTGAACTCGTACCTGTCGACCAGCAGAGGATACCTGTTTTCCAGGATCTCGACACTCGAGGCGAAAGTTTCCCCGTCGGCAAAGCTCACCAGCCCGCTCTCACCGTCTCGATCGTACCCGGCGCCCCAGCCACCCGGGTTGGGCTCCACCAAGGCAAACGGCTCTCCCGTTTTGTCGTTGACACCGGCGAGGATCAACCCGACGACGCTCAAGAAATGCCCTGCCGTAAGTCTGTCCTTTGCGTGGGGCGCAAGGGCTTTCCACACCAGATCGGCTGCATAGGTCAGCGCCTCCCAGTAAACCGAAACGGGAGCCGGCCTGACCGCGTTGAACACAGTCCCTTCCGGCGCGATGACCTTCAACCGGGAAACGAGGCCTTGATTGTAGCGGGCGTGGGGATCGATAAGGCACATGTATACGATTCTCACCGCCGCCACCGTCCCCGGATAAGTCGTATTGAGCGAGAAGGGAAGTTGCGCCGCATTGCCGCTGAAGTCGACCTTGAATTCGTGGTCGTTGATTTCGATCTCCGCATGCACCGGCAGCGGCTGATCGCCGGCGGCACCCTCGTCCAGGAAATCCTCGGCACGAAACCGGCCCTGGGGTAAGGATTGGAGACGGTTTCTGGCGGTCTGCTCCCCCGTCCTGAGGATGTTCTCCACCGCGGCGAAGTAGGTCTCGAGCCCGTATTTGTCGATGATTTTCCCCACGCGTTTGCCGGCGACCCTGACCCCGGCAACTTGAGCTTCCAGATCACCGATGGACATCTCCGGGATTCTGCAATTGGCTTTGATGATTTCCAGGATGTCAACGCTGGGCTTCCCCTCCGCGTAAACCTTGCAGGGTGGAATCTGCAACCCTTCCTGGAAGATCTCGGTTCTTCCCGGGCCCCAGCTCCCAAACGTAATGCCCCCGATGTCGTTCCAGTGACCTTTGCTGGCGGCGAAGGCCACGAGGGTGTCGCGATAGAATATGGGCATGACGATCGCGACGTCGTTCAGATGTGTCCCCGAAATGTAGGGGTCGTTGAGAATGATGACGTCTCCCGGCCGCAATCCCTCCCGGCCGTATCTCTTCAGGACTCCCTTGACCGTAAAGTCAAGCACTCCCACAAACACGGGGCAAGACACGGCCTGTGCCGTGACATTTCCCTCCGGGTCCGTCAGTGCCGCGGAGAAGTCCAGAACGTCATAGATGATGGGGCTTTTTGCGGTTCGAGCTGTTACCGTGAACATCTCATCGCTGGCGGAAACCAGCGCGTTATGGATAATGTTGAGCGTGAAAGCGTCGCCGCCGCCTGGCAAGGCCATTTTAGGTTCGCTCCAGGATAAGGTTTCCAGTTTCGTGGACGACTGCCGTGAACGAGCTGGGGATAACAATGGTGGTGGTGGGCTCCTCGATAATGGCGGGGCCGCGGAACTGAGCCCCGGCCGGCAAGAGATCCCGGCGATATACCGCGGTGCGCACGCGGCCCGCGCTTCCCCAGAAAACCATTCGATCCGCCCCCTGCAACCCTCGGGCGCTCGGGGCCGCGGATTTGGCCGGCTCCGGCCCCGGCTTCCTTACGACCGCCACGCCACACACCCGCAGGTTCACCAATTCCACAGGGCTTTCGAGGCGGAATCCATATTCCCTTTCGTGAAATTGATTGAAAGTGGACCCGATCGTGTGGACCTCCTTTGCGGTGAGTGGCCCTTTCTCGACAGGCACGGTGAGGGTATGTTCCTGGCCGTAGTAGCGGAGGTCGGCGGTCCTCTCCAACTGAACACCCGTGGTGACTCCCTCCTGAGCGTACAAGGCCCCGATATGGCGCTCCAAAGCTTCGTAGGTGCTATTCAGGAGGCTCCCTGTGTCTGCCGAATCCAGGCGTCTGACCAGAGTCTGCACCACGGTATGCTTGATATCGCTCATCAACAATCCCCAAGCCGAGAAGTTGCCCGGTGGAATGGCGGGAATGACAATCTTGGGGATTTCCAGTTCTTCTGCGATGAAGGGGGCGATCATGGGACCGGAACCGCCGTACGCCACCAAAGCGAAATCGCGCGGATCGTAACCTCGCTGCACCGAGACAAGCCGGAGGAGTTGCGCGGCATTGTCGTTCGCAATTCGCAGGATGGCGAACGCCGCTTCCTCCAGCGAAATCCGGAAGCGGTTCGCAATGGTGGAAACAGCCCTCTCCGCCGCATCCCGATAGATTTTCAGTGCGCCTCCCAGGAAATAGTCCGGATTCAGGAACCCCGCCACAAGGTACGCATCCGTCAGCGTGGGCTCTGTCCCCCCCAGTCCATAGCAGGCTGGTCCCGGATCCGCAGCGGCATTCAAGGGACCTACTCGGAGGCTGCCGACCTCGTCGAGCCACGCTATGCTCCCGCCACCGATCCCGATCTCATTGATGTCCACCACGGGAACCTTGATGGGGTAGCCAGGCCGGTGTTCCGTTCTCTCCACGGCGTAGTCGGCCGTAAACCTCATCTGAAGACCCTCGACGAGACTGGCTTTCGTCGTTGTGCTTCCCCCGTCGAGGGCCAGAATGTTCCTGGTTCCGAGACGCTCGGCGACCGCAATCGCTCCCACCACGCCCGCTACCGGCCCGGATTCCACCGTTTCAATGGGCCGCAGGGCGGCATAATCGAAAGAGGCGACTCCGCCGCCCGAAAGCATCATGTAAAGGGTGGCGTTCATCCCCAGGTCGTGAAAATCGCGCATGAGGTTGCGCAGGTATTTGTCAACCAAGGGCCTCACGTAAGCATTCAAGACACAAGTGTTGGTTCGCTCGTATTCCCGCCATTCCCTGGAGATTTCGCTCGAGATGGACACGAAAGGAGTCCCGTCGGAGCGCTGCCCCTGGCAGAGTCCGTTGATGATCTCTGCTGCCCGGACTTCGTTAGCGGGATTGCTGTAGCTGTTGATAAAACAGATCGCGATCCCTTCCACCTGCTCCTTGAGCAGGGCGCGGTACACATTCAACAGCTCTTCTTCATTGATCGGTTGAGGAACCCGGCCGTCCGCCAACGTGCGCTCGGTGACTTCCAGCCTCCTGGTCCGGGGAACGAACGGCTCCGGCTTCAAATATCGAAGGTTGAAAACATCCCGGCGATTCGACCTCTGTAGAGCGAGGATGTCGCGGAAGCCTTTGGTGGTGATCAGTCCGACTTTGACGCCCTTTCTCTGAAGAATCGTGTTGATGACCAGCGTTTGACCGTGAAGGAGCTGGCCAACCTTGGCGGGATCGATTCCGCTCAGCTTGAAGACCTCTTTGACGCATCGGCCCAGATCATCTGGTGTGGTTCGGGTCTTGGACCAGGACATTTGCCCGGTTTCCTCGTCCACGGCGAGGAGGTCTGCAAAACCCCCGCCGATGTCGATCGCGACTCTCAGTGGCATTTCAGCTCCTCACGCACACGAAGTGCTGAAAAACGTTCCCAGCATGTCATCCGGAGCCCCACGCGTGAAGCGCTCAGGGTAAGCTCCGCGAAGGCACTCCATCTTCCCCGGCGGTCACCCCCACTGTCACCCTGAGCCCGCTCTGTGGACGAAGGGTCTGCAGTGGGTTTGGGGCGCAGGACGCAACCGCGGATTCTTCGTCGTCCCTCAAGGCGGGACTGCTCAGAATGACGGCCATCGGGAGTTTTTCAGCACCCTGCTGGAAAAGCATCTGGAGACAGGACGAAGCTTTGGAGTTTCTGTGAAAGCGCTGCTGGAGCGCCGCCCACCCGCTTTCACACAAGCTCGCTAGCCCCGCCGAACAAGGGAAGGGTAAGGAGTGCAGATTCTTTTTCGCCGCCCTTGGCGGCGGGGCCCCCGACGATGCGGGATGCATTCCACCCCGCTCTTCCTGTCCCCCGAAGCACTGTTTCCCAACAAGCTGCTAGACCCGAAGTGCGGGGGACGTTTCAAAAGCCTTTTGCTCAGTGCGAGCGATGATTTCGTTCTGCAGCGCTTCGGTCAAATCGCAGAAGTAATCACTATAGCCGGCGACCCGCACCACGAGGTCGCGATATTTCTCCGGATTGGCCTGGGCAGCTCGCAAGGTATCCGCCGCAACGACGTTGAATTGAATGTGGTGGCCGTCCAGCTTGAAGTACGACCGGACCAGGTGAGCAAGGCTATCGAGGCCTTGCTCATCTTCCAGCAGCTTGGGTGTGAACTTCTGGTTCAGCAACGTTCCCCCGGTGCGGGCATGGTCCATCTTCGCGGCCGACTTCAGTACTGCCGTGGGCCCACCACGGTCCGCCCCTTGCACGGGGGAGATTCCCTCGGAAACCGGTTCCCAGGCTCTGCGGCCGTCCGGTGTGGCTCCCGTCACCGAACCAAAGTAAACGTGGCACGTGGTGGAAAGGAAATTGACGCGGTACGACCCACCCTTAGTGTTCTTCCGTCCGTTCACTTCGTCATAAAAGGCATTGAACACGTCCACGTAAGCCTGGTCGGCGCAATCGTCATCATTGCCGAACTTAGGAGTCTTGTTCCAGAGCGTCTGGCGGGTTCTTTCGTGGCCCTGGAAGTTTGAGGCCAGAGCCGCGAGCAGTTCCTGCATCGAAAGGGTTTTGTGTTCGAAGACGTGATACCGGATCGCGGTAAGGCTGTCAGCACAACTCGCCGGGCCGACACCCATGATGTAAGTGGTGTTGTAGCGCGGGCCGCCGTTGTGGTAGTCCCGGCCCTTCGTGATGCAGTCATCGACGAGCAGAGAGAGGAAAGGCGCGGGCATGTACTCGGCATAGAGCCGTTCGATAATGTTGTTTCCCCTCACCTTGATATCAATGAAGTGATGCAACTGCCGCCGATAGGCGTTCAGGAGTTCCTCGTAGGAAGAAAAGCCGGCGGGGTCACCGGTTGGAGGGCCGATTTGCTTTCCGGTGCGCGGGTCGACGCCATTATTGAGGGTGATCTCCAATACTTTGGTCAGGTTGAAGTATCCCGTCAGAATGTACGCTTCCTTGCCGAACGCCCCGGTTTCCACGCACCCGGAGGTCCCACCCGCGCGCGCATCTTCCAGGGATTTCCCCTGTCGCAGCAGTTCTTCGACCACCAGGTCAGCGTTGAATATGGAAGGCTGTCCCCAGCCTTTGCGGATGATCTCGACGCCTCGCCGCAGGAACCGGTTGGGGTTCTTCTTGCTGAGTTGGAGGTTCGAGGAGGGTTGCAAGAGCCGCATCTCGTCGACGACTTCCAGAATTAGGTAGGTGACCTCGTTGACGCCGCAGGAGCCATCCGCCCGCAGGCCGCCCAGGTTGATGTTGGCGAAGTCTGTATAGGTGCCGCTCTCCGCCGCCGTCACCCCGACTTTGGGCGGAGCAGGCTGGCTGTTGAATTTCACCCACAGGCACTGGAGAAGTTCTCGGGCCGATTCGCGAGTCAGGGTGCCTTCATCAATCCCGCGTTTATAGAAAGGATACAAGTGCTGATCGAACCTGCCGGGGCAGAAGGAGTCCCAGCCATTCAGTTCGGTGATGACACTGAGGTGTACGAACCAATATGCCTGCAGGGCTTCCCAGAAGTTTCTCGGCGCGTGAGCGGGAACGTGGCGGCACACCTCCGCAATCGTTCTCAGCTCACCTTGGCGGCCGGGGTCCGGCTCCGCCTGGGCCATTTGCTCGGCCAGCTCGGCGTGACGTTCGGCAAACCCCATCACGGCGTCGGCCGCCACGGACATGGCTCTTAGTTCTTCCTGTTTCCTGAGCGCCTCGGGATCGTTCAGGAAGTCCAGCTTCCCGAGACTGGCGTTCACCTCCTCTTTCAGATCCAGCAACCCTTTCCGGTAAATCACGTCTCCGAGCACCGTGTGTCCGGGGGCGCGCTGTTCCATGAACTCCGTAAAGAGACCGGCGTCGTAGGCCTCTTTCCATTCCGGCGACATCTCCTCGAAGATCCTGTCGCGCATGGACCGCCCTCTCCAGTAAGGGATCACCTCCTCGCGCTGGACGCGGCGGGCGTCGTCGCCAACCTGATAGGAAATCTTGGACCGAGAGTTGAGGATCTCCAGGTCTTCCTCGCTGTGACAGCACAACTCGGGGAAGGTGGGCGTAGCTTTTGGAGCCGGTCCCCTCTCACCGACGATCAGTTCCTGGTCCCCGATGTAAATGGTCTTGTGATCGAGCAGATGTTTCAAGGCCTGCGCGCGGAGCATCGGTAGGGACGCGATTCGGGATTCCCGGTGGAAGTCCGTAAGTAGCTTGGCGCGCTCGATGGACACGCTGGGCTTGGCGGCAAGGCTCCGCCGGCGCAGCATGGCGACCCTCTCGTTCATCATCCACCTCCAATGCTCACCGAAAACCCGCTCTGCTCGAGTTGTTGGGCGATGGTTTGCATAGATTCGGAGGAAGGCAGCTCCACGTCGCCGAGCAGATAAGGCATATGCAGCCGCGCGTACTTGCCGGTTCCGGCCCGATGGTAAGGCAGAAGATGGACGTTGTGCAGCTGGGAGCGCTTGAGTAGTCGGGCCATGCCTTCAATTTCCCCAGGGTCGTCGTTGATGCCGGGAATAACCGGAATCCTGACGACCACGGAATTCCCTTGCCGCGCCAGAGCTTCCAGGTTCCCCACAATCTCGTCGTTGGGCACGCCCACGTACTTCCTGTGTTTAGCCGAGTCAAGAATCTTCAAGTCATAAAAGAAGACGTCGACCTTCTCGCCCAGGTTCAACAGGAATTCCCGGTTTGCATAACCGCACGTTTCTACCACCGTGTGGAGGCGCCTTTCGGCGCAGGCGTCGAGCAGTGAGAGCAGAAAGGCGGGCTGGTAGAGTGGTTCTCCCCCTGAAAAAGTGACTCCGCCAAACGACTCGTCATAAAAGACGAGATCTTTCTCAATCTGTTGGATGACCTCTGCGACCGTCATCCAGCGCCCAACGAGCTGACGGGCATTCGCCGGACACACGGAAGCGCACGAGCCACAGGCTTCGCACCGCGAACTGGTCTGAAGCGAACCGTTGATTTCGACAATTGCATTGTGGGGGCAAACGCCTACGCACTCCCGGCACTGGAGGCACCGGTCTGAGAAGAACATGAGATTGGGATTCGGGCTCCGTCCCTCAGGATTGTGGCACCACCAGCAGGATAGCGGGCAGCCTTTGAAGAATACGGTAGTGCGAATCCCCGGGCCATCGTGAAGGGAGTAGCGGCGAATGTCGAAGACCAAACCCTTCGTCTGGTCAATGGTTTGTAAAGGCGCGTACTGTCCTAAGACGCTCAAATGATCTTAGTCTCCCAGGTACTCGTGCCGGCATTGACCTGCTTGGGCTTCCGGCGCGCGGCACACTTTGCACATTGTATACAATGCGGGATACAGTCCTATCGGTCAAGAGATATTATGCCCGTTTACGGCTTCAGCCTCTCCCTTTCCGGCAAAAAAATATTTACCGGAAAGTTGGCCGCGGTCCTCATGTGGTTCGCAGTCCGTTTCTCATATCCCAAATTGCAGCCCACGTGGCGAGCTTTCTGTGATCGCTTGGTCGGCACGTTAAGCTGATGGGCTTCGAGCCAGCGCCCGCAAAGATTCTCGTGCGCGCGAGCGGCCACACCTGGCGCACGGGCCTGTAGGTTGTCCAAGGCCATTGCCAGCGGCGGAAACTTCTCGATTTCAGCTGCCAGCAGCGCCCGTGCCAGCGGACTGCCGAGCGCCGCACAGATGGTCTCCTTCGCCGAAATCTGCTCGACGCCGCCCCGGCACTCGCCCCTTGCGGTAATTATCCTGACGGGTGCGGATGTATACTGGTTACAGATCTGTGTGTAATAAGCCACGGAAAGGAATGGCTATGAACTGGACGGAGCTCCTCAAGGCACGGATTCAGTCCACGTACACAGTCACAGAGGGGTTGCTCGCTCTGGTAGATGACGACACCCTGGGGTGGAAACCCTCCACAGGCAGTAACTGGATGACAATCGGCCAACTCCTCAAACACATGACGCAGTGCTGCGGCGCCCCTTTGCGAGGCTTCATCACGGGTGATTGGGGACTGCCTGAAGGCATGGATATTAGCGAGCTGACGCCGGAGAAGGACCTGCCGCCAGCGGAAAAACTGCCCACTGTTCAGAGCGTTGCCGAGGCGAGGCAGCTCTTGCAGGAAGACAAGCGAGTGGCACTCGAAATGTTGACAGCCTGTAGCGAGGAAGGGCTTGCTCACAACCCAGCGCCTGCCCCTTGGGATCCAAGCGAGATGCTGCTGGGGCAGCGCCTTCTCCAAATGGTGGATCACCTGAAACAACACAAGGGACAACTCTTCTATTACCTGAAACTCCAGGGGAAGCCGGTCAACACTCGCAACCTTTGGGGAATGTAGCGACCTTGGTTTTCGAGTCCAACGCCAACGTGCCCGTCCCGACGGTCACGACGTGATTCTGCTGACCCTGAGGTCTCAGGGAGATACGAGATCGCACGACCACGGAGCGGATCATGGATTATACCTATCGAGACATTGCCAGGATGATTGATCATTCCCTGCTGGATCCCACGCTCACGGACAAGGATCTGGAGCAAGGCTGCCGGTTCGCGCTGGATTCTGGCTGCGCGAGTGTCTGCGTCATGCCGTACTACCTGAAGCCGTGCGCGGAGATTCTGAAAGGCAGCGCGGTGAAGGCCAGCACCACGATCGGGTTCCCGCATGGCGGCCACGCCACCGCGATCAAGGTTGCGGAAGCCCAGAAGGCGCTCGACGACGGCGCTGAAGAGTTGGACATGGTCGTTAACATCAGCAAGGTGCTAAGCGGGGACTGGGATTACGTGCGGCGGGACATCAACGCCGTAATCGAACTGACCCATTCGCGCGGCAAGAAAGTGAAAGTGATCTTCGAGAACTGCTACCTGAAGGACGTCCACAAAATCGGGCTGTGCGAGATCTGCGGGGAACTGGGCGCCGACTGGGTGAAGACCTCCACCGGCTACGGCACGGGCGGGGCCACGCTGGAAGACCTGCGATTGATGCGAGCCCACTCGCCGGCGCACGTCCAGGTGAAAGCCGCAGGAGGCATCCGCGATCTGGACAAGCTGCTGGAAGTCCGAGCCTTGGGCGTGACCCGAGTCGGCGCATCCCGCACGGCAGAGATCCTGAACGAATGCAAGCGGCGGCTGGGAAAGTAGACGGGGATTTGTCCGACGCATGGGCGGGCCTTTCGAGAACTTGCCAGCCGCTGGGAACCGGTCGAGCCCTGACAGTTGCTGCCTGAAGCGCACGCCCGAAACGAAAGGTCGGCGCCAGTCAGCCGCTCCTATTGGCCGGCCGCGCTAGGCTTCAGATCAATGGCGAGCAGGGTGCCGTCTGCGTGCCAGGTCTCTCCCGTCGTCATGATCATCGAAAAAATCACAGAAATCCTTGCCGGAAGCCTCGAAGATGGCTATCTTGGCTTCTACCGTGATACGTCACCAAAAGGGCAGTTCAGCAACCGTGCGGCGTGGGCCTCGCAAGCGCGCATCTCCGCATCGTGAGAGCCGCCGACGCGAGGACCCACTTCGCAATACCGTCTAGACCCCCTGGCCTGGCGGGTTGCTCGACGATCTGCCTGGAGACGATGAAAGGATGAAGTGATGGAACAGACGATTTACCAAGTGGACGCTTTCACCAGCCGGCCGTTCGCGGGGAATCCCGCCGCGGTTTGCCTCCTGCCCGCCCCGGCCGAGGAAGCATGGATGCGCGACGTGGCGCGTGAGATGAATCTTTCGGAGACGGCCTTCCTGGTGCGGCAGGCGGACGGCTTCAACCTGCGCTGGTTCACGCCCACGGTGGAAGTGGAACTGTGCGGACACGCGACGCTGGCGAGCGCGCACATTTTGTGGGAAACCGGCGTGTTGAAGCCGGACGAGCAGGCGCGCTTCCATACGCTGAGCGGTTTGCTCACGGCGGAGCCCTGCGGCGAGTGGATCGAGCTGGATTTCCCCGCCAAGCCGGAGGAGCCCGCCACGCCCTGGGACGAGCTGGTGCGCGGGCTGGATATCACACCGCGTTACGTGGGTAAGAGCCAGTTTGATTTTCTGGTGGAGGCTGACTCCGAGCAGACCGTGCGCAGCCTGGCGCCGGATTTCACCTTGCTGAAGCGCGTCAAGGCACGCGGGGTGATCGTTACCGCGCGGGCGGAGACCCGGGAATTCGATTTCGTCTCGCGCTTCTTCGCGCCGGGCGCGGGAGTGGACGAGGACCCGGTGACCGGCTCGGCGCACTGCGTGCTGGGTCCGTACTGGGCGAAACATCTCTGCAAGACGGAGTTCGTGGCTTACCAGGCGTCGGCGCGCGGCGGGGTCGTGAAGGTCCGCCTGGTGGGCAACCGCGTGAAGCTGGGCGGCCAAGCGGTCACCGTGATGCGCGGGGAATTGGTGTAGCGAGCGAGGGAGTGCATCGAGACAGGCAAAGCTCCGGCGGCATGATGCGTGCGGAGCCAAGCAACTCCCCAAGCGGCGCGACGGCTTCACACCAGGATCGCAAGCCATGCTTTGTCGATCTGTCGCATGGTTTCTTACTGCTTACTGCCCAGTGCCTACCGCCTACTCAGCATGAAACCGGTCCTGGGAATTCTTTGACGGGCCGGTTGATTCACACCGAATTAGGACACTCGCCCGAAGTTCTCACCACGGAGGGGAAGGGCGGGGTTATAAGCCCGTCCTCCCGGCCGCCCGACGAGAAACGGTAGAGCGTGGTGAGAAATCCGGGCTAGCGGGCCGTGAAACTCGTTGACAGGTTGGAATGGCAACGCCAAACTATGAGGAGAAGGCTGAGACTTCAGGGTAGTGGGGGTAGTATGCAAGTCGAAAAGCGCGTGTCGCGTCGTCCACTCGAACAGGAGTTGGTCTCGCGCGGGGTGCGGATGACGCACCAGCGACGCCTGCTGGTCGAGATCATCCAAAGCGCCGCCGGTCACCTGGACGCGATCGCCCTCTGGCAGCGCGCCAAGGAACAGGACCCCACCCTCAACAAAGTCACGGTGTATCGAACGCTGGGGATGCTAAAGAAGCACGGCCTGGTGGACGAACTGGATCTGATGCACCTGGAGGGGGGGAAGCATTACTACGAAGCCAAGACCACGCGCGACCACATCCACCTGGCCTGCACGAAATGCGGACGCATTCAGGAGTTTGAGAGTTCGCTGTTTGAAAAGTTAAAAGGCCAGATCGAGCGCGAGCGGCAGTTCCACATCAAAGTGGTGCGCGTGGAAGCCGGCGGCCTTTGCGACCGCTGCCAGGAGTCGTCCGCACTCCCGCCTGCCCGATGATGCCCCAGTTTCCGGTCGATTCCCCGAAGAACCCTGTGCCGCGGTCGTTTTGAGGAGTCCCGATCTGATCGGGACGACGAAGAATCTGCTTTTCCTTTCCGCGTTGCCCAGACCTGTTCTGTTGGCCTGCGCTACCCCGCTTTCAACCGTGGGCGGGGCAAGCCCCGCCCTTACGGTCCCAGGATCAAGTGAAGTGCCGCGCGGAATCGAACGCGCCGACGTGTTCCGCCTCGAGGTTTTTCGCCCGCAGTCTGCCACTCAAAATCTTGAAGATGGCGAAGGCAATCTGGGGCCGCTCGAGAATGAGTTCGTGAAAACTCTCGCGGTCGATTTTGAGGACGAGCGTGGGTTCGAGAGCGCGCACGGAGGCGGAGCGCGGCGCCTCGTCCATGATGGCCATCTCGCCGAAGCACTCCCTTTCGCCAAGTTGCGCCACGGGATACTCGTTGGATTCCACGTGGTAGAAAACCTCCACCTTTCCGCGCGCCAGCACGTAGAGGTGGTGTGCGGGCTGGCCTTCCTCGAAGAGTAATTCGTTCACGGCAAATTCCTTTTCGAGCGAGATGTCAGCCAGGGCCGCCAGTTCCTCGCTGTCCAAAGCGGCAAACAAAGGAGCGGACTTCAGGAACAAAACTTTCTCGACGGTGAGCATGGGAGTACCTCCGTGCGCGCTGGATCCCGACTGTTCCGCCAGGATGCGTTGAGCGACGCCCTGGAAGGCCGGGTCGGGCGAATGCAGGGCGGCCTCGATCTGAGCCCGCCAGGAATCTCGAAAAGCCGTCCAGCCAGCGTAAAGAGCCGTCTCGCGAACGACGCGGTCGTGGTCCGTGAGGAGCGTTTGTAGCAGGTGCCCGATATCGGGGACCGGGCGACCGGAAAGGTAATAGGCCGTGCAGGCGCGCACCCAGGGCTTGGGGTGTCGCACCAGTTCGAGCACGAGGGGTTCAAGCGCCCGGGGCCGATCGTCAGCGGGCGCAGGCGGGGGCTCGAGCAGGGCCAGGACCTGGCTTCCGATCTTCTTGGGCGCCAGGTTGTCGAGTGCCTCCAGGGCATCGGCTCTCAAGCGCGCGTCGCCGGAGTTGAGCTTATCGAAGATGGCCAGCATCTGGTCGTGCCCATAGAGAATCCCCAGCATGTGGAAGACGCGTTCTTCAATCTTGACCCGATCGTCCGCGAGCGCGTGGGCCAAAACCTGCTCCGGCTGCGCGCTGGGTTTGGGAACCAGGGCGTGCGAGCAGAGCAGACTTTCCCGGAACCGATCCAGCTCGTCGCTGGCGTATTGGAGGAGCGCGGCGCGCGACTCCTCCGGCAGGGGACCGGCGCGGGCGCGGCGCGCGAAGGCCTTCAGCACTTTCCAGCGCACTCGCCATTCCGAATCGCGCAGTAGGCTGGTGAGGGCGGTGAAGACCCGGGGGGATTCCAGCCGGCCCAGAACGTCGGCCAGCTCGCTGCGGATCTCGGGGCGAGGGGAAGCCAGCGCGGTTCGCACCAGGTCTTCCACGCAAGCCTCTCCGCCCGGCGAAACAATTCTCGCGAGACTCCGCCGCGCGTAGTGTCGCAGTTGGTGCGGCCCTGCCAGGACTTCGATCAAGTCTGGCATGGCGTCGGTCGATCCGACCAAACCCAGGCTCTTAGCCGCTGCGCAGCGAATGTTCAATTCCGGGTCGCGGAGGAGGCCGCGCAGGATTTCCGTGGATTCCTCCAGAGGGAGTTGGCCGAGAGCGTAGGCAGCCGCAGACCGCGAAACGGCATCGCCGCGTGCGAGGTCGCGAAGCAAGGGCAGGCAATCGCGCACCGCCTCGGGCCCCTGGAGGGTGCGGACCGCCAGGATCACGCTGACGCGTACGCGGAGCGCCGGGTCGCGCAACATCGCGCGCAGTTTTTCCACCAAATTCAGATCCTGGGTTTGCCCCAATGCTGCCACAGCGTTGGCGCGCACCCGCCCATCGGGGTCGTTGAGCAGGGAAAGGAGTTGGTCCTGGTACCGGGTTGCGGCCACTCGACCCAGAACCCCTGCGGCGGTCGAGCGCACCCGAACATCCGAGTGGTGAAGCAAAGCGGCCACGGTTTCTGTGGCGGCGTCGGTGCGCAGCCCTTCCAGCAATTGCAGCGCGGCCACCAGGCGATCGGGACTTGACGACTGCAGAGTCCGTGCAAGGATCGCAAGGCTGGCGGGATCTTGCAGCTTGCCGAGAGCGTTCGCCGCCGCCTGGCGCAGCGCGGGGCTTTCCGCATGCAGGTTGCGAAGCAGCGCGCCAATGTAACCGCTCTGCGCGGTCAGGGCGAAATACAGCCAGACGACCCCCAGAGCCAGCGCCCCCCAGGAGAGTTGCTGGCCGGTGGGGATTTCCATTCCCAGCCAACGCAGCGGATGCAGGTAGCTGTTCCCGATGAGGACGAGCGCCCCGGCGCAAACCAGTGAGAGGGGCTTGATGTATCCCTCGATGAAGCCGCGCACCCGGGCGCGCTTGTCCGGTGAGATGGGATTGTAGAGAAGCTGATACGACGAGTCCGAGAACGTGTACAGCATGGTGGCGTCGCCCAGTTTGGTGGAGAGGACGGACGCGTAGCCGTATCGCCCGCTCATCCAGGCGGTGCCGAGGACCAGACAGAGCGGATGAAAGTTGATGGTCCTTCCTACTCCGAAACGCGCGATGACGGGTCGGGTGAGGAACATCTGAACCACCAGACAGAGGAGCCCTTGCACGCCGACGAAGACGCCGAAAAAAGTGGCGAGGTCGGTTGAGTTCGGGTATTTCGCGCGCATGGTTTTGTTGAAACAGAAGTCCACCACCGCGTACACGGTCCACATCAGAAGGATATAGCCGGCCATAGATCGCTCGAGCGGCTCACGAGCGACCTCGGTGAATCCTTCCTTGATTTTCTCGAGCTCCGAAGGCCTCCTTCTGGAGGGCACGGAGGGATCGAGTTCAGGGGCGTCGGGCTTGGAGCGATAACGGCGGTAGGTGACGCCACCCAGAACCAGAGCGGCAAAGATCAGCACGGCCCACAGGCCGAAAAGGTTCTCCGTGCCGAGGGTTCTGATGATCGCCTTGCTGCCCAATCCCACACCGATCATTCCCAACAGTCCCCCGATGGCCAGGAAAGGAAAAAGCCGCTTGGCCTGACGCGTGTCGAACAGGTCGCCGACGAACGTCCAGAATTGCATCAGGGTGAAATACCAGATGACCTGTGCTTCCATGTAAAGCACGGGGAAGAACCAGTGAGGATGCCCGAACAGGACGAGCCGGCTGGCGATCAGGCTGGCGATGAAGATCAGGGAAATTCCGCCCAGGAACTTCGCCCGTTCGATGCGGTCTACCAGCGTGGTGAAAGCCAACGAGCACAGCACCAGAAAGGCGGCGTTGGCGAAGTACATGTAGGGCAGATATTGAACCCCGAAGTAAATCAGGAAGAGCGCGTCGCGCGCGTTGCGCCCGAACATGATGCCGGTGACAACCAGGAAGTTGACGGAAAGACTCAGCCAGACCACTGGACCTTCGCCGGGATAGACCGGGGAGAGGCGAGCCAGCCAGCGCTTCATGTGCGAGGATGACACCTGCAGACTCCGGAGTAAGTCGTCAGAGGATCGGCCACATCGCCGGGTTTCGAGGGCAGCGCCAAGCATGAACGGGACGACGCAGCCGCAGACCCCGTAGCGGGTTGCATTTTAGCGCAACTTTGGGGAAATCAGGGTGTAACAATTGCGAGAGAACAGCTTGGGCTCGTGGGTTCGCGGGGAAGGGCAGCCCGCACTATAGCACGGGGACGGGGACACAACGCCAGAAAGCCGACTCGCCGACCGGAAGCGCTAGCCGATGCCGCGTTACTCATCTTTGATGGCGGCTTTGACCATTGCCAGGATGGACGGCGGGATCATGGCGGCCGAGATGCCATGATCTTTCTCTGCGTGCTCGGCGGCGAGCTTCAACAGTTCTTCGTCACTCTCGGCGCGTACCTCTTTAGGGCAGTTCATTCCGAGGTCACGGCAGCGCAGCACTTTGGCCATGGAAAACTCCTCTCCAGATCCAGATAGAAGGATGCCGGGTATTTTACCACTCGCGTCCAGGCACAAATCTGGCAACAGCGCGCTCTCGCCCATTGATTTTTGTGTAATGCTTGATATGATATGCGAGCATGGCCGAAAGACAAGAAAGTATGCGCGCGGAGTGTGGGAGTCGGCAGGGAAAGTTCTCCCTGCAAGCACCGACCGACGCAGGGCGCCACAGCCCAGGCAACTCCGCGGGCGCACCGCGACGTCGAAATTCCGGCGTGCAACGGTGGAATCTTTCAGTTGGGCCTCGACCTGTCGTGAGTTAAGGCTCTCGTTGTCATGTCCCGGAAGTTAGCGTAGACACCAGGTCGCCAGTGAGAATCGGCAGGCAACTCGCAAGTTTCGCATGCGGTGTTGCGGTGGGGGTTTGCCTGCTTTTGCTTCCCAACCTCTGGCATCAATTCCGAGAATCTTCATCCAAGGCCTCACCGAGAGCCATAGCCGACCAGGCGCACAACTTTCCAACTTCCCGGGTCGCTCGACCGCCGGACCATGCCCGAGTCTCCGAATCCGTGCGGGCGAGTTCCAGCGAACCTCCCCGTGTGGGGGCGAGGCGGCCTCCGGCGCGTCCCGCGCCCGAGAGCACCAAATGCGCCGAACCGACTGAAGCGAAGGAAGTTGCACCTGCCTCCGCAGGCAGAAAAGCAGGGGGGGTGCAGGCAAGTGCCGTCAGGTCAGCGGACGCCGCTCCGGCCTTGTTCAAACCGCTCGGCTACGTGGAGAAGGCTGGGGGACGAGTCGAGGCGGTCGTTTCCCAGGACGACCAGATTTATATCGTTCGCGAAGGAGATCTCTTCGCCGGCAAGTACCGCGTCCTGAAGATTTCTCCCGAGTTGGTCGAGGCCGCCGACGAGACGACCGTGCAGGCCGGTCTGATGCAGCCAACCAGCCGTGTTTCCAAAGAGTTAAGCGCGAGCGCTGCACAGAACCCATCCCTCGTTGCCAAGCTGGACACGCCGGGGCAAGCCGTTGCTAGCCCGCCCGCTGCCGGGAAAGAACAGCGTTCGACCCATCAGGGCGCTACGTCGGCTGCCGAACCTCTGGGTTACGTGGAGAGGGCAGACGGGCGGGTGGAGACCGTCATGGCGGACGGCGAGCATGTTCGCTTGGTTCCCCAAGCTCCGGTCGTCGCTGTGGCCCGGCGTGCTCCGCTCAGCACGGTCCCCGACCGTGCCTCGACAGCGACTGTCTCGGCCGGCAAGATCGTCCCCCCAGCCCCCAGACCTGCGCAAGTCGCTGACGGATCGGCTCTTCCCGTGGAGGGCCCGGGAACCGGTCTCGCCACGGCGATTCGTGCGGTGTCGTTTCAACTCCCAGACCGAGTTCCGGCGCCTGCCGACGGGCGACCGTCGAATCCGCCGGAGCGCGGCCCGGTTGAGCAGACGGCTGGGAAGTCGAAAAGTGAAACCCCGCCGACAGGGCCCTCCGCTTCTGCCCCCACGGAGAACCCCACCGGGTCGGCCAGTATCTCGACCGTCCCGCCAATCTTGATGAAGCCCGTCGGATTTGTCGAGAAGGTCGATGGCGAGCTCAAGGCGATTCTTTCTCTAAGTGATGACGTGTATGTAGTTCGACAGGGGGACTATTTTGCGGGGAGATACCGGGCCCTGCGAGTCTCCCGGGAAGCAGTAGAGGCTGTGGAAGAATTGCCACACGATGGACTTTCGCCGCCCTGCCTGGGCAGGCAGGCCGTCCCGCAACCGCCTGCCTTACCAGACCTGTTTTCGTTCGCGATCCGGGACGGACCCTCACCGCCTCTGGCGGGCCGGGTTCGCACAGAGTCCAGAACGGAACAGACGACAGGGCCGCAAGAGGTCCCGCCTGTGGACGGGGCGGTCCGGGCAAGCCTTCCGCCGCCTGTACGTGAAGATCGGCGCACGCGCCGCAAGCCCGCAAGGTCGCCCGACCGCGACCACGCAAAGGCTGCGGACAAAGTACTCGTGTCGCCTGAACCTGCCACTTTCGTGTTCCAAGCGCTTGGCTACGTCGAGACTGCGCGGGGGGAAGTCCAAGCCATCGTTGTGGATGGCGCCCAAGTGTATTTGGTAAAGCATGGAGACACCTTCGCGGACCAATACCGGGCCATGAGCGTCGACCCCGCCATGGTGTTGGCGGTTCGGGTCCCTCTGGGAGAGGGGAGGGGAAATTCGCTTTCCAGTCGGACAGGACCCGTCACGCTTGCATCCAACAAGGTGTTTGGAGTCTTGCGTCTTCCGCCGTTAGGGGCGGCAGACTTAGGACTTCTCCAGGACAAGGGTGCACTTGGAGGCTCCGGCCTCACAGATGTGGGCGTGAATCTTTTCGGATCGTCGGGATTTGCCGGGTTTGACTTGCAGTCACATCGGATGATGGCCGATAATCCCAACGTTTCATTTTAGTTCCGGCCAGGGGAGGGAGGGATGTTCGGTAGAAGATTCCGGTTAGCAGGGGTATTGGGGGCGCTTGCCTTGTGGCTGAGTTGTGGGGGAGGCGGCAGTGTCGCCTTCAAGGAAGGGCGCAAGGCTGAGTACCGGAAGGATTGGGACTCGGCGCTGGTCAACTACGAAAAGGCTGTGCAGTCCGACCCTGCGAATGCGGCATACGTCCTTCACGACAGACAGGCCCGTACCGAGGCGTCTCTCTTCCACCTCAAGAATGGTCGTCTGCTGGTGAAGGGGGGACGGGCAGAGGAAGCCTCTGGCGAATTCCAGAAGGCCGCACGCATCGACCCCAGCAACGAGGCCGCGGCTCAGGAGCTTGCCCGGATCCTAACCACTCAGGCAGAGGCGAAACGGGCTCGCGAGGCGGTCATTCAACAGGCTCTCAAGTCCCGCGCGGAGACCGGCCAACCCCCCACGGTTCAGCTTCAGCCCTTCCCCACCGAGCCACTTGCCCATTTTCGGATCAGCGCGGACAGCCGCAAGATCATCGAGACTCTGGGCAAGCTGGCCGGCCTGAACGTCGTTTTCACCCCGGACTTCCGCCCCAACCCCCTGAGCGTTGACCTGACCAACATCAAAGTTGAAGATGCGCTAAGGGTTGTGGCGCTGCAGACCAAAAGCTTCTGGCGGGCTCTCACACCCAACACGATTTTGGTCATTCCCGATGATCCCAACCACCGCCGGGACTACGACGAGGAAGTGCTGAAGACCATCTATCTCTCGAATCCCCTGGCGCCGGCCGACCGCACCGCCATCACCACGGCCCTTAAGCAAGTGCTGGGTTTGCAGAGGATTATGGACAACCCGGACTCCAACGCGATCATCATTCGCGATACTCCCGCCAAGGTGGCGGCGGCGGAACAGCTCGTCCGCGATCTGGATCGAGCCAAGGCGGAGATCCTGGTCGAGGTGGATGTTGTGGAGGCCGACCGCGACCGCATTCGCGACCTGGGCCTGACGCCGGCTACGGTCTCGTCGACCGGGACGATTACGGCGGGATTGCAGGCAGGGGCCATCTTCTCGCCAAGCTCGGCGAGCAGCTCCTCGACGGCCTCCTCGCTCGTGAATCTTGGCCAATTGACTTATCGTGATTACGCCGCGGTCCTGCCCAGTGCAACCGCCTCGGCCGTTTTGAACGATTCCAAAACTCATATTCTACAGAGCCCTGAAGTGCGGGTTACGGACGGGCAAACCGCTAAATTGCGGATCGGCAGCCGTATCCCTTACGCGACCGGCAGCTTCCTTCCTTCATTCGGTGGGACAACCAGTTCAACCTCAGGGATCGGTTTGCTGGCCAGCACGCAGTTTCAGTATCAGGACGTTGGCGTGAACCTGGAATTGACGCCTCGGCTGCTCGCGACTGGGGAAGTTGCGCTTCACGCCAAGATTGAGATTTCCTCCCTGGGCGCATCCATTTCCGTCGGGGGTTTCAGCCAGCCGACTTTCGGCCAGCGGGTGATCGAACACGACATTCGCTTGCGGGAAGGCGAGGTAAACCTTCTGGGCGGCTTGATTCAGAACACTGTGACGTCCTCGGTGACGGGAGTCCCGGGGCTGGGTGATGTCCCGCTGCTGCGCTACTTTTTTTCACAGGTTCACAAAGAGGTTAACGACACCGAAGTGCTGGTCATGTTGACCCCGCGGGTCATTCGCCTTCCCGAACCGGCCGTGACCGTAGGCACAAATCTTCCCGTGGGAGGAGGCGGCGGTGCAGGGCGGCCTGGGGTGCCCGAGCCCCAACAACCCCCGGAGGTTCCCCCGGAGTCCCCCCCGGAGCCGCCCGGGCAGCCCCAATGAGGGATCTAAGATGAAGGAAGGACCCCCGCAGGCTTCAGAAAAAGGCTTCACCCCGATCCCAGAGCAGGAACCCGGGTTGCGGGCCCATATCCGGCGTTTCCCAAGGGATCCCACCGTATCACGTGGAGCAATTTCAACCTCGGGATCGGGGTTCACGCTGGTGGAACTGATTGCGGCGATTACTATCCTTTTGTTGCTGACCAGCATCGCTTTGCCAATGGCACGCGTACAGGTGCAGCGCACCCGGGAGGTCGAACTCCGGCGCGAATTGCGCGGGATGCGCGAGGCGATCGATCGCTACAAAGATTTCTCGGATCGCGGCATGATTCCCGTGAAGGTGGACACCTTCGGTTATCCGCCCGACCTGCAGACCTTGGTCGATGGGGTAACGGTGAAAGGCGCCGCCAACGCGAAATACCGATTCCTCCGCAAGATTCCCGTGGACCCCATGACCGGGAGGGCGGATTGGGGTATGCGATCCATGCAGGATGACCCCGACTCACGGAGTTGGGGTGGGCAGAACGCTTTTGACGTCTACTCAAGGAGCCAGGGAACGGGTTTGGATGGGACGCAATATGCAGATTGGTAGGCTGGGAATTCGACGCCAGGGCATGCGGGGCAGAAAGGCGCAGGGATCTTGGGGCTTCACACTCCTGGAGTTGATGATTGTCATCACGCTGATCATGATTCTGGCGTCCTTTGCCATGCCCACGTTCCACGTCGCCGTGGTCCACGCGCGGGAGGCGGTTCTGCGCGACGACCTGTTCACGCTCCGCAAGCTGATTGACGAATTCACGATCGACAAACAGCGCCCCCCGACGTCACTCGATGAACTGGTAGAGGCGGGTTACTTGCGGGGCGGAATCCCGGCTGACCCCTTCACCGGCTCGAACCAGACCTGGAGGACGGACATCGAGGATATGCCGATCAGCCCCAACCAAGTCGCGGCAGGGATTGTGGATGTGCACAGCGGTTCCGACGAGACCTCCCTCGATGGCACACCCTATGGCAGTTGGTGAGAAGGGCAGTTGAAAGTTGAAGGTCGACAGTTGAAAGTCCACAGTCAAGGGAGTGCGTCTCTCGCAAGGGATTTACCGCGGCGTGCAGGCCCGCAAACGGTGGGGCAAGGGTTATGACTTTGAATCTTCGACTTTCAACTTTCAACTGTCAAGTCTGAACTCAATATGGCCGAGTTTGTCTGCAAAGTGGGAACGGATGCGGGGCGGGTTCTGACCCAGACCGAGCAGGCGCGTTCCGAGGAGGAGCTCCGCCAGCGGCTGCGGGGGCAGGGGTATTTTGTTTTCTCCATTCGCCCGAAAGATATTCTCAGCATCCCCATGCGGGCTTCCCGTCCGGGAAAAATCCGCCCTGACGATTTCCTGATTTTCAACCAGCAGTTCCTGACGCTTTCCAAGTCCGGATTGCCGCTCCAGAAGTCTCTCGAATTGCTGGCGCAGCAAAGTCAAAGTGAGGCGCTGCGGAGGGCCATCGAAGAAGTTCGGGACAAGGTGCGCGCCGGCGCGTTGCTTTCCGAGGCTTTTGAATCCAGCGGGAGCTTTCCCAAGATTTACTGCGCGACGGTCCGCGCGGGTGAACGGAGCGGAAGTCTCGACCGGGTATTGGCGCAATATGTGACGTACCAGAAGCAGACGCGGACCTTTCGCAAGAAATTTCTTTCGGCGCTGATCTACCCGGCTTTCCTGATGGTGTTCCTGGGCGGGCTGATCACTTTTGTCATCAGCTTTATCGTTCCCCGCTTCGCGGAGCTTTATGCCGACCTGGGCGTGGAGCTGCCCGCGCTGACGACCTTCGTCATCTCCTTTGCGATGGGTATCAAGCGCCTCTCCGGGCTGATCCTTATCGCGCTCGTCGCCTTGGTGCTACTCATGAGGATGGCCTTCCGGTCGTCACGCACCCGGCTGGGCTGGGAACGGCTGAAATTCCGGCTGCCGCTGGTGGGCAAGCTCTTACTGAAATTTTCGGTGGCGGAGTTCGCGCGCACGCTGGCGACGCTTCTGCAGGGCGGCATTCCCATCGTCGCGGCGCTGGAAACCGCCAAGGAATCCGCCACCAGCCCCTTACTGGCGCGGGCGGTTGCCCAAGCCCAGACGGAAGTGGCGGCGGGGCGCGCGCTCAGCTCGAGCCTGCGCCTGAGTGGTTTCTTCCCAGCCATCGCGCTTGATATGATGGAAGTGGGCGAGACCACCGGCGCCATGTCGGGTATGCTGGAAGCGCTGGCGGAATTTTTCGAGGAAGACGTGAACATCGACCTCGCGACGCTGGTCGCGCTGGTTGACCCGATCATGATTGCCGCCATTGCGGTGGCGGTGGCGTTCGTCCTGGTGGCATTTTATCTTCCGCTGTTTTCCATGGCGGCTAAGGTTCAGTAGCGGTCCCGGAGGTTGGACGTGGCGGAGAAGGCACCCGACCTGAAAGAAATGGAAGCGGCACGCCAGCTAGCGGCGCGCTATCAATTCGAATTCGTGGACCTGCGGGACTCGCACCCGGACGGCGAGCTGCTGCGCACCATCCCGCTGGAGCTGATGCTCCACTATGAGTTTCTGCCCCTGGAGGGGCGCGACCATCAGCTGGTGATTGTAGTGGCGGATCCCACCAACCTCGCGCGCCTGGATGAGTTGGAAATCAAGCTGGACCGGCAATTGGTGGTGCGCGTGGCCGCGCCCAGCCAGGTGAGAGAGTTTCTGAAGAAGACGGAACCCTCGCAGCGGGTGCTGGACGAAGCCACGGAAGAGTTTCGCCTGGACGTGATTCGCGACGAAGAATCGGCCGGCGAAGGGCTTTCGCTCGAGCACCTCGTGGAGGAGCGGGACGTCAGCCCCATGATCCGGCTAGTGGACTCGATCATTTTTGCGGGCCTCGAGCGGCGGGCGAGCGACGTCCACATTGAAAGTCGCGACAACTCCGTGGTGGTGAAGTACCGCATTGACGGCGTGCTGCAGCAGGCCATGGCGCCGCTGGCGCGGGAGTTTCAGTCTAATCTCATCACGCGCATCAAAGTCATGGCGGAACTGGATATTGCCGAGCGCCGCGTTCCCCAGGACGGCCGGTTCCGGGTGCGGTATCGCGGCCGCCCCATTGATTTCCGCGTCTCCATCATGCCCTCGATTCATGGCGAAGACGCCGTGCTGCGAATCCTCGACAAGGAATCCCTGCACGAAAAGTTTCGCCAGTTGCGCCTGGATGTGCTGGGGCTGGCGGACCGGGAGATCCGGCGGCTGCGGCGCTTCATCCGCGAGCCCTATGGCATGGTGCTGGTGACCGGCCCGACGGGCAGCGGCAAGACCACCACGCTGTACGCCGCGCTCTCCGAAATCAAGAGCGACGAGGACAAAATCATCACCATCGAAGACCCCGTCGAGTATCAGCTTCGCGGCATCACGCAAATCCCGGTGAACGAGAAGCGCGGGCTGACCTTTGCGCGCGGACTGCGCTCCATCCTGCGCCACGATCCGGACAAGATCATGGTGGGCGAAATCCGTGACAACGAGACGGCGCAAATCGCCATCCAATCGGCGCTCACCGGACACCTGGTGTTCACCACCGTGCACGCCAACAACGTGGTGGACGTGCTCGGCCGATTCCTCAACATGGGCGTCGAGCCCTACAATTTCGTTTCGGCGCTCAACTGCATCCTGGCGCAGCGACTGGTGCGAACCATCTGCGAAGCGTGCAAGCGCCCGGCGGAAGTGCCGATGGCGCTGCTCGAGGAGTCCGGCCTGGACCCGGCGGCCTGGAAGGACGTGACGTTCTACGAGGGATCCGGTTGCCCGGAGTGCAACCAGACGGGATTTCGCGGACGCAGCGCGATTGGGGAGCTGCTGGCCCTGTCCGACAACGTCCGGGAACTGATCCTGGAGAAACGGCCGTCATCGGAGATACGCCGGGCGGCGCGCCAGGAAGGCATGGTGTCGCTCCGGGAGTCGGCCCTGGAGAAAGCCCAGCAGGGGCTCACCACACTGCGAGAGATTAATAAGGTTACCTTCGTGGAACAAGGAGGCGTTACGAGGTAACCTTTCCATTCGGTCCCGCAAGGCGGGCAGGTGAGGGGTTCTGATCGAAGGTGGAATCGTAATTGCCTAACGACGACTAAGGGGAGAGGTAGGGACTAAGGGGAGAGATAGGGGCTAGCGGTTGATGATCTGGCAGGAGTGGAAAAAACGGTTAGGCCTGGAACGGCCCGCGAGGTCGGCGCATTTCCTCATGCCGACCGTGGCTCTGGAGTTGGAGCCGGGGTTTGTGGCCGGTGCCCGCTTGGATGCCGCCTCGCGCCAAGTGCAGCGTGTGGGAGTCCGGGATCTCCAGGTGGGAGCGCTGGCGCCTTCGCCTAACAAGCCCAACGTCACAGATGATGCGGCCATCCGGCGCACGATCGCGGAGGTTGCGGAGCTGGTGGGCAACGGCGGCGGAAGACTTGGCCTGTTGATTCCCGACGCGTCGGTGCGCGTGGCCTTGTTGCAGTTCGAAACACTGCCCGAAGGCCGCCAGGAGGCGCAGTCGCTGGTCCGCTGGCGCATGCGAGAGTTCTTGCCCTTTGCGCCGGAAGAAGCGCGCATCAGCTACCAGGTGCTGGTGCAAGAACCCAGCTTGGTGGAGGTACTGGCTTTGGCGGTGCGGGGCTCCGTGCTGGCAGAGTACGAGGCGACGCTCGGAGGCCTCAATGGCGGGGCGGCTCTGGTCCTTCCCGCGAGCGTGGCCCTGCTGCCGTTGCTGCCGGAGGACGCGGCCGGGCAACTCCTGCTGCATCTGTGTCCTGGCGCCTTGACGGCGGTGGTGGTCGCGCTCAACCGCGTGCGCTATTGGCGGACCCGGTCACTGGATGCCGGAGCGGGGACGGACAGTCACGAGGAAATTGCGCGCGAGGCGGCGCGCGTCCTGGCGACGTGCCAGGATCACCTGAATGTCCCGGTTCAGAACGTTTGGTTCTGCGCGCGTCCGCCCGCGACGGCCGAGATGAAAGACGCGCTGGCCAGAACCCTGGGCCGCGAGCTGCGCCCGCTGGGGGGGAGTTTTGCGCAGGCCACCGTGCTGCCCGCCGGTGAACGAGAAGCCCTCCAGCATTTTGGGATGCCCTTTGCCGGTTTGCTTGCCAACCTGGTGGAACGACGATGAGAATTACTCTCAATCTTGCCGTCGCTGAAAGCTCGCGTGACCGCTACGCGCTGGCGTGGGCTGTTCCCGCTACGCTGGTCGGTTTGGTGGGGTTTGTGCTGCTGGGGGTATCCGTAGTCCGCGAATTCCGCGAATACCGGGCGGTCCAACGGCAGGTGGCCGAAGTCCAGCAACGCGAAGACCAGCTCCGCACGCAGGGAGCGGCCATTCGCCGGGAACTCGAAAAGCCGGAGTTCCGCGAGTTGCTTCGCCAAGCCCGGTTTGTCAATACGCTCATCGGTCAGAAGGAACTTTCGCCGACCGAACTGGCCGCGCGGCTCGCGGATTTTCTGCCCGATCAGGCTCGCCTGACCGGATTGGCGCTGACCTGGCAGGGAGAAGACTTGGTCGTGCGATTGGGCGTTTCCGCAAAAAGCGAGGAAGCCATCGAGATGTTCTTGGGTGACCTCGAAGACGCTCCGGACTTCAAAGACGTGACGATTATCAATCAGGGATTCCAGGAAGAGGGCACGCAACCGGGGCAGGTGAGCATCGCCTGCACCGCGCGTTACCTGCCCGGAGCGCGCTGAGCAGCGGAGAGGATTCGTGCGGAAGAGCCGACGTCACATCGTGATGCGCATTGTGGAGGCTGCCGGCCTGGGGCTGGTGGTTCTGGATGTCGTCCTCTACTTCGCCGTGTACCGGCCGCTGGGAAACATGATGGCTTCCGAAGAGCACCGCTACTCGGGCGCGCGACAGAGGGTGCGTGAGGAGCAAGTTCGGGTTGACCGGCTGGAGAAATATCAAGCGGCGCTACCCCAGGCTGGCAAGCGGCTGGAGGATTTCACGAGCAACCATGCCCCCTCCCGTCGGCGAGGTTTTTCCGCGGCCGCCCACCTGATCCGACAGGTGGCAGATGCCTCCGGCGTGCAGCCCCCCAGCGTGGCTTATCGGCTCGACACGAAACACCACGATCCCCTGGAACGGCTGGGGCTCGAGATCAGTGCGATGGGATCCTATACGGGCTTGCTGAAGTTCGCTCACGCCCTGGAGACCGCCCACGATTTTATCCTGGTCCGCGAATTCAGTTTCGCTCCGGGCGAGAACGGAGTACTGAGCCTGCGGCTGGTTGCGGACCTTTACTTGACGCCATGAAATTGCCGGCCGGAATCGAGAAGTGGGGAAGTGCGGTCCTGGGTGTCGTGTCGGTCCTTTTGCTGGTGAATCTGGTCAGCCAGTTCAGGGGCACGCGCGCGAGAGAATCCCACCCCCTCCCCGCTCCCCCCAAGGCGGCTCGGGTGCGTGGGGAGCAGGGTTTGTCCCGTTCTGCTGACGATCTTGCCCGTTACGATCCCGTCGTGCACCTTGAGGCGTTGAAGGAGCTTGAGGCCCGCCCCCTGCCGGACACGGAGCGAAATCCTTTCGATTTTGTGGCGCCGCCTCCCGAGGTGACTCGCGAACAACTGGCGGCTGCGCAGCCGTCGGCTCCCCCTCCTCCGCCCCCGGTGCTGTTGAAGCCTATGGGGTACAACGAAATGCCGGGAGGGGTGAAAGAAGCTTTTGCCTCTCTTGAGGATCAAGTGTTCGTCGTGCATGAGGGCGACGTGGTCGCGTCGAAGTACAAGATCCTCAAGATCACTCCCTCGGCCGTTACGGTTGAAGATGCCACTTCACACCAAATCGTCGATTTGCCGATCCCGCAGTAGCGCGCGTGAACGCAGACGCGAGGCGGACGGCATGGTACTGATCATCGTCATGATGATCGCCACACTGCTGCTGGTAGCCCTGACGGTGGCGCTCCCCAGTGTCTATCAGGAAGGTCAACGCGAACGCGAAGCGGAGTTGGTCTTCCGGGGAACCCAGTACGCGCGGGCCATTGCGCTTTTCCACAAACAGTTCAACCGCTACCCCGTGAGCATTCGAGAGTTGGAGGGGACTAACGGCATGCGGTTTCTTCGTCAGGAATATCGAGATCCGATGGACCCGAAAGGGAAGTGGCGATACATTCACGCGAACGCCGCGGGCGTGCTCATTGACTCGAAGAATCAGCCTTTATCTCCCACCCTTCCCAATGCGAACAACCCCGCAGGAGGCCTAGGGCTGAGTGCACCCCCGGCACCGACGGGCCTGCCGGGGCAGGCAGGCCAGACGAATCCCCAGACTCCTTCGGTTTTCTTCGGGAGCGGCAACGAGGTCCAGGGTGCTTACATCGTGGGGGTGGCCGCAACCAGCCATCGCGAATCCATCCGCATTTGGAACAAATACCAGCACTACGATGAGTGGGAGTTTCTGGGCATCGACCTGGGCATCCTGGGAATGCAAGTGGGAATGCCCGCCTTCTCCACGGGATCTGGGCAACAAGCGACGCCGCAGAGTCCGGGCGCTTCTCCGGGATTCCTGAATCCTACCAGCTCCCCCACCAGCGCGGCGCCTCCCCCATTTTGACGACGCCGCAATAAGTCCTGGTGAACCTGACAAGCAGGGAGGTTCCGCTTGACAGTGCACGGGCAAGGGTGTATCAACAGACCACGAGGAAGCTCAGGGAACGCTCTGCAAAAGAGATGGCCTTTGACGAGGAGCTGCTTGCTGCCACGACTCAACGTCCCCATGCCCAGCAGCACTGGAGGTGTCCCTGTGGTGGGTAGCACGAGACGAAATTCTGAGCGGACTGGAGCTGGATCGATGATGCGCGGCCTGCGTTGGAGAGCATGTGTTCTGGGGGTTAGTCTGAGCCTGCTGGTAGTGCTGGCGGGCTGCGGCGGCGGTGGCAGTCAACCGGCGCCTCCTACAGTGACGGTTACCATCACCAGTCCCACCAGCGCGCAGACCCTGCAGGTGAATCAGACGTTGGCGATTACGGCGTCGGTGTCGGGTACTTCGAATACGGCCGTTACGTGGAAGGTGAACGGCGTGGCAGGCGGCAATACGACGTTTGGGACGATTAGCGGCTCAGGCTTGTCGGTGACGTACACCGCGCCGGCTTCCGTGCCCAGCCCTGCTACATTCAACATCGCGGTGACCAGCCAAGCGGATACTTCGAAGTCCGCGTCCCTCCAAGTGACGATCGCGCCGCCGGTGTCGGTCTCCATCACCAGTCCCACCGGCTCGCCGAGCGTACAGGTAAGTAACACCTTGGCAATCACGGCGTCAGTCACCGGCACGACGAATACAGCTCTCACTTGGAAGGTGAACGGGGTGACGAACGGTAATCCGACGTTCGGTACGATCACCGGAGGCACGTCCACCTCGGTGACGTATACCGCCCCGGCAAGCGTGCCGAGCCCGGCCACGTTTGCTGTCACCGCGACCAGCCAGGCGGATAACACCAAGACCGCTTCTCTCAGTGTGACGATCACCGCGGGGCCCGTCCCCGTCGTAGTGACGATTACCAATCCGAGCAGCTCGACGGTGAGCGTACAGTTGAGTCAGACCTTGGCGATTACGGTCTCGGTGACGGGCACGACGAATACGGGTCTCACGTGGACGGTGAACGCAGTGACGAACGGCAACTCCACGGTGGGAACGATTACGGGCACATACCCGAACCTCACCTACCATGCGCCCAGTGCCATTCCGCCGGGGAATCCCGTGACGGTGACAGCGACCAGCCAGGCGGACAACACCAAGTCTGCTTCTTTGACGGTTACCCTTACGCCAGCAGCGGGTCAAGCCAACCCGGTGGTCGCCGAGGGGAACAGCACACATACGCCGGCGATTAACTTCAACCTCTCCAGCCTGACGCCGACGCTCGCCCTCACAGACGTAGGCACCTGCACAGGGACTCCGGCGAGTTGCGCAGCCGGGGCGACCGGGTTCCAGGTCAAGCAGGGCGCGACATTGACCGTGTGGTTACTCGGGCAGGGTTTGACCGACGGCACCGGTGCATCACTGGCACCCGGTCTGACCGTGAGCGTGAGTCAGGGGAGTACGAGCGATGTGACGGTGAGCAGTGTAACGCCTCAGTGTAATTCGACCGGGAACCCAGGAACCTGTCCTTTATCACCAGCACTGACGAACATTACTTTCCAGATCCAGGTGAGTGCGAGCGCGACGCTCGGGCAAAGAAACATCATCGTGACGAACAGCGCCGGCGAGTTGCAGGCTTACGTCGGTGGGATTCAAATCATTGCGGGGCCATAAGCGATGAAGATGCGAGTTTGGCTTTTCGTGACACTGCTGGCGGGGTGGATGATTCCACTCGCGAGGGCGACGACTCTCATCTCCATGTCGCTCGACCAACTTACGCAGGCGTCCAGCAATATCGTGCGGGCGCGCGTGCTTAACCAGGAAGCCCGGTGGAACGACACCCACACCCAGATTGTGACCATCACCACTCTGGAGGTCTCGCAGACGCTGAAGGGCCATGCGTCTTCCACGGTCGAGATCCAACAGCTGGGCGGCACGATCGGCAACTTAAGGGTGTACGTACCGGGAAGCCACGTGTTCCAGTCGCAAAGCGAGTATGTTCTCTTCCTCGAACCTGCGACCGGGAGCTCGCGGTATCACTTGGTGGGAATGACGCAAGGCGCCTACCGTGTGTACCAGGACGCCGCGACGCACGAGGAGCGGGTGATCCTGCCGCTCAGCCGGCTGCGGGTACAGGACCAGATGATCGGCGCCGGGAATCCTGCCGGAACCTTTCCTCTCCCGGGATTCCACAAGTACGTGGCCACCATCGTCAACAACGGAATTCAGATTCCTCACGGGCTCACAATGTCGGTGGCGATTGTTTCTACGGAATCGCGGGGCGCCGGGCGCCTGCACGTTTACGGGCGAACCACGTCGGATTTATTTCCCAACAAGAACCTGGTGATCCCGGCGGGAACAGAGGTCGAGGGTGACGCGATCCTGAGCGGTGGGAAGTGGACAATCCATTGGGACGAAGTGAGCGTGCGCGGCGTGCATGCCCAGATTTCCGCGACCAGCCAGGAGCCCGAAGGGAGTCTGCGAGGCAGGAGTGTAGTCCTCAACGTGAGGTGAGAGCTGTGAGATTGAAGCGGATGATTATGAAACATCAAAGACTCGTGTGGGGTGTGATAGCCATCGTGGGGATAGGCTCAGCCGCGGCGGTGCTTGCGGTTAACTTTGAACTGATTGAGGTCGCTTCGAATGATATCGAGAAGGCCTCGTGGCCGAGTTCGTCGGGTACCACCAGTATCACTTGGAGCGTGAACCTCACGAACAGTAACGTGGACACGAGCGGTGGCGGGACGATTGCGGGAGCCCTGACAAACGGTTTCACAACGTGGTCGTCGGCGACGTATAGCAGCTTGCAGGTGAATACCCTCTCTTTTACGCAGGGGTCGAACAGTACGCTCACAGCTGCTACGTTCGATTGCCAGAACGTGGTGGGTTTTACGGAGAGCTTGGGGACGGGGATTATTGCCGAGGCCGTTGTGTCGGCGGCCTTTAACGCTACTCCCGGATTCACTACCTGTACGACAACCCCGACCCCGCGAACCTGCCCGAACAAAGTCTGTATTGTGGACGCCGATATCGAGTTCAATCCCAACTACAACTTTGCGACGTACACCCCCACCCCCAGCAACCATTTCGACGTGCAATCCATTGCCACGCACGAGATCGGGCACTTGATCGGGCTCGACCATAGTGGTCTGACCCATGCCGTCATGTTCCCTTACGGCGATACCGCCAACGCCGCCTCACAGCAAACCCTGGCGGTCGATGACATGATCGGCAGCGAGGTCCTTTACGGGAGCAGCGCCATCCAAGCCGTTGCCTCGGAGGTCGACGGAACCGTCACTCTGGGCGGCAGCAGCGCCTTCGCGGCCCATTTGGTGGCCATCGACTCTACCACCGGCAACGTCATTACCGATACTCTGAGCCGGCCGGATGGAACGTACGATATGCCGATCGTGGCCGGGACGTACTACATTCTGGCGCTGCCCCTGGCGCCGGACTTGAACCACGGGCCTTACACCATCAACAACTTCACTGGGTTTGCCTGCACCTTTGCCACGATCCCTTCTACCTGTTCGGGGTTGCCCGCGAATCCCACCAACTACACGGGACATTACTTCTAATCCTGAATTTCTCACCACGGACGGGGAAGGGCGGGGTTTTAACCTCGCCGTCAGATGACCTTTCTAATTATTTCCGTGTCTCGCGCCCCGCGCAGCCTGTCGGAACGAGCTGCGCGGGGCGCGAGACGAACAAAGAGTTAGAAGCCGCTTTTTCGGCGGGGTTAAAACCCCGCCCTTCCGGCCGCCCGACGAGAAACGGTAGAGCGTGGTGAGAAATCCGGGCTAATCCTGTTCCAAGCTGATTTCACTGGGGCCGGCCCGCAAACGCGGCCCTTCGTGTTCTTGCCTTGAAACATCGCAAGAAGACTCGCGGTCCTCGATCCACAGGGCGTGCGCCGCAGGCGCTCTGGAGTGCGGGAGCCAAGCTCCCGCTTTGTGCCGGCGGCCTGCGGTCCTGGAAGGGGCGGCACGCCGCCGAGAAAGAAGGCAGCTCTGCTGCCGCACTCCCAGGGCGGGCTTCCCCTCGCAGGACGTCGGCATGGTGGCTGCCAGGGTGATTTGAACTGCGGAAGTTGGGGTGGAATTTTCGGGGAGGCTCTCGACACCTTCAAACACAACACTGCCGCCGGCACCGGCGGACCGCACCCGCTTGCATTGGTCGAGGTGGCTTGGAAACGAGCTAGGCGTGCGCCATGCGCCGGACTGCTGCTGCTGCGACGGTCTTCGCCACGCGCCGGTGATCCACCAGCATCGCCAGCAGGTCGCCCCGCTGCACCCTTTCGCAGTGGACGGTGCACATGGAGATGGCATTGAAGGGGCGAATAAACTCGTGAATGCGGCGCTGATAATCGCGGATCGTGCCCGCGTCGCTGCCATTCCCGTACGCCCAGGACCAGTCCGTGACCCAGCGCATCACCGTGCTGTGGCGATGCAGCGGGCTGCGCTGCAAGGGGTCGCTCGGGCGGAGCAAATCACCCAGGCAATTGGGCGCCGTCAGAAATACGAGCCGGCCACTGTGCAACAAGGCGTCGGTCTTCAGGCCGCCCTCGCTGAGGCCGTGGGCTATTTCCTTCAGGCAGATGGGGCCAGCCATGATGACCACTTGCTGGCCGATGTCCAAACCGGCGACGACGAATTGTAGGATTTCGGCAAGACCCCTTTCTTTCCGAATTACCAAACGACACGCTTCACCCGGGGCCTGGAGGCCAGCGTGGTTCACCGCCTGTAAACTCATACACCTTATCTTTGACGAAATCAGGCTGGCCTGTCAACAGGTCCTCGCATGCGTCGGCATTATTGTCAGGGGCGTAATTTCGGGCCTTTCGCTTATTCTTCGTGCGGGACTTTCAGGGGCGTTGGGGTCGACTCGAACCAGGCAGGGCAGCGAGGAAGAGTCCGCCCGCTTTCCGAGCGCCACAGTGATGCTCCACCGCGCGTCCGCCTACCTGCCGCCGTCCCACCGGTCATTCTGAGGGAGGTCGCCCGCCTTTAGATTTGGCGGACTTTCAGCCGCGGCGACCGACCGAAGAATCCTGGCAGTGGATCGAAGAAGGGTAGTGGGTCAGCTTGATTTTTGTAGCGGCTACCTGTCCCGATGATTTGTATCGAGATGGTCGCCGGCCTCTTGTTTGAATGGCATGCGGCGCTCCACGCCCACGCGTAGGGGCGCATCCCGATGGATCGGGACAGGTCGGCCATGCGCCCCTACAGTAAACTGACCCACTACCCGAAGAAGGTGTTTTCCGCTGCGCAAGGAATCTGCTCTTGTTGTTCTGAAGGACTTACGGGATTCTTCGTCGCCGGAGTTTACCCTGAGTGTAGCGAAGGGGCTCCTCAGAATGACAGACTGAGCGAGTTTTTCAACACGCTGTTAAAGCGGAGAGTGCGGAGAGCGAGGGATCTGCGGCTGATTCCGGCCAGGCGCAAATGGCGCCGGCAAAAACTTAACCGACTGCTGCTATTCAAGCGACTTGCGGAAGCGCAGGACACTGACGCTCAGCAGGATTACGGCAAAGCCCGCCAAGGCGGCAATCTGCGGCCAGAGCACATCGAGCCCGACGCCCTTGAGGTAGACACTGCGCAGGACGACCATGATGTATCGCATCGGATTGAGATAGGTCAGCTTCTGGAAGAACGGGGGCATGCTGCTGATGGGCGTGCCGAATCCGGAAACCGTAATCATCGTCATCGTGAACAAGAAGGAAGAAATCATCGCCTGCTGCTGAGTAGCGGAGATCGTCGAGAGAAAGAGCCCGAGCCCCAGTGCCGCGAGGATGAAGGTCACTAATCCGAGGCCCAGCACCCCCAGGTTTCCACGGAATGGCACGCCAAACCACAAGGTGCCGACCAGGGCAATGATCGTGGCGTCGAAACAGCCGATGAGGAAGAAGGGAATAGTCTTGCCCAGGATGAATTCCCAGCGGCGAATGGGAGTGACCATAATCTGCTCGAGGGTGCCGATCTCCCGCTCCCGCACCACCGCAAAGGCGGTCAGCGTCATGACCATAATGAGCAGGACATTGCCAATGACCCCGGGAACGAAATACCACTGGCTCTCCAGGCCTTCGTTGAACCACGGCCGCATCTCGAGGTCCGCCTGGGGCAGGAACGACACCAGTTGCGGGGCCGAGCGTCGCACCCGGTCGAATTGATAGTCGCGGCCGAACAGTGCGCCGACCTGGTTGAGATAACCCAATGCCACAAGTGCCGTGTTCGAATTGGAGCAGTCCACCAGCACCTGCACCGAGGCGCCCTGGCCATTGCGCAGGCGCTGAGCGAAGCCGGAATCGATTTCCAGCGCCGCGAGAAAGTCGCCCCGGTCAATGCCTTCACGGAGTTCCTCTCGTCGCGCGGCGTGTTTCACGAGTTGGAAATAGCGGCTGGCGGAAAGCCGGGAGACCAACTCGCGGCTCTCCTGCGTATTGTCCAGGTCGAGCACGGCCAGCGCCACGTGCTTCACATCCAAGGTGGCCGCGTACCCGAAGATCAGTATCTGGACGATCGGCGGGAAGATGAGCAACAAGCGTGTACGCGGATCGCGCAGCGTCTGGATAAACTCCTTGAGGAGCACGTGACGGATGCGCGTAAGTGAGGAAAGAAAACTCATTCCAACCTCTTGTGAAAGGCACGGGTGGCGAGCGTGATCAGCACCGCCGCAAAGATCGCCAAAGCGAGGATTTCGCCCGCCATCAACCGCAGCTCGGTGCCCTTCAGGAAGACGTTGCGCAGGATGGAGACGTAATAGCGCGCCGGCAGGATTCGCGTGATCCATTGCACGACCACGGGCATCTGATCAATCGGAAATATGAAACCGGATAAAAGAAAAGTCGGTAACAGAGTCGCCAGCAGCCCCATCTGGCTGGCGCCGAGCTGGGTTTTGCCCGTAACGGAGAAGAAATACCCGAGGGATAGCACGACGATCAAAAACAGCGCCGAGCAAACGAATAAGACCGTCCAGCTTCCCCGGAAAGGAACGCCGAACCACCACACCGCCACGCCGGCACAAAGCGCCGTATCCGTCATGCCGATGATGAAGTACGGAACGAGCTTCCCGATCTGGATTTCCAGCTTGCTCACGGGCGTGGCGATGAGCTGCTCCATCGTGCCGCGCTCCCACTCCCGCGCGATAGTCAGCGACGGCAAGAATGCGCCGACCACCGCCATCACCATGGCCACCACCCCGGGCACAATGTTCGCCATGCTTTCCAGGTCTTCGTTGAACCAGGTCCGCGGCTGGAAGGTGATGTTCGGGGCCGAGGTGGCCAGGCCGTTTCGCTGCTGCCAGTCGGTCTGCACTTGCGAGGAATAGGCCTGCACAATGCTCAGGGCATAGCCCATGCCAACACTGGCTGTATTACTGTCGCTGGCGTCGAGCAGCGCCTGCACAGGGACCGGCCCGCCGGAGTGGAGTTTTTCCGAGAATTGCGGCGGTACCACTACCGCCACCGTGCAGGCACCCTGGTCAACGCGCTGGACGACATCGCGGTAGCTCTCCGCCACGTGAACGATGGTGAAATAGTCGGTGGCCTGAAAACGTTTGAGCAAGTCCTGGCTGGCTTGCGTCGCGTCCCGGTCGTACACGCAAAGGGGGATGTGCTTGATGTCCAGGTTCACGCCGTAGCCATAGATAATGAGCTGGAGCAGCGGCATGGCGATGATGATCAGAAGGCTGAAAGGATCGCGCCAGACCTGAATCACTTCTTTCCGCATCATGGCCAGGATGCGGCGCAGGCTCATGCTGTCCTCCCCGGTTTCGATTCACGCGCTGCGGTCAGTGAGACAAAGACGTCTTCGAGGCTGGGCGGAATCTGCTCGAGCCGGCCCACCCGGACGCATTGGGCCTCCAAGACCTGGTTGATCCTGGGCAGAGCGGTTTGGGCATCGGCGACGACGGCATGGAGGTTGCTTCCAAAAACCGCTGCGTCGAGCACGCCCGGAGTGGCGCGCAGGGCTTCGAGACCCGGCCCCAGTGGCTCACACTCGACGAGTAATAGCTGGCCTTTCATATATTGGCTCTTCAGCTCCGTGGGCGTGCCCATCGCCACAATGCGCCCGCGATCAATCAGCACCAGGCGGTTGCAGTATTCCGCCTCGTCCATGTAGTGCGTGGTGACGAACACGGTGATGCCCTCGCCGACCATGTGCTGGATCAATTCCCAGAACTGGCGGCGCGAGACGGGATCAACGCCCGACGTCGGCTCGTCGAGAAAGACGATGGGCGGGCGATGCAACACCGCGCATCCCAGCGCCAGCCGCTGTTTCCAGCCTACGGCCAGCGCGCGCGTCGGGGATTGGTCCCGGCCTTCGAGTCCCGCCATGCGCAGCGCCCACGCCATGCGCTCGGGCATATCCTTGGCGGGTACGCTGTATAATCCGGCGAAAAACCGCAGATTTTCGGCCACCTTCAAGTCGTTATACAGCGAGAACTTTTGCGACATGTACCCGATCTGCTGGCGGACCGCCTCGGGCTCCACGGCGACGTTAATCCCCGCGACCAGGGCGCGCCCCTTGGTGGGTCGCAACAGGCCGCACAGAATGCGGATGGTCGTGGATTTGCCCGCGCCGTTTGGGCCGAGAAAGCCGAAGATCTCCCCGCGGTGGGCCTCGAAGCTGATGTTGTCCACGGCCACAAAGGTCCCGAAGCGCTTGGTCAGGTTTTCAACCACAACCGATGGTCGGTTCGAGCTCATGACGGTTTCGTCCCCACTGCGGCCGGGGACTCACCTTCCACTGCGGAAACAAAAAGGTCCTCAATGCTTGCCGCCACTTGGTGGATGGAATCGTAGGGGACCCCGGCGGCATCCAGGCGCGCGCGCAACTCCGGAAGCCGGCGAGCCGCGCCGTCCACGAACAGGTGGATATGGTCACCCACGAGCAGCGCGCTGCGCACGCCCGGGACGCCCGCCAGCGCCTCCCGCACCCGCACGGGCTGGGAAGCATGCACCGCGAGAATCTCGCCGGGAAATTTCGCCTTCAATTCTTCCGGCTGGTCGCAGAAGAGCAGGCGGCCCTGGTAGAGGAGTCCGACGCGGTGACAACGCTCCGCTTCGTCAAGGTACGACGTGGAGGTTAGGATCGCCACGCCTTCAGCAACGAGGGAATACAGAATGCGCCAGAAATCGCGCCGCGACACCGGGTCCACGCCGTTGGTCGGCTCGTCGAGCAGGAGCACCCGGGGAGTGTGAATCAGCGAGCATACCAAACCGAGCTTTTGCTTCATTCCGCCGGAAAGGTTTCCCGCGAGACGTTTCCGGAAATCGCTCAGGCCTGCGGCCACCAGCAATTCCTGCGAGCGTTGCTCGCGCTGCTTCCGCCGGACTCCAAATAGATCGGCGTAAAACCGGATGTTTTCCTCCACCGTGAGGTCTTCGTACAGGCCGAATCGTTGCGACATGTAGCTGAGGTGGTACTTGGCGCCCTCCGGGTCACGGACCACGTCGTTGCCGGCCACCATCGCCGAGCCGGAATCCGCCGCTAGCACGCCCGCCAGCATCCGGAGCGTGGTGGTCTTGCCGGCGCCGTCCGGCCCGACCAAGCCGAAGATTTCTCCTGCACGCACTTCAAAGCTGAGCCGATCGACGGCGCGCACTTCGCCAAACTGCTTGCTCAGCGAAGAAACGATGATCGCAGGAGGAGAGCTCACGGCACAATCGTTACGGCAGTTTGATATAGGCATCGGCTGGCATCCCCGGCTTCAGCTCGCGGTTGGGATTTTCCACGTCCACTTTGACCCGGTAAACCAGCGTTACGCGCTCTTTCTCAGTCTGCACGCTCTTGGGCGTGAATTCGGCTTCCGCGGAAATGAACGAAATCCGGCCACGATAAATCTTGTCAGGATAGGTGTCGGTGCGCACATCGACCGCCTGGCCCCAATGCACTTTGCCGAGATCTGTTTCCGGCACATAGACCCGGACCCAGAGGTGGTTCAGGTCGGCGAGCGTCACAATCGCCGTGCCGGGCAAGACAACCTCCCCCAGCTCCGCTTGCCGCACCAGAACCACGCCGTCGAAGGGCGCGCGCAGCACGGTATAAGCCAGGCGAATGCTGGACAGGTGCAGACTTTGATCCGACTGATGAATATTGGCGCGTTGGACGGCGAGTTCTTCTTTGCGGGTTCCCTCGGCGAGCTCGTTGTAGATCAGTTGCGCCCGGTCGTAAGTAGCTTGCGCCCGGGTCACGTTCGTGGCCGCCTGGTCGCGCGTCTGCGCGGGAATCTCGTCCTTTTCATAGAGCGCTTGGTAGCGCGCATAATCCTTCTTCTTCTGCTCGAGGTCGGCCTGAGCATCGAGGATCGCTTGCTGGGCGGCCTCGATGTCTTGCGTCCGACTGCCCGCCAGGCCGAGGGCGAGTTGCCGGTCCCGCACGCGAGAAGTGGCCTCGTCCACCGCAACCTGTTGCCGGTAGTCATCATTGTCCAGCCGCGCCAGCAAATCGCCGGCTTTCACGGTCATGCCCTCATCCACTGGCAAGTTAATGATGCGACCGGTCACCTTGAAGCTGACCAGGCTCTCGTGCGCTTCGAGGTTGCCGGAGAGCTTGAGGACGTTCGCGTTGGGTGGTTTGCGGAACCATTGCGGATGAAAATAGACCGCTGCTGCGCCAATCGCCACCAGCAGCAGGAGCAGAAGCACGCGTTTCATGGCCGTTTCACCTCTTCCTGTGGACTTCACCCCGCGGCCGCCTCAGGGCTCGCCGAGGTACGTCTGGTAAATCTTTTCCGTTCCCCCCAGCGAGCGCACCAGGGCCATGACCGCATCGGCATGCCGCGCCAGCGCCGCGATGCGATCATTCTGCGCGCTCGTCAGCATGTCCTGCGCCGTTACGACCTCGATGTTGTCCGTCACGCCGTTGCGGAAGCGGTCTTGGGCGAGAGACAGCTCACGCTCCGCCAAGCTAAGGGTCTCCTCCGTGACTGTCACCTGATTCTCAGTCGACTCCAGGTCGAGCACCGCCTTGCGCAGTTCCTGCTCGATTTCCCGGCCCAGGTCGTCAATCTGCTCGCTCAAGCGTTTCACCCGGCTCTCGGTCTCCTTTTGTTGCCCGGTGCGGTCCCGGTCGAACAAGGTGATGTTGAGCGTCCCCTGGATTTGGCCGGTCCCCGCCAGGGAGCCAAACGTGCGCCCAATCGCGCCGTAATCCCCGTTGATCGAAAGGGTCGGCAGATAGCGCGCCCGCGCTGCCTTCTGCTGCTCGATGAGGGACTCGCGTTGCAGGAGGAGCGCGCGGTAGTCGGAGCGCGCTTCGAGCGCCGTGTGGAGCGTCTGGCCCGGATCGGGTATCTCCACATGGCGGAATTTCAACTGCTCGGCCAATTCGAGCGGGGTTCCGGGGCTCAGCCCGAGAAAGTGCGCCAGGGCGAGCAGTGACGTCTGGTAGGCGTCACGAGCCACGAGCAGGTTCTGCCGGTCGCGCGCCAGTTGCACCTGCGCGCGAACCACATCCAAAGCGGTTGCCAGCCCTTGGTCATGCTGGTCGCGTGCCAGTTTTTCCAGGGCCTGCGAGGTCCTCACTCGAGATTCGACCGCTTCAACCTCCGCGGCAGCCGCTTGGGCGTCCAGATAAAGGCCCGCCGCCCGCCGGATGACTAGATCGCGCGTGTCCTGGTAATCGAGCTTCGAGGCCTGCGCTTGCTTCTCGCTGGCCTTCCAGTTGTGGTAAGCCTGGCGGTCAATCAGGGCCTGGCTTGCGGAGACTCGGAAATCGTAATGAGTGAAAGGACCAACAACCGTGGGAACATTGGGAAAAGAAATTCCCATAGCGCCCAGGTTTATACTCTCCTCGTTGGCCAGCGAGTTCCCAGACACGCGTGGGAACAGCGAGGCCAGCCGCCTCTCGCGCGTGCCCTCCAATTCCTCCACTTGAGTGCCGGCCACCCGCACACTGAGGTTTTTCTTCAGTGCCTGAGCAATCGCGTCTTTAAGCGTTAGTCGCTGCGGACTGGCCTGCTGGGCACCCGCAGGAGTTCCGCCCGCGAGCGACAACACCATAAGCACCACGACCCATCGCGCCTTCAACCGCATGGATCTTCTCCTTTGCTGCGCGGCTCCGTCCACGCTGCGACTCTCAAATCCGTTTCTTCTGCAGGCTCCCCAACACGAAATCCAAATGCGCTTTCATGTAGGCATCCAGGTCGAGCCGATGTCGGTCGCCAGAGATCAACGTCCACACAATGGCCAGGACCCCGGGAGCCACGAGAATCTGCGGAAATTCCAGGGCTTTGCTTTTCCGAAATTCACCCGACGCCATACCTCTCTTCAAAAGCTGGCGCAGGGCCTTCAATCCCGGTCCGATAATCTCTTGATGGTAAATGTCGGAAAGTTGAGGGAACTTGCCACTTTCGGCTACCAGCAAGCGAACGATGGCCCGGGCCCTTTCGTTTCTCACCACCAGGGTGTACATCCGCGACAGCATCTCGCGAAACAGTGCTGGTGCAGGTCCATGGAAAGTTCCAGCTAAGGCATCAAGTCTTTCTTGAATCAAACTGCGCACAACCGCCCGAAAGAGCCGTTCCTTATCTTTGAAATAGAGATAGATCGTTCCCTTGGCTATTCCCGCCCGCTTGGCCACATCGTCCAGGCGGGTTGCGGCATAGCCATTGGCCGCGAATTCCTCGAAAGCGGCTGCCAGGATTTGTTCCCGGCGGTGCGCCTTCGGTTTCCGCCCTCGAGGGAATGGCTTCGCAGTCTTCGGTCGCATCGAATCAGTTGCCTTCATCAAGGCCCGCCTTTACTGACTGAACAGTCAGTCATTATACCGAAGCAGAATACTACCCCGCGAGGAGAGGCTTTGTCAACTTGATTTGACTAGGTTGTTGTCATTTGGTCTCTGTGGCCTGCGCAAACTCCAATCGGAGCGAGATGCAGCCCCGACATTGGAATAGTTCGAGCCCCGCGCGGGCCGAACGCCATTCGACCCCACGATGATCCGCTGTTTCGCCCAATCGACGAATTATGAGACTCATCGCCGTCCGGTGCGGCAGCCCCGCCTGGATTCCCGCCCTTCGGCAAGCTCAGGGCAAGCTTTGCGCGGGAATGACCTTTCCCGACGGGCCGCGGGGTATCCGTCGGGGGGTCGGGATTCGCCAACAGAGGGAGACCGTCTTGCTTCCCCGGTGTTCACTCCCCACGCCGTGTCATTCTCGCGCAAACGGGAATCCACAGAACCGTGAACCGTCAGGTAACCCTGCGACCATCCCTCCCCATCTGAGCAACAAGAGGGCAGCGATGGCTGAAGAACTCCTCGGTCCACAAACAGGAAGGAAAGTCCGCCACGTCCAGTCGATTTTTGCCCCGGGTCGGGCATGCTCGCGTCGCCGGCCTGGCAGGGGGGGGCCGCAGCAATGATTTTGCGTGTAAACCAATTCATGCTAATGTGTTGAGGGTCTGTGAGGTGGGCGGGAAACGGGCTAACCCCCGGGGAAGGGGTGCAGGCCCCGAGACGCCGGATTCGCTTCATTATTTATCGAGTTTTCCAGACTTCGCAGGGAGGATAGTGCGGATGATGCAATTTTCGGTTCGACGGCTTTTGCTATGCCTGTTTCTTCTGGTGGGCGTGGGGTGTGGGGTTGCCTGGGCGCAGACCTTTCAGGGCAGCTTCACGGGCACGCTCACGGATCCCATGGGGGCGGTCATCCCGGGCGCTCTCGTGACGGTCCTGGAGCAGGACAAAGGGTTTTCGCGCAGCGTGACCACCGACAACGACGGGACTTACGGGATTCCGCTCCTGCCGCCGGGGCGATATCGCCTCACCGCGCAGAAGGAGGGCTTCGCAAAGACTGTGCGCGGCCCCATCACGCTCCTCGTGAATCAGCATCTCCTGGTCGATCTGACGATGAAGGTGGGCCCGCAGGCGACCACCATTACCGTGGAGTCCACCCCGTCCCCGGTGGAGAGCCAAACTTCTTCGGTGGGAACCACGATCGACGAGCAGAAAGTGACTGAGGTCCCCCTGAACGGCCGGAATTTCCTTGAGCTGACGTTGCTCGTGCCGGGTGTATCTCCCGGAACTGCGGGCACCCATATCAGCTCCCGGGGTGGCGCCATCAATGTGAACGGGATGCGCGATTCAATGAACTCCTATTGGCTGGACGGCCTGGATGACACCTCCGTGGGCGTCGGCCAATACACGGTGGCGCCGCCGCTCGACTCCGTGCAGGAGTTCCGCATGGAGACGGGAGTTTACGAAGCCAAATTCGGCGCCCATGCCGGGGCCGAAGTCAACATGGTCACCAAGTCCGGGACGAATGACGTCCATGGAAGCATCTATGAGTACGCGCGCAACACCTCCTTCGACGCGCGGAACTTCTTTGATCCCTCGGTGGCGCCCATGCACCGCAATCAGTTCGGCGGGACGCTCGGCGGACCGGCTGTGCTCCCGGGGATCTACGACGGACACGACCGCACCTTCTTCTTTCTTGCCTACGAAGGCACGCGCGAGCACCGGGGCTTTTATGACAACTTCCTCGTTCCCAGCATGGCGGAACGCCAGGGCGACTTCACGGACCTCCTGAACCCCAACTGTTCCAGCCAGACCATTCTGCTCAATCCGTTGGGCCAAGGCCAAACCTTCACCAACATCAGCGAGGTTTTGCCGCAGGCGGACCCGGTCGGGCAGGCCCTGGTCAATCAGTACCCGCAGCCCAACATCCCGAATGCCTCGTGTGGCGCCGCGAACTACACGGCGCTGGTCAACCGGCAGGTCAGCTACGACACCCTGACCGGACGCATCGACCATCGGTTCAACAGTAAGGATTCGATGTTTGTCCGCTACAATCTGAACTTTGATCGCGAATTTTGGCCCACGGGCACCGTTCCGGAAAGCACCACCACGCTTCCGGGATATGGCCGCTTCTCTCACGATTCCTACCAGATGGCGGGCCTCGATTGGACCCACATTTTCAACCCCAAGCTCGTCAACGAGTTCAAGCTTGGATACAACCGCTATCAACTCCGCGAAGTTAACCAAGATCTGGGCAGCACCCTGGCCTCAAGCCTTGGGATCGCAGGCGTCAGAAACGTCGGCTCCGTTCCCGCGGGTGTCCCCAATATGAACTTCTCGGGATACGCCAGCATGGGCGCCGACGAAACCACACCCCAAAGCGGCGCCGTGAACACCTTCCAGTTCGGCGACACGCTGACCCACGTGCTGGGATCTCACACGCTGAGCTACGGGACCGATCTCCGCCTGGTCCGGCGAGGGAATTTCTCCCTCGACAACATCATCCGGGGAGAATTCGACTTTACCGGATTTCTGACGGGTGGCCTGGGCCAGGTCTCGGCAGGGGATTTGGGTTGCCCCACCTGCACGCTCGGCAACAGCGTCGCGGACGCGCTGCTGGGCCTTCCCCAATACTGGCTGAATGGGTTCCAGGAGTACATCTCCGGCGCTTTCGGTGAATACGACTTCTTCGTCCAGGATGATTGGCGCGTCCGCCCCCATCTGACCTTAAATGTCGGCTTGCGCTATGAATACAAGAGTCTAGTGACTGAAAAGAGTAACGCCTTTTCCAACTTCGACTTCGCTACGGGAAACCTCATGGTGGCGGGGACCAGCGCCGCAACCCTGTGGAGCTTTAACCCCACGATCGACCCGCTCACTGGTCTGTATCAGATTAACCCTCAGCCTTGCACGGCTCAAACTTGTGCGCAAACCACGCTTAACCTGGGAAGCACCGCACGCAACCGTGCGCTGCAATATCCGGATCGAAACAATTTCGCGCCGCGCCTCGGGGTAGCCTGGCAGCCCCTGAAAAACTCCAAAACCGTTCTGCGCGCCGGCTACGGGGTTTTCTTCGATCAGACCTTCGGCGATGTCTATTTCCAGAAGGCCGCGAACCCACCCTTCGTCCAGATTCAAGAGGGCAACTCCCCCTCCGTGCTCGAGGCGTGCCTCTTGGCCGGGGCGTGCAATTTCCAACCGGGGAGCGGCCAAATCATCCAGAGTGCCTTGGCGGGAATCGTGGGCTCGGTTTACCCCACCATGAGCCCCTTCCAGCTTAATTTCCGCAACGCCTTCATCCAGGAGTGGACCGCGGATGTGCAGCAACAGGTCGGGGCATCCTGGCTCATCGACTTGGCCTACGTCGGAACGCGGGGGCTGCGCCTCGTCCAGGAGACCGATCCCAATCAGGCCATGAATCTCTCCGTGGTACCTGCGACTTCCGCTCCGGTTACGCTCGCGGCCTGTGAAAGCGTGAACGGCTGCCCGCGACCCTATCCGTATCTCTCCAGTTTTTCGTACACGCAGTCCTCCGGCAGTTCCACCTACCACGCCTTCCAGGCCAAGGTGGAGCGGCGATTCTCACGAGGACTCTCCCTCCTGGCTTCCTACACCTACTCGAAGACCATCGACACCACCTCCGGCCCCTTCAGCGATTCGCGTAATGCCAACTTCCCTCAAAACTCATACAACGTGGCGGCGGAGAAGGCAGTGTCCGATTTCAATTTCCCCCATCGGCTGTCTGTCGCCTATCTTTGGGCGATGCCCTTCGGCTCGAGCGTGGGGAAACTCTCCAGCCCGCGCCTCAACTACCTGATCGAAGGCTGGCAGGCAGGAGGTGTCTTCTCCGTCCAATCCGGTCCGCCTTTCACCCCGTTCGTGAGCGGGGGTGTCAGCGGCGCGGACGAGGTTCAGATCACCGGGACGGGAAACGATACGGACCGCCCGAACGTCGTGGGGAGTTCGACTTATCCCACCAAGCAGACGCCGCAGCAATGGGTGCTGGCCTCGGCCTTCAGCACGCCGAGCGCGTACACCTTTGGCAACGCCGGGCGGAACATCCTGCGCGGGCCGGGAATGGGGACCTGGGATTTCTCGCTCCTTCGGAACTTTCGCTTAAGCGAATCCGGCAAGCTGGTATTTCGCGCCGAGATGTTCAACATCTTCAACCGTACCAACTTCGACATTCCCCAGCGCAACCTGGCCTCCTCGAGCTTCGGGCAGATCTTTAACACCGTCCAGCCGGTCGCGGGCCTGGCTTCCGGCGGACCGGGCGAGCCGCGGGAGCTCCAGTTGGGTTTGTCGCTCGTCTGGTAACGTTCTGACGCGGAATCCCAACCGCGCTCCCAACTTGGGGGGAAGGCCGGCGCCGCGCAGGCGTCCCAACCTTCCCCCTCTGCGAATTGCGTCGCACATCTGCTCCTCGGCTCGGCAACAGGCGGGTTGCCGATCATTTTGTGAAGCTGCAAGACTCGCCCAGCCTGGAATCCCGATCGCCGGAACCATCCTGAAAACACCTAGGGGAAAAGGAAGCTTGATCTCCGATTCGCAGCACCCAACGCGGGCCCTTAAGGAGCGGGAGTTCGTCTGTCGTTCGCAGTCGCGTCCGGTTTGTGGTTTAATCCATTAGGGTGCTTCTGAGGCCTTACGGCAGGTGGCCGGGGCCGAAGAGGTAGGAAGTTCTGAGAAAAGGATGCGATGTACGAGGCTCACTCGGATCGCCACGGGCGCTGCGGAGGCCGGCGGACTTTGCGCGGTGCGCCGCTGCGCGCTGGGTGCCACCCAGTGTTGCGAACCTTCCTCTTAATTGCGATTCTGGTCAGCGGGGCAACGCCGGCGCTGGCCTGGGGTGATCTGGCGCACCAGATGGTGAACGCCGCGGCTATCGAGGGCCTGCCGGAGCCGATACGCTCGTACTTCCGTACGCGCAAAATCTACCTCCTGGAGCACGCCTCGGAGCCCGAGTTGGTGGTGCATCAGGATCCTGCCGAAGGCCCGCACCATTACACGGAGATCGAGGCCTACGACCGGTACCCATTCCGTCAGTTCGAGCGACGCTTCATCACCGAGCATTGGAGCCCGGCGCCGTCGGAGCTCAGCCACGGCGACTCCATCTGGCAGATCGAACGCTACACGCTGCGGCTGGCTGAGGATTTTCGCCGGCGCCGCTGGGACGCCGCCGACCACAACGCGGTTTTTGCCGCGCACTTCGCCGCCGACCTGACGCAGCCCTTGCACACGGTCATCAACTACGATGGGCAACTGACGAACCAGCGGGGAATCCACGCGCGCTTTGAAACCGAGCTGGTGCGCGACCTGGCTGACCGCTGGGCGCTGCGGCCCGAGCCGGCGGAGGTCGTCCCAGATCTTCGCGCGCGGATTTTCCGCGAGCTGGTCACGAGCTATTCCTATCGCCAGGTGATATTTTCCGCGGACCGCGAGGCGGCGGGGGGAGGCGGTTATCTGGACCCGCAATTTTCCGCGCGGTTCGAGCAGCTGGCAGGGCCGCTCGCCCTGCGCCAGCTCGATGCGGCCGCCGCCCTCGTGAGTTCCTTTTGGTATACTGCCTGGGTTCGAGCGGGCAGGCCCGTTCTGCCCAAGGTGCACGCAGCGCCCCAGCCGGTCGGGGCGCGGACGGGCGAGGGACGATGAAGCGCAAAGCGATCCTGCTTGTTGTCGGGCTGGTGCTCGTAGCGTTTGTGCTGGGGACCTTGGTGGGTTCGCGTCATAGGCAGAAGCCGATGGTGAACGGTCCGATCCAACCCTACGGCGCCCCCGCCTCGCCGGCCGCGGGTGGTACGGCTGCCTGCGTGGACTTTCGCGACGCCGGTTCGCAGGTGGGGACGGCCGGCTGTGTGTCTGGGCAGGTTTTGCGCGTTTTCACCTCGCGGGCAGGGAATACCTTCCTGGATTTCTGCCAAGATTATCGAAGCTGTCCATTTACCAGCGTGATCTTTGCTTCCGACAAAAACAAGTTTGGCGACTTGGAATCTTTGCAGGGAAGACACGTGGAGATTCGGGGCGCCATCACCGTTTACCAGAGCCGTGCGGAAATCATCATTCACGATCCTCAACAGATTCGCAGTGCGCCCTAACGTCGGACGAGCCTGGAAGCTGGAGCGCCGCCCGCATTGGCGTGGGTTCGCCGGAGCGGCGTTCGTTCTCAGTTTTTGCGCCTGCTGTCTGATACGGCTGGCCGCAGCCGCGCCCCAGCAAGCTTCTGAGCAGACGCCTGCCGCGCCCGTCGTGCAGATCTCCAGGCAAGCGACGGAATTCATCCTGCAGGGATTCGATCTGCTGGGGCAGCACAACGCTCCGGGCGCCGAGGCGGCCTTCCGCCAAGCCATCGAAGTGCAGCCGGAAGCGGAGCCCGCGCACCGCGGCCTGGGCTTGGCGCTGCGCGAGGGGGGCAGGCTGACGGACGCCTTTCGCGAGCTGCAAACCGCCACGCGCCTCGATCCCTCCGACGCGGAGGCGCACTACGCGCTGGGCTCGGTAGCGTGGGCGCTCAGCACGCCGGTAAGTTCGGCTCCGGCCAAAGCGGGAGGGCTCACCCCGGCGGATTATCAGAATCTTGCTGTCGCCGAATTTTCCAAGGCCCTCGCGCTGAGCCCCAAAGACGTCACGTTGCGAATGAGTTTGGCCGCACTTTATCTCGAGGCAGACCGGCCGCACGCCGCCGTGCAGCAAGCGGAAGAAGCGGTGCGCATCGCGCCCGATAACGCGGCTGCCCACGTCACCCTGGGACGCGCCTACTTCGCAGGTGGGGAGGAGGAGAAAGCTGCGGCGGAATTCCAGGCGGCGGAGAAACTCGACCCGCAAGACGGGGGAGCATATCTGGCGCTGGGCCAATTGCGGATGTTCCAACGCCGCAATCCACAGGCGGAAGAAGCTTTCCGCCACGCCATCCAGGTTTCGCCCAATCTGGGGCCGGCGTATGCGGCGCTGGCGCAGGTTCTTATGGAGGATGGGAGAGGCGCGGAGGCGCGCGGGCTGTTGGAGAAGGCTGTGGCGCTGAATCCGCAGGACTGGCAGAGCCAGTACCAGCTTGCCCTGCTGCTCAACCAAGCCGGCGAATCGGCGCGCGCGGCGGGGTTACTCGAGGATGTCTTGCGCACCAATCCGGACTTCCCTGGGGCGCACGAGCAGGTGGCAGCCGGACTCTTGCGGCGGGGCGACGCGAAAGGTGCAACCTCGCTGGCGGAAAAGATGATCGCGCAGAATCCCCAAGGACCGGAGGGCCATCGCATCATGGCACTGGCCCTCTGGAAGCAGCGCGACTACGAGGGCTCGCTCGCCGAGTGCGCGATGGCGCTCAACGGCGATCCGAATTCCAGCGCGATGACGGCGCTGCAGGCGATCGAGCTCTGGCAGCTCGGCCACAAGAAAGAAGCACAGATGGCCTTCCGCGAGGCGGCCAAGCTCGAGCCCAAAGTAGCATCGTCGGACGTCTTCTGCCGCCTCTTATTGTGCGACGCGCACGACATCAGCGTTGTCAGCGACTTCCTGCACAAGATCCGCTGGGTGCTCGCCCCTCCGCTGACACCCTGACTGTCTGCTGAAAACCTTCCCACGATGTCATCGTGAGCCCTTTCGGCTGAACGGTCGCCGCGGCCCGCCGGAGCCTTACTCGGGCGGAAGGAGGACTCCGACTTCGCGCGGCGGCAGCGTAATGCTGCTCGCAGGGTCACCCCCACGCAGCGCCTCCCGCATGGGGCGTGGCAACGATATCGTCTGCGGCGCAGTGGTGTGATTGATCACGATGAAAACCTCTTTGCCCGGCCCCGTGCGGCGGCAGACCTCCACGCCCTCCGGAGCCGCGCCCAGAGCGGGTTTCACTTGACTCACCTGGACCATCCACGCGGCGAGGGAATCCATGGTCTTGTCATCGAGCCAAGCCCCGACGTAGGTGATTCGTCCATCGCCCACGCGCCGCGTGATGACGGCGGGCTGGCCATCCAGCCAACCATTACTCTTGCCGTAACGCACCAAGACCTCCGTGTCGGGCGCCGTGGTCTCGAGCATCTCCGCCCAGACTTTCGCTTCGCCCTCCCTGCTTTGCCCAGAAACCGGCGCGGGTTTCTCCAGCGCGTAGAATTGCCGCACGTCGCCGCCCAGCAGGCTACTGAGGATGATTCCCGGCTGGCGCGAAGGCAGCAGCGCATTGTAGGCGTCCTTCATGCCGGAGCGCGGCCCGAGTACCAGGTGCCCGCCACCTTGAACGAACTCCCGCAGGTGATTGGCCACCGCGTCGGGCAGGACGTTCAGGTGCGGCGCCACCACCAGCCGGTACGATGCGAGAGGGGCCGAGGGATGCACCACGTCCACGGCCTGACTCAGCGCCTGCAGCGGGCGATAGTAGCTGAGGAAATGTGCGAAGGTGTCAAACTCCTGGTTGTGCTTTTGGAACTGGACGGCCCAGCGGCTGTCGTAGTCCTGGAGAAGTGCCGTCGCGGCGGCGGGGCTCGTGCCGCGCAAATTCTCTCCCACTTTGGCGAACTCTTTCCCGATCTGCACGATCTCCTCGTAAAGGGGAACGGGTTTACCGTCCGCTCCCACGAGCGTGCCGTGATACTGCTCCTGTCCGCCTAGGGCGCTGCGCCATTGCCAGTAGCTCACGGCGTCGGCGCCGTGGCCGACAGCTTCCCAGGCCATGTCGCGCACTTCGCCGCGATCCAGGGAATTATTCACCGGCGCCCAGTTCACGGATCCCGGCTGAGTCTCCATCACCCAGAAGTTCTTGCGCTTGAAGCCGCGCGTAAGGTCGTGGCGCAGGGCGTTCGACGCCGGATCCAGGTGGCCGGTTCCGATATAGTCATCCCACGAGGCGAGATCGAGGTCTGCGCTCAGAATGTAATGGTCGAAAGCGTCATACCATCCCATGAAATTGTGAGTAATGAACTGGCGGGGGTCGGCGTGGGCGCGGATCGCTACGACTTGATTGTGATTGAAATCCCGAAAGGCGTCGGTGGTGAATCGTTGCCACTCCAGCTTCAGCCCCGGGTTGTGCTCGCCGACGGGGATGGGAATCTCCTGCCAGTTGTCGTAGGTCTCGCTCCAATAGCTCGTGGTCCAGTGTTGGTTCAGTGAGTCGAGCGTCTCGTAGCGAACCTTCAGCCACTGTTGGAATTGCCGTCGTGTGTCCTCGTCATAGGAAACGGGGCCGTACTCGTTGTCAATCTGCCAGCCAATCACATGGGGGTTGTCACCAAAGCGCTGGGCCATCTCCGCGGCGATGCGGCGCGCGAATTCGCGGAAACGCACGCTGGTGAGGCTGCACTGTTGACGGTTACCATGTGTTGCACGGCGTCCGTTTTCGTCAATAACAAGTGTTTCGGGGTATTTCTGGGTCAGCCAGGCAGGCGGTGCGGCCGAAGGAGTTCCCAGCACCACGAGGATGTCGTGCTGGGCGGCCAGCGCCACGGCGCGCTCAAGCCAGTTGAAATCAAACTTGCCTTCCTCAGGTTCCATGCGGCTCCAGGCGAATTCGGCAACGCGCACCATGTGAATGCCCGCCGCCTGCATCAGGCGCAGGTCTTCCTCCCAGCGCGACTCCGGCCATTGCTCGGGATACCAAGCTGCACCGAGGATCACCCCCGGCAGGACGGGACCGGCCGAGGCGGCCTTGGCCGAGGGCTGCGGCCGCGCAGGCGGGTTGTGGGGCGCCGAAGGAGAAGGCCCCTGAGCGCCAACGGAAATGACCGAGCAGCACAAAACTGCCCAGAAGGCAGGGAAGGATAATCGCTTCATGGTTCCTCCCATCCGAATGCACTGAGCAAAATGCGGGCGCCAAGGTTTTATCATGCTGCCGCGTTAAGCGCCAGGAGAATGAGCGTTGCGCAGACCAAGTTCCGCTGGTCTTCACGCCGGCGCACGAACACTTTGCACGCGCGGGTGTTGGTCGTCGAGATTTCTGCCCGCGCCGGTGGCAAGGGTGGAGAACGGGGCACAGAGAGGCCAGGGATCGGGGTGGATAGACCGCAGCGCGGGTTTGCGGGGTTCGGCAACCCCGCGGGGAGACTGCCATGTGAAATCCGCCGGTGCCTCTGCGTATGTGTCTCGCACAATTCCTCGGCCCGTGATACGATGCCGAGCGAATGGGTTGAACCTCGGACCGTCGATGGCACCCACTCTGACGGACCTTGACGATCGATCTCAGCAGGGAGGAATCCCGATGCCAATCTATATAGTGGAGAAACTCCTAGATGGCCTGATGGTCGTGGACGTGCGCGGGCGCATCACTTTGGGCCCGGAAACGGAAGCGCTGCGCGTCAAGCTGAAGCAGCTGATCGAAAGTGGCCAGCGCCGTATCATCCTCAACCTGGCAGAGGTCACCTATATTGACAGCGTGGGACTCTCGACCTTAGTCGCCAGTTACACTTCCGCGCGGCGGGCGGGTGGTGATTTGAAACTCCTGCACCTTCCGCGGGGAGTCCATCAACTCCTGCAGATTACCCGGCTCAGCACAGTCTTCGAAATCTACGAGAACCTGGAAGCCGCCCGGCAAGCGTTCCTTCTGCAAAACCCCTGAGCGTATTTGGGACACTGTACTACGAGGACCGAGTTTGCTCGCTGCGCGCGAAGGTTCGTCCTCCTGCGAGTGGTTCCTCTGTGTCCTCGGTGGCCAGCGGGACCTCAACACCGAGGTCGCTGAGATGCTCCCCGTCCTCGATGTTGAGGCTTGAGAGGCACGGAGGTCACGGAGAACTTCGTTTCGGCTTCGGCCAACGGCCACGCCGTGACATATTGTCTCCTTCGAGGGCGCCGCCCTCTTCATTCCTTTGACAAAGAACTTGCGTGCTGGTAGAGTTGCCGCCAAGCGTAAGTGAGGTAACTTTACTGGCAGTCTTATCCATGTCGACTGACCCGCCACGAAGGTCCCCATACGCAGACAGAGGTGTTTATGCAGGGCACAATCAAGCGAGTCATCCGCGACCGCGGTTTTGGCTTCATTCGGGCCGCAGATGGGCAAGAGGTGTTTTTCCACCGCAGCAGTCTTCAGGAACTGAACTTTGATGGATTGAAAGAAGGCGAGACTGTTGAATTCGAGATGGAGCGCGGCGAGAAGGGTCCGCGGGCTACGAACGTTCGGCCAAGTGCGACGTAAGTTTCCAGGCTTTGCGACTCCCCACAGGAATTGCACCTTTCGGGCACCGGCGGTGTTGTGTCGCCGCTGAGGCGTCGTCAATTTTCCCCTGGCACCCCCCTCCCGGCGAACGGGATTGCGCTCTTGCCCCACGTAATTATATCTCTTAGTAGAGAAATACCCTGAGAGATATTGCTGATCCACTGGCATGGAGTGCTCCGTGACCCGGAGGGAGGTCACACGAGCCTGCTCGATTATCCCAAGTTGAGGATCGCGAGAAGTTTCGTCCCCCTGTGCCTGCGGGTGTGGCGAAGGCCCTGCCGCGACCGGAGCAAATATCTGCGCCCGGCTGAGGGTGAGACGGCAAAACGGCTGGTTCAGGTTATCAAGGGACTTTGGCAGGGGTGGAGGGACTCGAACCCCCGACCCTCGGATTAGAAATTAGTGGTCAGGCTATGCTGCACGATCTAACTTATTGAATGTACAGAGTCGCCGAGTCCAACAAATCTGTCAGATTGTCCTGTTTTAGGCCCTATTCTCGCTTAAAGTAGCCGATAAAGTAGCCGAAAAAGAGCAACGGATTTTCCCTGATCGTCGTGCCCCCGGAAGTGGTGGCGTGATGATCAGCAGCCGCACAAGAAGCAGTCTTTTCTAATCCCGCCGCAGTCCCCCCGTCATTTCACCCTACCAATCTTGTACGGACCTCCGGTGATTGAGTTGCGCAGTTTTGTCGACTGTCCCCTTCCGCTCTTCACATCTCTTGCCGGCGCGCAGGCTAGCTAACTTGACGTGCTGAGAGCACATCCCGCGCAGTCGTCCAACGAATACTGGGATAGCGATCGTTGTCGAGCGGCTCTAGCTTTGCCCGGCCGTCGAACATGTTACGCATGTACTGCATGCCCTGCCATGCCGGGTAAA
>JBEKAK010000027.1:0-56095 GCA_050018275.1 Terriglobia bacterium | reverse complement strand
GGAAATAATCCCCACCTCGGCCGGAAACTCTACCCCAAGGTGTAAAGCATGTCTTGGCACTAACTGTAAAGGATCTCCTGGCACCATACACTAAAGCTCAGCGCTACAACACACCATCAACCTGGTCAGCAGCCGCGAGGCCGTTTGTCATCAACCTGCTAGGCTGGGGCCCTCGCCGAGCGTTGGCACAGCCACTTGACCCCGATCCCGAAGTTGGAGGGTCTCAACGAGCGCTTTCTCCTGTGAGATCAAGGAGTTGCCCTCTGAGAATCCAATTTCTCCGAAGTTAGATTTGTTCGTACAGTGCAAAGCGAAACCAGCTCGGATTAGCTTAAGAATCCTCGGCCTAAGCCCCGTTCCTGAAGCCGGGATCCGGATGGGGGCCTTCGCCCCGGCAACTTCAGGAACGGGGTAAAGACCCACGGGCAAAGCCAACTTCGGGATCAGGGCTTGACGTTCGCCGAGGCTCCGCGTGATTCGGATTTTGATAGTATTATCAAGAGTCAGGGCTGGGGCAGAATCCAGAAAAGAGAGGCAAACTGGCGGAAATGATTCACGAAGTTCTTTCGGTGGGAATGCTGGCGTGCAACTGCTCGGTGCTGGGCGATGAATCCACCGGCGAAGCCATAGTGATCGACCCGGGCGACGAGATTGAGCGTGTCCAGCAGATTCTGGCCAAGCACCGTCTGCACGCGAAATACATCGTCGCCACTCACGCGCATATCGATCACGTGGGTGGGATCGAAAAGCTCAAGCGTGCCACCGGCGCCGCAGTGCTGATGCATCAAGGTGATCTCCCTCTCTATCAGCACCTCGCGTTGCAGGCGGAATGGCTGGGCGTCCCACCGCCCGGCGTTGTGGACGTGGACCAGTTCCTGAAGGAGGGCGACACACTGCGTTGCGGCGCGCTCACCTTGGAGGTTCTGCACACTCCGGGGCATTCTCCGGGCAGCCTCTCACTCCACCTGCCGGGAGAGAAGCAGAGAATTCTTAGCGGCGATACGTTGTTTCGGGGCAGCATCGGCCGCACGGATCTCTGGGGTGGTTCCTTCGACGAAATCCTGCGTTCGATTCGCCATCGGCTCCTCATCTTCCCCGATCGAACGCCGGTCTTTCCCGGACACGGTTTGCCGACCACCATCGGTGAGGAGCGCGAGTCGAATCCTTTCCTCCAAGCCTCGTAGCTAACGATTCAAACTGGAATGAACCCGAATTCGCAAGTTGGGGTCACACAAATGTTGCGGGGTGTCGTAGACGCCCAAGCCTGTCATCCTGAGCCCATTCGCTGTCATCCTGATCCCGCCTTGCGGGAGAAGGAACTTTGTCATTTCGCTCAGGGTAAACTCCGCGAAGGATCTCGGCATTCTGTTATGGTGCGCGGGCGGTTGTACCTTTCCTGATCGCTATAGTATTATTCCACGACACCGGGCAGCTACTCAGGCGTAACTTACCAAGGAGCCCGATGCGCGCCTGCCCCAAATGCCAGAGAACGTATCCGGACGACACTGATTTCTGTCCGCGCGACGGCGCGCCGCTTCCCCCGGACAGCCTCCATCGCGTCATTCCCGCGGACGCGGGAATCCAGATCGACGCCAATCTCGCCGCCGGCCTCGCTCGCCGATTTCGCATTGTCCGCCGCCTGGGCGCGGGCGGCATGGGTGCGGTCTTCCTCGCCGAGCAGATCGCGGTCGGCAACCGTCTGGTGGCGCTCAAAGTCCTGAGCCGCAAGCTTCTCGACGACCCCGACTTCCTGCTGCGTTTTCAGAGTGAAGCGGCTTCCACGGGGCGCATTCATCACCCGAACGTCGTCACCATTTACGAATCCGGCCAAGCCGATGACGGCACGCCCTACATCGCCATGGAGTTTCTGGAAGGCGAATCTCTCCGCCAAGCCCTCACGCGGCGGGGCGCGCCAGCAAACCGAAGGGAAATGGCAATGAACAGGCAGGCTCGGTCGGGCCGGCAGCCGAGCCCCTTGTTTTGGTAGCGCGGAGTTGTTCTTGAACTCCGCGGACCCCGCTTACAGAGGTTAAACCGAATGGCTATTAGCTTTGACGGGCTTTCGAGCACTGACTTCGAGGGGTTCTGCGCCGACTTGCTGCATGCGTCGGGGTTCGTGAACATCGATTGGCGCAAGGGAACAGGACTTGCGACCAGTCCAGCCGATAAAGGGCGCGATATCGTTTGCGACCATCTTCGGGTTGAGCCTGATGGTAGTCAACACTTTGAGCGGTGGTTTATCGACTGTAAGCACTTCAAGAGCGGTGTTCCCCCGAGAGAACTGCAAAACCTGCTTGTATGGGCAGAAGCGGAACGGCCCGATGTGGCCTTAGTCATCGCCTCGAATTTCCTGAGCAATCCGGCGAAGGAATATCTAGACACGTATCGTAGTAACAACCGACCGTCGTTCAAGATCCGTTACTGGGAAAAACCTCAGCTTGCCCACATGCTCCGTCGAAAGCTGACGTTGCAGCGCAAGTATGACCTCACCGACATGCCCCTTCGAAGCATTAAGGAGATACTGGCTGCCGAAGATGAGTTCCTCACGAAGGTCTGGTATGGCCGAAAAGCCCCCGCTGAGCACTATCGTTCGCAAGGGACGCCCGAATATATAATAAAGGGAATGCTCAAGGCTAAGCGTGATGCCGAGAAACGATTCGGCAAGAAGAATCTTGGGCCGTGGAATGATTTCGAATGGGGCATGCTCAGCGGCAAACTTTCCGCTCTTCGTTGGGTGCTCGGAGACGATTGGGACATGCTAGACACGTAACGTGCCGCTCCGGGGTCAAGCGGGCGCAGAGTAATCCGGCTGGGAGCCGGATAACTCTTCACTAAAACGGAAACACGGTTTGAGAATGGGAAGATCAAACTGAACCCTATGAACCCTCCAAAAGACATCGTTGTTAACGGGGTATCTCTCCCGAGAAAATACATCCACGAGGCAGGCCACGCGGTTACTTCCGCGACTTTATCCACTGATCCTGTCAGCCTTTGCGATCAACCTGATTCCACCGATGAAGGCAAACAAACGGCTGCGATGTGCATTGTCGACGTGTTTCCGGGCGAACATGAGCCAATCAAACTTTTCTTCGAGTGCCGCATCGCAGCGATCTATGCAGGAGTGCTCGCTGAAGCTTTCTTTGAAGTCGGGGACGAAACTTTTGAGACCTATGCTTTGCGTCTGTGGGAGAACATTGACGAGACCGACAGTGTGCGGGTGGAGAAGATCTCCATTTGTGACATGCCCAAGCACGATATTCATGCTGAAGACGCTTTGGCAATCCGTAAGAAAGCATGGAATCGAGCTCGCCAAACCATCCCTGATAACAAGGAGAGTATTGTGCGGGTTGCGATTGCATTACATGAATCAGGCTGCCTCACAGATGCGGAGATTAGAGCTTTGTTGACCCCGAGCGGCTAGCCACGGCCAGAGCAATTCTGACCGTGGGCTTTTCCCACGCTTGATACTCTTCGCACCTCACGCCTTGTTCATGAGCGCTTTTTCTACCGCTTCCGGGTTTCTATCAATCACCGTCAAGTAGGCGCGCACAGAGTCGGTCCAAGGCACCTCGGATCACCTTCAAAACACTCGGCTTGGAAACGGACGGGCAAGGCCAATTTCGGGATCGGGGTTTAACTCTGCAGCCTTTGCCCAGTTGCGGGTGAGCAGGCAGCGCAGAGTTTCGCGTCTCAGAAACTCTGCGGCTCTCCTGATCGAAAGAACCGCAGAGTTCGAAAAAGCCGAACTCTGCGCTACCCGCTCTTCAAAGGTAAGAGATGGTGTCGAAACCACACGGTTTCGGATCACTCTTACGGTAAGCCGACCAAGCCCAAGTGGACCGCCGACAGTCAGAGGAAGCCGCATGGTCCTGGGGTAGTTTCCGAGTCGACCACTCGCTCAGAACCGCCTATTTCGCTTCCCACAACGCCGTTTTCCGAATACTATGCGGATCAATCCAATACAGAGTTAGGCGTCAGCCGAACAGGAGGTACAGGCCGCCATGCTTGAACTCATCAAATGCGATACGTTTTGGTCCGCCCTGAGCGCCCTGGCCACGCTCGCCGGCGCTGGCGGAATTGTGTTTGCGGCTAGGCAACTTCGCTTCGAGGCGTGGCTGAAGGCCCAGGAAATCTGGGGCTCCAACGACTTCACAGAAGATCGCAGAAAAATCTTTGCCCGCCTCGACGACCTCCAAGCGTCTCGGGCGCCCGGAGACAAAACCCTCGGTCTGAACGTCTGCCGCAGAATCGACGAGTTCGTTCGCTTAGCACCATATCTGGGTCAACGCAGGATGCTTGCAGTCTGGGGTGATACACTCGCGAAGGCATGGGTTGTTCTCGAGCCTCTCGTGAGCGAGGAGCGTAAAGCCACCGCACAGCCAACCAAGTGGGACGCCTTCGAGAGGCCTGGCAGGAAGGCTCTGAGCACCCGACCCCACTTGTAAGCCAAACAAGACCCCGCGCGGGCTGACGGCATAGCGCCGTGAGAATTCCGCCTGGGACAAGCCCAACGAGGACGTAGCGGGCGAGCCTCAAGCCTCGAGGTCATAATACATCCGATAGGGAATACCTTCGCCCGCCCGGTAGAAGGGCATGAACGTCCCCCAGGCTGGCGCAAAGGTTTCCCTGGGCTGCTCTGCGACGCGGAACTCCAGCAGCTTCCCCATGCGGACGAGCCACTTCGAAAGGTCCGGATCGCTCGGCGCCTTACTCAGCCCCCGCGACCATCGCCCGTCCTGAACCAGAACCACCGGGCCATACATCAACGCGACTCTGTGCGGATGCTGTTTGTCAATGGGGACAAACAGCGGACGCATGGGAATCCGGATGGTCAGCCGATCCCCGGGGTTCCAGGACCGATGCACCACAGCCCACGTGCCCGGACGAGCGGGCACCTCAAGCTTGACGCCGTTGACCTCGACGCTCGCTCCATGCGCCCATCCGGGCACCCTGAATTTCAGGTTAAACGACACACTGCGCTTTGGCCGGAGGGTCAGGGTCGTGGTATCCGATTCCGGATACTCCGTCGCTTGCTCGACCTGAACCTCTTGCCCGTCCAGGTTCCACGTAACTGTCGAGGGCACAAAGAGATTGACGTACAGACTGTCCCGGTCCTTGAAGTAGATCAGATTGTGGTAGTCAGCTACCGCCTGGATATAGGTCCCCGAGCAGCAAGGGTAAGCATCCCAGTAATAGACTTTGCGCGCGGAGCCGAGCGTGTAGGCGGCACCCAGCCGGTAGTCGGAGTAATAGAAAGTCCTTCCGCCCGCGGCCATCGGCAGCGCCGCCGCAATCCCGTTGTACAAGAGCTTTTCGATCCAATCGCCAAACCGGGCTTCGCCGGTAAACTGCATCAAGTAGCGTCCGAGCTTGAACACGGCCCAGCTTCCGCAGGGTGTCTCGAAGGTATTGGCTTCTCTTTCGACCGACCTCCCCAACTCCCCGTCTGGCGCCACGAGCCTTTCGGTCGGCCCGTAGCCGCCCGTGGCATAGCACTGCACGTTCTGGAAGTGGTCGTAGGCGTTGACCATCGCTTTCAAATAGGCCGGCTCTGCCGTAACCGCATACGTCATGGCCGCACTACTCAGCGTGTTGACATGACTGTAGGCGTGTAGACCTTGAGGCATAGGCCCACCGCTGGTGGCGTACATGCCCCAGTAAGTCGTGTAACGCCACAGGTCGCCGAAGGTTTTGTATTTGGAATCAGTGGTCAGTTGGTACGCCCGGTAAAGGTTCTCGCAAAGCGTGTACCACTCGTTGCCGCAACTCCGCGCATCGGGATCTGCGGGCGTGGCGGGCTTCCGGGTGCGATCGAGCGTCTTCATGCCCCAATCCGTCAGCCTATCAAGCAGCGGCAGAGCTTCCTTCTCTCCACCGTATTCGTAAAGATCGACGAGACCGCAAACGGTCTTGTCGAATACATAGTGGGTGTGCTCAGCCTTGGTTTCTTTGGTATCGTAGAAAAGGCCGTCGGCCGCCGCCGTCTTGGCCCACTCGCGCATGAGCCGGGTGGCCTTGAGACGGAGGGCGGCGTCGCCGGTGGCCTTGGACATGCGAGCCATGCCGCTTAACCATTGCCCGAAGACCACCGAGGTGTCGTTTCGGCACCAGCCACCCAGGTCTTTGCCCGGCGCAGGCATCCTCGCCCTCTTCCGAAATCCCTTCAGGATGTCATTATCGGGAAGGTTGAAGTAGTAGTCGCGCGCCCCAAGGCATTGCTTCCGCAACATGCCGTCGAGCAGTCGCACACCCTGGTAGTTGAAGGGCTCCAAGAAGACCTTCGGCCCAGGACTGCCCTCGCCGACAGACACAGCCGCGAGCGATTCCACAGCCCGCAGCGCGGCAGGCGCTACGGATGCCCCCGCCAACAAACGCATGAATCCCCTTCGATCAGTCCGGTGACGCATAATGCCTCCAGGTGACCTTGCCCTAGACCCGTGACCGCCTAAAGAAGTCCCGAACCCGCTCTGCCCACACGGCGCTTGGGTTGACTGCGAGCGCTTCCGAAAAGAACCTAACCTGGCGGGCACGGGACTGGCACTTGCAACCGCAGGATATAGGCCTCAACAGAAACCGCCTTGGAGGTTCGACGCAACTGAACCTCCAGGGCCGATTTCGCAGGAAATCCCTTTGACCGAGATTCCCTCTTGACCTTCCGGCGCCTGAGCGTATACACGGGAATTTCCGTTCTCGATTCCGCTTTCGCCCGAAATCCTACGCCGGCGGCCCTGCCAAGGCAAGCTCAAACCCGGACGGCCGGTTTCGGTCTACGAACCACCCGTGCGGAGAGCGAGCCGAATCCTTTCCTCCAGGCCTCGGAGCTGACGATTCAAACGGCGAGTCGTCCCGGACGTGCTTCCGTCGCCCCTGCGACCTTTGACCAACTTGTGCCTGGTCTAAACGCCCGACAGGTGAATACATTGAGAATCACCTGCCTTCCTGATAGACTCCACGCGCGTGGGTTTCTGGCAGATGCCAGCGGGGCTGTGGGCCGGATCAAAGGCTCGGTTTCTTTCGAGCGGCACGGGCTTTCGGGGCCTTCCGTTTGATGGTCTTGATACCCGGCGCACCGGGACACCTGCTCGAATCGATTGGTCGGGCGTTGCCAAATGACCCAGATTCCCCAGGAGGAAGGATGCGCGTTGCAGTAATCGGGACGGGATATGTCGGGCTGGTGGCCGGCGCTGCCCTGGCTGATTTCGGCCAGCAGGTCATTTGCCTCGATAAGGACGCCAGCAAGATTGAGCTCCTGCGCCAGGGGCAAACCCTGATCTACGAGCCTGGGCTTCCGGAACTCGCTCAGCGCAACTTGCAGGCGGGCCGCCTGCAATTTTCGACGGACGTCGAAGCGTCTGTCCGGCAATCTGAAGTCGTGCTGATCGCCGTGGGCACGGAAGGCCTGCCCGACGGCCGTGTCAACATGAAGGCTTTCTATGAAGTGGGGCAGCAGCTCGCCAGCGCCATGGAACACTACACGGTGATGGTCATCAAGAGCACCGTGCCCGTGGGAAGCGCGGCGGAGCTCACGCGCCTGATCCGCCAGCACCAGAAGACCCCGGTTCCGTTTGACGTGGTTTCCAATCCCGAGTTCCAGCGCGAAGGCTCGGCCGTGAAAGATTTCTTCAAGCCGTACCGGATCGTGCTCGGCGTCAGCAGCGAAGGGGCGCTCGAGATCATGAGAGAGATTTACCGTCCCTTGCTCGCGGCGGGAACCCCTCTGGTGGTGACGAGCAACGAAACTGCGGAAATCATCAAGTACGCTGCCAATGCTTACCTGGCTCTGAAGGTTTCCTTCATCAACGAGATTGCCAATCTTTGTGATGGCCTCGATTGTGACGTGCAGGCGGTCTCCGCGGCGCTGCGCCTGGACCCCCGCATCGGCAGATACCTTTCTCCGGGCCCGGGCTTTGGTGGCTCCTGTCTGCCGAAAGACACCGCCGCCTTGATCCAGCAAGCTCAGGCGACCGGAGTGAAGGTGCAGATGGTGGAAGCGGCGGTGGAGGTGAATAACGCCCAAGCGCACCACATTGTGGGAAAGGTGAAATCCCGCCTAGGAAAGCTCCGGGACTGCACCCTCGGGGTTCTGGGGCTTTCCTTCAAAGGCAATACGGACGACGTGCGCTGCTCGCCGGCGATCCGCATCTGCGAATTGCTGCTGGCGGAAGGCGCGCGGTTGCGCGTGTACGACCCGACGGCTAACCGCAACGCTCGAGCCCTCCTCACCTCAAGCCAGGTGGTGTTCTGCTCCAGCCCCTATGAGGCCGCCTCAGAAGCCCGTGGTCTGTTGATTCTGACGGAGTGGGAGCAGTTTAGCTCTCTCGACTTGCGCCGGTTGAAGGCGATGTCGCATGGGGATGTGCTCGTGGACGCGCGGAACATTCTGGATCCCAAAGCCGTCATCGAAGCCGGTTTCACTTACGATGGAGTTGGGCGGCAGGCCCGCCAACTGGATTCTGATGCTGTCTTGGTCCCGGGTGGCGGCCTGAAACGAGTTGACAGCGCGCCGTAGCTTGGAGGGATGGTCCCAAGTTCATTCCGTTCTTACTTCTCTTCTCGACGGACAGCGGACCGGGGATAACTGACCACGCACACCGTCGTCTTCCCTGAATCCCGAATCGTGAATCCACTGCAGGGATGGACCTACGGTAGCGCGGCCGTTGGCCGCAACCAAAACGAAGTTCTCCGTGACCTCCGTGCCTCTCATGCCTCAACACCGCGGGCACGGAGGTACTACTGACAGGGGAGAAATCTTCGCGCGCGGCGGGGAAACTTAACCTTGGCAGTACAGAGGGCCAAAACCCTGGCAGGCAATTTGGCCCGCTTGCACCTTGGCCTACTTGGCTCTTTACAAGTCTCCTCATTGGCTTTAAATTGGACTGGTCATCAGGCCAGAGGAGTCGAACCACCATGCTCGTAACGCTGGATCCGAGCTTGCGCAAGCCCCTGTATGTGCAAATTCGCGATCAAATCCGCGAACGCATCCTGACCGGTGGGTTGAAACCCGGTGACCGTCTGGAGCCCAGTCGTGAGCTCGCCCATCACCTGGGCGTACATCGGACCACGGTGGGAAACGCCTACGCCGACCTCGAAGCCGAGGGCCTGATCCAGGGCACGGTGGGGCGCGGCACCTTCGTAACCGCGCTTGCGGACACGCTCCACACTCCCCGCAGTATGACGCGCCGACCATCCCATGATCTTTTCTGGGAGAGTTTCTTTCCGGAAGAGCCTCGTGACGATTCCTTGGGACGTTTGATGGCCAGCTCCGTCGAGGAAGGCGTCATCTCATTTGCCGCCGCCCACGGGGCCGAAGAACTCACGCCGCCGGACCTTGTCCGCCGGGCCGCCGACGCCGTCCTGCGCCGCGAGGGCGGACGCCTGCTGCAGTACGGATCCACCGACGGATACCTGCCTCTCAAGGTTTATTTGCAGACTCGTCTGCGGCGCGACGGCATTCCCGTGGAACTGGATGAGATTCTGGTGACGCACGGATGTCAGCAGTCGCTGGACCTGCTGCGCCGCACGCTCATTTCCTCAGGCGAAACGGTCGTTTGCGAAAACCCCACTTACACCGGCCTCTGGAATGTCTTCGAGTCGCCGGGAGTCCGCCTGATTGGCGTTCCCGTCACGACGGAAGGCCTCGATCTCGATGCGCTCGAGGCCCTGCTCGAGCAGACGCGCGTCAAACTCATTTTCTGCAGCCCGACTTTCCAGAATCCCACCGGCCACACCATGCCGCTTGCGGCCCGCAAGCGCTTGCTGGAACTCGCACTACGTTTTCAGGTTCCGATCGTCGAGGACGACGTTTACGGCGCGCTACGCTACCGCGGCCGGCAGGTTCCTCCCTTGAAAGCCCTCGACACGGCAGGCCTGGTCATCTATCTGAACAGCTTTTCGAAAGTTGGATTCCCGGGCCTGCGCGTGGGTTGGATTGTAGCCTCGCGGCGGGTGATTGCCCGCCTCCGCTGGGCCAAGCAGCGAGCCGATCTGCACACCAACCTGCTGGGGCAGGCCGTGCTCCAGGAATTGGGCCGCCGCGGTTGGCTCGACAAATGGATCCGCAAGACCTGCAAAGCTTATGAGCACAAGCAGGGCGTGCTCCGGCACGCCATCGAGCGACATTTTCCACCCCAGGTGCGCGTGAGCTATTCCGAGGGTGGCATGTCCGTGTGGGTGGAATTGCCGGCGTGGCTGGATGCTTCGGAACTTCTCGTGAAGGCACGCGAGCGTCGCGTGATGTTCGCACCCGCACGCTATTTCTATTTTCAAAATCCCAAACACAACGCGCTACGTCTATGCTACACGGCGCTGCCCGATGATAAGATTGAGAAGGGTGTTGCGATCCTGGGCGAGATCCTGAAAGCAGAGATGCGCCGAGCAAAGAAAGGAAGGCAGACTTCGCCCGCCGGCGAGAGTGTCGCGCTCGTCTGAGCTCCCCGCCGAGGCAAGCAGGGCCTCCCGTGGGTGGATCGGCAATTCAAGTCGGGTGTCGAAAGGAATCGGAATGCAAGGAGTCGAGCCAAATCGGATCGCAGAGCGTCGCAGTGTTCCGCTGGAGATGAGCCCGGAGGAATTTCGCGCTCTGGGTCATCGCCTCGTGGACCGCATCGCTGAATTCCTGGGCTCACTGCCCAGCCGCCCGGTGAGTCCCGGTGAATCGCCCCGCGAGGTTCGGGCCATTTTGGGTGATGGTCCGCTGCCCGAGCGGGGGACTGCTGCGGACCAGCTACTGGAGGAAGCTGCGCAGGTGTTGATTGACCATTCGCTCTTCAACGGTCATCCCCGCTTCATGGGGTTCATCACCTCGCCTGCCGCTCCCCTCGGCGCGCTGGGAGAGTTGCTGGCCGCCGCGGTCAATCCCAACTGTGGTGGATGGGTTCTGTCGCCCATGGCGAGTGAGATCGAGGCGCAGACCATCCGCTGGATCGCCGAGATGATCGGCTACCCGCGCGCGGCGGGTGGAGTGCTCGTCACGGGCGGTACCATGGCCAACTTCGTGGGGTTTCTTGCGGCACGCAAGGCAAAAGCTGACTGGGACTTGCGCACGCACGGCCTCGCCTCCGACGATGGTCGGCGATTACGCCTTTACGCTTCGACCGAAACCCATACTTGGATTCACAAGGCCGTGGACCTTTTCGGCTTGGGGCTTGATTCGATCGCCTGGATTCCGGTGGATTCAAACCTGCGCCTGAACACCACCGAATTGCGCGAACGGATCCGGGCGGACAAGGCGAAAGGTGAATTGCCGTTCATGGTGATCGGCACGGCCGGCACGGTCAGCACCGGCGCCATCGATCCCCTGCCGGAGATCGCCGCCATCGCGCGCGAGCACGGGCTGTGGTTCCACGTGGATGGCGCCTACGGTGGTTTTGCGGCGGTCTTGCCGGATGCGCCTGCGGATTTGCGCGGCTTGAGCGAGGCCGATTCCGTGGCCGTGGACCCGCACAAATGGCTCTATGCACCACTCGAGGCCGGATGCGCGCTCGTGCGCGACCGCAACGCCTTGCGTGACGCCTTCACGCAGCACACGCCAGCGTATTACCGAATGCTGCAGGAAGAAGAGGCTCTCAATTTCTTTGAGTATGGGCCGGAAAACTCGCGTGGCTTCCGTGCCCTGAAAATCTGGCTCGCCTTGCGCCAGGTGGGGCGCGAAGGTTATGCGCGCATGATCGCGGAGGATATCCACCTGGCTGAAACCCTGCACGAACTCGCCGCGGCCAATCCGGAGTTGCAGGCTTTTCGGCAGGGCCTGAGCATTTCGACCTTCCGATACGTGCCGCGCGATCTTCAGCCCGGCGACGAAAAAGTGAAGGCGTATCTTAACCAGCTCAACGGCGAATTGCTGTTCCGGTTGCAGAGGAGCGGCGAGGCCTTTCTGACGAACGCGGTCATCGACGGAGCGTTCCTGCTGCGTGCCTGCATCGTGAATTTCCGCACTTCCCTCGCGGATATTCGAGCCCTGCCCGGCATCATCACGCGCCTGGGTCGCGAGGTGGATGCCGCGCTCCGGCCCGAGGCCTTGCGAAGTCATCGGAATGCGGCCAAGGAATCTTCATCTTAAGAAGGAGCAATGTCATGTGGGAGTATGATCAGCAAATGAAATTGAAAGTGGGCTTGGCGGAAATGCTGAAGGGCGGGGTCATTATGGACGTCACGACCGCCGAGCAGGCTAAAATTGCCGAGGACGCGGGTGCCGTGGCCGTTATGGCGCTGGAGCGCGTGCCGGCGGACATCCGCAAGGAAGGCGGCGTGGCCCGCATGGCCTCCATCAGAATCATTAAGGAAATCATGGACGTGGTGACGATTCCGGTCATGGCCAAGGCGCGGATCGGCCACTTCGCGGAGGCGCAGGTACTTGAGGCCGTGGGCGTTGATTACATCGACGAGAGCGAAGTGCTGACCCCGGCGGACGAGGAACACCACATCCACAAGTGGCCTTACAAGGTGCCGTTCGTGTGCGGGGCGCGTAACCTGGGCGAAGCACTGCGGCGCATCGGCGAGGGCGCGGCGATGATCCGCACCAAGGGCGAGGCAGGTTCGGGCAACATCGTCGAGGCCGTACGCCACCTGCGCGCCATCACCAGCGAGATCCGCCAGATCACCACACTGCGCGAAGAGGAGCTGATGGCCAAATCCAAGGAACTCGGCGCGCCTTACGACTTGGTGAAATGGGTGAGCCAGAACGGCAAGCTGCCGGTGCCGAACTTCTCGGCCGGGGGGATCGCCACGCCCGCGGATGCGTCGCTGGTAATGCAGCTCGGCGCGGAGGCAGTCTTCGTGGGTTCAGGCATTTTTAAGTCCTCGGACCCCGACAAGCGCGCCAAGGCCATCGTCCGCGCCACCACGCACTACAACGAGCCGCAAGTCGTGGCCGAGTGCTCGGCGGAAGTGGGCGAAGCCATGCGCGGCATCGACGTCCAGAAGTTGGATCCCAAGGAGTTGCTGCAGACGCGGGGGTGGTGAACAAGAACCTTCTGCTATCTGTGGTCCGTTGTCCGTCGCAAATACACCGCTCCCCGCAAGACTGCGCGGAAACAAGCCACTGACAACTGGCGACTGACAAGGCACCACCGACAACGAACTTCTCCTATGAACAAAGGCAACAGGCCCATCGGCATTCTCGCCATCCAGGGCGATTTTGCGATGCACGCCAAGATGCTTGATCGAATTGCGGCGCCGTGGAAGCTCGTGAAGCATGCGGCAGAGCTCGAAGGAGTCAGTGGGATCATCATGCCCGGCGGTGAGAGCACGACGATGTTGAAATTCTTTGCGAACGAAGACATGGGCGCCGCCATTAGGGATTTTGCAGGAAAGGGAAAGCCGGTTTTCGGTACCTGCGCCGGGGCGATCCTGCTGGCGAAAGAAGTGCTGAACCCGCCGCAGGAGAAGCTGGGCCTGATCGACATTGCGATTGAGCGCAACGCCTACGGCCGCCAAGTTGACAGCTCCGTTCGGCCGGGCGAGTGCCCCGAGCTCGCTGACCACCCCGTGGAGATGGTCTTCATCCGCGCGCCTATCATCCGCCGTGTGGGAGAAAGCGTGCGCGTGCTGGGCCGGTGCGAGGGCCTGCCGGTCCTGGTCGAGCAGGGAAACATCCTGGCGGCGACGTTTCATCCGGAGTTGACGGAAGACGAGACGATCCACCGCTACTTTTTGGGAAGACTGAGGGATCGAGCAATTGTGTGATTGAGTAAATGAGGACCATAGCCGGAGCTACGATCGTTCGATCACTCAATGAATCAATCACTCATTCACCCGATGGCCCAATGAACCGATGACCCAACCGAGCAACCGTCCTCTCAAGATCCTGTTCGTCTGCATCGGCAACTCCTGCCGAAGTCAGATGGCTGAGGCGTATGCGAACCATTTCGGCGACGGCAAGGTGCAAGCGTTCAGTGCCGGCTCGCATCCCCTGGGTGTGATCGCCGCAGAAACCTACGAGGTGATGTGCGAGAAGGGACTCTCCCTTGAAGGGCAGTCGTCGAAGGCCGTGCGTGAGGTTACGGTGGCAGAGATGGACGTGGTGGTGGGAATGGGCTTCGAAGTGGTGTGTCCCGTGCCCGCGGGCTTCAAAGGGCATGTCGTAGAATGGCATGTCCCCGATCCGTATGCCCACGGCATGGATACTTTCCGGGACGTGCGGGACGTGATCGAGCGGCAAGTCCTGGCGCTGCTTGCTGAACTCATCCCACCAATGCCTCCGCGTAGCAAGTGAGTCTTGCGCCGCCATGCACGCCACGGCGGCCGAGCTCAGGGCATTTTCGAATCCGTGATAAGATGGCTAGTTACGGGCGGAGCAGCGCGTTGCTTTAACAGCGGCGCGTCCGTTGCGACCATTCAGGGTGAAGTTTCAGGGAGGATCCCGTGAAAGAGCATCCCGACAATTACGACGCAGAATTGCTGCTGCGTCTTTACGATCTCCGGCGCGAAGCCAAGCTGCGCCAAGCGCGCGAATGGCTGGCTCGGGAATTTCGCGCCAAATCGCTGGAGGATTTCAACCAAGTTTGCCCGCCCGGTTCTGAGCAGAACGCCTTGTTCCGCATGGCCGTCAGTTACTGGGATATGGCTGCTTCCATCGTTCTGCACGGCCTCATCAAAGAAGAATTCTTCTTCGAGAACACCAGCGAGCTCTGGCTGACCTGGGAACGGGTCAAGCCGGTGGCGGCGCAGATGCGCGGGCAAAACAAGAACCCCTACTTGTGGAAGAGCCTCGAGACCCTGGCGGAGAAGTACGCCGAATGGATGTCCAAGCGCACGCCCGAAGCACTCGCTGCCTACCGTAAGCGCGTTTTGGAACCCCCAGCGCGGAAGAACCCGTAGCCCCCCTCGCGAGCAGCCAGCTTGGGGGCCCGGATCGCGTAGCCGGCTTTGCCCTGCCTTGCCGGTCCCGCCTTCTTGGGTTGACATCTCTTCTCGGGCATCACCCTATTGTCGCGGCCGGATTGTGCCCCCGAGTACGGAGCCCACGTTCTTTCAATTCAACCCAGCGTAGATGCGCTTCGTTACGCCACTTCCCAGTCGCCACGGCGACTCCCCAGCGCCGCAACACCCAGTCGGATGTCACAACGGGGACACGCTACAAGCGTCGCTGTCGCCATGGTCTGCAGCGTCCCCTAGACGGCCTTGGGAATGGGGAAAGAAGGTTTGGATATCCGTCAGGTTGACACTCGTCCCGAGGAGGGATAAGCTTGAGTCCAATACATGACTAGTTACCTTCCATTTCGATTTATGCTAGGTCCATGCCATTTTGCCCGAGGTTGCCATCATGTCCACCCGAATCTGGAAACTCATGCTGTGTCTCAGTCTGTGCACGGGCGCGAGTGCGGTCGATCTGCCCACCGCGCCTTCTGAGGAATTACTGAAAGTATATGCCCAGCTCCGGGCAATTCACGGGGGTGAACAATGGGCCATTACTGAGAATGTCGAATGGCAATGCGACGCCGCAACCTTCACGTTCGTCGACGGCCATCTTACTTTCGCCGAGCCGGTTGCAGGCCGCGTTCTGGCTGCGTACTTTGAAGGGAAAGGCACGATTCGACTGAAACCGCCGACGCCCGCCCTGCAACGCCAGATCGCACGGTTCGCAGGCGGCCCCACCCTCCAGGATGAGTTCAAGCAGGCGGTGTTTTTCTTCACCGACGGTTCCTGGGAGCAGTTGCAGAAGCTGGTGAAGATTCGCACGGGCGCCAACCCCCAGACGGCAACGCAGGCCTTCGAGGCCGCCCAGAGGAAATACGCAGAGAGCTTTAACCACTGGTGGGAAAACCGGCGGAAGGGAAACTTGGTGATGCGCAACCTTGGGGCACGCATGCTGGCTGACCTGACCGACCCTTCCAGCAAGGGGTTCTTCCTGGCGGATTTCAAGGGCCATCGCCATGGTGACCTGATCTATCAGGTCAGTTGGAATCGCGATTCCTTGCTGTTGCCGGACTTTTCCAACGATGAAGAGGTCATGCTCATCCACTACAACCGTGACCAGTACTTCGAGTGGTGGGCAGGCTTTCGCCGTGCGGAGGAGTACGCACATACGGCTTGGCCGGAGCATCGGACGTTGCTCGCGCATTGCCGCCAAGAGAGCATTGACACCGAAATCGCGAAGGACAATCGACTTTCCGCAGCGGCTTCCATGGAATTCGAAGTGCCGGGAGGCACGGCACGCGTGTTGCCGCTCAGCCTGAGCGGCGTGCTCAGGATTTCCTCGATCCCGGACGCCCAGGGTAAAAAGCTGGCTTTCGTCCAGGAAGCACGCAACTTAGACAGCGACCCGTGGGTAATTCTGGCGGAGCCGGCCGCGGCGGGAAAGGTATACACGATGAAGATTGTCTACGAGGAGGATTCGACCGGCGACAGCCGCATCGTCCACCAGCGCGGTTCGGGGCTTTACTACGTGACCGCGCGCGAATCCTGGTTTCCGAGCTTCGGTGCCTTCGACGACCGCACCCGATACTCGCTGCATTTCCTCTCGCCCAAGAACTTCAAGTTCGTGGGGACGGGCCGCTTGGTGAAGTCGTCCAAAGATAAGGAGGGACTCGAGACCGATTGGGATTCGGATGTTCCCTTCAGCGTCGTGGGTTTCAACTACGGTGATTTTGTGGAGAAGAATCAATCCGATTCGGACTTGACCGTGACGGCGTACGGCGGCAAAGAAATTCCCGATGAGCTGAAAGGGTTGCAGAGCGCGATTGACATAGCGGAGCTCAAAAGCGGCATCGGCGGGGAACGGAATCTCGCGGGAAAGATGGGCATTGCCACGGGCGGGTTTAATACGGCAGCCAACACGGCCTACGCGGCGGGGATCAGTTTCCAGGCGCTCAAGCTCTACGAGTACTACTTCGGAAAGCTCCCGTTCAAGGAAGTTGCGGTGACGGAGCAGCCGATCCGAGGTTACGGGCAGAGCTGGCCAATGCTCATTTTCCTTCCCTACGATTCCCTGCTCGATGCGACGACGCGGCATCAACTGCACCTGCAAGACACTGCAGAGGGGCAGGAGTTCTACAATCTCGTCGCGGTGCATGAGATGGCGCACCAGTGGTGGGGGCACGTGGTGGGTTGGAAGACCTATCGCGACCAGTGGATGTCCGAAGGGTTTGCAGAGTTTTCCGCCGCCCTTTACTTGAAGAAGTTCGACCCCGAGAAATTCCACGCCTTCTGGGATCTGAAACGCAAATGGCTTCTTTCGAAGGACCGTGCAGGACACCGGCCGGTCGATGTGGGGCCACTCTACCTGAATTACCAGTTGAACGCCTATCTGGAGCCGCGCAACTCCATGTACCTGATCTATTACAAGGGGGCTTACGTCCTGGAGATGCTCCGCGCGCTTCTCGAAGACCCACGTAAATCCGAGCCCGACGCGCGCTTCATCTCCATGATGCGCGAGTTTGTGGCGAATTCCGCCAATCACAACGCCTCAACGGCGGACTTCCAACGCATCGTTGAAAAATATACGCAACAGCCCATGGACTGGTTCTTCAACGAGTGGGTCTATGGGACGGAGGTCCCGGAATACGAGTTCAGTTACTCACTGAAGCCCGGCGACAGCGGCCAAACCATTCTGCAAACCTCTCTCACCCAGGAGGGTGTTTCGGATCAATTCGAAATGCGTGTACCGGTGTACCTCACGGTGGGCGGGGCCCCACGACGATTGGGCTTCGTCAAAATAAAGGGGTCGACGACGACACAAGGAGAGATCTCCCTGCCCTTCCGTCCCGAAAAGGTTACACTGGACGAATACCACGATTTTCTTTGCATCGAGCACCAATAGTTGGGTTACCCTTTTGGTTGTAATCAGACTTTCAAAGGCGTCTCGTTGCGGAACAAAGCGTGATTATTCGCACCGAAGGCCGGGGCCGCAGCCCCGCGGGCAGAGCCCTTACGGCCCGCGGCCGCTATCTTCGTCAGGGCACAGCTTCAGCCGTGCCGTGGCGTTGCCCCCTCATCGGCCGGTGTAGATTCAGCCGCTGAGGGTTCCAGGGGGTGAAGGCCCGCCCATCCGATCCCCGAGGTGACGTCCTTTCCTGCAAGCGAGCACTGGCTCAAGGAGAATTCTAATGCGTTATCGCGTTGCTTTTTTCGTCAGCCTTTTCGTGTTCGCAGTCCTGCCGGCGCAGGCTCAGGAGAACCCACGGCCCATCCCTCGAATTGAAAACGTAAGCGGCCATTATCAGTTGTTGGTGGATGGCAAGCCCTTTCTGATCCTCGGCGGGCAGGCGCACAACTCGAGCGCTACGAACCCACAGGATCTTGAGCCCGTCTGGCGTTCGTTAGCGGCCCTGCACAGCAACACTGCCGAAGTGCCACTTTATTGGGAGCTCATCGAGCCCCAGGCCGGGAAGTTTGATTTCCATCTCGCCGATGAGATCCTGGCGGGCGCGCGACGCAACCACTTGCGACTGGTGCTCCTGTGGTTCGCATCATGGAAGAACGGTGAAATGCATTACACGCCGGAGTGGGTGAAACGCGACAAAGCCCAGTTCCAGCGTGTCATTGGGCCGCGCAGGGAGGAGCTCGAAATTCTCTCGCCGCTTTGTGAGGCTGCTCGCGTTGCCGATGCGCGCGCCTTCGCCGCGTTGATGGAACATCTTCGCCGGGTTGATGAGGCGGATCGAACCGTCATCATGGTGCAGGTCGAGAATGAAACAGGTCTGCTGGGCACGGACCGCGAGTACTCCCCAGAGGCCACGCGATGGTTCGAGGGCCCGGTGCCAGCGGAATTGATGACTTATCTCTCGCAGCATCGAAGCGCCTTGACGCCGAGTCTGAAGACGGTGTGGGCGGCGGCGAATTTCCGACCGGCGGGAACGTGGCCAGAGGTCTTTGGTGAACTCGCGCCGGAGGTTTTCAGTGCGTGGCACATCGCACACTACGTTGATCGCGTGGCAGCGGCGGGCAAGCAGGCGTACCCCCTCCCCATGTACGTGAACGCCTGGCTGATGAATCCGGGCAACGAGCGCGCGGGCCGCTGGCCCAGCGGCGGGCCCATCGAGCATGTGCTCGACATCTGGAAAGCTGCAGCGCCGCACTTGGACCTGCTGGCTCCGGATATTTATCTCCCGAAATACCAGCAGACCTGCGCCGCGTACATGCGCGCAGACAATCCCTTGTTTGTTCCTGAAGTCGGCTTCGTTGCGCACAACGCAGCCAACGCGTTCCTGACCTTCGCCGCGTTCGACGGATTGGGCTTCAGTCCTTTTGGAATCGACGAGGCCGTCGAGGACGGCAAGGTGACTGAAGGGGCCGTCGAGTTCGAAGACACCTACCGCGTGCTACGGCCGCTACTCGACTTGATTGCCGCGAACCAGGGGAGTAAAAAGCTGCACGCCATCGTTCAGGATGAAGATCGGGAGCAGGCTGTCCGGCTGGACAGGAGCCTCGCAGCCGTCGTGAATTTTCCCAAGCCCTACACACCGGAAGGACCGCGGGGACGAGGGATGATCGTCGAACTCGCCCCCGCTGACTACGTGATGGCGGGGGCTGGATTCAGGGTGGTATTTCGCGAGCTGACCGGCCCGCCTCGCAACGCCCAGTTCCTTTCCTTGGAGGAGGGCACCTTCGAAGGCAAGCGCTGGATCCCCACGCGCCGGCTGAATGGGGATGAGTCGCACGTCGCGCTGCCTGAAAAGGCCAAGATCTTACGCGTGCGCCTACTGCGAGAGGGCGAACACTCTTCGCACTGAGTCCCCGACTCACGCCTTGGCGAGATAGGACTCGAATTGTTTCTGCCATGCCGGCAGAGAGGTGTGCAGCGCGCGGCCGAGGAACGAAGAGCGCAAGCCGACCAGTTCCGGCAGCTTGCGGCAGGCGATGGCGTAGCGGCGGAAGCGCGGTTGGATCTGAAGGGAATCGCCGGGCAAATAAATGGGTTCGCGCCGAAAGTCGAGCAGGACAATGGCCCGATTCAGTTGCCGAATTGCGGCTTCGACGAGGGCGGCGCTCTTCGCGGCGTCCTGAAGTTCCGCCCCCTGCTCGGGCGGCACGAGCCGGAAGAAATAGGTCGCCCGCCCAGAGCGCGAAGTGGCCTCCCAGGCCACGAGGTTGCTGGGTACCTTCGCACCCGGCTTCACCGCCAGCGGCAAGAAGAACCAATGCAGGATGGGGCGAGCTTCTTCCTCGGCGCCTGATCTGAACTCGGGCTCGACAGAAGTTTCGGGGACTACTTCTGCCCCAGCCTCCTCACCGGTGCTCGCTGAGACGTCCTCCGCCGTGCCGGTGGTCTGAGCTTTTTCCTCCTCCTCCGGTTGATCCTCGTCTCTGCGCAGCAGCTTGAAACCCGCGTAGTAATTTCCCGCTGGCACGTGAGCAAGTAGAGCCTCGAAGTAAGGTTGCAGCTTGGCATCCACGACGTTCGTCTTGAGCGCTTGCTCGACCTTAGGGTGAACAGCGCGCAGCCTCGCGACCGATGCCGCGCGGCCTTCTTTCATCAGCACGGCGGCCTGCTGAAACTCGTCGGGACTTAGGAAGGGAAAGAGGTCGTGAACGCTCTCGGCCCCTTGCCGCGTGAGTTCCTCGCTGGTAACCGCGAGCCGTTCGCGAAATTCCTCCGTACGCTTGGCGAGCTTGGTGATAACCAGGCGCTGATCGTAGGATTCGGCGGTCACAGTGTAGGTTGATTCGTCAAATTTCACCGCATCGATATCCGCCAGGCGCCACTGCAGACCCGTAGCCTCAGTCGGCAACACCGCGAGATTGCTCTTGTAGAGCCGGAATTCCGCCGGACTCGAGAAAGTACGCGCGGGCGATTCAAGACGCGCGAAGCCGTCGAAGCGCGTGATCTCCTCCACGTCTTCAAGCAGCAGGCACTGCAGTAGGCGTTGGCGGTAAGCTTCCAGCAGATCGTGACAGAGATTCTGGAACGTCTTGCCAAACTGGTTAAGCAGAATCTTCTTGCCGGTGTAGAGGATCAGGGTCAGCTCGTAGTCGCCGGGGAGAAAGATGTCAATATCGCCTAAATCGAAAGCCAGCGGCGCGCCTGAGGCTGGCGTGAGTGTGAGGATTTCACCCTCGAACCCCACCCGGCACGTTCCCGCCTGGAGGGCGGAGCCGTCGGGATTCAGGTACTGAAATTTCCCGGAGAAAATTGGCATAAGGTTCAGCCGATTTTCTGGCCGCACTCCGGACAGAACTTTGCGCCCGCTTCAAACTTTGTCCCACAGCGCGGGCACTCATTCTTGGCGTGGAGCGGCTTGCCGCACTCGGGGCAGAATTTGGCGCCCTGGGTCCGCGCCCCGCAACTGGGGCAGAGAGCGGCCGCTTCGGAAGTCAGGTCGAGGTCTTTGGTCAAATCCTGCTGGCGGAGTTTGTCCTGCACCTGCTCCACCGCGATTTGTGACTGCGCCGCGGCGATTTCGGTTTCGATATTGGGAGCGCAGTCGTAGCAGAGACCGCGTTTCTGGTTCCAGCACATAGTAAGGCAGCCCCACTTGGCACATTTGGGACATTGGCGGAAGTTGGGCTTCGCCTCCTCGACCCCTTCGTGAAAGGCTTTATCATGTCCGGGCCCCTGGACGGCACGCTCAATTTCATAGGCGCTGGAGCCCGCGCGGCCGAAAACGCCACCGAACAGGTCACCGGCAGCGCGTAGCGCGCTGCCCGCATAGCCCGTCACGGAGGGTTTGAAGGTAGTCATAAATCCGTTCCCGCAGCGGTCGCAAAAGAACTCGAACTGATATCCCTTGTCTGTCGAATGGTCGGTGTGGTTCTTCGTGAACTGAATTAAGGCCATGGAAGATCTCCGTTGAATCTCGTGTGTGTCCTCGCCACATCCAAGTGGCGGCATTGTAATTCCTTTACCCATGAGCTTTCAACATCGCATCGCACCCAGAGCGGGAAATCTTTCCACCGGCTGCGCAGCAGAACTGCCGAGCCCCGGAAGTTTCCCCCACCCATCGCACCGGCAGGCCCCCAGCATATCACTCTCGACCCTGTGCCGCTGCACAGACGTTTTCATGTTATATTGAAAATTCGCCTGGGGCTTGCCATTGCCGGACGCCCAGAGGGTTTCCGCTTGGTCGTCAAGGCATTGGCTCCTCCGAACACTTTCAACTGCCTGAGATTTTTGCCTGGGGTTACTCCCTTGAGTCGCCCGGATCATGGGGAGCCTTTGAACCGCACAAACCGAGGGCAGGAACAACGAACCTGAAGGAGTTGGAGTCTTGAGTGAAAAAAAACACTCCGAAGCGGGAAGCGGCGAGGACCGCCGTCAATACGTGAATTTCGGATTTCATAAAGTCGACCCGGCCTGGCGACGGCTGCCCGCCGAAGATCGCAAGCGCGGCAAGTGCCAGTTCGTCGACGTGGTCAAGAGCTATGAACAGGATGTGATGGTCGTCGCTTACTCCTTGGTGGGTATTCGGGGCGACTGCGACTTCATGCTGTGGCGCATCGGGTACGACCTCCTGAAGTTTCAGGAGATGACCGCGAAGTTGCTCGCGACCGATTTGGGCAAATACTTGACCACGCCCTATTCGTACCTGTCCATGACGAAACGCTCCGTCTACGTGGACAAACATCAGCACCCCGGACAGGAAGGCGCTCGGCTGAAGCTGATCCCCGGCCAGTTCCGGTACCTGTTCGTTTACCCTTTCGTCAAAAGCAAGGCTTGGTATCGCCTGACCAAGCACGCGCGCCAAGGCATGATGGACGAACACATTGAGATCGGCCACCGCTACCCGACCGTGCGCTTGAATACGACGTACTCGTTTGGCCTGGACGACCAGGAATTCGTCGTGGCGTTCGAGAGCGACAAGCCTGAGCACTTCGTCGATCTCGTCATGGAACTCCGTCACAGCGAGGCAACCAGCTACACCGTCCGCGACACGCCGACGTTAACCTGTGTTCACCGCGAGCTAGAAGAGACCCTGGATTTGCTCGGAGGCTGATCTTCTGGCGGTCTATCGGAGTCCGCCGACAAGCCATGGGTCGGAGAAAACTCATCCTCCTAAGCCACCATGCCAACCAAAACTAAACGTGCCAGGCACGACGCTAAGGCCAAAGCGAAAGTCAATTACACCTCGCCCGGACGCCTGCAGAAAATCTTGGCGGCGCTGGATGAGCTCTTCCCGCAGGCGCAATGCGCGCTGCAGCACGAGAACGCTTTCCAGCTTCTCGTCGCCACGATTCTCTCCGCGCAGTGCACGGACGAGCGGGTGAACAAGGTCACGCCGGAACTTTTCCGCGAGTTTCCGACTCCCCAAGATTTCGCGGCGTTGCGGCAACCCGAACTGGAACGCGCGATCCGTTCCACGGGCTTTTTTCGCAACAAAGCAAAAAACATCATCGGGGCGGCCACGAAGATCGTGAAGGATTTCGGTGGCAAGGTCCCACAGACGATGGATGAGCTGGTGACCCTCCCGGGCGTGGCACGGAAGACCGCCAACGTGGTGCTCGGAACTGCCTTCGGCATCGCGAGTGGCGTGGTGGTAGATACGCACGTCTTCCGAATCGCCCACCGCCTGAAGCTTTCCAGCCAAAAGACGCCGGAAAAGGTCGAGCAGGACTTGATCAGGCTGGTGCCGCAGGATCGGTGGATTTCGTTTGGTCACCAGGTGATCTGGTTTGGAAGGAAAATCTGCGAGGCGCGCAAACCGCTCTGCGCCGAGTGCCCCCTGACCTTAATCTGCGACTCTCCGGATAAAGCCGTCTAGGGATCGATGTTTCCGAGCCTGAAGCGGTCGAACGGCCAGCCGTCAGGGCCACTCCATCCTTTTCACCTTCGTTCCGTACCTTGCATACGCGGCCACTCACGGTAGGCCCTTCAGGCCGGCAACGGCAAATCCCAAACTGCGAGCTGGATTCCCGCTTTCGCGGGAATGACGATGATACCGTGACGGCTATTCGCGTTGCTCCCACTGGTGGAGCCAACTGAAAGGCAGCGTCAGCGAAGGCCCCCCAACTTTCCAACTTCAACGCCAAAGGGAGAAAACAGGGAGGAACTTCTTCGGTTTAGCTGGTCGAGTTGCGTTTCGTCATCTCGCGGGTAAGTTCCGGAGGAAGAAGGAAAGTTACCTTTTCTTCGATGGCCGTGATCTCTTCCACCTGCTCGACGCCCATCCTCTGGAAATAGGCCACCACCTGTTGGACGAGGTATTCAGGAGCAGAGGCGCCCGCGGTGACGGCCACGCACGCGACACCCTCTAGCCAAGCGGGATCAATCTCTGAGGCATCTTCGATCAGGAAGGCCTTCGCTCCGGCATCTTCGGCCACTTCGCGCAAGCGGCGGGAATTGGAGCTGTTGTCCGAACCCAGCACGAGGACGAGGTCTGCTTCCTCGGCCAGGAGCTTGACCGCGGTCTGCCGATTTTGCGTCGCGTAACAGATGTCGTCGCTGGCAGGGGTAATCAACTTCGGAAACCGCCGCCTGAGGACCTCGATGATCACGTTCGCATCGTCCACTCCCAAGGTGGTCTGGGTTGTTACCGCAACGCGGTCCGGATCGGGAACCTGTACACTTTCCGCCTCCTCGACGCTCCCAACGAGTTGAATCTGATCCGGGACTTCGCCCATGGTCCCAATCACTTCATCATGACCGGCATGCCCAACCAGAATGATGAAGCGCCCCTCGCGCGCATAGCGTATCGCCTCCCCGTGAACTTTCGTGACGAGCGGGCAAGTGGCGTCGATGACCTTTAGATTCTTCGCAGCCGCTCGAGCTCGGACATCCGGTGAGACGCCGTGGGCGCTGAAGATCGCCACCGCCCCTTCCGGAACCTCGTCGAGCTCGTCAACAAAGACCGCACCTTTGGCAGCGAGGGAGCGAATGACATATTTGTTGTGGACGATTTCCCTTCGGACATAAATCGGAGAGCCAAAACGCTGCAGCACCATGTTCACCACGTCGATGGCGCGCTCGACGCCGGCGCAGAATCCCCGCGGGTTTGCTAACAGGACTTTCTTCAGTGGCATCTCAGTCGCTCGGCTTAGCCCTCAATCCAGGAGGCAAACAACCCCAGGTTTGATTTTATCGGAATCGGGCAGGTTCGTCAAAATTCGATTATCATCGAATGTGCAGAGTGGGGCTCGTTACCCTCACTGCGGCATCGGTAAGGCACTTTCCGCTGCCGGGGCCCTGTACCTCGGGAAACTGACCGCACCACACCATGAAGGTCATATCCATCAACATCTCGGAACCACGCGTCGTGGCCGTGGGTGGGAAACAGGTGGAAACAGGAATTTTCAAAACCCCGGTCCCCGGGCGCGTCAAGGTTGGCAAGCTGAACCTTCAAGGCGATCGCCAAGCCGATCTCTCCGTTCACGGTGGCCCGAACAAGGCGGTCTACGTTTATTCCTGGGAGAACACGTTGTTCTGGAAGACGGCGCTGCCGCGTGATGATTTGCGGCCAGGATCGTTCGGTGAGAATTTGACGGTGGAGGAATTGCTTGAGGATCAGGTCGCCATCGGTGATGAACTGGAGATCGGAACGGCGCGTTTGCAGGTGACCCAGCCTCGCCTGCCCTGCTTCAAGCTAGGTCTGGCGCTGGGTCTGCCGAGTTTCCCCAAGGCGTTTCTCGAGAGTGGGCGCACGGGTTTCTATCTCCGCGTGCTTCAAGAAGGAACGATCCAGGCAGGGGACCCGATTCACCTGATCCCATCTCGCGGGGCCGCGCGCGTGACGATTGCAGAGGTTGTGGAGGTCTATCGGACTCAGCAAGCCACCCGCGATCAAGTTGCGAGAATCTCCAGCCTCACCTCTCTGCCGGAGACCTGGAAGGATTGGCTCGCCCGAAAATTCCCTGAGACGTGCAAGTAGCGGTCGCGCCACGCCACGTTCAGTTGTTCAGGACGCGCAGCCCGTGCGATCAATTCCGCGTCAGCCAAAGAGACCCCTCACCCGCCCCGACTTGCCGGGGCACCCTCTCCCCTCGGGAGAGGGTTAGAGCAGCGGCATTTACGGGGACACCTCAGGTCACGATATCCTCGCCGCCATCCACGCGGATGACATTGCCCGTCAGCCAACATGTCTTGTCGCTCATCAGGGCCGCGATGGCGCTGGCCACGTCTTCGGGAGTCGTCAGCCGCCCCCCAGGATTCCGCAGCCGCGCAAACTCCGCCAGTTTATCGATCCCAGGAATCTTGCTGGAACCGGGTGTGACGGTAACGCCGGCCTGAATGGCGTTGGCGGTAATGCCATGGGGCATGAGTTCATAGGCAAGCTGGCGGATGTGCGATTCCATGACTGCCTTGGCGGCGGAGACCGCGCCGTAGTTGGGAATCACGCTGTGCCCACCCGCGCTGGTCATGGCATAAATGCGGCTGCCGGAGCCCAGCATTTTCCTGCGGAACAACTCCTGCACCCAGTAAACCAGATTGTTCCCCATCACGTCCACGGTCATATCCATCTGCTGTTGCGTCAGTTCTTCGTCGAGGGACTCCGCCAGGTAAGATTTCAGCGAGCCGAAAGCCACCGAATGCAGAAAGACCTTTATGAAGTGCTCGCCGCGGAGTTGCTTCCATTGGTCCTGCATCTGGTTCAAAGCCTCAGCGCGTTTGGCGGGGTCGGCGGCGTTGATATTGAAGAACAAAACCTCGTGCCCGGTCCCGCGAATGCGCGCGATGACCTGCTCGACCTGAGGCATATTCGAGCGGCGATCAAAATGTACGCCAAAGATGTGGAGCCCGCAGCGAGCCAGCTCCAGACAGGTGGCGGCCCCAAAGCCGCTCGACGAACCAACAATCAGGCCCCACGGAATGGGGCTTGCAGTTTCCGCCATGATCCGCATCTCTCCGCTTAGTGGGTTTGCCCTTGGCTGGCCCTGTAATCCTGCTCGACCTGCGCGATAAGGCCAGGAGTCATCTCGCGCAGGAGTTGTGCACAAGAGGCACTCAAGGCGCCGGCGACGCCCTCCACGCCGCGCTCCTGAAGGGGCGCCTCCACTCGTTGTTTGCTCGACCAGATCACCTTGTGATCGCTCGTGCGCATCAGCAACAGCTCCAAGGCGACGCGGACATTACCGCCCCCCTCGTGATCCACTTCCTCGAAACTGAGTACTCTTCCAGCCAGCATGTAGTCCAGGCGCTCGCGCGCCGGGAGTATGCGGACCTCCGCGAAGACGCCGGTAGACCCAACCCACTGGGCGGTGAATTCCGAGAGCATCGTAGCCGGGTCGGCGCCCCAACGATGATACTGATAGTAGTTCATCTGCGTGGGCGACACGTAGTAGACGATGCGATCGTCACGGAGCATCTCCGGCGCCCGGAAGCGCTCCACACCCAGGACATAACCGGTCTTCGGATCGTTGGGGGGAGGCGCAGCCGGCACCTGCAAAGTGTAGTAGTAGGTCTTGGGGACGCCGCCGCACCCCACGGAAAGGAACGTCGCCAGGAGTCCCAGAACCACCCACCCGCTGGTCCGAAAGCTACGCTTCCACACGTTCGACGAGAATTCGACGGTCGTCACTTCCTCGATGCTCCATTCTGATTCTGACGCAAGGTATGGGGGCATTATCTCCAAGCTTCTCCCCCCATTCAACCAGAACCGTAGTTGCCTGGTCCACTAGATCTTCCAACCCCAGTGTGGCGAGGTCGCGTGGCCCCTCGATACGATACAGGTCGGCATGATAGACCTTACCGGTCGACCCGTATTCATGCACCAAGGTGAAGGAGGGACTGGTGACCTCATCTTCGCCTGCCGCGCCCAAGCCCGCGACGATCCCCTTCGCGAGGGTCGTCTTGCCACTTCCCAACTCACCTTCCAGTAGCACCAAGCAAGGCGGCCGGAGGTGGACGGCCAATTCCCGACCGAAGGCTACGGTTTCCTCCGGTGAACGCGTCACGCGCTCGGCGAGCCTGGTCACGACGCCCCCGGAGTCCGCGAGACCGCCATTCCGCCTCGAGCTCGCATGACCCCCGGTCACTACAGATTACCTTCTGCCAGCAGCTGGTAAGCTCGCGGGACCCTTTCCAGAAGGTCCCCAGCCAACATGGAAGGCTGCCCTAAGTCCCCGGCGGCCAGGTCGCCCGCCAGACCATGCAAGTATACAGCAGCCGTGGCGACTTCGCTTGCCGCACGGGTGGGAAATTGTGCCAGAAGTCCGGCAAGCAAGCCTGTCAAAACATCGCCTGTGCCACCGGTGGCCATTCCTGGGTTGCCCGTGGGATTGACCCAGACTTGTGCTTGGGGGCCGGCGATCAGGGTTCGAAATCCCTTGAGCACCAGCGTCAGGCCATATCGTTGCGAGAATTCGCTGGCAACTTCCACGCGCTGGGCCTGGATCTCCGCGGTCGTCTTACCTGTGAGGCGCGCCATTTCACCGGGATGCGGCGTAAATACCGTCGTGCCTGTTGGCCGGGTTTCCTTGCGGAAACTGTTCATGCTGCCCGCAAAGGCATTCAAGCCATCCGCGTCCAGAACGAGGGGCAGCGAGTATTTGTTGACGATGGTTCGCACCAGTTCCGCTGTCTCCGGATGCGATCCGATCCCCGGCCCCACGGCCAGCACAGATTTCCCCGCCAGAAGCTTGTCCATGCGCCCGTAGTCCAAAGCACGCAGGGAGATCGTGCCGTCTTCGGTCTCCGGCAACGCCTCCGTCATGGATTCCATGCCCAGCGCTGCCACGATGGGCAGCGCACTCTTGGCCGTCGCCACGGTGACCAGCCCCGTGCCCGCGCGCAAAGCAGCTCGGGCGGTCAATGCCGCGGCGCCGGTTTTGCCGATCGATCCCGCCAGGATCAGCACGTGGCCGTAGTTTCCCTTGTGCGCCGTCATCCGTCTTGGCTGCCCAATCCAAGCCACGTCCTGCTGGCAGGCATAATTCAAGGAAAGTCCGGGATCGCTCTCCAGGGCTTCGCCTGGCGTCCCAATCTGTTTCACAACCCACTCGCCCACTTGCTCGCAGGCGGGCGGAAACACGTGGGCAATCTTGGGAGCCGAGAAAGTGACCGAGAAATCCGCGCGCACGTGTTCGCCGATCAACTCCCCTGTATCCGCCGAAATCCCCGACGGAAGATCCACCGCCAGCACGCGCGCGGCGGGGAAATCCCTGTTGATGTCTCGAACGACTTCCAGAAGGAATCCTTCCAGCGGTTTCGCAAGCCCCGTGCCCAGCAAGGCGTCGACAAACAGGGTGGTGTTTTGCAGGGAAGCCTTTAGGGTTTGCCACGCCACCGGGCCTTCAACGGCCTCCGGCTGGCCGGAGGCGCAAAGCCGCTGGTAATTCACGGCTGCGTCACCGCGCAGACCATCAGGCTGTGCGAGGAGAAGGACGCGTGGCTTCAGCCCCTGGTCACGAAGCAGACGAGCCACGACCATGCCGTCGCCGCCGTTGTTGCCTTTCCCGCAAAGGATCACGACGCGGTGTTGCTCGAGTGGCGCAAGGCGTGTGGTGAGGAACTCCACCACGCCACGGCCTGCATTCTCCATCAGGGTGAGGCTTGGAATACCATACCGCTCCGTCGTAAGGCGATCAATCCGCTGCATCTCGGAGGCAGTGAGAATCTTCATGGCTTAAGATGTGGCCCCACAATGTGGAGTTCCAGGGACCTTGGCGGTCCCGCACACGGCTTAGCAACGGGGGTCAAAAGTGTGGGGCAGGCTGTTCCCGAACACCCTCAGAGCATCCATCCCCCGCTGACGTTGAGCACCTGGCCGGTGATGAAGGCAGCTTCCTCCGAGGCAAAGAACTTCACCGCTTCCCCCACGTCACGACCGGTCGCGGGGCGGCCCACAGGGAAGCGCGCGTCTGTCAGGCGTTGCGCTTCCTCCAGCGACAGTTCCTTCTCGTCGATCACGGGCGGGTTCACGACGTTGGCCGTAATCCCGTTTCGCGCCTCTTCCAGGGCCACCGAACGGGTGAAGGCCACGATGCCGGCTTTGGCGGCAGAATAGGCGGAGATTTTCGCCTGCCCAAAAGCGCGCTCAGCACCCACTGCACCCAGGTTGATGATGCGTCCCCAATGCTGCCGGCGCATGAAGGGCAAGGCAAACTTGGTCGCGTAGAAAACACTGTAGAGGTTCGACGCGATCACCGCACGCCATTCCTCCACCGTTGAATTAACGACTGGCTTCCACTCGAATTCGCCGACGTTGTTCACCAGGATATCAAGTCTCCCGAACTGCTTGGCGACGGCATCGACCAATTCCTTTACACGCCCGGGATCCGTGACTTCCGTGGCGAAAGCCACACTTTCCGCGCCCAGCGCACGAAGATCCGATACGACTTTCTGGGCGCCCAACTTATTAGTTCGATAAGCCAGGGCCACCCGCAGGCCGGCACGACCCAGCGTCAGGGCGATTTCCTTGCCGATTCCGCGCGAGGCGCCCGTTACCAGGGCAACACGATTGCGGAGAGCCACTCTTACACTCCTCGATCAAAGGGTAAACAGAAGAGTTTATCGGACTTCACCGCGGTCGGCAACGGCTGGCAGCGCGCTTACTCCACGGCCCGCGCCAGAACCAAGGTCATATCATCCTGAAGGTCCGGGCTGCCCGTCCACTCGTTCACACTGCGGTAAATTTCTTCCACCAGGATCTCCGGGGAAGCATTCGGCGCACGCCGTGTAACCTCAAAAAGTCGCGATTCCCCGAATTCTTCTCCGTAGATATTCTCAGGCTCGGTAATGCCGTCTGTAAAAGCCACTAGAAGGTCACCAGGTTCTAGCTGGACTTCCCCCTCCTCGTAGAAAGACGAGGGAAACAGCCCAACGACCGTCCCTCCGGCGCGGAGACGCTCGATCTTGTTCCCTTGAAAAAGGATGGGCGGAATATGACCGGCGTTGGTGTAAGAGAGCTTTCGGGTCCGGGCGTCATAGATCGCAAAGAAAAACGTCACGTATTTCTCCAGCGGCGTATTCTCGTAAAGCTGGCGATTCAAGCGATCCACCATCTGGGCAGTCGAAAACTCCTTGAGCTGTGAACTGTGGCCCGGCACGAAGCCATCGTAGAACTGCGCGCGCAGCGCCGATTGAATCGCTGCCATCAACAGCGCCGCGGAGATTCCTTTGCCGCTGACATCCCCCAGAACCACCCCCACTCGGTGTTCGTCCACGTTCAGGAAGTCGTAATAATCGCCGCTCACAGAGCGTGCAGCCTTACAGACGCCGTGAAGTTTCAGACCCGGCACTTCCGGCGCAGACTGGGGGAAGAGTTGCCGTTGCACCTCTCGCGCAATCTCGAGCTCACTCTGTAGCCGCAATCGTTCCTGCGATTCTAGCAGCAGCCGTTCCACCGACGCCGTCATGCTGTCAAAAGCCTCACCCAGCGCGCTCAACTGATCGCGGGAGACAATGTGAATCCGATAGGAGAAATCGCCGGCTTTGACCCGCTCGGTGGCGTCATAAAGCTTGTCGACAGTGCCCGTTATCGAGCGCGTCAGCCGGACGCCGACCAGTAGCGCTGCGGCTTCGATTACCAGAAAAATGATCGCCACAGCTTTGAATGCATACACATAGATCTGGGAATACTCGCCAAGGGTAGCTAAAAGCCGGCTGTTGAGTGCGGCAATCCTGGATGTCACGTACACGAAGGCTGGCTGAATGGCCTTCTCCTCTCGATCCCCTGCCCAAAGAATCGGATCTAGTGACGAGGCGCCGAACACGGCAAGATCGAGGAGATTGACAGGGTCCGGAAGCTTTACAGCTTTGGAGCTAATCGCGCCACTTTGGACATAGATGCCTTTGGGTGTCTCCACGCGGAGCCCTGGGTGTGATGCCTCATTTGCCGGAGCAGATTTGGTCATGACCACGCCCACTGGACCAATCCCCTCTCCCACTACATCCAACAGTTCGGGAGTTAAAGGCTCCGAGAGGATGAGGGCCAAATCGCCTGCTGGCGTCTTGGTTCGTTGCACAGATCGCAAGGCAATCTGCCCGTTGTCCACAACGACCCCAGCGAATTCCTCTCCTTTCATCCAGCTCGGTGCGGTCACAGGATTATCTGCCGGCTTGCCGTCCATGAGGAAAGAGCGGGTGGCGCCTCCCAGGCGCAGCGTGATGACCAGTCCCGGGTAGCTGCTTGTATGGCGAACCAACTCGGTAACGTAGAAATTTCGAATCGCATCCAGCATGACTTGCGGCGATTTTTCTCCGGTAAACCGCGTTTCGTGGAGCACCACGCGGTTAACCTGCTGGATTTCGTCAAAGCGTTCGCGCAGCCGCAGGACGACCAGGAAGGCCGCGAACTGCCCATTGATGATGAAGGCCCCTAAGGCGACCAGCAGGAGGATGAGGAGTACGGGGACGAAGGCAATGAAAGCGTAAGCCACCACCAAGCGCCGACGGAGTCGCCAGAGCACGCGGCTCCGGACAAACCTCAAGAGGCGGCCGAAGTAGTAGACGCCCCCCACGAGCACGCAAACCCAGAAGACCAACCAGAGCGGTCCAGGAACACCCCCGGTCGCGCGAGTGAGCCGGTCGGCGACCCAAAGGGCTGCGCCGTAGGCCAAGGCCCAGACAGTAAACCGAGCCATGCGGCGAGTCCGATATTCCTGGAGGAGGAGTTCGAACACGACCGTGAGCATATCAAGGGATCGATGATTAAACCAGTGGCTCGATGTTTGGGCCCGGCGGCCGGTTCGTCCCCGGCCAACCCCCCGCGGGCGCCGAGCGAGATGCTGAGGTCAGAGAATCCATCCCAAGATCCCACAAAACCGGGGGCTTACGAATCCGCAGGGGCGACCGGAGTGGTGGGAACTCCGGCCTGCTTCACCTTCTCCGCACTCTGCAACACGCTGTGACGGCGGCTGTAGCTGAAATAGATGACGAGGCCAATAGCCATCCACACGAACAAACGAATCCAGGTATCGGCAGGCAAGCCCAACATCTGCCCGCTACACACGATCATCGCCAGCGGACCGACCACCCAGACCAACGGCGCGCGGAAGGGGCGACGAATTTCCGGGTGTGCCTTGCGCATCACCATCACGGACGCGCTGACGATCACAAACGCCAGTAAGGTTCCGATGCTTACCAGTTCCCCCACGATTCGCAGTGGCAGCAGGCCACCCGCCAGGGCCACGCATACCCCCGTCAGGGCCGTGCTTTTGTAAGGCGTGCGGAAGCGCGCGTGGATGTGGCCAAAAGCCTTCGGGAGCAGGCCATCATGAGCCATGGAATAAAACACGCGCGTCTGGCCCAGCATCATCACCAGGATGACCGCCGTGGTCCCCAGCAGTGCACCCAGCTTGACGATCGGGGAAAGCCACCAGCGCGCCGGGGTTGAATCAATGGCGAGAGCCAGCGGATCCGGTACATTCAGTTGCCGGAAGGGCATCAAACCCGTCAGGACCAGAACCACGGCAATGTAAAGAAGGGTGCAAATCCCCAACGAACCCAGGATGCCAATGGGCATGTCGCGTTCGGGGTGCCGAGCCTCCTGCGCCGCCGTGGAGACGGCATCAAACCCGATATAGGCAAAGAAAATAACCCCAGCCCCGCGCAATACTCCCGTGAAGCCGAACTCACCGAAGATTCCCTGGTTGGCGGGAAGGAACGGATGCCAGTACGCTCGATTCACGTATAGCGCGCCGACCACGATGAACATCACGACCACGCCGAGCTTTACCACTACAATGAAGCTATTGAAGTTGGCGGATTCACGGATGCCGATGATGAGCAGAGTCGTGATGAGAGCAATGATGAAGGCCGCCGGAAGATTGAAGTAGGAGTGAACCACCGTGCCGTCCACCAGCTTCACCGTTTCCCAGGGACTCTTGCTCAGCTCTACGGGAAAAGGAATGTGCAGGGTTCTTTGCAGGAAGGAAACCAAGTAGCCCGACCAACCGATGGAGACGGTGGTGGCCCCGACCGCATACTCGAGAATCAAATCCCAGCCGATAATCCAAGCGAGGAATTCCCCGATGGTGGCGTAGGAATAGGTGTAAGCACTCCCGGCTACGGGGATCATGGATGCGAATTCGGCGTAGCAGAGCCCGGCGAAGGCGCATCCCACGCCCGAAAGGATGACGGAGAGCACCAGAGCCGGCCCGGTGTGTTGCGCCGCCATGCCACTCAGGACAAAGATGCCGGCCCCGACGATCGCGCCGATGCCGAGGGATGCCAGCGCCCACGGGCCGAGGGTCCGCCGCAAGCCGTGCTCAGATTCCGCCGCCTCCTCGCGCAAGAGCTCGAGGCTCTTTTTCGTCCACAAACCAGGCATGTCGCCTCCTTCAGTTCCCCGCGGAAAGATTTTCCCCATCGCCGCGTGCGCCACACGCGGTGTCAACTCACTACTCCGGCAGAGTCCCACCCGCTGCCGAAACTGCTTCCCGGCTGGGCCCGCGCCGACGCCAGAGATAATAGACCGGAACGCCAATCGCCACGATACTCAAGCCAGCGATACTGCGCAGGGTTTTGTGCGTCAGCAAAGCCCATTCAACAAACGCGGCAAAAGCGATGTAAAGCAGCGGGAGGACCGGATAGCCCCACGCCCGATAGGCACGCGGTGCCTCCGGGCGTTTCCGCCGCAGCCGAAAGATGCCCGCAATCGTCAGAATATAGAACAGAACGACAGCAAAAATCACGTAGTCGAGCAATTCGCTATAAGTCCCGGTGAGCGTCAAAAGCGCGCCCCAAACCGCCTGCACCATCAGCGACACCGCCGGCGTATGGTACTTGGGGTTCACGTTCCCTACCGAGGAAAAGAAAAGGCCGTCCTTCGCCATCGCGTAATAGACACGCGCGCCGGCCAAAACCATTCCGTTCATGCAGCCGAACGTGGAAATCAGGATAGCGGCAGCCATCAGTCCCGCTCCCCTTCCACCCAGCATGGCCTGCATGGCCGCGGTGGCGACGCGGTCCTCCGCCGCGTACTGAATCCCTCGCTCCAGCAACCCGCCCTGGGGCGATCCGAAGAAGGGCAGGGCACGGTAGTAAGCCCAATTGCACGCGAAGTAGATCGTGCAGACTGCGGTCGTTCCCAGGAAGAGCGCCAGGGGCAGATGGCGTTTGGGATTGATTACTTCTCCGCCTGTGAAGGTGACGTTGTTCCAGGCGTCGGAGGAGAACAGCGGGCCGACGAGGGCCACGGAAAGCACCGTCAGGGTCGCCAAATCCCAATGGGCGCCTTGCCAGAACCCCTGCTGCGATGGGGCCGGAACCGAGTGTGCAAGCGCCCACCACACACCCAGCGCCACCAATCCCAGCAGCGCTGCGACCTTGAGAATCGTGAAGAGATTTTGAACCCATGCGCCGACGCGCAACCCGAAAACGTTCAGCACACTCAAAAAAAACAACGCCAGGATTGCCGTCAATTGTTGAGATGAAACGGTGAGCGCAATCCGGTGGCCGAAAACTGCCAGGGTTCCAAGGTTGAGCAGAATCTTGCTGGCGGAAACCCAGGGAGCAAACACTCCCAGGAATTTCCCGAAGGCCACCGCAACGGCGGCGACGGTTCCGGTTTGAATGACCAGGAAGAGCGTCCAACCGTAAAGGAATCCGGAGAGTGGACCGAAGGCCTCGCGCAAATAAACATACTGGCCGCCGGCCTTCGGCATCATGCCCGCCAGCTCACCGTAACTCACCGCCGCGATGATGGTCATCACGCCGCTGATCACCCAACTGAGAAAGAAAAGACCCGGCGAGCGAACTTGCCGGGCGATGTCGGCAGCCACGATGAACATCCCTGAGCCGATCATTGACCCCATTACAATGGTGGTGCAATCAAGAAGGCCGAGGCCCTTCACGAGGTCGGAGGAAGCTGGGTTGGAAGTGGTTGTCGAAGATATCGCCATAGGTTAGTGAGTCTGAGAGTCCAATGTCCGGAGTCCGGGGTCGAATCCCTTAGGAGACTTTCCGGAATAACCTCTCCGTTCGGTGCTGCGAGGCGGGACGACCCCCTCACCCGGCCCGCCCCGGCTGGAGAAATCGCCGGCGGCGGCCCCCCCTCTCCCCCAAGGGGGCGAGGGCCGTAAACTCGAATCCGTTCTCCCGTTCCATCGCCCCAGCGAGAGAGGGTATCAACCTCGGATCAACGCTCCCCTCGGTCCCGCAGAGCGGGACAGTGGGGCCGGGGGTGAGGGGGTCCCGATCGAAGCTGAAATCGTACTTACCTAGCGACACCTAAGACTTTCAGAAACTCTTCTGCGCGCTTGCCGAGATCCGGTCCGCTCAGCAGCCCGCGAATCACTGCCACGGAATCCGCACCGGCCTCCATCACCGCTCGCGCGTTCTGGATGGTGATGCCGCCAATAGCCACCAGCGGCTTGCGGGTGGCCTGCCGGGCTGCGCGCAAACCGTCGAGGCCCACGACCGCGTCAGGATTCTCCTTGCTGGCCGTGGGAAATATAGGGCCAAGAGCAATGTAATCCGCCGAAGAGCGGTCCGCCTCCTTCACCTGCTCCAAGACGTGGGTGGAATAGCCGACCCATTTGCCGCGGCCCAGGATGCTGCGCGCGCATTCCACGGGCAGATCTTCCTGGCCCACGTGCACGCCATCGGCATCGACAGCGCGCGCGATGTCGGCCCGGTCGTTGACAATGAACATGCCCATGGACTGGCGCACGCACGCTGCCACCCGTTGCGCGCTCGCACAGAGCTCGCCGGAAGACGCGTGCTTATCTCGGAGTTGAATAAGCCGGACGCCCGCCGCAAGCAGGACCGCCGCCACCTCCACGGGGGAACGGCCACCCGCTTGGGCAGGGTCAATTATGGCATAGAGGCGTGGGATTACAGGTTGCATGACTCCGCAAGTGCCCGCGCCTCAGGAGGAGTTTTCGCCATCGTGGGCGAAGCGACGCAAGAAGTGTGTGTCGAAGTTCCCGGCCTGGAAATCAGGGTCGGCCATGATTTTTCGCTGAACCGGGACGGAAGTGGAGATGCCCTCGATGATGAACATTTCGAGAGCTCTCGACATGCGACTGATGGCCTCCTTGCGGTCCTTGCCGTGCACGATCAGCTTGGCGATGAGTGAATCATAGTAAGGCGGGATCACCGATTCCGCATAAGCGGCCGTGTCAACCCGGACGCCCGTGCCGCCGGGTTCGTGGAAGACCGTCACCTTTCCGGCCGAGGGGGCAAACGTCTGCGGGTTTTCTGCGCAGATGCGGCACTCGATGGCGTGTCCGCGCAGCCCCAAGGTCTCGCCGTCGAAGGGGACGTGGCCACCCGCGGCGATCAGGATCTGTTGCTTTACCAGATCCAGCCCGGTCACCATTTCCGTTACCGGATGCTCCACCTGAATGCGCGTGTTCATTTCCAGGAAACAGAGGTTGCGGTTCTCGTCCATCAACAGTTCGACGGTGCCGGCGCCGGTGTAGCCGACCTCCTCCAGGGCCTTAACGATCTGATGACCGACGCGCAGCCGGGTTTCCTTATCGATCTGAGTGGAAGGTGACTCCTCCACCAGCTTCTGATGCCGGCGCTGAATCGTGCATTCACGCTCGCCTAAGTGGACGACCCTGCCGTGCTGGTCGCCCAGAACCTGGAATTCAATGTGGCGGGGAGACGTGATGTATTTCTCCAGGTAGACATCCGGAGTTCCGAAAGACGCCGCCGCCTCATTCTGCGCAGTCTGCAAGAAATGGGGCATTTCCTCCGGCGATTGCACAATCCGCATCCCGCGGCCGCCACCGCCCGCCGCCGCTTTCACCATCACCGGGTAGCCGATGCGCTCGGCCTCCTTGAGAGCTGCTTCCTCGGACGGGATCACTTCCGAACCCGGCAGCACCGGAAGCCCCAACTCCGCCATTCTCGCCCGCGCCCGATTCTTGTCGCCCATCAGGCTGATAACATCCGGCTTGGGGCCGATGAAGGTCAGATTCGAAGCTTCGCAAACATCCGCAAAGTAAGCACTTTCCGCCAGGAAGCCATAACCAGGATGAATGGCTTCGGCGCCGGTAATCTCCGCCGCGGAAATAATGCTGGCCACATTGAGATAACTCTCCGAGCTGCGGGGTGGGCCGATACAGACGGCCTCGTCGGCAAACCGCACGTGAAGTGAATAGCGGTCGGCTTCCGAATACACTGCGACGGTCCGAATCCCCAATTCCTTGCAGGCACAGATCACCCGCAGAGCAATTTCCCCGCGGTTGGCAACCAGGATTTTCTTGAACATCGGCGCTGCAGTTTCAGTCCGTCAGCGCTTTCCCTCCTGCTCTAGCACCCGAGGCTGACGGCTGGCCCGACAATCTTTGCTACTTCTTATGCGAGGGTTCGATGGCGAACAAGGATTGGCCGTACTCCACGGGCTGGCCATTTTCGACGTAGACGCGAACAACCTCCCCTGCCACCTCGGCTTCCAACTCGTTCATCAACTTCATGGCTTCAATGATGCACAGGACCTGTCCGACCTGCACAGTGTCCCCCACCTTGACGAAGGGAGGCGCGTTGGGAGCAGGCGCCGCGTAGAAGGTCCCCACGATGGGGGATTTCATGATGTGGAGACCCTCCGTCGATTCCACCCCCGGTTCGGGTGCGCCCGGAGCAGGCGTGGAAACAGGGACCGCCGCCACCACCGGCGGTGCAAGGGACGGAGTGACCATCACGGGTGCGGTGGCAGGAGCATATCCGTTCGCGTTGGTGGGGTTCGCGACGTGCACGTCTCCGCGCCTGACACGGATCTTGACGCCCTGCTGCTCCATTTCGAATTCGGTGATTTCCCTTCCCGCCAGAAGGTCGAGCAACTGCTGGATGTCGTCCAGGCCCCAGACCCGTCCGGGGCCCGGGGCGTTGCGCGTGGAATTCTTGCCGGGCATTCGTTTGCTCCCTTGCCGCTAACTTATAACCCAGCGCTCTTTCGAGGCTGGCGTGAGGACCTCGGGGTCATCCGGCCCCACAAGCACCATATCCTCGACGCGGATGCCGCCCAACCCTTCCAGGTACACGCCCGGTTCGACCGTGACCACCGACCCCGCCCTCAGGCGGGCGGTCTCACCCTTGGCCAAGCGCGGCCTTTCATGAATCTCCAGGCCCACCCCGTGGCCGGTGCTATGGATAAAATACCGGGCGAGCCCGCGCTCGGCCAGGATGCGCCGTGCGGTGGAATCGATATCGCCCGCTTTGATACCGTCCCGAACAGAATGGACAGCTCCGCTCTGGGCTTTCACCACCGCGGCGTAAAGGCTCCGAACGCGGCGACTCGGTTCACCCAAGAATACCGTCCGCGTCATGTCAGCGGCATAGCCTCGCAGTATAGCACCGAGGTCGAGGATAACCAACTCACTTTCTTGCAGCGACTTAGACGAAGGGCGCGCGTGCGGGTGGGCTGCTCGTGGCCCGGAAACCACAATGGTCTCGAAGGCCGCGCCTTCTGCGCCCTTCTTGCGCATCCGGTACTCGACTTCAGCCGCAAGATCACACTCCTTCACTCCAGGCCTGATACACGTGAGGAGGTCAGCAAAAACCTCGGCCGTCACTCGCCCGGCGCTGCGCATCACCGCAATTTCGCCCTTATCCTTCACCACACGCAGTTCCTCGATCAAGTCCCCAGCGGGCCTCAGCCGAACGCTGCGGCCGACCTCCGTGCGAAGCTGCTCGAATTGCGCGCAGGTGAGGTTCGAGGCCTCGTACGCAAGCCCTCGCACCGCATTCTTCCCCAACCAGCCGGCCGCCCCTTTAAGAATCCCCTTCTTTTCTTCGATCACGTCAACACCGAAGGCCTGCTCACGAGCCTGGAGTGTATATCGGGGGTCAACCCACAGGATTCCCTGGCAGGGTCCAAAAAGAGCCATGCCTGCGCTGCCGGTGAAACCTGTCAGGTAGCGGACATTCACGAGGTTCGTTACCAGGATGAAGGGAATCCGGCACGTTTCCGTCAGAGCGCGGAGCCGCTCCTGGCGGGCACGGAATCCGGATGAAGGGTGTTCTGGGGGCATGGGCAGAGACAAAAAGAAGGAGGAGACCAAGGTCTCCTCCTTCTATCAGCGATCGACCCAGGACATTCGGGCAGTGCGAAAAGTTACGATGCCAGAATCTTCGGGGACACGAAAAAGAGCAGCTCCTGGTCGGTGTCCTGAACGTTACTCGACTTGAACAAATGCCCAAGGATGGGAATGGTGCCCAGCCAAGGTATATACGTGGCGGACTTGGTTCGGGAGGTCACGGTAATGCCGCCGAAGACCACTGTACCGCCGTCGGGAACCATCACCTGCGTCGTTGCGGACTGAGTATCGATGTCGGGGCCGGCAGTCGTGATCACCGCACCCACGGAGGCGTTGGTCACCTTGATGATCATGAAGATGTTGCCGTCATCTGTCACCTGAGGGGTGACGGTAAGCTCCAAGGTGGCATTCACGTACTGAACGGCGATCGTATTGTTGATATTGGTCTGAATGGGAACCTGCGTGCCCTGCATGACCATTCCCTGCACATTGTTTTGCGTCACGATAGTGGGGCGGGAAATGGTCTTCGCCTCGTCACGCTCCTCTGAGGCAGCGATGACCGCATTGATCAGATAGCGGGACGAGGCATTGGAAATCGCCACGGCGCCAAACCCGGATGCACTGGTCGGCACGATAGTCTGAGCGGGAGGGGCGGGGAATAGAACACTGGGTGTGATCTGTGCTCCGGTGCCCGTCGAGCCGCCAATCAGCGTGGAACCCTGGGGAGTGCGTGCGGCCCCGGAGAGCGCCGCATTCAAGGCGCGAGTGAAACCAGCCTTGGCCAGCACGACCCGTGCTTCGATCGAAACTTGCTTCGCTTTCTTGTCGAGTTTGGCAATGATGCTCTGAATGATGGGGATCTGCGACTGGATATCAGAAATAATCAGGGTGTTCGCGCGTTCGTCCACCAGAACCGTGCCGCGGCGGCTAAGAGCGCCGCCTCCGGCCCAGGACTTGAGCAAGGTCGCGATGGTCATGGCTTTGGCGTAATTGATGGGCTGGAAGACACTCACCAGCGGCGCAGCGTCTTGACGGGCGGCAGCCAGTTTCGTCACCGACTCCTGCTCCGCCGTCAGCGTTTCGACTTTGGCAATCCGCAGGACGTTACCTTCCAGGGTCTTCCCCAGGCGGTTGTTCTTCAAAACGATGTCCAGAGCTTGGTCCCAGGGCACAGAATCGAGCACCATCGTGACGGTGCCGCTCACGTTCGGATCGACAATGATGTTCAGGCCGCTGATTTCATGAACCAGCCGAAAAAAGTCCTTCAGGTCAACATCTTTCAGGTTGAGCGAGATAGGCTCACCCGTGAACTTTTCCTTCTCCTCACCAGGGGGGTTGACACTGCCGGGAGGAGTTCCCTGCGCAGCCAGCGGTAAAGCTTGCTGCTTGCCGGTTGTCAGTGTGCGGGCGGCCTGCTCAGCTCGCAGCGCCTCCGGCGTCTCACTCGAAGCAGTCGGGAGCGGCGCTGCCGCCACCTGCTTGGAGCTTTCCGCGGGAGGCAACGTGCTCTGGACATCCGGCTTTGCGGCGTCCAGGGCCGCCTTCCGCAGAGGAACGGTTACCACGGGTTTCCGGCCAATCACTTCGGTCGGCGGCTCCGGAGCGCTGGCCTGGGTGATTGTCACCGGAGCCGTCGCAGCAGACGCCATCGGCGCAGGCTTTGCTTCTGGCAGCCTCGTTTCTGGCGCAGGAGTCGTGGTTTTGGCCGCGGAGAGCGCAGGCTTCGTCATTCCGCGTGGGCGCAACTCAATGCGGATTCCGCCTGGGGTGGTGTGGACGTCAAAGGCCGGATCGCCATCCAGGTCCGCGACCACGCGGACAACCGGCGGGGTTTGCTCGCGGAACTGCCCGATGCGAACGTCCCGGAGAACCAAGGTGTCAGCGGCGTAAGATTTCTGGTGAGACACGGTCCGGGCGTCTTCGATATCCACCACCAAGCGCGCCGGGCTCTTCAGTGTCATCACATTGTAGCTCGCCGTCCGGGAAGTGGAGACATCCACGAAGGTCTCACCGGACTCACGCTTGTCGAAAGTCACGTTTGAGACCAGTACAGACCCGCGGACAGACGCCGGAGGGGCCGCTACGGCAGGAGAGGTTGCGGGTGCACCGAGCGGAGAGGCACCAACCGCCGGGCTGACGGAAGCCGTCTTCCCGAAAAGCAGCCGCAGGGCTGCACTATCCCTTTGGATGACGAACGGCTCGGCTCGCCGGGTCTCCACCTGCACGCGGACGACCGATTGGCCAGAAGCGTCCTGGTACTGCAGGAGCTTGTAGCCTGACATCAGCGGGTTCGACCAAGACCCGCTGCGGGGAACACCGCCAATCGTGGCGCTCGCGAGGTCGATGAAGAGTACATCGGGAGCTGCCTGGACGGTCTTATAAGCATAAGTGCCGTCCACGCGCAGAACCAGTTCCTCGCACGGGGGACCTGCGGAGACAGTGACCGCCTTCAGAGTCGCCACCTCCGAGGCCGCCCAGGCGCGACCTGCCGGGGCGCGGGCCATGCCCAGCGTCAACCCTGTCATCGTCAGCAACACAATTGCGTATCGTCTCATCTGCCTTCTCCCGGAGCCGAACCCAGTCGCTTGACCACTTCACGAGTCGACACTCGCCCATTCTGGTCGAGAACGTTCTCCTTGAAGTAGACCGCGTCCGGCGTGATCTTGCTGACTACGCCGTTGTACACCGCGTCGTTGTTCTTCAGGAAATAAGCCCGTTTCGTTTCGTTGGTGACAACAGCGATCATCTTGTTGTTTGTCTCTTCACGAACGACCCCCTGGAGTCTCAATTGCGAAATGATCAGACCGCGAGTTCCCGGCGGCAGCGGCCCGGCGGCGAATTCCGGAATGCCCTCCGCACCCTTCGTGCCAGGAGGCGGAGGAAGCTTGAACGGGTCCCGCTTGCCGGTAACCATCTGAGTTGTGGGGGTGGTTTCCGCCGCACGCTTGGGCTCAGCTGGAGCCTTGGCGCGCTGTTGCGGCGGGATGTTTTCTTTCTTCTGCACGGTTTCCTGCATCCTCTTGGCGTTCTGCAACGCGCCCATCGCGGGCTGTTGTCCCGCTCCACCCGGCGGGACTCCCACACCTAATACGAGGGCAGCCAGAAGCAGCAGACGAGTTGCTGGAATCTCTTGAGTGCATCGAAACCTATGGTTGGCCATTGTCCTCATCCTGCACACTATTTCCCTTTGGGACGTGGTGGCGCCGTGGGTAGAGGCTTATTGTAATAGGTCGTCAGCGTGCAATTCGCCCCCACCGTCTCGCTGGGAAAAACGGTATAGCTCCCCATGCCGCCGCCCTCCGGACTGCCCAGAGTGAGGCCTGAAACGCTCACAATGCGCTGTTCATGCGCGAGCCGACCGAAGAAGCTCAGCAGGCTGTAGTAGGTCCCGTCCAGTCGCACGCTGAAAGGCATTTCGACGTAGAAATCGCGCGTCACCTGGGGCTTGGGAAGGAAGGTTCGGAGGTAGATGTTGGTACTCGAAGCCGCCTCGAACACCGATTTCATGAACGCGTCGGTCGCCTGCTCGTCGGGAACAATGGAACGGAGCGTTCCCAACTGCCTTTCCAGTTGCGCAATGCGGTTCAAATACTCCGTCTGCTGCTGGCGGAAAGCTTCGTTCTTGTCGTTCTCCGCTTTAGTCCTGGTCACTTCCCTGTCCAATTTGGCGCGCTGCTCGTTCAAAGGCAGGACGTAGTACCAGAAAGTGGCGCCCGCCATAGCGACAGCCAGCCCAATGAAGACCATTCCCTGAACTGGAACTGGAAGCTCACTAAAGCTCTTGGCCATCTTCTATTCCCTCTCCTACTGCACGTGGACCGTGGGCCGCGCGGCGGGAGCAGGCGGCGCTTCCACCCGCTGCCCGCCGGGCTGCGGGGTGGCCGCAACGGTCGCGTTGGGCGATTTGACCAGACAATCCACCGTGAACTTGTAAGTCAGGTGACTGTGCTGGTCGTCCTGATAGAACTGCAGCAACTGCACGTCATCGAAGTATCCGGAGCTCTTCATATAGGCCAGGAGGTTCGCCATAGAATCCACCGTCCCGGACTGCCCTTTCAGCACCAGACGGTCAGCTGTGGGCGACACCGTGTAGAGGTATACGTCGCTGGTCCGGTTAATGACGTCGCCCAAGGCCGCCATCATTTCGGCGGGCCCGACGCGGCTGTTCTGCAATGCCTGGATGGTATTGATGCGCGTCTCAAGGTCCTTCAGATGTTGCTGGTATCTCTCGTTCTGTGACTTCACCATGGCCAGTTCCGTCTGTCGGATCCTCTCCTGCTTCGACTTCTTCTCGAGTTCTGCGATTTGATTGCTCCAGATCTTGTAAACGACGCCCACGATCGCGAAGCTGACGATCAGCGCACCGACGAACGTCAGCGCCTGGAAGGCTTTCGTCGCCGGCGGGCCCGGCGCGGCCTTGATCGGAGGTGGCGCGACTCCCAGCAGGTTGATCTTGATCATGGCTAGTCAAAGCTCCTCAAAGCCAGCCCCACCGCAACGCTCATACGGGGAGCGATTTCGTCCACGTAGCCAACGTCAAATTTCTTGGGATCGACCAACGTCCTTTGGAACGGGTTGATGACGTCCACGGGAATGTTGAATTCCGCTTTGAGCTGATCGACCAGACCTTCCGTCTTCGCTGTCCCACCGGAAATATAAATGTGCTGGATGTTCTCCGTCGAGGTAGTCTGCCGGAAGAAGTCGAAGGTCTTCTGAATTTCCAGCATCAGGATTTCCGTCACCGACCGCAGGTGCGGGAGCTTCTGTTCCTGCGTCACGTTGGGGACCTCAAAACCCTGTTTCAGCTTCTCCGCATCGTCAAAGCTCAGGTCGAGTTCCTTCTGAAGAGTATCGGTGTACTGGTTTCCGCCCACGGAAACGTCGCGCGTGAACAGCGGATTGCCACCCCGGCCGATCACGATGTTCATGATGCTGGCGCCAATATTGAGCAGCGCAGCCATCTGGTCGGAGGGAATGTCGTAGTTCGCCTCAAAAGCATTGAAGACCGCAAACCCGTCGTAGTCGACCACCGTGGGGATCTTCCCGGCTTGGCTCAACACATTGGTGTGGTTCAGAATTTTCTCGCGCTTCACGGCCACCAGCATCACGTCCGTGCCGGTTCCGGCTGGGGCCGCACCCAAGGCTTGATAGCTCAGGTTCACGTCCGTCATGTCAAAGGGGATGTGCTGCTGAGCCTCGTAAGGGATCGAGTTGTATAGCTCCTCATCGGTGGCAGCGGCCACGGTGATGCGCTTGACGATAACCGAGTGACCGGAAACGGAAGTCGCCACGTTTTTGGACTTAATATGGTTTTCGGTGAAAATCTTCTCGATTGCCGACGAAACCGACAACGCGTCCATGATGGCGCCATCGACCACCGTATCCTGGCCGAGAGCCTCAATCCCCAGGTTCATGAGCTCATATGAGTCGCCCTTCTTGCGCAGCTCGACCACCTTGACGGCGCTCGAACCGATATCCAACCCCACCAGTCTTTTGGCTTTTCCTAACCCAAACATTGGCGATGCTCCCTACCTAGCAGTGGCGCGCAACCTACGAGATGCACGTTGTTCGAACTGCGCACTCTGCTTCTCCATCCAGCGGTCCAGGACGGTCTTCTTGAACTTCCAGCGATTACCAAGTTTGAATGCGGGGATTTTCTCCTCGTATACATACTTGTAAAGGGTCTCCCTCGAGACCCCGAGGTACTCCGACGCTTCCCGGATGTCCATGACCTCTCTGGTTTCTGCCATGCTCCTAACCTTCCGCCAAATTCGTGGCCTGGTACACTACCCAAATCAGAAAAGTGAAAGTGCGCGTCCACTTCCACCTTTAATGCGCTTATACGCCACGCAGATTTGTGTTGTCAAGGAAAATTTCGCTAGTTTGGGGGGTTTCTTGAGGTTTTTATACCTCATGTTATCGATATTTAGGGGAATTTGTGGAACAGGTTGTGTAGTCCCGAACTAGGACCACTAGATATATCCCCATAAGATATTTCCGCCTTTGAGTATTTTGGGCGCATCTTAGGCCTATTCAGGGGAAGAAGACGGGGGTGACGGTCCGGGGAGTGAGCTTCTTGGGGGTTCCTGGCAAGTCGGCGCCACGGCCACTACATAAGCGTCCACATATTCTTTCCTGCTGTGAGGGTTTTCACCCCGTTTGAGTGGCTATGAAGCCAGGATGAGGGGGATGACGGTGAGTGAGAGTCGATTTCTTACCGGTTCCTCGGAAGGTCATCCTGTCGGTGATAGGTGACAGCCTACGCCTGAATCGGGCCGAGCTTGGCTAACCTGCCATGGGCATGGCGGCCGAAGGTAACTCCGCCAGCGACGAGAACACTACGGCGGCCACGAGCGGGCTCATCGAGCCCGAGATCAGTTGTGGGTCGCGCCGACGCCGCTGGCGAGTTGAAGCTCCGCGTATTCCATTGTGACCTGCAGCGCAATCTGCTTCCCATCGAGGCTGACGTTCATCGCCTCATAGGGGTTCGCGCGCCCGGGATTCTGCGCCTGCCAGGCGAGTTGCTGGGCCATCTTCACTCCGTCCAGAACCTGCCGTAGCGTGGCAGCGTCTTCAGGTGTCGCGCAGTTGAGTTTCATGTCCAGATTGACCTTGTCCGCAGCATCGATGCTGTAAGTCAGGGAGTCCACTTTTTCGAACACCCGCGACCAATCCAGGTTCAGGTTGTTTTGGGTGGACAACCAACCGCGGAACCAATCGCCGACAGCCGACTCCAAGGCGATTCCCCAAATGGGAGCGTCCTTGCGCGTCTCGCCCAGGAGGCGCGCAAAGCGCTGGTCCGAATTCAGGCCGGGCGCCTGTCCGGCGTGCGCTTCCAGCAGCACCGTCAAGGCCGCGAGTGGCCCGAAGGCCCCGAGAGAATTCTCCAGCACCACGACGCAGCTTCCCGCCAGGCCCGCTTGCAGGCAGTAGGCCTGCTGGCCGGCAAGGGGGGTGGGCGTGAGTTTCTGCGCCGCAGCCCGGCTGGCCACCGCCGCCTTGTCAAAGCGCCCGGAGGCAAAACCGTAAAGGTCCATTTCCTTGTCGCCGGGTTTCCAGCCCATCATCAGAGCGTCAATATCGTCTTCGCGGATGCCGAGCTGGGCCAAGCTCGACTCGATTTGCTGCAACCGCGGTCCCACAAAGCGTTGTCGCAGGCTCTGGTAGTTGGGCAGCTTGCGCAGCTTGGCCGGACTGGAGTATTCCACGCGTAAGGTCTGGGTGGGAAAACCTGCCATGGCCGTACTGACGAAATCCTGGGCGACGCTGTCCTGCGCAATGCCTGCCAGCGCCATCACAACCATAAGCGGAAGAAGGGTTCCTCTCATGTTCACCTCGTCGCGGCGTATCCGGCTCGGTCGATCTTCCCACGACACACCCGGTAACGCGCAGAGCATAGTAAAATTCGATGATACTTCACTCTGGCAGGTTTCCTGACCTGCGTCAACCCCCTTACCAGGCTGCCGGGTGGCCGCAGCCCTCTCACAGAACGGCAAGCCCAAACCTGCCAGACGGGGAGTGCCCTGCCGATAAGCCGGGCGGAGTCGAGGATCAATTCTTGCGGTTGAGGCAGCGTTGGAAAAGCTGATTCAGGAGTTCGAGCCCCAGGTCCATCTCTTCGCGCGTGATGGTGAACGACGGCGCCAGCGTGAAGACGTTCTTGTAATAGCCGCCCACATCGAGCACCAGCCCATACTTGCGGCCGGCGACCTGGAGTTCGCCGCCCAGCCCTTCCGCGAAGATGCGGTCGGTCAGTTCGCGGTCGGGGGTGACGCCGTCTTCCTTGCAGACCTCGACACGCAGAGCGAGGCCTAGGCCATCCACGTGACCGATGATGCCCGGATAGCGCCGCTGGACTTCCTTGAGGCCGGCGAGGAAGTACGTGCCTTTCTCGCTCACCAGTTTCTCGTAGTCTTCCTCCGCAAGCATCTTGAGCGTTTCGAGGGCCACGGCGGTGCCGAGCGTGTTCGAAGAGAAGGTCGAGTGCGTGGATCCCGGCGGGAAGAGTTCAGGCGCGATCAGCTCCTCGCGCGCCCAGATGCCGGAAAGCGGGTTCAAGCCATTCGTGAGCGCTTTACCGAAGACGATGATGTCAGGAGTGATGCCGAAATTTTCAATCGCCCAGAATTTTCCGGTGCGATAGAAACCCATCTGAATTTCGTCATCGACGATCAGGATCTTGCGCTCTCGGCAGGTCTGCTGCAGCCGCCGGAAGTAATCCCGCGGGGGAATGACGTAGCCGCCAGTTCCCTGCACCGCCTCGATGTAGAATGCGCCGAACTCTGCGCTCTGCGCCTTGGCGTCCCATACCGCGTGGTACTCGTTATCGAAGAGCCTAGAGAACTGATCGTGGCAATAAAGATTGCAGCTCTCGGGCTTGAGGTTATAGATGCAGCGAAAACAATAAGGATAGAAAACGAACTGCGCGCGGTCGCCGAAATGCCCGTAACGCCGCCGGTAGCGATAGCTCGAGGTAATGGCCGAAGCGCCCAGCGTGCGCCCGTGATAGCCGCCCATGAAAGCCAACATCAGGTTCTTGCCGGTGTAGTTGCGAACCAGTTTGAGCGAGTCCTCGATGGCCTGCGAGCCACCCACGTTGAAATGCACCCGGCCCTTGACGCCAAAACGCTTCTCGCAGTACTGGGCGATGTGCGCGGCGACCTCCACCTTTTCCGCGTGCAGGTACTGGCAGGCGAGCTGTGGCAGGCGGTCGATTTGGCGCTTCAGCGCGTCGTTCAGGCGGCGGTTCTTGTACCCAAAGCTCGCCGCGGAATACCACATCTGCAGGTCGAGATAAGGCGTTCCCTGCTCGTCGTAAAGATAACTGCCCTCGCAATCGACGAAGATTTTCGGCGGGTCGAGGTAGTGCACCGTGTCGCCGAAAGAGCAGTACTTGCGCTCGAGGGCCAGCAGTTCCGCGGTGCGCGTAGGGGATTCGGAAATAGCCAAAAGGTTTGCGCCTCCGTCAAGAAATTCGCAGGTTGCTTCAGGTTAGCCGTCGAACGAGGGTTCGCCTCAGACCGACAACCTTGCTTTCACACCGGGAGGGCGGGGTCTTAACCCCGCCGTTAGTGCCCTCACCCACCCTTACGGGTCTCCCTTCTCCCTAGAGGAGAGGGGCCGGGGGTGAGGGGAAAGAATCGGTACTGCGGGGCTGAAGCCCCGCCCCCCGAGGCTGGAGAGCTTGATTTGCTTGCACCAAATTCTCAGTCTCAGGGTTACCGGCCCGCCTCCGCCGCGGCTACGACAATGCCACAACGGGCTGCCGGTATCGCCGGGCAGGCGCCGGGGCGAGCAACTTCTCCAGCGCCCCATGGACATCCTTGAAAGTCTCGAAAGGATGGCAGGCGATGCCGCTCTCCCGGCAATGTGCGAGCAGTTGGCGTTTGGCAAAGACCAGGTCTGCGACCTCCACGGCAAAGCGGTCCGACATGCCATCGCCCACAAAGACGATAGGCTGCCGGCCTTCACTGCGGTGGCGGATAATGGCGGCTTTGCAGGTTGCGCAGCCGTGCTCGCAGGGCTCGGCCGAATGAGGGAAGGAGGGAATCAACCGGTGGCCCTCCACCCGCAGCGCGCTTGCGAACAAGTGCGAACCGTTCCGGAACGCCCCAGCGACGCTGGCGCGCTTCAGGACGCGGTGAATGACGTAATCGAACCCGTCGCTTAGGATGTAGAGCGGCATCCGCCGTCGGCGCGTGAACCGGTAAAAAGCCGAGAAGTGCGGGTCGATCGTAATGGAATCAATCACCGCGTGGAGATCCTCGGGCGGGGCATCCACCAACGCGATCTGCCGCTCCAGGCACTCGCGCGAGCCGATCAGGCCCAGCATCCATTCCCGCTCGATTTCGCGCCAGGAAGGATGAGCAAGCTGATTCAGGATTTGGTCGGTCACGTCGAGCTGCGTGATAGTTCCATCGAAATCGCAGAAAACGATGGGCGCAAAACCACCTCCAGCAGCTTCACGAATCTGGGATTTGTTGTTCATTTTTTGGTTATAAATCCTTTCAAGTATAAGTCTGAATCATGAATTATGTATTCTAAATTATGAAACGAACACACCTAAGACGTGAAATCAATCTCTCGACTTCCCATGACATAATTCAGAATTCATCAATCGTAATTCATGTGGCGCGCTCATCAACCAGGCGCCGAGGCTTCCGTCCCTGCTCGATGCTTCCCGGGGGGAGAAATCGGAAGGCCAGGCGGTACATGCCGCAAGCACAGTTGGCCCAGACATCCGGATAAAGACTCTTCAGGTTCTCCTGGATGGCCACCTCCACCTTGGAAGTGCTGATACCATTGGTCAACTCCAGGCGGAACTCCAGGATGTCGTGGAGGCCTTCCTGGCGGACCGCCACCTGCCAGTTTTCCGAAACGCCCGCCACATCGCGCAGGACGCACTCGAATATCTCCGGGTACATATTCCCCGCGCCCATCACCACCATTTCGTCGCGGCGGCCTTTGATGCGCTCGATGCGTTGCAGGGGAGCGCCACAGGGACAAGGCCCGTCGATAAAGCGCGTCACATCGTGAACCCGATAACGAATGAAGGGCATCGTGCGGCGCGTCAGCGTTGTGGCCACCAACTCGCCGTAACCGTTCTCATCCGGGTCGAGAATCTCGAAGTAAATATTGAAATCGTCCAGGTGATAACCGTCTTTGCGCAGGCATTCCATGCCCGCCCCACCCTGCTCGGTGGAGCCATAGGCGAGGAGGACAGGGCACTTCCAGACGCCCTCCACGTAGCTGCGATACACATCGGTCATCCGGTCGCCTGCTGCCAGAATCAGGCGCAGGGGAAAAGTACCTTCTTTCTCCGCGATCTCACTCAAGCTGACGAGCCAGGTGGGGTCGGCGGCAATCACATCGTACCGGTATGTGCTCAAGCGTGAGTAAACCTCGCGGGGATGCGGTTTGCCTACCGCCGAGCAGAACACCCCCAGGTGCTTGCAGGCCAGGAAAGTGACCCAACTGCTGATCCAGTACCCCGCATCAAACGTGCAAACCACGCGAGCGCCGGGTCGAACGCCGTTCTCATACAGTCCCGCGGCTTCGTAACGAGCAGCGAAATCCAGCTCCTCGTAGGAAAAGTAAACCCGCTTGGGCCCGCCGGAGGTTCCGGTGGTTTCAAAAACCAGTTCGGGCTCACGGCACAGAAATTCATCCGCGGGCAGCGTCCGCAAGTCCTCGGGGGTAGTGAAGATGTCGCCCAAATCCTCAGGGCGGCGGACGTGCTTCGGGTTAATACCGCCTTCGCGCAGTTTGCGGGCGAAGAACTTCTGGTGCTCAGCGGCGTAACGGACCAGTCCACGAAACGAATCCGCCTGAATCCCGCGGATCAGCGAGCGGGGAACATGCTTACCCCAGCGCACCAGCGCCGGCACAGAATCGCCGATCAAGGTGCGTTCAATCAGTTGGCGGGCATGACCGAGCATAAAGTAATCAGTGACCAGTCATCAGTTATCGTTTTCAGTTCTCAGTCGTCAGGTGGGCGACCGGTAACTGATGACTGATAACTTACAACTTTCTACATCAAATACGCTGACTCACCCGACCGCGGCGGCGGTGTGGCGAGCAAATCGATATAGGTGGCCTTCTCCAGCAGCGCCAGCGCCACCTGGGCAATCGCGTGAGCTGCGTCGGGACGCGACCACTCGCGTGCCCGCCGCCGCATTTCGCGAAGCTCCTCAGGAGACGAGAGCAGCCGGGACGCCAGTCGAGGCAGGTCGTCGAGCTTGTCGGCGTGAAGCGCTACACCTTTTTGCTCGAGGTAACGAACGTGTCGTTCCTCCGGCCCGGGAATGGGATGGGTGAGGATCATCGGCAATCCCGCCGCCAGCGCTTCCGCCGCGGTGAGTCCACCCGGCTTCGTGATCAAGAGATCGGCAGCCGCCATCAGCTCCGGAATGTTGTCGATCCAACCGAACGGACGCAGGGCTATGGCGATCCGTCCACGCAGTAATTCCAGCCGCTGGCGAAGTCCGCGGTCGTGACCGGCCACCGCCAGCACCTGCATCGGCACGCCGCAGAGTTCCAGACTCGCCACGACCTTGTCGAGCGGCACGGGCCCCATGCCGCCGCCCATCACCAGAACCACCGGCTGGCGCGCATCCAGGCCCAGGGCCTGGACGAGGTCCCCTCTGTCGAAGGGCAACGAAAAAGCAGGATCCACCGGAATGCCGCTGAGCAACACACGATTCGGCAGAACTCCCCAGCCAATCAGTTGCCCGCGTGCCTCGCCGCTGGCCACGCAATACATATCAATCCCGCCTTGCACCCAGGGCAGCTCGGTCTGAAAATCAGTTTGAACCGCCAGGATGGGAGCGTTGAACCAGCCTTCGCGCCGCCCGAGCGCGGCGATTTCCGCAGCCCCAATCTCCGTGACGATCACGAGGTGCGGCGCGTAGTTCTTGATCTGGCGCAGCACCCCGCGGCAGCCGCGGCGGAAGACCCAGTCAGGAGCCGTGGCGCGATGTAGCTTGCGCTGGCGGCGCTCAAACAGCTTTCGCCAGAGCCACGGTGCGTGCCGCAGCATCCACCAGTACGGGTCGACATAGAGCCAGTGGAACCAGGACTGTGCCGAATCGAGAGCGTCCACCACTTTCACTTCGATCGGATCGGCGCCGTCGTAAAGAGCGCGTTGCACCACTTCCGAAGCGCGCAGATGTCCCGTGCCCACGCTGAGGGTCAGAATGCAAACGCGCCGCGGAATCATGACTGCGCTCCATCAGGTGACAAGCCCGGCAAGAGTCCGCCCGGCCTTCACTCAAACCGGCGAACTAAAAGAACCGCATTCAGCCCGCCGAAGGCGAAGGAATTGGAGACCGCCACACGCACCGCCTTTTCCCGCGCCTGGTTGGGTACATAATCCAAATCGCACTCAGGATCCGGCTGGGTGTAGTTGGCGGTGGGTGGAATGACCCCCCGATCGACGGCCTGAATCGTGGCCACCATCTCGATCGCTCCCGTCGCCCCCATGGTATGTCCGTGCATCGACTTCGTGGAACTAATCGCCAGGCGCCGAGCGTGATCCCCGAACACTTCCTTGATCACCTGCGTTTCGGTGGCATCGTTGAGGCGGGTGCCCGTCCCGTGGGCGTTGATATAGTCCACTTCGCCAGGATTGACCTGCGCTTCGGCAAGCGCCATGCGCACGGCGCGAGCCGGACCGTCAATCGAGGGCTGCGTAATATGGCTCGCATCGGAACTCAGGCCGAAACCCGAAATCTCCGCATAAATCCTGGCCCCACGCTTTTGGGCGTGCCCGAGTTCCTCGAGCAGAAGCATGGCCGCGCCTTCCCCCATCACCAAGCCTTCACGGTCCGCCGAGAACGGCCGGCAAGCGCGACTGGGATCGCCGTTGCCGGTGGCCAGCACCCGCACCGACTCCCAGGAGCGAATCATCCCGAAGGTAATCGGCGCCTCGCTTCCACCCGCGAGCATCAGGTCGGCAATTCCAAATTTGATCAAATGGAACGCCTCGCCGATCGCGTGTCCGGAAGAAGAGCAAGCGGTAGCGGTGGTGAGCGACGGCCCCTGCGCGCCAAACTCCATGCAGATTTGCGAGGTGGCGGCGTTGTGCATGATTTTGGGGATCGTGAAAGGGTGCAGGCGCGTTACTTGCTTGGCGTAAAGGTTGAAATACCCCGCGTCGAACGTACTCGCGCCGCCCATGCCGGAGCCCGTCACCACGCCGAAGCGTGGGCGCTCCTCATCGCGAAGCTGCACCCCGCTGGATTCCATGGCTTCCTTGCTGGCGAGCAGGCCAAACTGGCTGAAGCGGTCCAGCAGGTCGAGCCGCTTGGCCGGGAAATGCTCGGTCGGCTCATAGTCCGGAATCTCGGCGGCAATCTGCACGGTCAACGCCGCGGGATCGAATTGCCTGATGCGCCGGATCGCCGACCGCGCATGGACAAGCGTGTCGAAAAAACTGTCGGCATTCTTGCCGGTGGAGGCAAAGACTCCGATGCCGGTGATCACAACTCTCCGCACGATGGGCCCCTTGGATGTCGAGGATTAGCTGGTGGTGGCAGTAGTCTCGCCTTTGGCCATCGCCACCAAGTCAGAGACGTCTTTGCCTTCCAGCACGCGAGTGAGGCTGTCCACCACCTGGCGGACGCTCCTCATGTTCTGGGCTACAGTGTCGGGGATGTCGAGTTTGAATTCTTCTTCCAAGGCGAAAAGGATATTCACGCCGTCCAGCGAATCGATGCCGAGCTCGGCAAACGTCGAGTCGGGCGTGATTTTGCTCGCGTCCATGTGTTGCTCTCGCGCGATGATCTCAACCACCTTTTGGGTGACGTCCATCTCCACTCCTCATCCTGCAAAATAGGGTGCAAACCTGTACTGAAAGCTTCCTCACGAAGAAATGCCGATGGGATTCTGCGCCGCGAGCTCGGCCACCGTCCGCAATAATTCCGAAAGCTGGAAGGGTTTGTCGAGCAACGCATGCGCCCCGAGCGCTTTCGCCGTCTCCCTTTCCGCGCCACTAATGAATGAAGACATCAGGATGATTTCTTGCTTGGAATTCCGTTGGCGCAGCTTGCGAAGAAGCTCCAGACCGGATTCGTCGGGCATGTGGAGGTCAGCAATGACGATTCGGTACTCGCCATCGCGACTCAGCACCTCGCGGGCCGCCTGACCGTCCGCCACGGCAGACGCGCTGTAGCCGTTCGCCTCCAAAACCTCACATAGCAGGTTTCGGCTCTCTTGATCGTCATCGACCACTAGAATCTTGTTCATGGCGAAACGAACACCACGCCTTCTCAGGCAAAACCGGTGCCAACTCTCCTCGACGTTCCTAACCCATTGATTTGATTAGGAATTCTTAACAACCATCACAAGGAGTGGCAGGAAGTTTGTACGATTGTCGAATCCGAGTGTGGCAGAACGCCACAGTTTCTTGAGATTTTTGTTTTCGCGCCCATGGGCCCAACCATGGAGGGTTTTCCCAAGATCTGTTGGAGCCTTAACCATAACATAAGAAAGACCACAAAAAGCGGGCAGTGTGGTTCGGCAGTGTTTGGACCGTGCAATTCTGCCACATGCGGCAAGGGCTCACGTCGCGGGGAGGAACTCCTGGAGGGGAACGAAGGTGTACCCCCGCTGACGGGCGCCTGCAATGATGCCGGGCAAGGCCCTGACGGTGCGAGATCGGTCGAACTGACCCCTCGACCGCGTCTCCCGCCCGTCGTGCAGCAGGATGACCGCGCCCGGCTTCAATTCCTTCATCGTGGCCGCAACGATGCCCGGGACGTCCTTCTTCCAGTCGTAGCCTGTCGCGGACCACAGAACGAGGTGCATGCCCCGCTCAAGGAGCGTTGGCACCAGCCCGAACCAACGGGCCCCGTAGGGCGGCCGAAAGATCCTGGGACGATGGCCCGCAACTTTCTCGAGGATCTCCTGCGTGCGGTCGATTTCTTCGGCGATCCGTCGCCGGCTCTTAAAGAAGACGAACAGGTGCGAGTACGTATGATTGCCGACGGTGTGGCCCTCTGCCACGATACGCCGGAGCAAGTCGGGGTCTCTCTCCACATTTCTCCCGCAAACAAAGAACGCGGCGGGAACCTGGTACTCACCGAGGATCGCGAGGACTTGTTCGGTAAACGGTGACGCCGGGCCATCATCAAAAGTCAGGCAGAGGCGCTTGCCTTCCCGCGGACCGCGGATCAGCGCCGGTCTGAAGAATGTGGAAGTGGGAACCGTGCACGCCCACCAGAACCAGAGGCCGAACGCGAGACCAAGCACCGCAATGCTCACCAGTGAGATCAACAGCATATGCGATCCTTACCTGTTTGTTGAAAAACGTTCCGACGGTGTCATTCTGAGCCCATTCGCTGCGCTCAGGGTAAACTCCGCGAAGAATCTACTTTTGTTGTTCTGAAGGACTTACGAGATTCTTCGGCGCCTTCGGCTCCTCAGAATGACAGACTGAGCGAGTTTTTCAACAAACTGTTAGAGGTTGTTCCCACCCTCGATCAGAACCCCCTCACCCCCGACCCCTCTCTCCCTAGGGGGAAAGGGGAGACATAGTTCCAACAAAATATACAGCCCTCACCCCTTGGGGGAGAGGGCGGTTAGACCCAGGGACAACGCCCGCCTCTGTCGCTACGGCGACGCAGGGCTGCCGACACCTACGAATCACCAACCCTCTCCCAGCGAGGCTGTCTCAGAACTCAGGCGCAGCAGAGGTGGGGGAGAGGAATTGGGCCGGAGAGGGGTCCGGGTGCGGGTTGGCCGCGTGCTGTCGGGGTGACGGGCGGCCGAGATCGGAAGGGAGCGGTTGCGGCGGCGAGCCCCTTCTTCCAGGCTCTCCAGAGCTTCTTCAGGTTGTAAGCGGTGCACCGCAGCACCC
>JBEKAK010000026.1:0-57128 GCA_050018275.1 Terriglobia bacterium | reverse complement strand
AGCAGCAACTTGACCGCGCTGGGAATTTCGTGCGGCCCGCGTACTACCAGCCCCACCTGCTTTTCGAGAACCCAATCCGCGTTATAGCGTTCCTGCGGGAGCGTCCAGGCGTTACGCTCGACGATGACCGGAAGCCCCATGGCGATCGCTTCGCTTACGGATCCGGGGCCGGGCTTGCCGACGAAGAAATCGGAAAGCTGCATATAGAACGGGACCTCCTTCGTAAAGCCTTCCACGAAGCTCCGCAGGCGGCCTCTCCGCCGCCGTAAGGTCTCTGCCAGCTTTTCGTTTCGCCCGCAGAGGAAGATGAGTTGAAGATCAAGATGAGCGGCATCCAGGCGTGCGGCGACTTCGAGCATGGCGTCGGAGCCCTGCCCGCCAAACAGCACCAGACCCGTGGGCAGGTCGGGATCAAGCCCTCGCCGCTCGCGCTCCGCGCGCCGGTCGCAGACGATCGGCTGATAGAAGCGCGGGTGCAGGATCATGCCGGAGACTTGAAAGATCCGGTCGGGGCGAATTCCGATTTCTCGCCCCTGTGCGACCGCGCGTTCCGAGCCGCAGATGAAGAACTGCTCCTGCGGCTCGATCCAGAAATGCGGTGGGTAGTCGGCGAAATCGGTCAGGATGGTGACGAAGGGCGTCGCGGGCTGCGCCCGGCGCAGGCTCTCCGCCAGCGCGCGGTTGAAATGCGGAACCATCGAGACCGCGAGGTCGGGCCGGCTCCCGCGCCAGAATTGCTCGAGCACCCGCACCTGCTTTCCGTGCAGGAGGCGGATCGAGGCCTGCAGTACGCGCACGGTTTGTGCCGTGCCGAGTGTCCAACCTTTCTTCAGGATCAGGTTGTAGAGGTCCTGCAAGCGCAGGCCGGTCAGTCTGCGCACGAGGTCGATCGAATCGAGCAACTCCTGCAGGTTGACCGTGCGGACATGCCATCCGCCCTGCTCCTCCATCACCAGACGGAGCGCCTCGGCGGCGGTGCGATGGCCGCCGCCCGCATCAAAGAAAATCAGGTCGGCGCTGATCATGCCTCCACGTTTTCACAATTCGACTAACTTGTAAATAGGTAATAGAAGCGTGTAACAAATAATTCACTTCGGATATACATGCTTGTAACATTGCCCTTCTATCCTGTAACGTGCGATGTGACCTGCATGTCCACTCGATTCACTCCGGTATGTGCACGCTGCCGGTTCTGAAGAGGTTTTGCCGCGAATGCTACAGCCCGCCGGAAGCGGTATACGCCGGGCTCAAAGGCAGGCGAATGGATTTGGTTACAGTCTCCGATCACGACTCGATCGACGCCGCAGAGGCTCTTGGCCGGCACGCCGACTTCTTCGTGAGCGAGGAAGTGACCTGCCGCTTGCCGAGTGGGAACGAGTTGCACCTCGGCGTCTACAACCTCACGGAGCGGCAACACGTAGAGATCCAGCGGCTTCGCGACGACCTGCCGCGCCTGGTGGCACACCTCGACGAGCAACAGCTCTTCTACAGCGTGAACCATGCGTTTTCCGCGCTGACCGGCCGGCGATCCCTGGAGGACTTTGACTGGATCGGCCGCGCCTTTCCCGCCGTGGAAGTCCTGAATGGGCACATCCTGGAGCGTAGCAATCACCTGGCGCAGCGCATGGCGCAGCACGCCGGCAAAGTCATGCTGGGCGGCAGCGACGCTCACACCCTGCACTCCCTGGGAACCGTCTGGACGCGGGTGCGCGGGGCGCGCAACAGAGAGGAGTTTCTTGAAGGCCTGCGACGCGGGCGCGGGCAGGTGGAAGGCGAGTCGGGCAACTTCTGGAAATTGACCCGCGACCTGCTGCAGATTTGTGCAGCGTTGCTCGAAGAGAAGCCGCTCGCGGCCATCCTCGCCCCACTGGCGTTGGCCATTCCGGCCGTGACCCTGCTCAACTACTGGATGGAAGACGCTTTCGCCCGCCGATGGGGGAGCGAGTGGGAGCGGCTGCGTGGTCTCGAAGCGGGCACTTCGACGCGCGGCATGCGGGTCGCGTCCGGGGAGGCGACTGCATGACGCTCCCCGGCACCATGCTCGATTTCATCGCCACACGCGACCATCGCCTGATGCGGCGCCTGCACCGCTGGCGACCGCCCCGCTGGTTCCGGCTCTGGATGATCTACGCCACGCGCGGTGGCGACGGCTGGCTCTGGTATGGCTTGTGCGCGGCCGTCCTGATTCTCGGGGGTCGTGCGCGATTCGCGGCGTTAACGGCGGCGGGAACGGCCTGCGGAGCCGGGGCGATTCTCTTCCTCATCCTAAAGAAATTGACGGGGCGCAAGCGACCGAATGCGCTCGAGCCGCACTGCTGGGCGACCCTGTTGCCCCCGGACCAGTTCTCGTTTCCGTCCGGCCACACCATCTCGGCGTTCGCTTTCGCGATTTCGGTCAGCGGATTCTATCCCTTACTCCTCGGTGCGCTTCTCTTTTGCGCCTTCAGCGTGGCCACTTCGCGCATTGTCTTGGGGATGCACTTCTTGAGCGACGTAGTGGTCGGCGCGCTGGTGGGCGCCGGGCTCGGGTACGCCGCCTTCCTGATTTTTGCCTAGGTATCAAGGTCCAATTAGAAGGAGACCGCAGCAGAAGGCAGAATACAGGAGTTATAAGTCAGCCTGCGGGGTCCCAGAAGCTTAATGCCGAAGCTTCCTTCGAAGTTCATTGTCGGATGTGTCGGAGTTGGCGCTGGCGCGGGACGTAAATTCATTCACGCTCTTGCATGGCTGGTGGGATTTGTAGTAGAAATAACCCGACGTGAGAATGGCAGCCAGAGCACCCCAACTGACTTTACCTTTCAACCCAAAGACTTTCCTCACGAGAGTCAGCGAGGGGAAGAGTGTCGCGTCCTACCGGCGTAAGCATGTGATCTTTGCGCAAGGCGATCCGGCGGACGCGGTGTTCTACCTTCAGAAAGGCCGAGTGAAGTTGACCGTGGTTTCCAAGCAGGGGAAGGAAGCTATTGTGGCGCTTCTCGGTGCTGATGAGTTTTTCGGTGAAGGCTGCTTGGCCGGGCAGCCCATACGCATGTCAACAGCCACGGCGACTGAAGACGCAACAGTTCTTCGTCTCCGCAAAAAGGCCATGGTGCGGCTGCTGCACACCGACGCAAGATTCTCGGAGCTTTTCACGACCTACCTGCTCTCCCGCAATATTCGATTTGAAGAGGACCTGGTCGATCAACTGTTCAATTCGAGCGAGAAGCGGCTGGCTCGGATTCTGCTTCTGCTCGCGCACTTTGGCAAGGAAGGCAAGCGGGAGCCGGTGATTCCGAAAATCAGTCAAGAAACACTGGCGCAAATGATCGGAACAACCCGGTCGCGAGTCAGCCACTTCATGAACAAATTCCGAAAGCTCGGGTTCATTGATTACAGCGGCGGCTTACTGGTTCACAGTTCACTCCTCAACATCGTCCTCCATGACTAGAATCCCCCCTCGCGAACGCCCCAGGCCAAAAAGAGCCCGAATGGAGTCCCTTCCACCATCTGAAATGTGAGCAATATTGAACAGATTTTGGTCTCCGAACGTGTCAACCTGCCGCAGGGCGTCGTTAAAGTAAATTGTCGTAGTCCGAAACTAGCGCTTGATCGGCGTTAGTGCTTGGCTGTATGCTGTTTGAAATACGAACGGACTTAACTGCTTCCTGAGATCGGCCCGCCACGTAACTCCGTGCACCGAGGCGAAAAGCAAATGAATATTCTTCTCTACAATCCGGACAACGAAATCACCAACAATTTCATGCCGCACCTCTGGATGTTCCTCCTGAAATCCCTCACGCCCCCGGGTCACAAGGTGTTTCTCCTCGACGGCAACGCGCGGCGTCTGAGCGCGCAGGAGCTCGTCGAATACGTCCGGGAGAATCACATCGACCTGGTGGGGATTGGCGCCATGACGCGCATGATCCGGAAGGCTTACCGGATGGCAGATGCCTTGCGGGCGGCGGGCGTTCCGGTGGTGATGGGAGGTCCGCATGTCACCGAGGTACCGGACGAACCGCTGGGACGTGACGGTGAACCTCGCCACGCTGACGCTGTGGCCCTGGGGGAGGCCGACCAGACCTGGCCGGCCATCGTTGCCGATGCCGAGCGCGGAGAGCTGAAAGAAATCTATGCCCCGCTAAATAGGGACGGCAAAGAGGTCAAGCCTTCCCTGGATGACTACCCGATGATCCCCTGGGATCGCATGGACCTTGACCAGTTCAACCTGATTAAGCACTTCCCCAGGATGGCGCGGCGCCTGCTGGCGCTTTTCGGCATGACGTGGCAGAGCTTCCACCTGCTTCCGATTGAGACCGGCCGTGGCTGTCCCTACGGGTGCGAGTTCTGCACGGTGACGGGTTTCTTCGGTGACTCGATCCGGTTCCGGTCGAATGAAAGCGTCGTCAATGAACTGCTGATGCTGAAGGCACTGGAGAAGCGCCAAAAAGGAAAGGTCGCGGTCTTCTTCATCGACGACAACTTCGCGATCAATCCCCGGCGCACCAAGTCCTTACTGCGCGAGATCATCGCGCGCGGGGCCCAGGTGCCCTGGGTAGCGCAAATCAGCATGAACCTGCTCCGCGACGAGGAATTGGTCTCCCTGATTGCCCAAAGCGGCGGCAGGTGGATCTTCATGGGCCTCGAATCCATTGACCCGGAGAACCTTAAGAGTGTCAGAAAAGGATTCAACAAGCCGGACGAATATAAGGCTATTCTGGAGCGCCTCGCTCGCCACAACCTTTATGCCATCACGTCCTTCATTTTTGGGATGGACAGCGACCGCCCGGGTGTGGCGGCGCGCACTCTGGAGGTGATTCGCTCCTGGCCGCCAGGGCTTCCCGTATTCGGGTTGCTGACGCCCTACCCGTCGACTCCGCTCTATGACCGGTTAGCTGCGGCCGGCCGGCTCCCCCGGCCGAAACACTGGTTGGAGTTCAAACCTTTCACCATGGACTACACACCTCTAGGGATTACCGCCGACCAAGCGGAGGCGGAGCTTCGGCAGGCCTGGGCGTCGTCTTACAGTCCCAAGACCATCGCCTCCGCCATAGGATGGTTGGCATCGAAGTCTTTTGCCGATCGCCTGATTCATCTGCTCGGCTGTCTGGCCTTCCGGGGAATTTATTTTCCGCAGATGAAGCGGCGGGAATGGGTGCGTGTCCTTTTTGAAAACCGAGGTCCCATCCTCCGCCTGCTCGCCCAGGCGTTGGAACTCAAATTCAAGCCGCGGCCGCGCAAGCCCTTCTCTCTCGATCCCCAACTACCGGCCGAGCACACAGCCTGAGCATCTGAACAGACGGGCTGACCACCGGCGCGGACGGACCCGCCCCGCCCGCCTTGATCTCCCGACCAGCTTGGTAGAGAATCTCGTCCTAAAGCAGTCGTAACCAGCCATGATGGTCAGCGCCGCAGTGATGAGTGGGACACGGAACGAAACCAGAGCGCGGTGGACTTTGCTATGCGGGACGCGCTTGCGCTTCTCGGCGGGTAAGAACGTTCTCGATTGCGCAGCGCACGACGTGGGTGAGCTGATAACCGGTGAGGGGAGCGACAATAAAGTCAAACGCGCCCCCGGTGATCGTTTGGAGGTAGAGCCCGGCATTCGCCGGGCGCGCCACGACGATGACGTTCACGGGCTTGGGGGCCTTCATCGCCAGGCTCACCACGTCCGCCCAGATGCCGTCCGGGAGCTTGGGCTGGGTGAAGATCAGGTGCGGTGGGTTCGGTCCCGTCAGCACAGGCAGAGCTTCCTGGAAACTCCGCATGGAGCACACCTTCACAGACTGAGCTTCTAGAGCCGATTTCAGCGCGTCCAGAGAGTCTCCGAGTTCGTGCAGGAGCAGTGTCGAGATGTCTTCGGACCCAGGATGTCGTGTGGGCCCTAGGGGCCAATACCCGCGGTTCTGGAAATGCTTTTCGGGCGGCGGTGATGCAAGGGGAATCCTCGGCGCCCTGTCCGTTGCGCCCGCAGGCTTTGTGTGTGGGTAATGCTGGGCTCGGTATTCCCGGACGTCCCACTCTTCGATACACAGATTGGCTTCCGCGCGCGATTCTTGTGTCTCCCCCTTCAATTCCCGCTGCAACCGGGCAGAACTGATGCCGGGGCCATCCTGGAACTTCAAGCGGTCCGCACTGAACTCCTCGGATCGGATCTTGACCGTGAACTCGCGGGTCTCCTGGGGTGGATTGATGACATGAAAAGCATAGATACGAGAACCGGCAGAATTATCTACCCCGACATACTGTACGTACATACCAGCCTCCCTTCGTGACCTCGGCGAGCGGGGAGCAATTGCATCCCCACTGAGCAACCTGTGTGCAGGCTTCGCGCTTGCGTGCTCGAGTCGCGTTCACGAAGGGCTCAGGCCTGGATGGCGGTCTTTAGTCAGCGTGCGACGCTCATTTGCGTACGCCTGAACAGGGCTCGGCGTTAACCCGGGGGCGGCAATCAGCCCCCGCGTCTTTTCATGGCGACTTCATCCTCCACCACTTGGAAGACAGCCTCAGAGACCGGCAGCTTCCTCACCCCTACGCGGTAAAAATACACCGTCGTGTGATGGCGGTCGCACTCGAGGATCGTCCCCCATCCGTATTTGGAATGGCGAACGTATTGCCCATCCTTCAATTTCATTACTGGCCCCGCATTCTAGAAACGCCCACCGCGATCGGAGCGGCCGTAGGAACCCCTGCCGCCGCGGGATTGGCCAAAGCCCGTGCGCTGGGGCTGCGCCTCATTCACGGTCAACGTGCGACCCTCCAGAGCCTGGCCATTCAATCCGGCGATGGCCCGCTGGAGGTCTTCACCTTCCCCCAGCTCGACAAAGCCGAATCCCCGCGGCGTCCCCGTCAACTTGTCGCGAATCACCACCGCCGAGGCCACCTGAAAGCCGGCGTTGATCACGAATTCGTTGAGTTGGGCATCGGTAACGCTATGGGGTAGATTGCCTACAAAGAGTTTAGTAGCCATTTGATCCTCCAAGTTGGGGCGGCCTTAAGGCTCGCCCGATTTACCTACACTCGCTCGGGACACGACCCAGACCTTTTCAGGTAAGCCGTCCCCAGAGCGCTTTTCGCAGCGTCGGCAGCTTTCGGCAGGTCACACACGACGTCCAAGACGTCAAATGCACCGACCTGTAGAGCGTCCACCCATTGGTTAAGGTCGAAGGTGCGAGCCATGAGAACGATCTTAAAGCTTAGATCGTTTTGACTCGCGACCTCGATCAGGCCCCTCCACGATCCGTCACCCAGAAGGGGAGTACAAAACACTACCTGAAACCGACCGGATTTTGCCGACTTGCAACCTGAGGTAATGGTGCTCACGGCTTTGGAGGTCAATCCCGCTTCCCGGAAGACACCCTTCAGTCGCTCCGTGTCAGAGTCATTGTCACAGACGATCAGGATTCGAGTCTTATCAGGGACTCTCAACGCCACACCCGCATGGTGTTTGGGCTCTCCGGTCATTTTCCTGGTCTGTGTCACAACACCCATCTCCTGGCCCTTCAGAGGCAATTAAACCCGTGGGCGCAGAATCAGGAAGCCCTTAGCTGGTCTGCGCGTTAAGGGCGAAAGTCCGCTTTGTTCACTAGCCTGGCCTTCTCTTGCTCGGCGCGGTTCTCATCATCTTGTTTCTTTTGCCGCACGATTTCTCGCTGGGGAGCTTCTTGCTCGTCTAGGCGGATCGCTTCGGCGATAGCCGCCCGGGCCAAAGCATCCAGCCGTTTCGAAAACACCACCATCCCAAAAGTCGGCTGGTACGAGGAACGGAAGAGGTTGAATGAGTACTGCGAGTCTTCCCAGCGCGCGATGACTACTTCGCTGTCGTTATAGACCTGGGATGAAGAGAAAGTGACTTCAGCCGCAGGCTTGGTGGCAGTTCCGTACTTCGCCGAAAGAGCTTCGACCACATCCTCGGCCGTCAGCCCGTCGGTTTTATATCGGTCATAATTCACCACGATTCGAAAGAGCTCACCATTGTAAAAGCTGAAGAAGATGGCCCTAACGGGGTCCGCTTGAGAAGATGCGAGGGAGAGCTGGGGCTGCCAGTTCAGTTCTTGAATTAACGCCGGACGTCGATGGATCACTTTCGCCTGAGAGGTCTCCAGGCCTGCCAGTTTCGCTATCGCGGGCAGGTCCACTCCAAATTGAAACTCCCGGTACCTGGAAAAATCTGGCTTATCAACCGAAGGCGCCCTAGCCGGGTCCGCTGGCAGTGAAACGCTAAATACGCGTTGGGGCTGCAACGGCAGTTCTCGGATCAATGACGGCGCCTGAATTTTCAACCTTGCCTCGGACGGTTTCACATTTTGTGCGCAAATCAAAGGCGCGGCTGAAAGCACGGCCCAAGTGATTGAGATTGCGATGCTACGTACGCTGATCATGGGAGTCCTCCTTGAGGGGACTTTGATCCTTTACGATTGCAGGGCACGTTCAACTCGATAGAGGTCAACCTCACTAACTCGGGCCAATCGGTGCGAGCGTCAACGACACGGCGCTGTCTTGTCCTGGTATGGCAAGGGCTGTCCTTCTAGGTTTGTCTTCCAGCCACTTCCGCAATCCTCGAATGCGCTTTCGCTCAAGAATCTTGCGCTTTCGTTCCCGGCCAAACCTGGCTTTGTCACCATTTCTTTCCGACACAGTTCCCTCCCTCGCGAGCCCGATGCTTCGGTTTCAGACGGCAGCTGATGATGACTTCGCTGATCTTACGTTCTCGTATTTCAACCGTGCCCGGAACCGTCGCGTAGCCGGCCCCCCTAAAGTACTTACCCGCGCTGCTCGCATGGGCGCCCCAGATGGCCCCCACACAAACCGCACATCCCAGGAGTATTAGGTAGCCGGCGGACCAAGGCCATAGCAGCGCCAACAGCACCAGGAGCAACACCGGAATGAAATCTCGCCTCATTATTTCTGTAAGCATCGGATGCCTTGTTTCATCTTGTACCCAGATTCCTCTTTGCCGGACTACCGAGACGGCGGACCATCCGCCCCCCCTGAACGAGGGGGTTCTTGTATCAGGCTGCCACCGCGCGGGGGGTGATCACGTGGAATGTTGAGTTGCCAACCTCGTAGATTTGAACCCGAGGAGTTCCCTCTACCACGTCCGCCAGGGCCTTCAGCACTTTCGGATACGTTCCGCGATTGTAAGCATCCGCATCCTCCCTCTGGTCCCACAGACTGATCCCAATCGCTTCCAATCCGCCCGAGGCGACGAACGTGATTTCGTCCTGGAAGCCTTTCTGTTTCCGGAGAATGGGAATGACTTCCTGGTCCATTGTCCGGGTAAACTCCGCAACCCGGTTGGGCTTCAGATGCACGGAGACATTTCGAGCAAACATGGCGACCTCCTTGACTGTCGCGCACGAGGTGCGAGTGCAGATAACCTGACTTAGTTCAGATAATCTGGAAGAGGAGGGCGGGGCCCCCATCTCCTTAACCACTATAAGTAAATTCACTTGACTTGTCAAGTCGAATCTGACATCTTGTTGAAAGTTTACTCTCGATCAGTTAACTTCCGGAGGGTCGCGGTGAATCTAGCTTTGGTAATCAGGCAGCGTCTCGAACAACTGGAGCTTGAGCAACGGGATCTGGCAACTGCCGCGCAAGTTACGGAGTCCTACATTTCACAGCTGCTGACTTGCAAGAAACCGCCCCCCGCGCCTGAGCGGACGGACATTTATGAAAGGATGGCAGATTTCTTGAAGCTCCCGCGAGCTGAGCTAGTGAAGTTGGCGGACCTGCAGCGTCAGGAAGAACTAAAGAGGAAACTGGCAGACCCGCCCACGCCCCTGTTTAAAGAAGTTCGAGAGTTGGTTCTTCGCAAGTGCAAGCCGGATAAACAGACGCAGATACGAGCGATTTTTGAGAAGCAGCCCTTCGGCGAACTGGAACGCCTGGTCACCCAAAAGCTCTTGGACTTGGTCAAGGGAGTCGCCAGAGAAGAATTGGAGAATGAAAACTGGGTTCACCTGGTGGCTCGGCTTAGCGGCCGAAGCTATGAACAAATGCGGGTCATCATCCTCGAGTTCCTGGATGCGGATATTTTCAACGTGTCGATTGAGAGCGTCGTCGCCTTCTTGGACCCGTTGATTGAATCCTGGGATATAGACCTGGTGACTTTCGGCATGGAAATCGTCTTGAACCGGCGAGTAGCCCCAGGGCGTTCGATGAAGTTTGAATTTGTCCAAAGGGAACCCGAGCAATCTACCGACGAAGAGCCTGGGCTCAAAGAATTCCTCCAGAACCCTTCCCTCAGGAGCGATGCCACAAAGGAGGAAATCGAGTTTCTAAAGAAGCTGCGGTTCAAGGGAAAACGACCTACTCCACTCTATTATTACCGGGAATTGCAGAACCTCAGAGACCCCCTCCATTTCCGCACCCTGTAGATCACTTCCCGTGAGTACCGTACCGATGTGGTTCTGGCACGCAGTCCTCGTCCGGCTGCGCAAACCCAAATGCAACCACTTATCGGGTCAGAACCGGGCGGGTTTTCGGCGCACGAACTCTAACGCCATGGGGAGACAGATCCCCAACGCACCGACGATGATTCAATTAGCTCGTTCGCAAATTGTTACGGTCGGGTCTCCATATCGCTCCCCAAAAGTCGCCCACTCGCACAGAACGGTTCACACTCGTACTCGCTTGGTTTAATTGGCGTACGCAACTGGTCACAGTCGTGCTTTGATTTCAATGACTTGGAAATACACGAACTAAACCAAGTTGGTACCAGTGTCCTGAGTCAGAGGTTAGCTGACAAAGTTTCCCCCCTACTGGCGGCTGTTCCACAGCCCCGGCAGGGGCCATGGAATTGACACCCGAGGTGTAACTTTGTCAGCGAACTCGTGACTCGGGACTCTACAGGTAAAAGAGACTCAACCGTGGGATCTTGTAGTGCTCGAGCAGCCGGTTCTTCAGGAAGCGCCGCTCGAGCGACTCGACCTCCGAAGCCGCCATCTTGCGCCGATAAGGCACCAAGCCTCGTTCGACTTCTCCGCGAAATTGCGCCAGGAGCTCGACCGCCGTCGCACGCAGAAGGGACGCCGTAAGTTTCTCCTCCAGCGCGGTTAGGTTCCTTTCAATTCCTTCCAGATCACCTGAGGGCTGGGCTTGCTCGCGCGCGCTGAATGCCTGGAGCGTGGCCGCGGCCGCAGCGAGGTCCTCCGCCAGCACCTGCTGCCCTTCTTCCCGCGCCTGCCGGCCCGCGCTTTCGACGGCCCCCGCACAGCGCGCCAGAAACCGCGCAATCTCCTCCGCCGAAAAAGGCGCTTCCCTCTGCGCCGTCGCCGCTGGTCGTGTTCCACCCTGCGCCGCGGCAGCACGCGCTTCCTCGACGGCGCGGAACACCTCCTGCGCGCAGTATGCCAGGGTGTTCACCTTGCGATACCCGCGTTTGCGAGTTTGGAACTTTGCGAAGGAGCGCTCGATCCCCGCCCGCACCGCTTCCAGCGGAAAGCCTTGTTCTTTCCACGATTCAACGAGGGCCCAATCGAGCGGGGAAAGCAGCGTGGGTTCGGCTCGGCACTTGCGAAACTGCTCTTCGATCTCGGTGAAGTAGTTGAAGTAATTTTCCACCGCCCCGCCTACTTGTGCCGCGTTCCGAGCTGGGTACGCTCGTAGATAATGCGCAGGCCGTCCAGCGTCAAGGACGGGTCTACTGGGGGTTTGTACTTGGACGCTCCAGCCACCAGCGTCGCCTGGCCGCCTGTGGCGATCACCTTGGTCTTCTTCCCCATTTCCGCACAGAGCCGGTCCAGGATTCCGTCCACCAGGCCCACTGCACCATAGAACAACCCGGACTGCATGCTCGCGACCGTATTCGTTCCGATCAGGCGTTGCGGCTCACGGACTTCCACGCGCGGCAGTTTGGCCGCGCGTTCGAACAGAGCTTCCGCCGCGATGCCGATTCCCGGCGCGATGACTCCGCCCAGGTACTCGCCCTTTTCCGAAATCGCGTCGAAGGTGATGGCGGTTCCGAAATCCACCACGATGCAGGGCCCGCCGTATTTCTCATAGGCCGCGACCGCGTCGGCGATGCGGTCGGCCCCTACTTCTTGCGGATTATCGTAATGAATAGGCATGCCCGTGCGGGTTCCCGGCCCCAGAAACACCGGCTCCATCCGTAAATATTTCCTGGCCATTTCCCCCAGTACCACATTGAGCGGCGGCACGACACTGGCGATCATGATTCCGGAAATGTCGGTGCTCGGAAGCCTCTCCAAAGTGAAGAGGTTGTGGATCAGTATCCCGTATTCGTCGGCGGTCTGTTCGCGGCTGGTGGCCAGCCGCCACTGCGCGCGCAGGGCAGCGCCTTGGAACACACCCAGCACGGTATGGGTGTTTCCCACATCGATGACGAGAAGTTGGGTGTTTGAAGTTGCGACGTTCATAAGCAGAAGCGTCTTTGCCGTTCAGCGATTCGTGCCGACCAAGGTCGGCGCCAGACCACCAGCAATGGCGACCCCCTCGCCCGCCCTCGTCCCTCGGGCACCCTCTCCCCCAAGGGGGCGAGGGGCGTGCTGACTCGCGTTTGCTGTGTTCGCGTTAGTCGCCACAAAATGCCCACCGAAATCTTATCACGCCGGGCGCGGCCTTTGGACGGAAGCCGTTTCTACTTTCACTTCCACGACTTCTCCGGCCACCAGCGATTCTTCGCGGCCGTCGTCGCGCCGGATGCGGAGCGCCCCGCTCAGGTCGAGGCCTGCGGTGGTGGCCAGCGTTTCGCCGCCGGCGGTGACGACGCGCACCCGCTTTCCGCGCGCGAAGGTTGAAACCGCCGCCCAGCGCTCCGTGATTGCCGCGTTTCCCTCCTTCAGCAGCAGGTGGTAGTGGCGCTCCAGTTCGCGCAGCAACGCCACCAGCAATTGCACGCGCGAAACTGCTCGGTGCGCTTCCATGCGGAGCGAACTGGCGATAGTCCTCAACTCCGCAGGCATCTGGCTATGATTCACGTTTATCCCGATACCGAGCACCACGGAGTGCAGCCGGTCGAGTTCCGCATTCATCTCCGTCAAGATACCGCAGACCTTCTTTCTGTTCACCAGCAGATCGTTCGGCCAGCGGATGTCCACGGCAAGTCCGGTCGTCGAGCTTATGGCCTGCTGCGCCGCCACGCCCGCCATCAACGTCAGCACGGGGGCGGCGGCGGGTGAAAGCGGCGGCCGCAAAATCACCGACGTGTAAATGCCGCTGGATTTTTCCGAGTACCAGGCGCGGCCCAGACGGCCACGCCCGGCGGTTTGCTCCTCCGCCACCACGACGGTTCCGTGCGCGGCGCCCTCCGCGGCGAGCTTCAGCGCCACATCGTTGGTGGATTCGGTTCGAAAGTAGTGAACGATGTTGTGCCCGATCTCAGGCTCGCCTAATTCCGGCCGCACCAGGCTCGGCGCGAGGAGGTCGGGAATCTTCACCAGTCGATAACCCGTCGCCGGCACACCCCGGATTTCCACACCCAGCGAACGCAGCCTATCAATCCACCTCCAGACCGTGAAGCGCGTAACGCCAATCTCCGAGGCAATCTTCGGACCCGGCACGACCACTGTGGCGTTCTTCACCAGCAGATGAATCAGCTTGTCGATCCTGCGGTCGGTGCTTCCGGGGGCCATAGGCATACCAGGTGTCAGGTGTCAGGTGCCAGGGACTAGGTGCTAGGGGCCAGGTGCTGGGGAAAAATCAATCCCTGGCCCCCCAGAACCCAATACCTGAAACCTGGCACCTGAAACCTACAGCGACGTAATGCGAAAGTTGATATCCACCGCGGCGGCGGAATGCGTGAGGGCGCCGACGGAAATGTAATCCACGCCGGTTTCCGCATAGGCGCGAATGTTGCTTGCGTCGATGCCTCCGGAGACCTCGAGCTGCACGCGTCCCCGCGCGCGTTTCACGCACTCGTGGACCTCCTGCGGGGTCATGTTGTCGAGTAGCACGCCGTCGGCGCCGGCGCTGATGGCGTCGTCCAGTTCCGCGAGGCTGGTGATTTCCACCTCCACATGATAACCCGCCGGCCGCTGCTGGCGTGCGCGCTCGATGGCAGTGCGAATCCCGCCCACCAAGCGCAGGTGATTCCCTTTGATCAGGATGCCATCGTCCAGGCGCAGCCGATGGTTGCGCCCCCCGCCCACGCGCACCGCGTATTTTTGCAGGCTGCGAAGTCCGGGCGTAGTCTTGCGGGTGTCCAGGAATTCCGCGCGCGTTCCCGCCAACTCTTCCTTCAAGCGGCCCGCAAAGGTGGCAATGCCGCTCAGATGTTGGAGGAAATTCAGCGCCACGCGCTCACCCGCCAGCAACGACCCCGCCGCGCCGCTGACGGAAGCGAGCGGTGAGCCGGACTCAACCTCCGTGCCGTCTTCCACCCCGTCCTGCCATTCCAGGGAAGGATCGAGAATCTCGAAGACCTTCTGCGTGATCGGCAGTCCTGCCACCACCAGCCGCTGCTTGCTCTGAAAAACCCCGCGCGCCTTGACGCCCTTCGGGATGGTCACGCGAGTGGTCAAGTCGCCCTGTCCCAGGTCCTCGGCCAGAGCGTGGAAGATGAGGCCGCGGAGTTCCTCGGAAGACAGATCCAGGGCCTCGGAAGGTTCGTCAGCAGCCGGGGGACTCAGGTACCCGCTCACGTCTCAACCCACCTTCTCCAGTGATTCGACGACCTTGCGATACTGCTCGGTCAGTTCCCTTTGCCGAAGCTCGGCGCCGCGCACCACCTCCCGCGGCGCGCGCGTCAGGAATTCCTGGTTGCTCAGTTGCGTGCGGACCTGCTCGAGCTGCTGCTCGAGCTTCTGCTTTTCCTTCCGCAAGCGCGCGCGCTCAGCCTCGTGGTCCACTTTCTCTTCATGCAGGACGCGCAGGTCGAATGAGGCGCCCGCGCGCACGCCCAGCATTTCCGCTGCCAGCCGGCCGCGCGTCAGGTGCATCGCCTGCAAACCCGCGAGGCGCAGGATCGTATCCTGATTGGCGCGGAAGAGCTCCAGCAAGCGCAGATCCTCGGAAGCCACTTGCAGGCTGGGCTTTTGCTTCTGAAGACCCATTTCCGCCTTGGCATTGCGCGTAGTGGCGACCAATTCCTGCACTTTTTCAAACTGCTTCTCCGAAATGGGGTCGGCCACCCGCTCGCTCACCAATTTGAAATCCGTCAAGGAAATGGACGGCCCCGCGTTGTGGTGGGGAAGGAGGTGCCACAGCTCTTCGGTGATAAACGGCATGAAGGGATGGAGCAGGTGCAGCGCCGCTTCGAAGATCCGCACCAGGTTGATCCAGGCGGCCGGCGCCTTTTCACCTTCGACAGGGCGGGTGATTTCCGGCTTGACCCATTCCAGGTACCAGTCGCAGAACTCGTGCCAGAAGAAGTGGTAGATGTTGAACGCCGCCTCGTGGAAGCGAAAATCCGCCAGCGCCATCTCCATCTCCTTCGTCACCGTGGCGAGACGCGAGAACATCCAGTGATCCACCAGGGCCAGGTGCTCCGGCGTCGCCATCGGCTCGAAGCCCAGCCCCGGGATGGGTTCTAGCGCCTGCGCGAGCTGGGAATGCAGCGCTTCCGGCAGCTTCTGCAGGTTCATCAGGATGAACCGGCCGGCGTTCCAGATCTTGTTGGCGAAGGCGCGATAGGACTCGACCTTTTCATCCGAAAAGGCGATGTCCGTGCCCGGCGCCGCGCTGATGGCCAGCGCGAAGCGCACCGCGTCCGTCCCGTACTTTTCCGTGACCTCGAGCGGATCGAGCACGTTGCCTTTGGTCTTCGACATCTTCTGCCGCTCCGCGTCACGTACCAGCGCGTGAATATAAAGCTCTCGGAACGGCACATCTTTCATGAACTTCAGACCCAGCATGATCATGCGCGCGCCCCAGAAAAACAGGATGTCGAAGCCCATGATCATCAGGTCGTTGGGATAGAAGCGCCGCAGATCTTCGCTCTCGTCCGGCCAACCGAGCGTGGCGAAGGGCCACAGGCCGGAACTGAACCAGGTATCGAGCGTGTCCGTATCCGCGCGCAAAGATGTGTTCGCGCACTTCGGACAACGTGCGGGCACCTGGCGCGCCACGATCACCTCGCCGCAGGCGTCGCAATACCACGCCGGAACGCGATGTCCCCACCAGAGCTGCCGCGAGATGCACCAGTCGTGGAGCTTGTACATCCAGTCCAGATAAATCTTCTGGTAATTAGCCGGGCTGATGCGAACCCGCCCCTCTTCCACCACGCGGATGGCAGGCTCTGCCAGCGGCTGCATCTTCATGAACCACTGGGTCGAGAGCAACGGCTCGATGACACTCTTGCAGCGCTGGCACGTTCCGACGCTGAGCGGATAATCTTCAATTCTCTCCAGCAGACCTTGCTCGCGCAGATCTTGCACCACCGCTTCGCGCGCCTCGTAGCGATCCAGACCGCGGTAGGCTTCCCCGGCGTCGGCGGTCATGCGCGCATGCTCGTCAATCACCACCACGCGCGGCAGGTTGTGCCGCTGGGAGATGGCGTAGTCGTTCGGATCGTGCGCGGGCGTCACCTTCACGGCGCCGGTGCCGAACTTTGGATCCACGAACTCATCGGCGATGACCGGAATCACTCGCCCGAGCAAAGGCAGAACGATCTGGCGGCCCCGGGCCGTGCGGTAACGATCGTCCGCGGGATTCACCGCCACCGCGGTGTCGCCCAACATGGTCTCCGGCCGCGTGGTCGCCACGCTCAGGTGGCCCTGACCGTCCTGGAAGGGATAGCGGATGTACCAGAGGTGGCCCGGGCGCTCTTCGTGCACGACCTCCAAGTCCGACACCGCCGTGCCGCAGCGCGGGCACGAGTTGACGACGTACTGCCCGCGATAGATCAGGCCTTCCTCGTAGAGCCGGATGAAAACCTCCTGCACGGCGCGCGTGTATGGCGGGTCCATGGTGAAGCGGTCGCGTGTCCAGTCCACGGAGGCGCCCAGGCGTTCCATCTGCCGGCGAATGGTCCCGCCATTCTCCTCTTTCCATTTCCAGCAGCGCGCCAGGAATTTCTCCAGCCCCATCTCGCGCCGCCGGCGTTGCCCTTCGCGCTGCCAGGCGCTTTTCGCCTGCGGCCCCTCCAGATCGGGCAGCGCTTCGCGCCCCAGCTCGCGCTCCACGATCATCTGCGTGGCGATGGCGGCGTGATCCGTGCCGGGCAGCCACAGCACGTTTTCGCCACGCATGCGATGCCAGCGCATCAGGATGTCGATTTCCGTGTGCTCCAACATGTGTCCCATGTGGAGCATTCCCGTGATATTCGGGGGAGGAATCACCAGGCAGAAGCGCGGACGCCCGTCCTCGTCCGCAGGCCGGTAGAGGTTCTGCGCCACCCACTGGCGCGCCCAGCGACGTTCAATACTCTCCGGCGAATAGACCTTGGGAATTTCCGTTTCCAAAGCACCCTTCTCCTGAATGAGTCCGACAGCAGGCTGAAATCAAGCCAATATACCGGCTGCGTGAGAGTGAGTCAAACCTCCGCGCGCCGCGGAGGCGTCCAGCCGCTCGCCAGAGCGGTGAAGGCGCGCCAGATCCACAGCGCAGCAATGCCACAACCAAAAGTCAAAGGGCAAAGCGCCAAAGTCAAAAGGCAAAGGTGAAAACCCGGGCCGCCGAAATTTCTCGCCAAGAAAGCAAGAAATTACGACCTGGCATTGCGGGGATTAAGGTTGAGGTTGAGACGATTCCGCGCTGAGTTCGGAGGCGATTTCGTCGGCAAGTTTTCTGGCCATCCCCTCAAGGACCTCCGCGGGCAAGGCGGGCGGCGACATCCTCACAACCACTTTCTGAACGATCGAATGGATCATGGCCCAGTCGAGCGCAGGGGGAGGCGCAGGAATTTCCGCTGGCGTCTCTGCATGCGCAGCTTCGCTCGAGGGCTCGGCGGCCGTGGTTTGCGCGGGAGTGGCTTCCGATTCATGGGGAGTAAAGCGCACTTGGCCGGCCGCGGCATCGTTCAGCGAGAAGCTATCCAGGCTCGTGGCGGCCACCACGGGAGTTTCCTGGTGCGGCGGGGCGGGCTGCTCCACCGGTGTTTCCGCCGTGGCGACGGGCGTTTCGGGCTCCGGCGGGGGAGGAACGGTCTCATCCCTCCACACCGGCTCGGCAATCTCCACGGGAGCACGGAAAATCATCGTCACGGGCTCAACCGATAGGCTCGGAGGCTTGAGCAGCGGCACGGTCTTCTCCTCGATGAAGACCGGCTCGGCGGTTTCCGCCTGTGGCTGGTCGAGAGCCACCGGGGTTTCGGCCGCGGGAGCGACAGCCTGTTCGGGGGCGGGCAACACGTCGGCGATTTCTGGCGCAGGTTCCCACGCCTGTGTGACCTCCGCCTCCGGCAGTGGCGCGGCCAGAGGCGGTTGCCATTCTGCCGTGAGATGCTCGGGTGAATATGCAGGAGCCTCTTCCGATGTAGGCTCGGCGAAAGCAACTCCCTCGGAGACTGCCGAGAAATCCGGCGCGACCGGTTGTGGTGCCGGCGGCGGTTCTTCCAGAGGAGGTTCTTCACTGGGAAGTGCAAACTCAGGAGCGGGCACCCGCGGGGCTTCCAGAACTGGCGCGGTGATCACGGTCCGGGCACTCTCGGGTTTCACCGTCGCCTCGAACTGCGCGGCGAACTTCGCCACTATGGAGATTAGTTCCTGCGGCTCAAACGGCTTCTTGATTTTTCCATCCGCCCGAACCTGCGCGCCGCGCGTTTCGTCGTAAGGTTCCATATCACTGGCGACGAGCAGCACCGGCACGTGGGAAAATTCTGCGGACCTCTTCACAAAGTCGCAAACTTCGTAGCCGTCTCTCCCCGGCATGGAAACGTCGGCGAGGACCACTACGGGCTGGATCACAGCGATCCGCTTGATGGCTGCGACACCGTTCGAGACGGTCTCAACCTCATATCCCTCACCCTTCAGAATTCCTTGCGCCCTCTTCTGAATGGTGGGGCTATCGTCGGCAACCAGAACCATTAGCGCCACAGGAGATCTCCGGGTTGCGTCAAATCTAAATTGCCTCACACATACCACGCCGGGGCGCCGAAGTCAAGGCGCAACCGATTGGGAATCTTAAGGTTGTGCACGCGCGCTGGCCGGAGGATCAGCTTGCGCGACTCACCCTTCAGGGAATCTGTCCCTCCATGCCTTCGGAACCTCGTTGCAGGCGCGCGACGGGGCGGGCTCAGAAGGGCTTAACGATCCTCTTCAACGCGTGGAAGCGGCTCTTTTTCTTGGCTGGCTCCGAGGGCGTGGTGGAATCGGATGGGCTTTTGCCGGGCGCCGTCTCCTTGGCTTTGTTGTCGTTGGGATCCGTTTTCGGGTCCACGGGCTTGCCCGTGGTCAAGCTGGCGTCACCCATCGGCTGAACCACAATGGCCGCGTTGCCGGGTGGAGCGCCGCCGGTCGGCGGACCCTTGGCCACTTCGACTTCGCCCGCTTGCGGTCCGCCCAGGTGCACCGGGCCGTGGAGCGTGGCGCTGGTGTCAGGAGCGCTGGCCATGACCCCGGTAATCCTGCCCAACAGGTCGCGGTGCGGGTGATGCGCGGCATCCGCTTGCGCTCGCGCCAGCATGGCGCGAGTCGGCCGCGGGATAGGCTGGTGCATTGCGGTCAAGCGGTCTTTGGCGTTGGCGACGTACGGGCTCAAGGGAAAGTCGGTGATCACGCGCGCGTAGTAAGGCATCGCCTCGCGCCCTCTCCTCAAGTGCTCCAGGCTCTGGCCCAAATGATAGAGCGCCGCGTCGCCTCCGCTGTAGTTCGGATACTTGTCGACAATTTCCTGGAAGCGCGACCGGGCTGCCAGATACGCTCCGTGTGTGTAATAGAAATTGGCCGTCCAGTAATCGCCCTGGGCCAGCACTTCCTGCGCTTGCCGCAGGCGCGACTTCACGCGCGGTATGACCGGGCTGTCGGGATACTTCAGCAGGAATTCCTTGAGCTCAGCTTCCGCCAGTTCCGCTTCCGTCTGGTCGCGGTCGGCCTTCGCCATCAACCGGAAGTGGGCCATGCCCACGCGGAACTGTGCTTGCGGCGCCTCCGGAGCGGTTGGGAAGAAGGTGATGAAATCTTTGTACTCCGCTTCCGCCTGAGTCAACCCGGCAGTCCCACCCTCGCTGTAGTAGGAGTCCGCAATTGCCAGCTTGGCTTTGGAAAGATACTCACTGTCCGGGTAAGTGTTGATCAGGGTCTGCAGCGTCAGCCGCCCCACGTCGTACCGCCCGTGGGTAATTTCGTGCGTGGCTTTCTCGTAAAGAATCTTGTCCGGCTGATCGCCGGGAGCAAATTGCCCGGCCATGGACGCACGCCGGTGCCGGGCAACAAAGGCACACCCCGGAAGGAACGTCACGCCGAGTCCCAGCAGGATCGCGGTGACGAAAAGTTTCCGGCTTGTTGGCTTTTCCGATCCCTTGAACAGAAGCTCTAACTCCCCATCAAAATCACACTCTGGAAACTTGGCGCGACAACGCGAGACGCATCATCTCCGTCAGACGCCCGCCGGGCGCATCCTCTTGAAAGATGGCAGAACCCGCCACCAGGATGTCTGCTCCTGCTCGCTGAAGTTCCGCGACCTGCTCCAAGCCAATGCTCCCTTCGACCTGAATCCGGAAATCCTTGCGCCGCTCGGCGCGCAACGCGCCAGCCCTTTGAACCTTGTTGACCGTCCCGGGGATGAACGAAGAATGCGGGAAGCCCAGATCCGCGGAGAGAATTAACAAGTAGTCGATGTCCTCCAGGACGTCCGTCACGGATTCGAGCGTCGTCGAGGGATTGACCGCTAACCCGGCTTTGGCGCCCCGGGCTCGAATCAACCCCAGAACCTTGTGAAGGTTGGGGGTGGCTTCCGCATGAATCGCGATTCGGTCCGCGCCGCTGTCCACGAACTCCTGGGCGTACCGTTCCGGCCGCTCAACCAGAAGGTGGAGATCCAGGACGAGGTCGGTGGCCTTGCGCAGGCTTCTGATGACTGGCTGGCCCACGGTGATCTCGGGAACGAAGTGCCCGTCCATCACATCGACGTGGACCATGGACGCGCCCGCCTCTTTGATCAGGTGGAGTGCCTCCCCTAGCCGAGCAAAATCCGCCGCAAGCAGCGAGGGCGCAATTAGGGCCATAAACGCAGTCCCAGGGCGAAGCTTCTTTCCGTGAGAAACATCCCTTAGACTAGCACAACTCGTTCGATTCGGGTAGCAAACGGCAACCGCCTATCAGCTTGGCAGAGTCGCAGCGCACAAGCGATCTCAGACTGCCCACGCGTCACTTCTGCATCACGGACTTGCTGTCCGGCGAGGTCACGCGAGCTTTGACATTCCTTTTCGCACTGCAGGAGTATAATGGGGCTTCGCAGTGGTCCTCAGGCCCAGTCCTCGCAGGGAATGGAGGATATACTCCATGGCGCGCGTCTTTACCACCCAGCAACTTGCCGATTTCCTCTTCGATCGCATCATCGTGAATTGTCCCAAGTGTCTTGAGACCGGCTGCCTCAAGATCGCCTGCCAGTTGGTGGCGGAAGAACTCTTGGAAGAAGCCGACATCGTTCACAAGCTGGAGCCGGTGTCCGACGGCGGGGCGTAAGAGGAGGAATGCAGTCGAAGGTTAAAGGGTGAGAGTCGAAAGGGAAAACGCCCGACCTTCGACCTTCAACTTTCGACTCTCGACTATCCTTCGAGAGCAGGCCGGAGCAAGCCCCGGCCCTACTTCATATCGTTTCTCACCACCTGCCCGCCTTTCATCACAAACTTCACGCGCTCCAGTTCCGTGATGTCGCTGGCAGGGTCGCCCGCCACCGCGATCAGGTCCGCGAACTTGCCCGGCTCGACGGAGCCGACCCGGTCCTGCCATCCTAACAGTTCCGCGGCCACGGAGGTCGCAGTGCGCATCGCTTCCACGGGCTGCATCCCGAAGCGGACCATGTAAGCGAATTCCTTCGCCTGGGTTCCGTGTGGGAAGGGCCCCGCGTCGGTGCCGAAGGCGATAGTGACGCCGGCCGCCAGGACTTTGCGGAAACTCGCCTCGTGAATGCGTGCCCGGCTGGTCTTGCCGTTTGTCGCCTTCAGGTCATCCGAGGGATCGAACTCGTAGACGTAGAGCGTCGGGACGTAGTAGATGTGTTTCTGAATGAGCTTTTGGATCGACGCCTCGTCCAGGTCCAGCCCGTGCTCGATCGAATCCACACCCGCGTCGAGGCAATTGTGCAACCCGACGCCGCCATAGGCGTGGCACGCCACTTTCACGCCCTCGCGATGCGCCTCGTCCAGGATGGCTTGAATCTCTTCCAGCGTGAAGGTGGGGATGCTGACGAGCTTCCCGTCAGCCGTGAAGTGATGGTGATGCGTCGAGTAGATCTTGATCACGTCCGCACCGTAGCTGATCTGTTCGCGCACGGCCTGGCGAGCCGCCCAAGGCGAGTCCACTTTCTGAACGCCCGAAGGCACGTTAACTTCCGGCGAATACCCCTCCAGGGGATAACCGCCCGTGGTGGAAAGCGCGCGCGTCGAAACCTGCAGGCGCGGGCCGGGGACCAACCCGCGGTTGATGGCATTGCGCACGTCCGCGTCGCTGTACATCGCGCCTTCGGTCTCGAGGTCGCGCAGGGAGGTGAATCCGGCCTCCAAATCTTTTCGCGCATTCACCACCGCTTCGATCGTGCGGTACTGCCACGATTCCTTCAGGAGCTGCTCATCGTATCGGTCCCCCGATTCCCCCGTGAGAAACAAGTGCGTGTGGGTGTCGATCAATCCGGGCAGCAGGGTGGCATTGCCCAGGTCGATCACTTCCGCGCCGGCAGGGATCTTCACGCGATCCGCCGTTCCGGCCGCCGTGATGCGCTCGCCGTGCACGACCACGACCGCATGGGCAACGAATGCGCCTTGCTGAGAGTCAAACAGCCGCCCGGCGCGAATGACCACCCACTGGTCAGACTGGGCGGAAAGTGAAAGCGCCAGCGCGAGTCCACCCAGCGCGGCGCTGACTGCGTGTTTCCATCTCATCCGAGCATCCTCCGTTCCGCCGTAGGGTCGTTCCGCATCAGCCAGGGACCCAGCCAGACGAGCGCGACGGCGTCAATCAGCCAATGGGCGAGCATGGAAGGGTAAAGGCTCCCCAGCCGCACCGCGGGATACGCGAGCAGCGCTCCCAACAGTCCGGCGCGTAGCATGCCACTCCACCCCTGGTAGGAATGCGCCAGCCCAAAGGCCAGCGAGCACAGGACCCAGGCCCATGCCATCGAGTGGAACCAGTGATTGAGTTGCGTCAGCAGATAGCCGCGGAAAAGAAATTCCTCGCAGAACGCCGCCGTGGGCGCAAGGATCAGGACTGACCAGAGCTTCTCCCGGAGTGTTTCCGGAATCAGCAGGTAGACCGATTCGGATTCCCGCGGCAGCAACCCACGGCGTTCGAGGAAGATGACCATACCCAGCGCCAGAAGCGAGGCCAGGGCGATGCTCGCGGCCCATTGCACGGTCTCTGTCAGCGGAACCGCTGCGAAGCCTTTCACAAAGACATCCCGTGCGACCAGCCATACCACTCCCAATCCCAACAGGGTCAGTAACCATTGTGAGAAGATCGCGGAGATATAAAGCACCAAGCGGGGCACTTCTCGGATTTCGCGGCTTCGGGTGGTGGAGTAGGAGAGCGCCGGCACAACCACCACCAGCAATGCGGTAAAGAGAGCTGTTGTGACTGTGGCGAACATGCCCGAGCCCTCAAGCCGACATCGGTGTGTGGGGCACTATTCCTTTTTCTCTAAAGTTACCCGTAGGGTGCGGATGCCGGAGCCGGGTGTCAAAGCCAAGGTCTCCGTGTGTGCCTTGTAACCAAAGAGTTGATACTCAAATTCGTGTTTCCCAGGCAGGATCTTCAGGATCGAAGGCGTGTTGCCATGGAACTCGCCGTCAATCAGGATGTCCGCGCCGAGTGGATCAGAGAAGCACTCCACGGTGACGTACTCCCCGGCTTGCGCCCCCGCGGCGGGTGGCGCGGGCGGCACGGGCGATACGGACTGCGCCACGGGCGGCGGGGACACGGCGGGTGGCGCAGCGGCTGCCGGCACCGCCGCAGGCGTCACAACCGGGTGAACAGGTTGAGCAGGCGCCGCCGGAGCGGCCGGCGCTCCGGCCACCTCCACGGTCACGTCCTGATCCAAGTAAGCGGCGAACTCGCTTCCTTTCGAGACCCCCAAGTCCGAGCCCACGTGGCTCTCGACCTTGATCTCGCTCTTCCCAACGTTGGTCGTTTTTTGAGGACTGCAACGAAGCTTCACATCCTTCAGGCTGGGAAGCCGCAACCCCTCGATATCAAACCGCAGGTCCTTGCCCTTCTTGGCGAGCTGCACGGCGCCCCAGGCCACCGATCCTTCTGGAATCACCACTGCGCCATGCTGCGTGACAGGCTGCGCAACTTCAAAATCCACCCGATTCCCTTGCGTCGCCTGGGTGCTCAGCAGATCCGCCTTCAGCCGCACGTGAAGCGGCGTGCCGTCAGCAAGACGCACCGATTCCGCTTGCACGAGACCGCCCCCGCACACCAAAACCAGTGCTAATGCCACCACCACTTGCCTGACTTTCATGGCCAACCCTCCACACCTGGAAACTGTCCCCACCGGCCCCTTCGCCCATGGCGCCCCAGACGCTTGTGGTTATTCCTTGGCGAGCGTAGCCCGCACCGAGGGATGTGATTCCGGATCGACGACCATGGTCCGAGTCCAGGAATGATATCCTGCCATTCGAACCTCAATGGCATGGCGCCCCGGAGTCACCCGCAAGGCCGACGGCGTGTTCCCCACGAAAGCGCCGTCGATAAGGATGTCCGCTCCCTCGGGCGTACTGCTGAATTCCACGGACGCCGGCTCTGGCGCCAGTCCCACAACCGGAGCTGCGGGAGCCGTCACCGGCGCGCTCGGCTGAGTTGCGGGAGCGGCTGCCGTAGGAGCCGCAGGTGGCGCAGCAATCGTATCGGCAGCATTGATGACGAATGATCCCTCGGTGTAGGCCTTGTACTCCTTGCCTTTTTCCGCTCCGATCAGACGTGAGGGATATCCCGGAATCGGCGATTTCTCCCCGACCTGGTTTTCGTTGGGTTTCGGCTTCCTGGACTTCGTCGGCTCGATGCGCAGCGGAAGTTCCTGATTATCGACGGCGCGAACCGTCGAGAACTGAAAAACCACTTCTGCATCTTTGGTCTTGGGCTTGCCCGCGCCCTTCACCTCGAGGACTCTGCCGCGCGCCACTGCCCCTTTCGCGATCACCACATGCCCACTCACGAGGATATCTTCCATCACCTCAAAATCAATCCCATCACCCTTTTGGACATTCTCCGTGGTGAGAATGTTGCGCAGCTTTAGCCGCACGAGCTGACCGTCTCGCACTGGCACTTTCGCGGCGAACCCCGGAATAGCCAGGGAGAAAAGAAAGACCAGCGCCGCGAACTGCCCTAGTAACGTCGAAAGAGGGCCAAGATTCTGAAATCGAACCTCATGCAAATAAGAAGGCCTGTACATTGCAACCTCCGAGCTGGACTGGGACATCCCTGGGGAGCTGGACGAGCTGCATTCATGGCGAAAGCTTCTGAAGTACGATGAATGCGCCTAGTGTCTCATTGCGGTGCGGCAGGCGTCAAGAACACAGCCAACTATTTCCCAGGCCGAAGTTGCGGGATTTTCCTGGCGGGGAAACCCTGGAAATTGTCCCTTGCGCAACCTCAGGGACCCCGTGGTACGTCCTCGGTAGCATACCCCTGCGATTTCAGCGCAAGAGGTACGCGCCCAGAACCGCTCGACAACGGTCCCGGTAAGTCTCGATCGGCACGTCCTCCGGTCCCATCAACCATTGCAGGCAATAGCCGTCCACCAAAGCACGGATCGTCGCAGCAGCGTCCTGGGGGTTAACCCGCCGGAACTGCCGCTCCCGAACTCCCAATTCAACGATCTCCGCATTGCGCCGTTGACAGGCTGCGAAGAAAGCGCCAAACAGTGATTTGAATCGCTCCAGGCGCGAACCCACGGCAACAAAGTCAAACAACACGAGGTAGAGCTTGCGGTTGAGCTCAGCGCTGTGAAACATGACTTCCAGTTCGGAGACCAGCTTCCCGCGCGCCGAGCTCTGCGCCCGTACCACCTCATCGAGACTCTGGTTCAGTTGGCGCAGGAGCCACTCCAGGACCGCGCAAAGCAAGTCCTCTTTCGCAGGGAAGTAATAGAGCGCCCCCCCTTTGCTGGAGCCAGCACGGGCGACGACGGAATCCAGGGTTGTCCCCTGGATCCCCTTTTCCAGGATTTCGGCGTATCCCGCCTTCACCAGGGCGGTCCGGCGGCGGTCCGCGAGTTCAGGGTTGGCACGTCGAGGGCTCATTTCCTCTTCCCTATTCAAAACACGTCTGGCCCGACTATTTATAATAGGCCATTTCTGTCAATGAATTCCACCGGTTGCTCGTCTCGTGCCACGCGCAGTTTGCTTCGACCGGCTACGCGGCGGGCGTCCCCCCGCAAACACTGCAAAGGACGCAACGGACCGGCCACCGCTGTAAGCGCGTTGCCTGCGCCGCCCGCTTCAGAGCCCTTGGTCGAATCTCTTAACATGTCAGTTCTGATCTTCCCAAAACGGGAAAGCACCCCCGCCGATGTAACGAAGCACTCCGTCGACCTGGACAAATGAGGTCATCCATTCCATCGTCTCGTCCGGGGTGACTGTAAGCACGAACTTATAGCTCTCCATCGAGATCTTTCTCTTCGGGGCGGGTGCACCGGCTGGTGGTGAAACGCGGTCCGAGAGTTCTCCAACTCGCGTGATCGTAATCTCCGCCTCGGATGTGGGAGCCTGTCCGAAAACCTTCACCAATCGAGCACTGAAATTCTCGAAGCTCTGGGCGTACTCCTTTGATAGGACCGCCGCCTGGTCAGGTCCAAACTCCTGCTTAAGCCACGCGTCTTTATGCGGCAATTCCAAATCGCTGACGAATTGACGATACTTGGCAGCATCGCCCCTCTTATAGGCGCGCAGCATGGCCGCGTAGTAACGCTGGAGACTCAGTGCGTCCTTGGGCGTCGCCGCGTTGAGGGGCTTGGGAGGTTCTTGGCAGATCAGGCACGGGCTGCAAGTCAGAAGAAGCGTCAACCACCACAAGATTATTTTCATCAGCCTGCTCCAGGATCTCAACCCCGGTTCACGCGCTGTCTGCAACCGGCAATCGACCACTCGGCAGGGAGCCGTTGCATCGCCTCAGTCGCGATTGGTGCAATCCGATGGGTGCAGCCCTGGCCGCTTGCCCCACACTTAGCCGGGGTAATAGCTATCGCGTTCTATACACCTGCCCGGTTAACAAAGCAAGGGGGAGAAGGAATGTCCCGAATCCCGGGTCGCAAGAACAGGGGACAGGTTTGGGGGGAAGGGGCGAAGGAAAACAGGTTTCAGGCGCCAGGTGTCGGCTGCGTGGGCGAGGCAATGACGAGGTAGACCTCATTTGCCCGTTCCCACGCGCAGGCTCCGCGACGGCGGCCTGACGATGGCCATGGGCACACGCGCGAACGCCACCCGATCGGACGCTGGGTCGAGGACGTTTACCTGCATGGTGTAGCGGCCGGTTGGGAACTTTTCGAGAGGAATCTGCACAAAGTAAGTAGCCTTCTGTTCCGACGCCTTTTCCAGTTTTCCGGAGAACGGGCCGGCTTCGGCGAATTTTTTCCCGTGGCGGAAAAATACCAGCGCGACGGAGGGCGGCGTGGCCGCCCCAGGCACTGCGGGTTGCCCATTCGCGGGCGCCGTGGTTTTGCCGGCGTAGGATTCCAGATAGACCGAGAGAGTTTGATTGTTGCGGAACACGCGCGTCACGCTGGGCAGGACCGAGCGAGCGCCCACCTGCAGCGGTGCGTCCTTGTCGCGGTTGAACTTCACGCGCGCCAGCTCCTCGGCTGGCTTCACTTCGTTCGAGAGCACGACCGAACTCAGGCTTAGGCCCGTGTTGGAGATCTCCGGCACCTCCAGCGGCTCTTCGAACGTCCCGATCTTGCCGCCTTCGTTTTCGCGCACGACGGCCTTCAAATCATATTTTCCTGGCGGGAGAGTGATTTCGCCTTCGTAGAGAAGGTTGCCGCTGACGATTTCCTGATAGGTCTCATCGGTCATCTTCACCGGCAGCGTGTCGCGCAGAGCCGCCACCGTATGTTTCTGGGCGTCGGTGACTTTCCATGCAAAGTCAAATTCAGTTTCGTGCTTGCCGGACTTTTTCAGGAAGGCAACCTGCGAGCCCGGGATCTTGGCGGCCAGGACAACATTGAATTTCTTGTCAGGCCGGCGGAAGTACGCCGTGTCGACTACAAAGGGCAGATCGACGAAAGGCATGTCCAGGTCCATCGCCTGCTGGAGCTGCACTTCCTTGTCCTCGCGGGTGAACTGGCGGAAATTCTTGGGAGCGAAGTAGCCCGGGCGGGCCTGAATTTTCAACCCCTGCCGGTCTACTTCCACACGGATGTGCCGGAAGCGGCCGTCCGACCGTGTATTGCTGGGTGTATACCCGAGCAGATAATAACTGGTATTTTCCTTCTGGACCTCTTCGAAAGCGGGCGCGAAATCGTTCAGGTCGTAGAAAGTCCTTCCGCCGGTATCGGCGGCGAGCGAGGCGAGGGTTTCACGGCTGCCCTGTAAGGCCGAAACCTGCGACACCACCGCCGAGCCGGAATAGATGGCGGTGCCCGCGGGGCTGGCCGTCGAGGCGTCGCCGCCCGGCGGCAGGGCCGCAAGCCCACGCGCGTCCATGGTGTAGAGGGAAACGTTGGCCTGGTTCGCCGCATCGACGGTCGCGCGCAACTGCGCCTGGTTTTCCTGTCCCGTACGCGAAATCCCACTCGTAAAGTGAATCACGGATTTGCGTCCCGGCACGTTGCGCAGCATTTGCGACAGCGATTCGATGGCAGCCAGCTTCTGGTCGGTGTTGAAGATGTTGAATTCGGTCTGATCCGGCGTGAACGCGTCCGACAGGTCCTGGTTCACGATCTCCATGCCGGAAGCATCCGTCCCGCCGGCTTCGCCCACTGCCCCTGCCGCGCTCAGGACGGAGGATTCCTCGCCGATCTGGATCGCATGCAGCACCTTGGTGAGGGAATCACGGTCGTTGGTGAAGTTCTGCACCACCCGCAAGCTGGAAGTGTAAGTGACCACGGCGATCAAGTCGGCGGGCGTCAGGCGGTGTGCCAGGAAATCGTTCGAAGCTTTCAGCGCGCGCATCAGCTCGTCCGGAGCCATCGAGCTCAAGTCAAAGAAAAAAACCAGCAGGCGATGGTCCTGGAGCATCTGCTCGGCATTGACCTCGGGCGGGAGCTTGGCGAGGTCGATTACCTGGGCGCGCTCGTTCCCGGGTGTGGACTGCGCCAACTTCTCGACGTCCTCCAGGCTAAAAGAGGAGATGGTCTGCGGAACGCCGTCTTCCAGAACATGGAAATCCGACTGCTTTAGATCCGTGACGGGTTTCCCGGATTTGTCATTAACGCGCACGTCGACCAGCACCACGGTGGTCTGGGCGCGCAGGACAAAGGCTTGTTGGGGACTCTTTGAAACCTGCGCGCCCGCCTTCACCTGGCCCTGAGAAAACGCCAGCGCCGCCATGCCGATCAGGCAAACTGCGAAGGCTGCAACTCGGATGCTCGTGAAGCTTTGGGACGAAATCCGCATTTCAGAAATTCATCCGGAAACTGAGGGTGATGGCGCGCATGGCGCCGACGCTGGTGACCCAGCCAAAATTCTGTGCATTGAAAGACGTCGCCACGCCTGCATAATTCGGGTGATTGAAGAGGTTCGTAGAGTCAATGCTCAATCGGCCGCGTATCCTCTTCTCCCGCGAGAGGGTGAAAAAGCGTCCGAGTGACATGTTGAAGTTAACCATGCCGGGTCCGGTGATCGTATTACGGCCGGCGGTGCCAAGCTGGCCGGAGGGTGGAAGGGCAAAAGCTGCCGTGTTGAAGAATTCTTTCGTGGTCCTCTCCGAGCTCGGCAGGCTGACCGGAAGGCCCGTGGCATCGGGGCGCTCGGAAGCGAACGCGCCCGAACCGTTGTTATTCGACTGGTTCCCGGCCACCTGCGCCGTCAAAGGCGAGCCGGATCGAAGCGTGGTCACGCCGCTGATCTGCCAGTCGCCGACGATGCGAGCCACCAGCCCACCCCGGTTCAGGAAACGGCGCTGCGCCCCGAAAGGAAACTCATACGTATGGTTGATGATCAACTTGTTGCGGATGTCGAAGCTGGAAAGCGCGCGTTCGGCCTCGAGATCGAAACTGTTCTGGGGTACGTTGTGGCCGGAGCCGCCCACGTTGGCGGCGTCATCGATGGATTTCGACCACACGTAGTTGCCGCTCATCGAGAAGCCACCGTGGAACTGCCGCCGCAGACTCACTTGCAGCCCATGGTAAATCGATGCCGCGCCGGAAGTTTCATAGAGAAACTGTTGGACGTTCGGGATGGAGGTTTGCTGCGAACCGGAAGCGCTGGGGTTCACACTGTTGGGCGACAGCAGCAAATCGAGTTTCGTTCCCTCGGTGCCCACGTAGCCCACCGAAAGGATGACGTTGCGAACCAGTTCCTGCTCGGCGCTGACGTTCCAACTTTGCGCATAAGGCCTGCGGAAATTACTGTCCGCCGCATAGGTGTTGTGAATCGTGTTGGTAGAAATCGCTGGGAAGCCGTCCTCGAGCGTCAGCACCTGCTGCGGGTTGGTGGTCAGCGTGGAGGCCTGTGCGAAGGGCGGCTGGTCCACCATGTTGGTAACCAGGCGTGAATAGATACTGCCGTCGTAAAAGATCCCGTATCCCCCGCGCAGCACAAGATGATGCAGGACCCACGGCCGATAGGCGAAGCCCACACGGGGGGAGAGGTTGTGCGCGTCGCTGTGAACGAGCGATGAGGGCAGTGAATCGGGGTTGAGGCCCGTAAGCACCTCAGGCGCAGTGAACCCGGGTGCGAATGACAAGTCCGACAGATGTCCGTATTTTTCCGTAAAGGGCAGGAAGTACTCGTACCGGACACCGTAGTTAACCGTCAGGTGTGGGCCCACGCGCCAGTCATCCTGGAGGAAACCCGTGGTGACCCAGGAGCGGAGATAATTGCTGGCAACGCCGTAACGAACGGAGGTGGTCTGCGGGAGGCCGAGGAGAAAATCCGCAAAGTCATAGCCTGTGCCGGCCACGGGAAAGCCGTTGCTGAAGTCGCTAGTGGCGTAGCCGGTGAAGTTGAAGGTGCCGCGCGCATTGGGGTCGGTCTCGGGATTCTGCTGCACGCGGCGCAATTCGCCTCCCACGCGGAGATTATGTTTTCCATGGTTCCAGATCAGAACCTCGTTGGCGCGTACCGTCTGGTTGCGGACGAGCGAGGGGAGCGGATCGTTCAAACCTCCGAAATTGGTATACCCAATCGTGGGGATTCCCCAATCAAAGGGATTGCTCGAAACCCCCGTAATCCCCAACGGCGCGGTAATGTCGTCTTGAAACGCAAAGGCGTTCAGCAAGGAAGTGCGCAGGCGATTGAAATTCAACGTGAGGGTGTTGACGAGGTGGGGATTAAACGTGTGCGTTTCACTCAGGCTCAGGTTCTGGCCGCGGCTGGAAGAGTGCGATGTTAACTGGGGGAAATTGGCGACGGATTGGCTGCGCGCCGAGTTGAAAAAGTACATGACGTTCAGGCTGTTTTTGGCATCGATTTGCTGTCCGATGCGGGCCATCACGCGATCACTGGCCGTGGGTAGCGACTCCTGCAAGCGAAAGTTCTGCACCGTGCCCGGAAGGTTGGGCAGGGGAATGTAGGCCAGCAAACCGAGGGCGGCGGAATCAAGGCGCGGGGGCGGGATGACGTTTCCCGTAAATGCCGTGCGCGCGCCCGTGGCACTTGACTGCGGATCGTAGATGCCCGGGACCGTCCCCGCAAAGGGTCCGGAGGCGATGACTGCGCCGGAAAAATCACCCAGGCGCTCTGCGGCGGTGGGGACCGAAGCAAAAGTGCTGACGGGACTTTTCCCGCGCTGCAGGTTGTAACTCACGAACCAACTGGTCTTGTCCCGCGCGTTGAGAATCTTGGGGATGACCAGCGGGCCGCCCAGTGAGAACCCGAAGGTCTCCTGATAGGAAGGAACTTGTGGCAACGCTGCCACATTCAACGGATAGGGATGAGCGTCAAAGGCGGAGTTGGTGTACTGCTCCGTGATGTTGCCACGAATACGGTTCGTCTGAGCCCGATTGCGCCCCCAGTTGCGGGCTCCGCCGCCCATGAACATCCCCCCGCCTCCAAATCCACCACCTGGGCCGCCGCCCGGTCCGCCCCCGCCGCCAGGCCCACCACCGGGACCGCCACCGAAGCCCGGCGCCATCTGCGGGGGTCCGTCGCGCATGCGGCCGCGCCCGCCCCACCCTTCTTCCCCTGGAGCGGGCACGTTGCCAGTGCCCCCGGCAAGCAGAAAAGAGTTGGCGGCGCTCGCGGAGGTATCAACTTCCTCAGTCGCGGACTCGGCGGAAGCGGGATTCTCCATGCCCGCGCCTTCGGCAATGCGAACGGCTCCCGCTCCCCCACCCGGACCTGCCCCCTCGCCGAGAGAATTCTCCAAATCGCTGGGACTCTGCTGCCGGTCGGGCCTCTCTCCCGGCAACGCTGCCGGTTTGCCCGCAGGGCGCGCCCCAGTCTGCGCCTGTTGCGGCGCGCCGCCCTCGGGCGTCGCGAAGACCAGCGCCACGTTGACTTTGAGGATCGTGCCAGGAGTCGCGGGCACAGGTTCGCGCAAGTCAGGACGGAATCCTACCAGTGACACCGCTAAGCGGTAGTTTCCCGGATTGAGTCCGTTGAAAGTGTAATTGCCCGCTTCGTCGGTCCAAGTCTCTTTGCGCTCACCGGTTTGCGGATTAATGAGCTGGACGGTTGCGCCCGGCACGGAGACTCCCCCGGGGCCACGCACGTGCCCCACGATCGTCCCCGAGGTGGCGACTTGGCCGAACAGCAGACTCGGGGCCAAAACCCCGAAGGCGGAGAGCGTCCAAAGAAACCTGGCGTATCCGGTAATATTCCCGAGCGTCACGCGCAAGAAACCCCACCTTGTGTGCTTCCGAGACCCTTCAATCTGTGAGTACGTTTCCCAAACCTGCGAGGTTACAGGGTAACCCCGCGGGCATTTCGGGCGTCAAAAGCTTGCGGAGGGGTTTATGTCCAATAGATTCTTATTGAGTGTTGCGATCCTCCTTACCCTGACGCTTTCCGAGCCGGCGGCAGCGCAGCGACAATCCCCAGCCCAGGCGCCGGAACCTCCCCGCCGTGAGATGGGCGGCGAGCGCGTCATAGGAACCGTCGCTTCCGTGGGAGTCGATCGTTTCGAGCTCAAGAAGGCGGATGGCACCACCGCGACCGTGCTGGTGAATGACCAGACCCACTACCGACAGCAACAGCAGGAATTCCAACTGGAAGATCTGAAGCCGGGCGACCACGTCTTCGTGCGTGGCAACCTAAACTCCGACAAGCAACTTGTGGCCGTCGGCATTCAACGCGTCACCGAAGAACAGCTTCAGAGGTTCCAAGCTGGCGGCGGGCCGGGTCCAGGTGGTGACCCAGGAGGTCCAGGTGGCGGCTGGGATCAAAGTGGGGGCGACCGGGCTGGCGGGGAGATCCTCTCCATCGACCAGAACCAGATCAAGGTGCGCAACCGCTTTCAAGGCGAGAGAACCATCGTGATCAATGACCAGACGACCTTCACCAAGCAAGGTCAGGCCATCACCCTGAAAGACCTCAAAGTAGGCGATCGCATTTTTGCCACTGGGAAGGAAGTGCAAGGCCAGTTCGTGGCAACACAGGTCAGGACAGGCATGATGAGGCAGGGGCGAGGGGGTTGGCAGCCGCACTGATTGCGCAGAGAACAAAAGCACCAATGCAATCTGGGTGGCCTGTTGACTTCGAGCTGCTTCCCAATAGCGCCTGCGCGAACACCCGTTGGCGGCCTGGCGAACCGCAACTTGTTCCTTCTTGGGGGGTTAATATGTTGAGGCGGGCTCCGTTGTAGGGGTGGGATCGCCGCGGCGACTGCCCGCCCGATGCTGGGTCGCGCCGTTGCGGACGCCCACGAGGGGCGCCCCCATCCGTGAGTCCTCCGACGCGCACGCGAAAGGAGAAACTTCGAATGCGCAAGATTTGGAACCTAGTTTGTTTGGTGGGCATCGTTGCGACGCTGGCCTTCGCGGGGATGCCGGGGCAGGGGCAGGAGCCACAGGCCCCAGCGAACCCGCCGGCCGAGGCTGGGCCACAGAATCCAAGCCCTCAGGGTGAGGGCATGGTCGAAGCTCGGCTGCAGAAGATGAGCCAGCAGCTCACCCTCACAGATGAACAAAGGGAAAAAATCCGCCCCATCTTGCGGAATGAAGCCGAGGAACTAACCGCGGTGAGAAGCAACTCCAACCTGACTCAAGGTGAGGCGCGCCGAAGGGCGCGGCGTATCCGCAGGTCCACTCACCGGCATATCTTCCAGATCCTCACACCGGAACAGCAACACCAATGGCAGGATTTGCAGGAGGAACGTCGCGGCGGGGGTCGTGGTGCGGGAGGACCGCAGGCTCCACCGAATCCTCCGAACCCGCAATAGCCGGAAGTTTGCCGCGGCGGTGCCTGGGTAGTGGGTCAGTAGAGTGAACGGATCGAAACATCGGGTGATCGGGTGAACTCTCTAACCGCTCGCGAGGCCAAACCTCGAGTGAAAGTTGATCCAAGTGACCACGCGCCAAGGAGGCGGATTCTTTATCTCCTCGGCTGAGTGGTTCACGTCCATCTCTGCGAACAATTCTCCCAAATGGTTTGGGCGCACTGAGTTCTTTCGCCCATTCCAGCCTTCTGGAACAGAGCCTTGCGCGGCGCGAGCGCGCTGCCAAGCCTCGGGCACCGGGGCGCCCGGTAATTAGCTCATTCCACCACCAGCACCGCGTGGGGTGGCAGCCGCAGGGTCGCGCCGTCGGACGCGAGCGTGGCGCCGTCGAGGCCGTAGACCTTCATGTATCTGCGCGCCATGCCTGCAAGTCCAGTCAACCCGCAAGCTACCGGGAGTTCCGTGTAGTTCACCACGGCTACGCGCCCGCCCAGGGGGTAGATGGCCACGCGCGGCGGCGCGTCCGGCGAGGTCACGGTGAATTCCGCGACTTTGTTGCGCAGGTCGGCGAGCGCGCTGCGAAGCTCCGGCGTGAGTTGCGCGATGCGGTTTTGCGCATCAACGTAGGCCAGGCGTGGCAGCGCCTCCGAATACACCAAAAGCTTTCCACTCCCGGCGTCCAGGGTCTTCAGGTAGTTGCCCTTCTCGAGATCGAACGAGGCTTGAGTGGGCAGTCGCGGGTCAGCATTGAGCCGATGCGCGAGGCCCTGGCTCACAAAGGCCGTACCGCCGGCAGCAAGAAAACGTGCGAGTTTGGGGACAAACTCCGCCTCCTGAAGCGCGTGGACGGTAAAGAGTGCACCGCGTGCGCCTTCGGGAAAACGCGCGGTCGGCGCGAGAGGAATTCCCAACATGCCGATCTCATCGAAAATATATTCTTCGTCACCGGGTTCGCTCGAGACGGGCTTGTACGCCGCGAGACCACCCCAGTCGGCGGCGAATTTGGCAAGCGAGTCATATTGGCGGCGGCGCAGCGCCAGGGCTTCCGCCTGGGCGCGGAACTCCGGGGAGATCAGTGAGCCGTAATGAAAAAGCATGACCTCCGGCGCGCCGGCGAGAATCGTGGTCAGAGGTTGATCCAGGTAGAGCGTGGGCGTGGTGCCGAAAGGATCGAACCAACCGCCGCCGGTTTTGGCGCCGGCAATGTCAGCGAGCCAACGGTATAGGAAGTAACCCTCGTACTGTTGCTTGTGACCCCACGGGTCCGAGCTCGGGTCGCGAAGCTCCGTCCCCACCCAGATGCGGTCGTAGAGCGCGGCTTCCTGATCGGGCACGTAGCCCCGGTCCTGGAATTGGTCATACCACTGGGGGAACTTGAGGATGACTTTGACTCGGGGGTTCACGGCCCGCGCGGGCCCCAGGACGCGCTCGCGGCTGATCTGGAGCATCAGCTTCTCGCGATACTGCCGCCAGCTCAGCGCCCCTTTGGCCGCCGCGCATTCCGAGCACTCGCAGTCGGTGAAGAAAAAATCGTCAATCATGATTTCATCGAACAGGGCCGCGGTGAAACGGAAGATTGACTCCAGCCGCTCCTGGTTCTGGCGATGCGTGTAGCAGACGGCAACCTGCCAGCCGCTGGAGGGTTTGCCGATCCCGGTGGTGGTGACACAGCCGGAGACCGTCAGGCCGGCTTGGCGGAAAAAATCGCGCGCGGCCTTGAGAGTGCTTTCCTCGACCTGGTAGCCGTCACGAAAGGATTCAATGTAGACCTTGGTGATGCCCAGCTTGCGGCAGAATTCCAGCGCGTCCTGGTGGCCCTGTTCGGTCGCAAGATGGTCGCGGACATCCTGCGCGGTGAAGAGCGTGGACCACTCCACGGCCGCGAGCGGGCGCGGCGAGAGGAGGAGCGAACTGACAAAGAGAGCGACGAGGATCGCTGGCGAAGAATGAGAGTTCGACGACTTTTGAAAACCTGAGAACATCAAGGAAGGACTCCTTGCGGAAAAAATGGTCAAAGACGTAAAGGATACTTTAACTGCGCCATGCGCGGCGTAGAAGCACACCATAGCGAAATCGGAGAGCAAAGGGAAGCGCGTATCTTTAGGAAGGCAGGGTGCGGGAGGGCGGCGTCAAGACTAGCCTGTGCAACCCAGGGTGGGCGCCCGAAGCGGTCGCAAGCACTTTTTCCGCCAGCTCTTAAGGGTAGGCCTCAACACCGTGCGCTTGCGAACGGCACAAGTCGAGTGCTGGAAGGCTGAGAAGACGCAATGCGCCCCTGGACGCAGCGCCCCTTTCTCATTGCATCGCCCACCGAACGAGGCCCACTACTGGACGAGTGGCTGACCGTAAATGCTTTGGTAGAGCCAAAAGCCGAAGATAACCAATAGGATGACCACCGAAAGCGTACCCAGGGTACGGATCGGAACGGTCAACTTCTTGGTCTTCATCTCAATCACCGTCTGCGCTTGAATGGCACGCTCTTCCCTCGCGTCGTCCGTCAGCGGAATCCAATCCGCCTCCTTGCTGGTAAGTCCTCGGCGGTAGAGGAGCAGGATAATGAAAGCGATCGTGATCACTGCCCAGGCTCCAGTTAGAACACCTAAGATCGACATAGTCCATCCTCCCCGTTAGTCAGACACCGTGTCGCTGGGCGAAAGCTCGTCTTCCGCTTTTCGCGACAGCAAACTATATACCAATCAGAGCGGGCGAGGAAGAGTCAGAAGGGTCGGATTGGGCAATCGACACTGCATGAGGGCATACTTCGGACTCGAAGGCAATGCCAGCGAATTCCAGGTGCCGCTAAGTGAACGCAGCCGTGGTCGGCCTGCGGTGCTCCCATGGCTTGGCGGGAAGCCGCTCGCGGACAAGTGGGATCATCAACGGGAAGGTTGACTATTCTGTTGATCCGATGTCAGAGACGGTGTCCGGAGTAGGCGCTCCTACCACCGATGATCGCGCCTATGACTGATTCCGTGCCGCCCTCGGCGATGGCGCCGGGGAAGGCGCTTGCACGGCCTCCCCGGCGAGGATCAGGTTTCGAGCCTCAGTGAGCGTCTTCCGTTCGGTGCGCGAGTTTGGGATCTGGGACGCTTGGAGCAGGGGTGTTGGCCGACGCGGTAGTAGGAGGAGGGGCAGGCACGGCCGCCTGCTGCATGGGTCGGTACTTCGGCTCGCTCACGTAACCGCGCACGAAGTCCTTTCCGACGCGATTGATGACCATCTCCACAGGCTGCAAATAGCCTTCCGGATAGAACGTGACCGATTCATAAAGATTGACGTGCTTCTTGGAAACCCCGGTGTCATTGACCAGCATGTCCAGGTCACAATACTCGTGCTTGTCGTTGACTTTGCGCAGAGAAATGCTGATCGGACCGGTGTGCTGATAGGCTTTGGACTTTCCGATGTTGAACTCGTAGTAGTTCCGCTCGCCTTTCTTCTGGAGCGCCACAAGCTCCTCGTGGGTGCGGGCGATGCTGCCACCCAGTTCGTTCCGCGCGGACTGAAGATTGCCTTCCAGCTCGGATCTGGCCTGTTGCAGGTTGGCCTGAGTCTCGGCAATCTGCAGCTTGCTTTCTGCCAGCGCCTTCTGATGCTCGCCGAGTTGCTGCTGGATCTGGTTCCAGCGTGGGTCTTCGACCGGTGGGCGCTTGGCCGCCGCGCGATGAGCGGGACGGCGCGGCGCCGGGGGGGCAACTGGGGCCGGCGCTTCTTCCGTCTTCGGTGCTTCGGCTGCTGCGCGGGCGGCTTCTACTTGTGCCTGAACATCACTGAGCCTGGTGGCTAAGGCGTCCGCCTGGCTGCGCGTCTGGGCGAGTGAGGCGTTCAGCTCATCGCGGCTGGTGGCAAGCTCCTGGACGGTGCGGTGTTGTAGCCAGCCGTAAGTCGCTCCGAAGCTCGCAACCAGGACGAGCGTGACGAGCGCGATCTTTAGTCCCACGTTGGTGGATGGCGATCCCTGAGGCGCTTCCACCGGAGCTTTTTCCGGAGGGGTCGAAAGCCCCGGAAACACTTCCCGTGGAGTCTGTTCCTCGTTCATAGGTCCCTCCAATTTACCGATTGCCTTCGAGCTAAAGGCATTAAACCAGAAGGGCACGCCGGGGGCCAGACACGCAGGCTGGAAAGTACTTGCAGGCAAAGAACTTACGTCACAAAGCGAGATTCAGCGGCGCTGTAGATGCGGACAAAATTACCAGGGACAGGACAATTCTACAGGGTACGCAGCGTAGGTAACGGCGAGTCCAAGCCAGAAAGAGGCGGGCGCCGTAGCACGGCCGTCCCCTCGGCACAAGGCTCTGGCCGTGGGCCGTCATTGCCGCGAAAGCGGGAATCCAGGCCGTCGGTGGACCCTCGCCTACGCGGGGGTGACAACGAAGGACGTAGGGCCGAGTCGCCGCGGCGACCGTGGACTTTGGCCGAGGCAGGAGCGATCTGCCCAATCCGAGGCCAATCCTGCAAATCTCAAAGAATTGCCCTGGCGGCGCCTTCCTCGTCAATCGCCACCTGTCACTGCTCTTAACCGTTGCGCCGCCGCCGATGGTTGTCGGGATCGGCCGCTTTTGGCAGTGATCCTCCAGGAGGGTAACGCCCGGCCGCTCAGCCGCGGTCGGCCTCCACCGCCGGACCAAACGCCATTAACCCTGCTCAGTTGTAACGGAATTTCAAGATACAAGCCACGGTGTTTCGCGACAGCAGCGCCCGTTTCTTCTGGATCGATTCTTTCGCGTCACGGTGCGACTACTCAAGCGGCGGAGATTTCCGCTCCCTGGCAATGGTGCGGCGTGAACGAGTACTCCCTCATGAGTGCGGCGCAACCCATGTGCCGCTGCAGCTTCACGATTGACCGGGTCAGGCTGTCTTTGGATTCGAAAGCGCCAATCTGAGGAAGAACCGCCGACCTCAAAGACGGAGGTCCGCGCTACGCTTGCTTGGATATGGCTTATCTTAAGATATTCCTGTACTGTATATCTTTTAACTACTAGGTAATTATTTGGAGACGCATCGTTTGCAGAACAAAGCCGTCAACTCATTGAACATAAAGGGTCGCCTCTCCGCGAAGACACAATTTTCACCTCATTTATCCACGGCCTCTCCCGCTGCCGGCGTCGAGCCCTTTACCCGGCCCGCTCCTTCTGGTCCGACGGCTCTGACAACCTCCCAGAAGCAGGAGACAAACAGCCTGCCCCCTTCTCATGAATGCTCGGGGCTAGCTTGCCGGCGGTTCAGGCTGGCTCGCCGCAGAGCAGAAGCCCTAGCCGTCGCCGCCGAGCGCGCTCATCAGAATGTTCGTGAAGCCAAGCTGATCCTGGTAGGAAAGAACATATCCAGGCATGTGTCGAACTCCTTGCCCGGGTCGAGACGAGTTAACGTCCGCTTGGCAGCATTCGTTTTACCAAAGAGGGAAGCGACCATGAGCTGAGAACCGTTGAGAGAACCCACGGGTCTGAGATGGGGGTACGACCGGATGTCTTTGTGTCGATGTCTCCCCGACAGGCTGTCAGTGTCATGCGATTTTTGCCGCTGCTATCCAGCGCGCACCGAAGCTATTGTAGAATGCTGAAAGACTCCCCGGCTGGGCTTGCCTTCGCGGTCCGTTACCCACGCGAGTTCCCGCCCTATCGGTAATAAACGGCGGAGTAAGGATGTGAAACGGGCGGACCGGCCGGCGCGCCACACGGGCCGCTCAAGTCAAAGCTGGCGTTGGGAATACCATGGCAGGGCTCTTCCCTGGCGTCAATCCCTCCCCGTCGCAGTCGGGGCAGGCTCCAGCGGGAATCCAGAAGGATGAGAGTGGACCCCCGCCCTGCCCTGCCTGCGGTAGGCAGGCAGGTTTCGCGGGGGTGACATGCCAGAGGTCAAACAAGGCAGAACACTGGCGATGAATGACTTTCTCCAGCTTTTGCAGCGGAACCGCAACTACCGATACACCTGGATCGGCCAGGTGGTGAGTGAGATCGGCGACCACTTCAACAACATCGCGGTTTTCAGCCTGGCGATGGAAACCACCCATTCCGGGCTGGTGGTAAGCGGGGTGATGTTGTCGCGGGCCGTTCCCGCGGTCATGGCAGGGCCGGTGGCGGGCGTCGTCCTCGATCGCCTTGACCGCAAGCGCATCATGATCGCGAGCGACCTGATCAGGGCGGTGGTGGCTCTAGCCTTCGTGCTCACCCCTCGCTATCACCAGTCGGCGCTCCTTTACGGGCTGAGCGCGCTGCTCATGTTCGCGTCGCCGTTCTTCACGAGCGGCCGCACCTCCATCCTGCCCACCATCACGAATCAGGAGGAACTGCATACCGCCAATTCGCTCACCCAGACCACGCAGTGGACCACGCTGACGGTGGGCGCGATGGTGGCGGGCTTGAGCGTGGCGCGCCTGGGATACCAGTGGGCCTTCGTTTTGAACTCCCTTTCCTTCCTGGCATCAGCGGCCTGCATTTGGCAGTTGCGCGGGACTGGCAGCTTCCGGGCGAAGCGCGAAGCGTTGACCGAGGACCAGGTTCTGCGGCCCTGGCACGAGTACAAGGAAGGCCTCCGCTACATGCAGTCGTCGCCGCTGATTCTGGCCATCGCCTTGGTGGGCGTGGGCTGGGCTACCGGCGGCGGCGCCGCACAGATCCTCTTTACCCTGTTTGGCGAGCAGGTTTTCAATCGGGGTCCGGCGGGGATCGGGATCATCTGGAGTTTCGCGGGAGTCGGCCTGCTGATCGGCGGCGGGGTGGGGCACTACCTTGGCAAACGAATCAGCTTTGCGAGTTACAGGCGGGCGATTTCCATCTGCTACGTCATCCATGGGGGAGCCTATGTCTTCTTCAGCCAGATGCAGCATTTCGGCGCGGCGCTGTTCTTTATCGCCCTTTCCCGCGCTGGCGTGGCAGTGAGTTCCGTGCTCAACATATCGCAAATGCTCCGCCACGTTCCCGACGAATTCCGGGGAAGAGTCTTTTCCACGGCGGAATCGCTCACCTGGTCCACCATGATGGTTTCGATGGCGCTGGCGGGAATCGCCTCGCAGTACCACGGGCCCCGAACTGTCGGATTTGTGGCCGGAATTCTCAGCTCTACCACGGCGCTTTTCTGGGGCTGGGCGAATTGGGCCGGCAAGCTCCCCGAACCGCAGCCGCTGGCCGTGGAGCCCGAAGAAGTGGAGATTCACGGCGAGCCGACCGTGTAAGCCTGCGACCGGCGCCTTTGTTTTGCGCCGCGAGCTATCTCGCCCAGCGTGCTTCTGAAACGCAGGATTGTGCTTCTGGCCTTACGGCTTTTGCGTCTCCTGAATGTGAAGGAAAAGGCATAATCAAAGCAAGCTTTGGAGGTGTCACGTGGCCCCACGCTATGTGCTGAGCGATTACGTCGGAGAAGCCCTGGCGCAAGCTGTCTACGAGAAGCTGGAAGATGGGAGCTACGCCGGCCGCATTCCTCCATGACCGATGTTTGACACAACCGGCCACGGGGCGAATCTATCAACGTGATACAATAAGATTGTAGAATGGAGGTTCTTCGCGGTCCGCGTCTGTTGCAAATATACGAATGAGGTTATCGAGGAATGCCCTCCAAGCAAAAAGCCGCCATTGATTTTGCGACGCTACCGATTCTTCCTGTTCGCGACACCGTCCTGTTTCCCAATGCCATCCTGCCATTGACCGTCGGAAGGGACAGTTCGCTGAAGCTGATCAGCGACCTGAAGGAGGATGAGAAGTTCGTCGGCGTCATCTCGCAGCGCGATCCGCGGGTCGACAACCCCCAACCCGTCGATCTCTTTCAAATTGGCACCGTGGCCTTTGTGCACAAGATCATCAAGCTGCCCAGCCAGAGCCTGTTTATTTTTGTCGAAGGCCTGCAGCGGATCGCCATCGAAGAAGTCATACAAGTCGAGCCTTTCCTGCGCGCTCGCGTAAAGCCCTTGCAGGACCTTGCCCCCAGTGGAAAGGAACCCGACTTCGACGCGCTCGTGCGCAGCGTGACAACGATGTTCCAGCAAGTCGTGCAGCTGTCGCCGACGCTTTCGGATGACCTGCAGACCGTCGTGATGAACATCGACGACCCCGGCCGGCTAGCGGATTTCATCGCCGCCAATCTCCCATCGCTTTCGAGCACGGAAAAGCAGGAACTCCTGGAAAGCCTCGATCTGAAGATGCGCCTCGAGCGATTGAACCGGCAACTGGCGCGGGAAGTGGAGGTGCTGCAACTCCGCTCCAAGATTCAGTCGGACGTCCAGGACCAGGTCACGCAGAGCCAGCGCGAGTACTACTTGCGCGAACAGTTGAAGGCGATTCAGAAGGAACTGGGCGAGGCCGACGAACAGCAGGAGATCGAGGAACTCCGAAAGAAAATTGAAGCCGCCGGCATGACGGAAGAAGCCAGGAAGGAGGCGATGCGGGAGCTGGGGCGCCTGGCGAAGATGTCGCCGGCGGCGGCCGACTACCACGTCACGCGCACCTACCTTGAATGGCTGGTGGCCCTGCCCTGGACCAAGGTCAGCGATACCCGGGTGGATATTGCCAAGGCCAAGCAGGTTCTCGACGAGGACCACTGGGACTTGGAAAAAGTGAAAGAGCGAATTCTCGACTATCTCGCGGTCCTGCAATTGAAGCCGCAGCTCAAGGGCCCCATCCTGTGCTTCGTGGGGCCTCCGGGCGTGGGAAAAACCTCCTTGGGCAAGTCGATTGCGCGGGCGCTCGATCGCAAGTTTGGACGGATGTCGCTTGGCGGGATTCATGACGAGGCGGAAATTCGTGGCCACCGGCGGACTTACATCGGGGCGTTGCCCGGCCAGATTATCCAGGGGGTCCGGCGCGCCGAGACGCGAGATCCGATTTTTATGCTCGATGAAGTGGACAAAATCGGGCGCGATTTTCGCGGGGACCCTTCTTCGGCCTTGCTGGAGGTTCTCGATCCCGAGCAGAACTCGCATTTCCGCGACAACTACCTGGATGTGCAGTTCGATCTTTCCAAAGTGCTGTTCATCTGTACGGCCAATGTCTTGGACACGATTCCTCCCGCGCTTCTCGACCGCATGGAGGTTCTGGAACTGCAGGGTTACAGCGAAGAGGAAAAGATTCAGATTGCCATTCGGCACCTGATTCCGAAGCAAACCGACGAGCACGGCGTCAAGGCACCTGAGCAGATTGAATTTACGAACGACGCGCTGGCGCACATCATCCGTCATTACACGCGAGAGGCCGGGGTGCGGAATCTGGAGAGGGAGATCGCCACGGTCTGCCGCAAGCAGGCCCGCAAAATTGCGGAAGGCAAACTGGAGAAGCTTCTGCTGACTCCCGACAATCTGCAGGATTTTCTGGGGATCCCTCGCTATCGCTTGGAAACCGAAATCATCGAGCGTACGCGCCAGCCGGGGGTGGTGGTGGGGTTGGCCTGGACTCCCACCGGCGGCGATGTCCTCTTTGTGGAGGCCAGCGCCATGAAGGGCGGCAAGGGCTTCACCATGACTGGGCATGTGGGCCAGGTCATGCAGGAGTCCATGCAGGCCGCACTGGCTTGGGTGCGCGCCCACGCGGCCGATTACGAGATCGATCCGGAATTCTTCCAGGCGAAGGACATTCACATCCATGTTCCCTCGGGGGCAATCCCTAAGGACGGACCCTCGGCAGGCGTCACGATGGTCGCCTCCCTGGTCTCAGCCCTCACGCGCCGGCCTTCACAGCCCCGCCTCGCCATGACCGGTGAGATCACCCTGAGTGGGCAAGTGCTGCCTGTGGGCGGGATCAAGGAAAAGGTGTTGGCGGCGAAGCGGGCAGGAGTGATCGAGGTGATTCTCCCCGCCGACAACGAGCCGAACGTTCACGAAGACCTGAACCCCGAAATGCTCGAAGGTTTGAATCTCCGCTATGTGAAGACCATTCGGGAAGTGATCGACTTCGGTCTCGAAAAGGAACCCGTGCCGGAAGAGCCAGGCGGGCCGAGGCGCGATGTGGCCCTGACTCCCGCGGCGGTGGGAAAGCCGAACTAATGCCAGCCGCCGAAGGTCTGTTGCTTTGTGCTGTGGTAGCGTTCGCTGAGCGCCGTTAGCATGAATTCCTCACCACAGAGGGGAAGGGCGGGGTTCCCGATGGAGACCCTCGGGACAAGTTCTACCCCACCCTCCAGGTCCTGACCCAACCTCGTCGGTTTGAGATCGAAGACTTCACAAGGAGACGTCTGATGAAGGTGTGCACGGCTTTTGGGACCTTGATGGTCCTGTCGGCAGTGTTCGCGCACGCTCAACAGCCCCAGCCCACGATCGTCGCCGAAGGCGGCCAGCCGGATGACCGGGCTTCTGCCCGCGTCCTCTACTGGAACACCAAGAAAAACGCTGCTGCCGGCCGGTTCGCCATCAATTACGGTCGCCCGGTGTGGAAGAGTGTCTATGACGACACGGCGAAGTTCGATGCCCTGACCAAAGGGAAAATCTGGCGGACGGGGAGCAATTTCTGGACGGTCCTCGATACCTGCTTGCCGCTGAAGGTTTCGGGCAGGGAGGTTCCCGTCGGCTACTACTATCTCGGCCTGCACCACTCGCCGGATGGATCGAATTGGAGCCTGGCTTTCATTGACCCCGGAAGAGTCCGCGCTGCTCACCTTGACGCTTTCGACATTCAAAAAGCGGTGGTGGAGTTCGAAGTTCCCATGGCCATCGCCAAGACCGAGGCGAAGGCCGAAAAGCTCACCATCACCTTGTCCTACCCGAAAGAGGACATCCGGAAGGTCACGCTGAACCTGGCGTGGGGAAACCTGGCGCTCACTGCGCCGATTGACGTCAACGTGTCGGATTGACGGCTCTCCACGACTTTGAATTCTCATCAGACCCATTTACATTTGCTTCACGAGAGACTATAAATACCCCGCCCTTTGCTCCTGCATCTTCCGTTCGTGAGGGTTCGCCATGTATTGCCGAAATTGTGCACAACAACTTGTGGACACGGCCGAGTTCTGCGTGGCCTGTGGCCAGCGCCCACTGCTGGGCACGCGCTACTGTTCCAGTTGCGGAAAGGAGACCTTTCCCAATGCCGAGATCTGCACCCAATGCGGCACTCGTCTCGTTCAGGGCGGCGACAAAGATCTCATTACGGCCACGTTGCTTTCGATGTTTGTTGGGACCCTCGGCGTGGATCGCTTTTATCTCGGCTATGTAGGTCTGGGCATCCTGAAGCTAGTTACCCTGGGCGGCTGCGGGATCTGGGCGCTGATCGACTTGTTTCTGATCATCTTGAAGAAACTGCCCGACGCGAATGGTCACCCCCTTAGGTTTACTCCACCCGCTCAACCCGGAGACAAGGACTGGTCTTCAGCGCTGCTACTCTCTATTTTCCTGGGATTCCTGGGCATCGACCGTTTTTACCTGGGTTATACAGGATTGGGCATACTAAAGCTCGTCACCGTCGGCGGTTGCGGGATCTGGAGCCTCGTGGATGCCGTCTTGATTGCGGTCAACAAACTGCCGGACTCCCTCGGGAGACCTCTTCGGATGTAGCCGGCGATGGCCATTTTTGCGAAGGGAATAGCCCGCGGGGTGGTGCTGTCAGTCGCTCTGGCGGTTTTTGTGCTGGTTCCGCCGGAAATGCTGGGGCAGGGGCCGGACATCTGCTTGTGGAAGCACCTGTTCCGTCTCACCGCCTGCCCCGCCTGTGGCAGCACGCGGGCACTGGCCGCATTCTTCCACGGGCGATTCTCGGACGCGCTGGCGTTCAATCGCAACGTAATCGTAACTGCCCCGTGCCTCCTTGGACTCCTCGGTTGGGACACCCTGCTCTTGCTCAGAAGAATCCTCTGCTGTGTTAAGATTCGGTAGAGGTTGCGCAGAATCACTCCTGCGCGGTTGAGACGGCAAACTTCGGCGCCCGGTCGTGGCAATCCCTGACAAGAGGCGACAGCTAGGCGCCAGGGGGCTTTTCGGGCGCGCCCTTGGCAGCAACCCCTTGGGATCTTGGTTGAAAGGGGAAACCTGCGACGGCGGAGTGGGTGAATTGAGGATTCTCGACGTTGGCTGCGGCGTCAAGAAACAGCCGGGAACCATCGGCATTGACCGGAACCCTTCCACTCATGCGGACGTGTTGTGTGACCTGGATCGGTTCCCGTATCCTTTCGCGGACAATTCCTTCGACCGCTTGGTGGCAATCCATGTCATTGAGCATGTCGCGGACGTGATGCGATCCATGGAAGAGTTCCACCGTTTGGTTCACGCCGGCGGAAGCGTTCGAATTGTAACCCCCCACTACACGGATTTCAGTTCCTGGTGCGATCCGACCCATCGGAGCCACCTGAACAGCTTCTCGTTCAGGTACTTTGGAGAGGAACACGGCGGTTTCGGTTTTTACACGGCAGCCAGATTTCGCGAGACTTCGGTTCGCGTGAAGCTGCTGTCCCTCTGGAAGTGGTTGGGATTTGAACTTCTGGTGAACCACTTCCCTCGCTATCGCAAGTTCTGGGAGCACTACCTCTGTTTCATCGTAAGGGGTAAGGCGATGGAGTTCGAACTGGAAGTCATCAAATAAGTGGGAGAGACGACGCCGCGAAGTCGATGTGCCTTTTCGCTACCTTTCGTGGATGAGCCGGGCCGAAGCGCGAGGAGTCTCAGCGAGAGTATCGGAAAGGGCTCAGGCGGGCAGTTGAACGCGCTTCCAGGGCGGCTCTGCTCCTGAGTGATCCACTTGTAAACTAGCGTGACAAGCTTACGCGACCTTATCGGATTGGCGCCCGCCGCAGTGCCGGCAGGGCCTCTTCTCCGGTGGGCTTCGATTCTATTCAGCCTATCCGTTCTCACGATCCTGCTTTCCCTCGCCGCTTCCGAGGCCTTCCTGATAGCATCGGCCCTCCTCTATGCAGCTCATCTGCTCCGACATCCTTCCCCACCACATTTCCCGCCGGTCAAACTCCCGCTGGCTCTGTTCTGCCTGACGACGTTGATTTCGATCGGTTGGGCCGAGAATCCGACCACGGGCTGGTTCGTGGTCCGGAAACTCGTGCTGTTCCTGATCCTACTCCTGGCCGTCAACCTGGTGACGACGACCGAACATCTCGAAAGGCTCTACAAAGCACTCTTCGTTGAGGCGGCGCTGGCGGGCCTCGTGGCGACCTGGCAACTTGTCGCCCAGTATCGAACCGTGCGCGTGCTTTATCCAACCAGCATCTACGATCGCATGATGTTGCCGCGCATCCACGGATTCCAGGGGCATTGGATGCAATTCGGTGGACAGCAGATGCTGATGTTCACCGCGCTGCTCGCGTTCTTGCTGTTGGCTCCGGGTGCAGGGGCGGGTTTGAAACCTGCCCGCACGAATCGCCTCATGCGAGAAGCTTGGTGGGTGGTGCTGGCCGTCGTCACGGTGTCCATTGTCTTGAACTTCACGCGGGGCGTCTGGCTGGGCTGCACCCTCGCCACCCTTTATCTGGTGGCACGCTGGAAGCGGCGCTGGCTCTGGGCGCTCCCGATCTTACTCGGTCTTGGGTATCTCGCCGCGCCTTCGATGATCCATGAACGCGTCCGCCTAGCGCTCCATCCTTCCGCCGACCCGACCCTTTCGAGCCGGCTGCAGATGTGGCGCGTCGCTTTGCGCATGATTCGCGCGCACCCGTGGGTGGGCGTGGGGCCGAACAACATCGAAGAAGTCTACCCTCTTTATCTGCCGCGCGGAGAATCGCCAGAGACACTCTTTCACGGTCATCTTCACAATAACTTCCTGCAATTTGCGGCAGAGCGGGGCTTGCCCTGCCTGGCGACGTGGGTGTGGCTTATGACGGCGCTGGGTTGGTACACGTGGAAGGTTCGGCGACGACTCTCCACACAACGTTGGATCGCTGACGCCACTTTAGCGGCCTGGCTGGCATTCCTGGCCGAGGGCTGTTTCGAGTTCAACTTCGGGAGCTCGCCAGTTCTCCTGGCGTTTCTCTTCGTGAGCTCCACCCCTTTCGTGGCTGAGAGGGTCATGGTCTCCCACGAAAGGCACGAGCAAGAGAGTGGGTCCGGCGTTGCGCGGTGAGATTTATCACCACCTGTGCAAACGTTGATTCACACTGAACTTCATTGCTCAAGCAACACTTCTTCTGAAATGAACCCTAAGCACCAGATGTTGCGCAGCTCGATCGTGGTGGCGTTTTTCAACCTGCTGGGAGGGCTTTCCGGAATCCTGGTGGACACCAGCATCGCCGCCAACCTGGGGCTTTCGCAAAGCTCGGACGCGTTTTACGTCGCCTACACGATTCCTTACATCATCACGAACCTGCTCGCTGCGACCGGCCAGTTTTCCTTGGTTCCGTTCTTCGCTTCCCTGGAATCCGGCCACGACGAAGAGGAGGTGTGGCGAGGATTCAGTTACGTGGTCAACGTGCTCTTCCTGGGATTGGGATCGATTGCCGTCGTCTGCGCCGTGGCTTCGCCGTGGGTTATTCGTGGCGTCGCTCCGGGCTTCACGCGACCGCAACTCGAGTTGGCTACGCAGATTTCTCGATGGCTCTTCCTGATCATTATTCCGGCGGGCGTCGCGGAGGTGCTGCGGTCCTTTCTTTTCAGTCGTCACTACTTCGCGCTCTCGACGGCGACGGGGCTTATCCGGAACGTCGCCGTGATTCTGTTTATCCTCCTCGGATTTCATCGCTACGGACTCTATAGCATCGTTCTTGGGTATATGGCCGGGTACCTACTGCAGTTGCTGGCTCTGGGTTTTCAGATTCTGGTTTGTTTTCCGGCTCGCTATTCGCTGACGCTGACAGCGAGTGGAGAATCATTCCGCAATTTGCGCGGCGCCGGGACGGCGCAGTTGGCAGGGGCCCTGGCCTGGCAGGGCGTAGTGGTCGTGGAGCGCATCATCGCCTCCTTTCTTCCGGCCGGAACGCTGACCGCCTTGAACTACGGTTACAAGATTCTTGGCACTCTGGCGGAATTGCTGGGAGGAAGCGTAGGAACGGCGGCTCTACCTGCTCTTTCGCGAGCCGTGGCCGCGAAGAATCACGAGGAACAACGCAGAACCTTTCGCGATACGCTGGAGCTAAGTCTCCTGCTGCTTTCGCCCATAGCCGTTTTCTGCCTGATGCTCGATCACAACATCATCCGCCTGGTTTTCCAGCGCGGAAAGTTCACACCTGAGGCGACGGAACTGATGGCGATGCTCTTCTTCTATTACAGCCTCAGTTTGTTGCCTTTCGCTTTCCTTCGCCTTCTCAACTTTTGCCTGTTCGCACGCCGCGAGCCGGGTGTGTATTTCCGCCTTTCGCTTTTTCATTACAGTTTGGTTCTGATTTTTGACCTCTTCTATGTCGGCGTGCTGCGGATGGGTCCGAAAGGGATCCCCCTGGGTTTCCTCACGGGCTCCCTAATCGCGTGTGGTTTGACGATCCAGAGAAACCTTGGAGACTTGGACACAACGTTGGACCGGGTGCTCGGTCGCTTTGCTGCGAAGGATGTCGCTGCCGCATTGCTGGCCGCGCTCGGCGTGTGGGGGCTGCGCGCCTGGGTTGCCCCGCCGAGCACGGCTTCTCAGGATTTTGTCTATTTGTGTGTCCTTTGCGGAGCGGGGAGCGTGGTGTATTTCGCCGTGTTGGCGGCGCTGCGTGCTCTTCCGGTGACACAACTGGCCTTGCTTTGGCCGCGCGGCAATGGATCGTGAGGCAAACTCGCGATACAAGGAAAAAGAACTGTCTTTGCCGGGCATGAAACAGGCTTTCCAAGCGCGTGCGTTCCGGCCTTCTTCCTAGCTCGCACCGCGCCCAAGCAGAACGAGCGGAATTGTCTTCAGCAGGATTTTCCAATCGAGCGTCATCGACCAGTGTCGATGTATTCCACATCCAGCTCCATCCAGCGCCGGAAGCTGAGCTGGTCGCGCCCTTCCAGCGCCCATAGACATGTCAGCCCAGGCTGCATGCGGAGGCGGCGCCGCTGCCAACGCTCGTATTTCTCCACTTCCTCGGGAAGCGGGATCCGGGGCCCCACAAATGACATATCTCCCCTTATGATATTGAGCAATGCCCCCGAGGAAGAGAGTTATCTTAACAGAAACCCTGACGGGCGCGGCGCAGACGCACCGTGTTGCGCCACTACAGGTTGAAGCGTTATCGTAGGCGGGCAATTCTTAGGGCTCTTCCCAGCACTTTTTTCACGGGCGGGTATATGCCGATGCTGTGGCCGGTGAAAGCCTTTCTGGTGCTCGGCGCTGTGCTGCTCGTGCAGAGTGCCTGGTCGCTCGTCGATGGATATCGCTTCCTGCGTTTCGTCCGACGGAGGCGGAGCAGGCCAGTGGGAAATTACGCTCCGCTGGCCGCGGTGGTGATTCCCTGCAAGGGAGCGGATGTAGACTTTGAATCCAACCTCGACCGATTCCTGACTCAGGACTACCCGAACTATCAAGTTGTGTTCGTCGTCGCCGCGCCGAGCGATCCCGCGCACAAACGCTTACAGGAGCGGTTGGCGACGCTGCCTGAGTCCGGCGTCGTCCGCGCACCCGAGACCTTACTGGTTGTCGCGGGGACATCGGACGAGCGCGGGGACAAGGTCAATAACCTGCTGCACGGGCTCGAGGTACTGGATCAGAGCGTTGAGGCGCTGGTCTTTGCCGACATCGACGCCAGCCCATCCCCGGATTGGTTGCGGTCGCTGGTGGCGCCACTCGCCAACCCCCGCATCACCGTCAGCACAGGCTTTCGATGGTATCTGCCGGGCGAGGGGTTTGTCTCGCAACTGCGGGCGGCGTGGGACACCTCGATCGCCACGCTGATGGGTGACCACGACCACAACTTCGCGTGGGGTGGGTCGATGGCGATCCGCGCGGCCGATTTTCGCAGGCTCCGCGTTGCCGAATGCTACTGGGCCAACACCGTGAGCGATGACTACGCGCTGACGCGCGCTGTCCGCATGGCTGGCGGGAGGATCGAATTTGAACCCCGCTGCCTGGTCGCATCCAGAGAAGAATCGAGCTTACGGGAATTCCTGCACTGGTCGAATCGTCAAATCATCATCACACGCGTTTACGCGGCGCACTTGTGGAGACGGGGACTCGCCGCGTATGGTTTCTACTGCGGGAGCTTCGTCCTGGGGGGGGTGGCGTTGCTCATGCCGGGTGTTCTGGTGGAACAGCGACTCGCCGTGGCGGGTACCTTGCTCGCCATCCTGTTGCTTGGGGCCGACAAAGGCCGCATTCGCTCCATCGTGGCGCGCGAACTCTTTCCCGCCGATGCCGCGAGCCTGCAGCGCCTTGCTTCACGTTACTGGCAACTGGCGCCGGTTGTCCCGTGGGTGATGCTGGGGAATTTTCTCGTGGCCGGTCTCACCCGGCGGATCGAGTGGCGCGGGACGCAATACGAGCTGGTCTCGCCACAGAAGGTCAAGGTACTGGCGCGGGATCATCTGTGAAAACGCTGCCGGCTAACGGGTGCTGCGGGGAGGCCGCGTGGCGTGCCGGGAGATGTATCTTGCTGGAGTTACGGCGCGTTTTTTCCTGGGCGGCGCGGCGGGCTCTTCCTCCGGGAGCTTTTCTGCCGGTGCTTCGGCCGGGCTCGCTGGTGCAGTTCTTGAAAGCACCTTGTCAAATAATACCGTGCGAGGTCCGGGCTTCTTCTTGAGCGGCACCTCGGCGTTCCGGTAAGGGTGTTCGCTGTGGCAGGTCTGGCAAACGACTTTCACCACCTTGCCCTCGACGATGCTCGCCACAGCATGATTCAGCAGCAGCTTACAACGCGGACAATAGTCATCGATCACATCACCCAGGCGTAATGACCACGCGGTCATGGGCTGGCCCTCAGATGGCGCTCCTCTTGAGCAGAGGAAATGCAAGCGCGCCAATTATACCGCGAGCCCGCCAAAAACAAAACCGCCCCGGGCCGCGATTTGACACCCCCCGGAATTGCAGCTATTCTGGCCTATGGACCTGGGGTGCAAGCGCGCCTCTGTTTAACCTTCAGGAGAAGGGTTGCAACCTCGAAAAGACGGCTGCGGTGTGAAAACCCTCGTGGCAGGTGGGCGGACCTGGTTAGTGATGACTTGTATATTAGCCGAGATTAAAAATCAGGCGCGTCAGGCACTGCGCCTGACAGTGCTCCCCGTCCTTCAGGCGCCGGAAGAGGTTCTGATGGGCGGGCAAGCCGTCATCGAGGGTGTGATGATGCGCTCACCGCATTCTTATGCCGTGGCGGTACGGCAGCCCAGTGGCTCTCTGGCGGTGACGCAAGCGTACCTGGACCGGCCAGCGGAAAGGCACCCGTGGTTGAAGTACCCGATCCTGCGTGGATTGGGCGTGTTGGGGCAGGCGCTGGTGCTGGGGGTTCGCGCGCTGCGCTACTCCGCCGAGCAGGCGTTGGAGGAGCCCGAAGCAGCAAGTTCCGCCAGCGCGAAACCAAGAAAGAAAACCGAATTGAGCGGCTGGTTGCTGGCTCTCAATGTGGCGATCTCGCTGGCTTTCTTCATTTTCCTCTACAAACTCGTCCCGCTTTATTTGGCCACGGGGGTGACACACCGATATCCTGTGACTGACAACACCGTGACGTTCAACTTGATGGATGGGACGATTCGCATCGTGTTGTTCCTGGGTTTCCTGATCCTGATGGCGCAGTGGAAAGAAATCCAGCGCGTGTTTGAATATCACGGCGCCGAGCACAAAGTGGTGTGGGCTTTTGAAAAACGCGGCCCGATCGACGTGGCCGCGGCTCGCGCCTGCACGCGTTTTCATCCCCGGTGCGGAACGAGCTTTCTTTTGGTGGTGATGGGTATCGCCATGCTGCTTTACATGTTTCTGCCCTTTCACTCTTTCGCGCTGCGATTCCTGGGACGGATCGCCCTGCTGCCGGTGATTGCCGGAGTTTCCTACGAGTTCATCCGTTTTGCCGCGAAAGCCAAAGGGCCGCTGTGGAGATGGGCGTCGCAACCCGGCCTGTGGTTGCAGCGCGTGACGACTCGCGAACCGGACGACCGCCAGCTCGAAACCGCGATCAAGGCCCTCGAAACGGCGATGACGCTCGAGCAGAACCGCGGCGGCGAGCTGGTCGTGGCGTAAGGCCAGGAGTCAAAGAGCGGAAATCAGCGTGGGGGGACTGGTGGCGCGACGTGTCATAGCGAGCGCGCACCACGCAAGTGCCTCCCGGGTTTGCACATGCATTATCTGGAGAAGCTGGCGGAAATCGAGGCGAAGTACGAGGGGCTAACGGACCAGCTCGGCAGAGCCGAGATATTTGCGGATCCCGCCGTTTATCAAAAGACTGCCAAGGCGCGCGCGGACCTCACGGAGATTGTCGAGAAATTCCGTGAGTGGAAGGCCATCCACAAGGCCGTAAAGGATACCAAGGCCCTGGCGGAAGAATCTTCCTCCGACCCTGAGATGAAAGCGCTGGCGCACGAGGAGCTGGCGGGACTCGAAAAGCGTCAGCAGCAGGCGGAACAGGAACTGAAGATCCTGCTGCTGCCCAAAGATCCCAACGACGAGAAGAACGTGGTGCTGGAAATCCGCGCCGGAACCGGCGGCGATGAAGCCACACTCTTCGCGCAGGAAATCTTCCGCATGTACGCCCGCTACGCGGAGTCGCAACACTGGCGCGTGGAAGTGCTCTCCACCAGTGTGTCCGGTGTCGGCGGGCTCAAGGAAGTCATCGCCCTCATCGAAGGCCAGAAGGTATACAGCAAGCTGAAATACGAAAGCGGCGTTCACCGCGTGCAGCGCGTTCCGGAGACGGAGCAGCAGGGACGCATTCACACCTCCGCCGTGACCGTGGCGGTGCTCCCCGAAGCGGACGAAGTGGAGATCGAGATTGACCCCAAGGATATTCGCATCGACACGTTCTGCTCCTCCGGGCCGGGAGGGCAGTCGGTGAACACCACGTATTCTGCCGTGCGGATTACGCACTTGCCGACGGGAATGATCGTCTCCTGCCAGGACGAGAAATCGCAGATCAAGAATCGCGCCAAGGCGCTGCGCGTACTGCGCTCGCGGCTCTACGAGCTAAAGCTGCAGGAACAGCAAAAGCAGATCACCGAGGAGCGCCGCTCGATGGTCGGCACGGGCGACCGCAGCGAGAAAATCCGGACCTACAATTTCCCGCAGAATCGCGTCACGGACCATCGCATCGGACTCACGCTCCATCAGCTCGATCGGATTATCGAAGGGAAGATCGGAGAAATCATCGACGCGCTCATCGCTCACTATCAAGCTGAGAAGTTACAGCAACCTCCCACGCGCGAGCTGGGGGAGGACCAACCGCCCGCCGCCCTCGCTGTCTGAACCTCGCAGCACGCGACCGTGGAGCAAACTCCTTCGCAATGCAGCTGCGCGCCACACTCCGGCAAGGACTCCAGACTCTGCTCGCGCATCAGGTGCCTTCGGCGAAGCTCGCCGCAGAACTGTTGCTGATGCACGTCCTCGGGCGCGACCGCGCCTACCTCCACGCGCACGCGGAAGAGGATTTGCCACCGCAAACGCTCGAGCGCTATTCCCAACTGATCGCCGAACGCACCACGGGCAAGCCCACGCAGTACATCACGGGGCATCAAGAATTCTGGGGATTGGATTTTGAGGTAAACGCGGACGTGCTGATTCCAAGGCCGGAGACCGAGCACTTGGTGCAGCGCGTGCTCGAACTGGCGCGTCACCATGCCCACACGAAGGACGCGCGCCTGCGGATTGTGGACGTGGGCACGGGCTCGGGGTGCATCGCGCTGGCGCTCGCCTCAGAATTTCCCCGCGCCGTGCTTTTCGGCGCCGATATCTCCCGCCCGGCATTGGTGACGGCTTCGCGCAACGCGGTGCGACTCGGTATGCCCGGGCGCGTCAAGTTCCTGGAAAGCAATTTGCTGGCGCGGCTGCTCGCGCCGGACTTTGCCGGCACGTTCGATTTTGTGGTTTCAAATCCCCCTTACGTCGGCAAGCACGAAGTGGACATGGTGCAGCGCGAGGTGCGGGATTTCGAGCCACGCATCGCCTGGGGGGGCGACCTCGAGCGCGGAGAGGAAGTCTACGCGCGACTCTTTCCCCAGGCGCTTCAGGCGCTCAAGCCGGGCGGGTATGTGGTGGTCGAGATTGGCTACAACATGCGGGATCGCGTGCTGGCGCTGCTGGGCGAGGAATGGGAGAACATCGAGGTCGTCCCGGATTTAGCGGGAATTCCGCGCGTGGTCAGCGCAAGGAAAGCGCTCGTCAGTTGTCAGTAGTCAGTTGTCGGCAGGTGGCAGCATAGGAAGAGTTTTATGTGCATAGTTGCCAATCGTTGCCTTTCAATCGCTCAATGACTCAATCGCCCGATCATCCAATCCGCTCCATCCTCCACGTCGATATGGACGCGTTCTTCGTCTCAGTCGAGGAGCTTGAGGATCCATCGCTCGTGGGGAAGGCCGTCATCGTGGGTGCGGATCCCGACGGCCGCGGCGTGGTGGCGGCGGCGAGTTACGAGGCGCGGAAGTTCGGCGTGCATTCAGCCATGCCGATTCGCACCGCGAAAAAGCTCTGCCCGCAGGCGATCTTCCTGCGCGGCCAGCACCGGAAGTACGGCGCGTATTCGCAGAGAATCCACCGGATCTTTGAAGAGTTTACGCCCGTTGTCGAAATGGTTTCGATTGACGAAGCTTACCTCGACCTGACCGGCTGCGAGCGCTTGCACGGCTCGGCCTTCCGCGCCGCCGACAAGTTGATCCGATTGGTGAAGGACCGGACGGGGCTGAATTGCTCGGTGGGCGTTTCGACCTCGCACCTGGTTTCCAAAATCGCCTCCGACCAGTCAAAGCCCCACGGGTTGCTTTACGTTTTGCCGGGTTGCGAGGCGAGGTTCCTGGCGCCGCTGCCTATTCGTCGCATGCCAGGCATCGGAAAAGTCACTGAGCCGGAGCTGCGCTCGCTCGGCATCGTGACCATCGGTGACCTGCAACAGATGGGACGGGAGAAGCTGCGGGAGCGTTTTGGGAAATTCGGGAAATGGCTCTACACCAAGTCCTGCGGCCTGGATATCGACGCCTATCAATATGAAGAAGAGCCGAAGTCGATCAGCCATGAGACCACCTTCGACACGGATATCAACGACCTCGATGAGGTTGAGCGGACGCTCTCGTATCTGGCGCAGCTCGTGGGCCGCCGCCTGCGCGACCACGGCCTTTTCGCGCGCACCGTGGGACTGAAGCTGCGCTTCGCCCCTTTCAAAACTCTGACGCGCGACGTCACCCTGGATGAGCCCACCAACCTCGACTCCGTCATCTTCGCGAGGGTGCTGCGGCTATTTGAGAATGCCTGGAACGGTAAGCAGAAGATTCGTCTGGTGGGCGTGCGGTCGGCGAACCTGGAGCGCGCCACGTTTCAGCGCAGCCTGATCGACGCGGCGCAACACGAGAAGCTTGACAAAGTGCTCAAGGCGGCTGACAAGGTTCGGGAAAAGTTCGGATTTGACGCGGTGCAACTGGCGCGCTCCGTCGAGCCGGGCCAGCAGCCTCCGCGCGAGAAGCGGCGGTTCTTGGGGCGGGAGTAAGACCGCTCCATCCGCCCGCCATGCGACCCCCTCACCCGGTCCGGCCCTGTGGGACCACCCTCTGTCACCGCGGCGACCGAGGGTAGTAGACTCGAATAAGTCTGGGAGCAGCCATGAAAACCGCCTACCTTGACATCGAAACAAACTACGTCGGGAAGTTCACCGACCAGCGGCTGTTCAAGGATTACCAGCATCACCGGATCA
>JBEKAK010000025.1:0-57414 GCA_050018275.1 Terriglobia bacterium | reverse complement strand
CATGGTTATTGAGGAAGAGAAAATTCGGCCAAGTGTCGTTGGCAACCATGATGTCCGGCCAGCCGTCGTTGTTGAAGTCGGCCAGCACCACGCCCAATCCCTTTGCTTCCGGCTTGGCGACGCCCGACGTGTCACTTACGTCGGTGAACGTGCCGTCGCGATTGTTGTGATAGAGTTTCAGCCGCTCTCCACGGTAATTGTCCGGATGGCAATAGGCGCGGTAGCCGGGCTTGTGCTCGCCGCACCAGAGGTTAGTTTTGGGCGTCCACTGGATGTAATTGCAGATCAGCAGATCGAGATACCCATCCCTGTCGTAGTCAAACCATCCCGCGCTCGCGGACCAGTTACCTTCGTCAGCCACGCCGGCCTTGGTCGTGACATCCGTGAACGTACCGTCGCCGTTATTGTGGTAGAGGATCGTGTGGCCGTAGCCGGTCACCAGCATGTCCGGGTAACCGTCGTTGTCAAAATCACCCACGGCCACGCCTTGGCCGTAAAATCCTTCGGCGCCGACGCCGGCCTTTTCCGTGACATCCGTAAACGTTCCATCGCCGTTGTTGTGGTATAGAGCCGAGCGCAAGGGCCGCGAGGGTTTGTACCACTCCGCGGCTGCCGACTGTACCAGATAAAGGTCCATCAGCCCGTCCTGGTCGTAGTCGATCCAGCCCAGGCCGTTGCCCATGGTCTCGATGTAATTCTTTTCTTCGCTCATCGTGGCGTCGTGCTGGAAGGTGATTCCAGCAGCCTGGCGCACATCGGTGAAGCGCACCGGAATGCCGATCGTGGGCGGCTGCGCAGGTTGCGCGCGCAAAGGACTCCGCAGGGCTGCGCCTCCCATCACAACGGAGGCGATCAAGAGGCCCACAGCCACCAACAGAGAAGATTTAGAATGCCTATTGTGAGTTTGCTCTCTCAAGTCTTTTCCTCAGTACCTCAAATAAACTATAGCGCGAGACACCCGCCAAGCTCAATTACCATTCGCACCGGAGGAGAGAGAGCCCGGACGCGCCTCCTGCGACCCTAATCTTCGGTCTGTAGCCCGTGTTCGCGGCGGCCGCAAAGGCAGAGAAGCAGAACGCCGCGCAGGATGGGCGACCAGAGCGGATTGTTTATCTCGGCGGCGACGTGGGGTTGCGACCGGGGCGTGAGATGCCGAGTTTGGCCATGCGCGACTGGAGAGTAGTTCGTTTCATGCCCAGGCGTGCTGCGGCGCCGTGCGGTCCGGCGATGACCCAGTTGGTGTCGCGTAAGCTGCGCAGGATGTGCTCGCGCTCAGCGGCTTCCAGAGTTCCGGGGGAAGCAGAAGAACCGTCGCCGGATAGACGGTCCTCCGGCAAGGGCACGTGCAGGGCAGGGCCGCGGGAGAGAATGACAGCGCGTTCGATGAGGTTTTCGAGTTCGCGGACGTTGCCAGGCCAATGATAGCGCGTGAGTGCTTCCATCTCTTCGGCGGGAATCGTCTCGATGCGGCGGTCCATGCGCCGGGCGTGCTTCTGCGCGAAATAGCGGACGAGCAGGGGAATATCCCCGGCGCGCTCGCGCAGCGGCGGGACGACGATAGGGAAGACATTCAAGCGATAGTAGAGGTCGCTACGGAAAAGGCGGCCTTCGACCATCTGGGGCAGGTCGCGGTTGGTGGCGGCGACGACGCGCACATCAACGTGCAGGGTGCGGGTGCTGCCCAAGCGCTCAAATTCCTTTTCCTGGAGGACGCGCAGCAGCTTGGGTTGGAGTTCGAGGGGGATGTCGCCGACTTCGTCGAGGAAGAGCGTGCCTCGGTGCGCGAGTTCGAAGCGTCCGACCTTTTGCGCGATGGCGCCGGTGAAGGCGCCTTTCTCGTGGCCGAAGAGTTCGCTTTCGAGGAGGCCCGTGGGGATGGCGGCGCAATTGACTTTCACAAACGTGCGTTCGCGGCGCGGGCTCAAATCGTGGATGGCGCGGGCGATCACTTCTTTGCCGGTGCCAGTCTCGCCGAGGATGAGCACGGTCGAATCCGTTCCGGCGACCGTTTCCACCTGGCTCAGCACACGCTTGAGCGCGGGGCTCTCGCCCACGATTTCTTCGAAGGTGTACTCGGTGCGGATTTCCTCTTCCAGGTAGAGCTTCTCGTCGGCAAGCTTGTTCTTGAGTTCGGCGATCTCGCGATAGGCGAGGGCGTTTTCAATCGCAATGGCCACTTGGTTGGCTACGCGCACCAGCAGGTCGAGGTCCTCTTGCGTGAAGGCGCTGGGGCGGAGGCTGGCCAAGCTGAGCGTGCCGAGAATCTGGTTGGCGGTGATGAGCGGCACAATGCAGCCGGAGCGGAGACCTTCAGCGATGAAGAGGCGGCTGATGTCTGGCTGGAAGCGATCGATGTCGGCGCTGGAAATGATCAACGGTTTGCGCGTGGCGATGACCTCCCCGGGGGGCGTGGCCTCGAGCGGGATGATCATTTCTTCCTGGAGAAAGCCTTTGCCCTTGGGGAAATCGAGCGCTTGCAGGCGAAGCTGCTGGGCGGCGGGATCATAAAGCGCCAGGCTGGCGTATTCGTGATTCATCACGCGCCGAAGGCAGGCGGAGATGGCGGAAAGCAACTGCCGCAGGTCGAGCGTGGAGACGAGTGCGTTGTTGACTTCCAGGAGCAGGCGCAGGCGGTCGCGCTCGCGCGCGAGTTCCTGCTGGTAGACCTGGGCATTCTGAAAGTTCAGGGCATTGTCGACGGCGACGGCCACCTGCGCGGCCACCTGCTGGAGGAACTCGAGGTCGGCGGCGTCGTAGGCACTCGCCTCGATCGAGCCGAATCCCATGGCTCCCACCCGGCGCTGGGCGGTGGTGAGGGGTAGCACGCAGAGCGAGCGCACGCCATCCTCGCGCAGCAGGCGGTCGATGACTGGGAAACGGCTCTCGTGCTCGAGATTAGAGATTACCAGCGGCTGCTGGTTCTCCCAAACAAGCTGGCGGATGTCTTCCACCATGGGGATTTCAAACCCTGGCTGAAAGCGCGTGGGGAAGGAGCCTTCGAGAACGTGCAGGCGCACTATGGGGCGCGCCGGGTCGGGAAGCGTGAGGGCGATGAAATCAAAAGTGACCAGACGGCGCAGCAGCTCGGCGAGTGAGCGGAAGAGCTCCGGGAGGTCGCGGTGCGCGGCGATGGATTCGGAAACCCGGAGCAGCGCGCGGTAACGCTCGACGGCCGCCAGGTTTGCGGGTTCGAGGGAGTCAGGACCAGCCATCCTGTTGAGCTTAGCACCCCTGCGTATTGCGGCTCAAGGTGTGTGCCTCGGCACGCTCGGCGGGGTGTGTGCTTGGAGACTGCACACGTCTGAGCCAAGCCGGTGTGTAGGTTTTGACTCAACGATCGTATCTGGGGTGGGCCCTGCGCATGGGTTATTCCCAGGCCTACCTCACCACCGAACTCTCCAACTTCCGAGCGTTGCCTCTCTTCCGCAAACTAGGCCTCCAAACTACCAGCAGTTACGGTGAAGAAGTTGAGATGAAACTCGACCTGTCGACGTTCGCGTGCGATCATTCCCAAGCGGCCTGAAACTTCCTCCTGCGGGAACGCCCGGATTGGATGACCGAGAACTGTCCGCACACAAATTGCGCTACTCCGAAGCACGCGGGATTGACGAAACGGGGAAGGCATCTCAAGAGAATCTGCGGCGAGAAGTAACTTGCACTCCTCGCCTGGATTACAATCCACCCAGGGTGGATAGTCGCATGTGGAGCTTGCTTCAAGCCACCAAGAGGTTCTGGGCCCGTGGGGGCGACGTGGCCGGGGCCTGCGTGCTCGCGGCCTTCGCGATCTATTTCCTGAGCGGCCGCTTCACAACGGTGCGGTTCGACCGGGAACGCATTGACGTCGAGGTGGAAGAAGGGTTGATTCACGTCCACGGGCTTTATCATTACCGGAACACTTCTCGCCTGCCGGCCGTCCTGACTTTGGGCATTCCCTTTCCCGTGGACCGCGATCATCCTGCCCCCGACGCTTGGGCTCTTGCCGAAGTGCACGAGGACGGGCGCTTGGTGAGGGGACTCACACCGCGCGGGCAGCGTGAAGAGCCGCGCGTGCGCGTGTTTTTCCGGCCGGGCGAGGCCAAGTGGATACAGCTTGACTACTGGCAACCAGCCCACCGGCCCGAGGGTGTTTACCTCCTGACGACCACCCGCGCTTGGCGGCGTCCGATTACGCAGGCTTCTTTCCGGTTGCTGCTGCCTCCAGGCTTTCAATTGAAGACGTCGAATTACCCGGTGAGGGAACTCCCGGGTTCGCATCGGTCCACTTCCTTCACATTTTCGATGACTGAGTTCTTTCCTGACCAGGACTGGAGATTCTCCTGGCGGGAGCTGCGATCGGTTTCCGCCCGCCGCACAGGAGGTGTTCCGTGAAGTCGCGCCGCCAGGTTTTTCTCTTGCTGCTCTGGTGCCTGATCGCCAGCGCACTCCCTGCTTATGCCAACAACCCGCCGCAGCCCGATGGCGTGCTCACGCTGGTTTTGATCTTTCCGGTCGTGATCCTGGGATTTCGTTTGGGCGGGGCCAAGCTCAGCGAGAAGCAACAGAAGCGGCGCGTGCTGAAGGGCCTCCTGCTAGCTCTTTGCACGCTTCTGACTGTCGGCGGAACAGGTCTCGCACTGATTCCGCTCCTGGTCCTTCTCGGTTATGGCGTGGCGCGTGGCATCCAGGTGATGGCGCGCGGACAAGGCACGAGGCGCATGGTCCTGGGCGCCGTCGTCATCCTCTTCACCCTTTTCGCCGTGGCCAACTATGTGGTGTCTTTGAACTATCCACCCGAAGGTCCCTCGGTTGAACACGCTGCTTATGTGAACCTGCGAGTGATCAACGATGCTGAGCAGAGGTTTCAGAGCGATGCCGTGATCGACGTTAACAAGAACGGCTTGGGGGAATATGGCAGCCTGGAAGATCTCCACAAGGTGGGCTTGCTGGATGAGGCGTTCTGGGCGCGACTCCAGCGGCCCATCTATCGTTACGCGGTGGTACTGAGCGGCGATCCCGCTGGGGATGAGAAACAGTATTTTGTTTACGCCACCCCGGTGCACTACGGTCATCCTTCGCGAGGCCTTTCTCTTTTGCGGGTCGTGCGGCCGTACGTGCCCTATGCGCGCCGGACCTTCGCGTGCGATCAGACGGGTGTGGTCCGGGCTGCGGACCTGGGCGGCTCGCGCGTGGTGACTCGCCAAGAGGCGGCCAAGTGGCCCGAGTTTTAGTCTCTCCAGGCCGCGCGTGCACCAGACCCGCGGGCTCCACGTAGTGGCGGATCGCTCGTCTTCACTAGGGGTTAACCAATCAAAAAATAGCGGAACATCCGCAGCTGGGGCGGTGTCGAATAGGGTGGAAGGAGAAAGCAAGCAGTCGTTGGAGCGCTCCACGGCTGTCACCTGAAACGCCAGAGGAAGGCATCCCTCGAGGAGGTGCAGCCATGTTCGAGGACGCGCTACTGGAATCTTCTCCCGGACGGTCGTCCGTACTCCGCCGGATTCACTACCTGCTCTCGGCCCTCGTCGGCACACTGGTCTTCGTCCAGGGCTTGTACCTGCTGCCCCTCGTGCTGGCGCCGGCAGGAGCGCGCGCGCTGCTCATCGCCGCAGGGATCGTGGGGATGGTCGCGGCCGCCTACGCCCTGATGCTCTGCTACGTCTGTGCCGACACGAAGCAGCAACGCCTGTGCACGTGGCCGTGGTTCGTGGCGACACTGGTTCTGAACCTCGCGGGTTTCCTGGTTTACCTCGTCTACTCGGCAACGAGAACCGGCGACTGGAAGCGTGCGGCCATTCCACTGGCGTACGTTGCCGAGGCGCTGCTGGTCGGCGTCCTGGTACTCGTGCCGCTTATCTACACGCAGGCCCTGCCGGTGCAAATGCTCGTGGAGGTGATTCACGTTCCGCCTCCACCGGGTCCCCCTCCCGCGCCGGGACCAGCACCGCGCGTCAGAGCAACGCCCCCTCACACGGTAGACTGGCTGCACGCGCGAATCGTCATACCCGATCGAGTCGTGCAGATCGTGGAGAACCCTGAGCCTCCGCCAACGGGCCACGGAACAGGACCGTGGGTGATCGGCACCATTCCCACCGGAGCGCAGGCAACTCCGGGAATCCTCAACGGCGTGCCTTGGGGCACGGAGCCGCCACCTCCGCCTGAACCGCGTGTTACCGCCAAGCCGCGAATGATTCGCGTGGGTGGCGAGGTCATCGCCGCCAGGGGCCTGCATCAACCGAAACCGGTTTATCCGCCGATGGCCATCATGGCGCACGTGCAGGGAACTGTCGTGCTGCAAGCGATCATCGGCAGAGATGGAACGGTCCAGGACCTGAAGGTCCTGAGCGGACCGGCGTTACTGATCCGCGCGGCGATGGAAGCCGTCAAAACCTGGCGGTATCAACCCACGCTTCTAAACGGCGAACCGGTGGCTGTGCTGACGGAGGTCAGCGTAAACTTTACGTTGGCGGAGTAGGGGTGTGCGCTGACGCCACATTCGTCCATGTCGCCCTGGCTGGCGGGCGCCTACGCAGGGGGCGCCGGGGACACGCTAAAGGCCGGCCTTCGTTGCCGGTGAGTCTACGGCTGCGTATATCGGTGCAGAGGGATGATGGGATTTCTCGAACGCCGCGATGCGATCGGCACGGCGCAGCGTGAGTCCGATGTCGTCCCAGCCTTTCAGCAGGCACTCGCGGCGGAAGGGATCGACGCGGAATTCGAGGCGAAGACCTGAGTCGTCCGTGATCGTCTGCGTTTCAAGGTCAACGGACAGCCGATAGCCTTCGGTCGCGGAGACGCGGCGGAAGATTTCATCCACATGGGCGTCGGGCAGGGTTACAGGCAGGATGCCATTCTTGAAGCAGTTATTATAGAAAATGTCAGCATAGCTGGGCGCCAGGATGGCGCGAAAGCCGTAGTCGAAAATGGCCCAGGGCGCGTGCTCGCGGCTGGAGCCACAGCCGAAGTTGGCGCGCGCGACCAGCACCGAGGCGCCTCGGTAGCGCGGCGCGTTGAGCACGAAGTCGGGGTTGGGCGTCTTGCCGTCGTCAAGGTAGCGCCAGTCGTAGAAAAGCACGCGGCCGTAACCCTCGCGGGTGATCCACTTGAGAAATTGCTTGGGCACCATCTGGTCGGTGTCCACGTTCACGCGATCGAGCGGCGCAAGCAAGCCGGTGTGTTTTGTGAAAGGGTGCATTGGGTTTTGTCCGTTGTCAGTTGTCCGTCGTCCGTCGTTGTGGGTTGCATCGCGCAAGGGGCCACTGACTACGGACAACGGACGGATTTATTCCGCTTGCCCCAGGTTCCATTCGCGGATGTCCACGAAGTGGCCTTCGAGGGCTGCGGCGGCGGCCATCATGGGGCTGACCAAGTGCGTGCGGCCGCCTTTACCCTGGCGGCCTTCGAAGTTGCGATTGGTAGTTGAGGCGCAGCGCTCGCCGCTGGCAAGCACATCGGCATTCATCCCGATGCACATGCTGCAGCCGGCGTCGCGCCATTCGAAACCGGCGTCACGGAAAACCTTGTCCAGTCCTTCCTTTTCCGCCAGCGCCTTGATGCGCATGGAGCCGGGAACCACCAGGGCTCCCTTGAGATTCTTGGCGACGTGTTTGCCTGCCACCACGCGCGCCGCCAGGCGCAGGTCCTCCAGGCGCCCGTTGGTGCACGAACCGATGAAGACCCGATCGAGCGGAACATCCGTGAGGCGCGTGCCGGGTTTGAGCGCCATGTACTCGAGCGCGCGCGTTGCGGCCTCGCGGTCGACGGGATCGGCGAACGAGCTTGGGTCCGGCACGCTTCCCGTGACGTCCGCGACCATGCCGGGGTTGGTGCCCCAGGTGACCTGCGGCGCAATCTGGGCGGCGTCGAGTTCCAGGACTCGATCATATTTGGCGCCCGGGTCGCTGGCCAGGGATTTCCAGTGCTCCACCGCGGCCCCGAAATCTTTGCCGCGCGGAACGAAGGGACGGCCTTCGAGATAAGCGAAGGTGGTCTTATCGGGAGCGACCATGCCCGCGCGCGCGCCGCCTTCGATCGACATGTTGCAGACCGTCATGCGGCCATCCATGGAGAGGGCACGAATGGCGTCGCCGGCGTACTCGATCACGTGGCCGGTGCCGCCGGCGATCCCGATCTTCCCGATGATGGTGAGGATAATGTCCTTCGCGGTCACGCCCGGCGCGTGCTGGCCGTCGACACGCGCCAGCATGGTCTTCGACTTGAATTGCGAGAGGCACTGCGTGGCAAGCACGTGCTCGACCTCACTCGTACCGATGCCAAAAGCGAGCGCGCCGAAGGCTCCGTGCGTCGAGGTGTGGCTGTCGCCGCAGACGATCGTCAGGCCGGGCTGGGTGATGCCGAGTTCCGGGTTGACGACGTGCACGATGCCCTGATTGGGACTCTGCATGTTGAAGAGTAGAATTCCATGCTCGCGGCAGTTGCGCTCCAGCGCATCAATCTGCGTAGCGGCGACCGAGTCGGCGACGGGCAGGTGGCGGTTCTTGGTCGGTACGGAGTGGTCCATGACGGCAAAGGTCAGGTCCGGCCGGCGCACTTTGCGCCCGGCGGCCTTGAGGCCGGAAAAAGCTTGTGCCGACGTGCCTTCGTGGACGAGGTGCCGGTCGATGTAGATGAGAGCGGGCTGGCCAGGCTCCTCGGCGACGAGGTGGGCCTCCCAGATCTTTTCGTACATAGTTCGAGCAGGCATAGGGTTTTACCAGCGGGCAGAAATTTCGATGATGCCCCAGGATTTCGATTATACGCCAGCGAGCTTGAGGTATCAAATCTCCGGACGCTGATTTCCGAGGGGCGTGGCAGCAAGCCATTCTGCTGACGCGCTCGGCGCAAGGCGTGCACGGCAGGACACAATCGCGTTAAACTAGCCCTCGTGAAGAAGCGGAGATCGGACAGCCAGGATGGCGGGCGGCGATCTCGAAGAGCCTTTTTGCAGAAGGCATTGGGGCTTGGCTTGACCCTCGCGGCAGGGCCGGCTCCGGCAGCGAACACGTTGAGCGCGGCGGTGAAGAAACGCACCATGATTCAGTGGCGGACGCACGAGGTTGCGAAGATTCCGGATGGCTACCAGGTGGCAGTGGCAGATGTAAACGGCGACGGGCGCCCGGACATCCTGGCGCTCAGTTCAGTCGAGAGCATCGTGGAGTGGTACGAGAATCCCACCTGGAAGACCTGGCCCATCACCACGAAGACGCGGAAGAACATCAGCCTGGCGCCGTTGTTTCACCTGGGATATCCGGCGCGCGGCCTGGCGCTGGCGAGCGATTTCGCCCTTGACGACAGCATGCACGGCGGCAGCCTGTGGTGGGCCGAGCCCGCACGAGACTGGGACGCGGGGTGGTCGTTGCGCCTGCTGGGACAGATTCCCACCTCGCACCGGCTGCGCTGGGCGGACCTGAATGGCGACGGCCGGCTGGAACTGGTGGACGCGCCGCTCGTGGGCCCCGGCGCGGTGGCCCCGGAATACCAGGAGGCTGCGCCGCTGACCTGGTTCGAGATGCCGGAGGTGTTTCTGCGCGGACACGTCTCGGCGGGAGAGCGGGCGCCGGCCGAATGGACTCCGCACTTGATCGACGCTTCCCTGACGGTCGTGCATGGCCTCAACGTACTGGACTGGGATGGTGACGGGCGCGACGAAATCCTGACGGCGAGTTTTGAGGGTGTGCATTTGTTCCACGCCGCGGAACGCGGCCTGGAAAGCACCTGGACCAGAACGCAACTTGCCGCTGGCGACCAGCCTGCCTCCGCAGGCAGGCAGCCAAGGCCGCGTCGAGGCGCGAGCGAAATCGGGGTGGGGAAGGTGGGCGGAAAGCGGTTCCTGGCCACCATTGAGCCCTGGCACGGCGAGCAGGTGGTGGTTTATTGCGAAGGGAAGCCGGGAGAGTTGTGGACCCGACACGTGATCGACACGAGCTTCCGGGATGGCCACGCCCTCGCCTGCGCGGACCTGGACGGCGACGGTAACGATGAGATTGTGGCAGGCTTCCGCGGGCCGGGAACCAGCCTTTATGTTTATTACGCCGCGGATGCCTCGGGGATGAATTGGGAAAGACAACTACTGGATGCCGAGATGGCCGCTTCCGGCGTGGTCATTGCGGATCTAAATGACGACGACCGCAAAGACCTCGTGGCCGTCGGGGCCTCGACCGGGAACGTCAGGTGGTACGAGAATCGGGCGTGAGCGAGTTGGCACTTTCAAGTTGGCTCGACGCGATGGAGAAGGGGAAAGGGGCATCGAGCTGGTTAGGCGCACGAGCGGCAGAAAAGCCGGGCGGCCCGAAGGGGAATGGAGACAAGGAAAGCAAATCCGCGGGCCAGCCGGCTGCTCGGCAGCGAGACTTCCGGGCTCGTCGAGAGCATTGCCGCAAGCAGACCGGCAAGAATGACCAAGAATTGAATCAGGAAGAACATCGGGATAATCTGGTTCAGGATCCTCATTTCAACCTCCCGCCGTTTTGCCCTAGCCCCTGCAACTTTCCAGCTCGTTACTGCTTGGCTCGGCGTTCACTGGTCTTATCGACGGAAGGTCTGGCTTACGTGAGAGTTTTTTAATGTTGCGGGTGGGACAATATGTAGTTGTGGGATGGTGATGCCATTGGGTGCGGCGGAAGGTTCTTGTCGGCGGTGGGCGGTGACTTCCCGTTCCAGGTTGGAGCTTGGACGGTTCGACCGGCTCCGCGCCCGAAAACCCTGGGAGAGCCTGTCTGCCCACGGTGCTTGCTAGAAACGATAGACTGGTAAGAACAGCTTTGAGCGAGCGAAGCGCGCGAGACGCACGACAACCCTGACAGCCCGACCGGGCAAGCTGATCAGAAAAGCCATGGCCCGGAGGAGGGCCTCGCGGCCGGCTTCGCGGCCCAGGAGGGGGGCTTCTGGCCGGGCCACCAGCAGAGCCACGACCATAATCGTCAATACCACCAGAAACTGGATCAGGAAGAACATGAGGGCGATTCGAATGATGAAGTTCACGCTGCCTCCCTGCCGGCTGGCGCGCGCTTCCAACCAGCTTGCTCGTCGCGTCGCAGCGCGGCGTTCACCCATCTAATCGGCGGGGGGGCGGGGCTTCATGAAGGCTTCTTAATGTCGGGGGCGAGGATAAAGGGTGGGGCGAGATGGCGCGGCGGGTTGACCCGCGGAGTGTGCGCTAGGGGTTGGCTGACGCCGAGCGTAGCTCGCCGACTTGAGCAGACATGCGTCTTCTCCGCATGTTTGCGATTCCTCGGGGGACGGCTCCCCACGCTTCGTCAATTCTCTGGTCCCCGCTGGAAACGAGGCGACTCGACTCGTCATCTGGCTCGCCGATCGCAGACACTAGAATCGGGGTCTGTCCCGCCCGCGCACCGGACATTACTGAAACCTGCAACTGCGCCGGAGCGTTCCAAAACGTGGCAGCGAGGTGTACACTCACTGCGAACCAAGGGACCAGCAAGGAAAGCGTGGTTCAGGAGTGTTCGAGAGATTCCCGCCCGCTGACCCACATTAGGGGAGGTATACGATGAGACTGAGGGCAATCCTAATGCTTCTTCTTGCGGCCAGCAGCGTTCTGGCCCAGGCGCCTCCCTCACAGAAGCCGCTGACCAAGGAAAACATTCTTCAGTTCCTGCAGAACGACGTCCCCAGCGAGCGCCTTGCCGATTTGGTGGACCGCTACGGAATCGATTTTGAGCCCACCGACGACTTTCTCAAGACTTTGCGTAAGGCGGGAGCCACGGATGTCCTGCTCAACGCTCTGGGCACGGCCAGAAGAGTGGGCACGGGAGCCAAGCCGGGCGGCTCGCCGGGACAAGCCGCGCAGGTCAAGGAACACTTGAACCGTGCGGCAGAACTGGTGACCAACGGGGACCATGAAGGCGTGATTTCCGAAGGCCGCCAGGCGCTTCAGATCGACCCGAAGAGCTCCGATGCCCACTGCACGCTGGCCGTAGGATTCCTGCTGAAGGATGACTACGAGAGCGCTCTGCGCGAATGCCACGAGGCGTCGCGCTTGGACCCCCAGAACGGCATCGCGCCGGCCAATTGTGCCTGGGCACTCTATAAGAGAGGCAAGCCTGAGGAAGCCGCAGCCGAATTGCGCCTAGCCTTGCAGCTCGCCCCCGCGAGCCCGCACGTGCATTTCGTTGCCGCCGTGGGGTCCTTGCTGCAGGGGAACTCGGACGGCGCCATCACCGAGTGTCACAAGGCGCTGGAGCTCGATAGCAACAACTTCGGGGCGCACGATATCCTGGCGACGGCGCTCAACACCAAAGGAAAATTTGACGAGGGCGCCGCAGAAGCGCGCGAAGCGTTGCGCCTTGCCCCCAGGAGTTCCGAAGCTCATGCCCTCCTGGGTTGGGCACTGATGGCGAAAGGGAACCTGGACGAGGCGGTCAGCGAGGAACGCGAGGCCATCCGGCTCGATCCCCATAACGCGTCGGCGCACGAGCGCTTGGCGGCAACACTAAACTTGAAGGGCAAACCTGACGAGGGTCTGGTTGAGGCACGCGAGGCCACCCGGCTCGACCCGAACAGTGGATGGGCGCGTCAACGCTTGGCCTGGGCTCTCAACCTGCAGGGGAAGCCGGATGAGGCGCTCGCGGAAGCTCGTGAGGCGGTGCGGCTTGACCCCGGCAACGCCGACAACCACGGGCATGTGGCGTGGGCACTCAACGGAAAGGGCGACTACGATGGCGCCCTGGCGGAATGTCGGGAGGCGTTGCGCTTGAACCCCAATCTGGCCTGGGTCCACAACCTCGCTGCCTGGGCGCTCGACTCAAAGGCCAAGCCCGATGAGGCCATCGTGGAATCGCGCGAGGCCATCCGCCTCGAGCCCAAAAACGCAGATCTCCACATTCCCTTGGCGCAGGCGCTCATTCGAAAAGGTGATTACGAGGGCGGCCTGGCGGAGTGTCGCGAGGCGCTGCGATTGAGTCCCAACAACCTCATGGCTCACATTCACGCAGCTTGGGCACTGCTCGGGGAAAACAAGTCCGATGAAGGCTTGGCGGAGGCGCGCGAGACCATTCGCCTCGACCCCAAAAACCCTGGGGGGCACTATCATGCGGCCTGGGCGTACATCCAAAAACGTCAACCCGATCAGGCCATTGTCGAGGCGCGCGAGGCCGTCCAACTCGACCCGAATACCGCCTATTATCACAACATGCTCGGCTGGGCCCTCGAATCGAAGGGCGACCTGCAGGGAGCGTTGCAGGAATATCGCGCGGCTTATCTGCTCTTGCCCAATGACGCAGCCCTGAAAGGCAATTACGAACGGCTGCTCAATCAAGTAAAGAAATAATCCCCGAATCCGAAGTCGGCACCATCTTTCGACTTAACCTTATTGTCCGCAGTGACTTGCATGGAGGATATTCAATTTCGGTGGTTACCAGAGCCTCGAAGGGCGAGGGGCCTTCACGCCACAGGCCTGAGTGCTTGGCCAGGGCGGCATGATGACCGACGGCGTCAAAGGGTGCGGGGGCCCGGGTAGGGGAGACGCTCCTGGGCAAAACGCCGAATGAGAAATGGCAAATCGCGAGGTGCTCCGCCCCAGGGCCGGTGGGTCTGTCCTGGCAGAAGGGAAGATGCCTACAGGCTGTAGGGTCCTGGTCGGCCAGAGGGCATTCCCGCGGTTGAACTGGAGGGATGGCCGGGAACCCTGGCGCCTCTCGCGATTCTTTGCCTGAGAGTCGATTTGTGTATCCCCGAGACTTGCAGGAAGTGGTATGATACGCGCGTCAGCAACCACGATTGGCGAGCATCCTAGCCGAGATTTGCCCGGCACAGGCTAGGCCAGACTCGCCAAAGCCCAGTCGAAAATGAGCCTGGGCAAGCGGGAGAGGGTAAGGGGAGGAAGTATCCGTTTGCCCGGGGTAGGCTTGTCGTCCGACCCTATGGGTCCAGCCCGGGGACGCCGAATGCGGCGTTGCCGAAGACCAGGACCCTTGGCAGCGCCCCAAGGGAGAAGCAGAGACCACTGGTTAGATATCCTAAGATCATTATTATCAAGGAGTTATCCCATCGAGCATGTCCCCTTTCGTACCGGAAGGTCAGAGGCGAAAAAGGGTTCACCCGGGGGAGGGCGGCTTCCACGGGGTCGCGGGACCTGTTGCGGCAAGCGTGGGCACGGCCGGGCGGTCTGGGCGCGGACGGGGACGTGGCTAAGGTCGAGCCTGGGTTAGGCCTCGCAATCCGACCGAGGTATCCTCGGCTGGAATCTGCGAGGGTCAAGCACATTTGGGAAAGTGAGGTGGCTCAAAATGGAAGCGATTAGCCCAGCGAAAGTTATTCGCAGGGTCCGGAAGAGACTCGAGGTGAGCCAGGAAGGCTTGGCGCGATTGTTGAATGCGACCAAGGGAGCGGTCCAGCATTGGGAGCGGGGCCGTAATAATCCCGACTTGGCACGGCTGAACGCCCTACGCCAGCTATGCCCGCCAGGAGCCGAGCGGAAGGAATTGGATTCACTCATCAAGCAAACGCAGGCCCGGCTCGCGCCTCTGCCCATCCTCAAACCCGGAGAGCCTACGAAGACGGGGCAACCCGGGGCGGCTGGCACGGCGGTGGTCCCGGGTGGAACTTTCATTTATCTTCGCCGCGAGAATCACAAGCTGCAACGCCAAGTTGCGCGCCTGGAAGGATTGGTGCAGCGTCGCACCGAGCAACTGCGCATTCTCGAGGACCTGGCGACGGAGCTGCAACGCGAGATCGCTAAGCTCAAGGCAGGCCAGGAAGTCGCGGCGGTTCCCTCGCCGATTACCGTCACGGCGTCCAAAGAGTAGGCTCCGCGCGTGAGGGATCCTGTCCGTGGCCCGAGGCTAGAGACTGGTCAAATCGAAAGGTGCAGCACTGCCAGCGAGGCAGGGGCGCTGAGGTACTCGCGTCAGTGGCCACCGCGGGTTTAAGTCCCTATGGTCGGGCTGGCGGCTGCGCACACCCTTTCCCTGGCATGAGAGTGTGGCTTGCTCATCCACACGGTCACGCTTCCGGGAGGGAGGGTGAACCGGGGCGATACCTTTTACCTGAACGAGCTTTCGTGGCTTGCATGAGGGGCGGTTCCGTAACGGTAGGGCCGGCGCGATCAAGCCCTGGCCTGGGAGGCTGGTCGTGGGCTGCCGGGTGTGTGGGGTCGGGGAACCCAGGGTATTGCTCGCCCTGAATTACTGGGGGGTACTTGTGTTTTCACGAACCTAGGATTTGCGAAGCTGCGCCACTCGGACTGAAAGCATGATCGGCGTGGCATTCACCTCCTTTTCATGCACCAGCAACTCAAGAAATGCGATCGCCTGACTCAACAGCTGAAGGGCATTGCGGCGTGCTCGCAGTTCCAACAACAATCCGAAGGCGTGCCTCGTCATCTTTTGCGTAGAGCTGATTGCTGTCTTCATAACTAGCGTTTCCCCCTTCCCCGGCATGAAGGGCGACCCGGCCGGGGTGGGAGGGGGAGCCATTCAGGTCCCCCAAGCCTGAATCTGGCGCACTGTTGTTCCTCCCCGCTCCGGCACTCCCGGCCCTGGCCTGGGGCTTTTAGGCCCAACAACCATAGACCGCCTAACCGCCTTAGAATATTGAACTTTAAGAGCTGCCCTGCATTTTCGCAATAGTACACGCGTACTAGTCAGCAGGTACCTGCCGAGCCCCCAGGCAGACGGCTCCGCTTTTAGACCGCTACGAGAAAGCCTGGGGGGTCTTTCGCGAACCGGCGGAAGGAAAACTGGGGGATCGCAAGAGTGCGGTGGGAGTCCCTTTTCGAACGTAGCGCCCACCGGAACTTGTCCCGATGCACTCGGGAGGTCGCCACATGCCGGGCTTGACTCGCAAGTTAAGTGGCAGTCTAATTGAGCCATCGGTATCGGCAGCCTCAATACCTCCGGGAGGCATGGCGTCATGAATAATTTCCGCTCCTGACTCAGGACGGGACTGACGCCGCACCAGATGGTACAGGGCCAGGGGGTGGTAAACCCGCGAGTCGACGATTGCCGCTGGGGCTATTCCCTGGCCAGCCGCCCCTCCCAACGGACTGTGGAATAAAGAGCGTGTTAGCTTGACCGGGGTTGAGACAAATGGATGAAGAAGCCGTTTATGGCCAGATCGGCCGTTTCCTTCTGAGCTTTCAATCGCTCGAAAGCACGCTGACCGATATGAGCCATCTTATGCTTGACCCTGAACGAGATGTGAGGATTCGGTGGGTCCTGGAGCAGCTTCCGACTCGGAGACTCCTCGATGTGACCGGTGCCTTGATCGTTCAGGCGCTCGGGGACTGGAAGATCCCTGACACGCACGAGTTTTTGGATCGGGTAAAGAAAACCTGGAAAGGTTGCGACGCCGTCATTCAAAGACGAAATGCCTTGGTTCACTCCGACTACGACTACCTTGGTCCGTGCAGTTCGGATGACCTGGTGGCCATCGTTCGCACGAAGTTGTGCGTTACGCGAAAGACCACGGAGGTGGACGGCGAATCGCTCACTGCTGGAGGTCTGGAGGAGGATCTTCATGACCTGGCGGAGTGCTTAATGCAGCTTGGTTTCATAAGGACGCAGCTTATACACTGGTTGCCGCCTCGGCTCCCGGGTACCGGGCGTGCCAGCTAAGGAGGCGCTGCAGGCGATGGGGGAGAGCGCGCCGTGCGCGAGCGCCTTAATCGCTCGCCTAACTGCATGACCAGAAAGACGACCTACATAGCGTTTTCAATTGTTTTCGTAGCCTCGCTGGCAATGGCAATACTGCTGCCAGGCGGAGACTTCGTTCGCGCGTTGTCGGGTCTCCCGGCGGTTGGAGCGCTGCTTGGTGCCCTGTTTCAAATCTTCCGCGACAGAATTGCTCATGAAAGATCTCTGCTGGTGCTCGAAGCCCAGAATACCTTTTCAATCGGGGCTACGTCACACATGGCAAATGTCGCATTCGACAAGCATGTCGTGTTTTGTGAGGAGTACGTTGCAGAGATGTTCAAAACTCTATCGACCATGTTCCGCGAGGGGCCTACGAAGGAGGCAGTTCGCCACTCAGATGCGCTATACGAGATTCGGAGGAAATGGGCTGTGTGGCTAACCCCGAGAGTCGAGACTGAGTTGAAACGGTTCGAAGCAGCCGTGCGCGAGATGGGTGCTCATGCGGAATTGGTGAACCACTGTCCTGGTGAGCAGGTAAGCATAGAGAAAATGTTTTCTCTGTTCGCGCAAATAGTTGGCTTCGAGAATTGGAAGGGAGTTCCCCTGACGGCTGATCTTGCCGTCACAACAGTGATCGGGAAGCTGCGCAAGGTCCTCGGAATCGAAGAACTGACTGCTCTGAGGACCGTACTGGCATCGCGCGCATTGGACCATCTCAAGGAGGCCGCCCAGCCGGTCGCTGGAGCCGACGGTCAACAGCAGGCTGCGCCTGAGCACCCAGGTCGTTAGCCGCTGCTCCTCGCAGGAGGAACAATGGCATTCTCAAAGTCGTTTGAACGTGAATTGAACAACCTGTTTCGCCAACGTACCGACTGGTTGCGGCGAAGGCTGGGTACCAGCAGACCGGGTAAGCCTCCCGAGTTTGGTCGAAAGAAGGTCGATACTGGGATTCTCAAGCTTCAGGCAATCGCCTCAGATGCATTGGCACACAAACTGGCCAAATCAGAATTCAACGCGCACGTTGCTTCCCGAAAGAACTACCATGTCAAGGGTCGAGGCCCCGATGACAAGAAAGCAAAGTTCGAGGAATGGTTCGATGCCCGTTTCGGCAAAACGAAAGGATTGATTTATGCATTTTGGGGTGATCGCAGGAAGTGCATCTATGTCGGGCGTACCGGATCACACGGTAGCCGACCCTCCTCGCATATGGAAAAGTTCTGGTTCTCAGGTGTCAAACGAGTCACGATCTTTGCCGTAAGGGGGAAAAGTCACATTCCAAAATTAGAATGTCTAGCCATCCATTATTTTCAGCCGACGCGCAATAAGAACAAGGCTGCTACGAAAAAGTGGACCAAGGCTTGCCCGCTCTGCAAGACACATAAATACATCGAGAATGAGCTACGCGATATTTTTCGATTCAGATAAGCAGTGGGTAACCTCGAACAACGGCAGCTAGCGTGGCCCCGTGGCTGCAGGTTTGCTAGAGGGCCACAAGACCGAGCATGATTCCAGAACATGAGATTCTTGGACTTACCCAGTCCCTCGGGGTGCCGTTGACGCACATCGAGAAGGACTACGTCATGGGCTGGCTGCTATGGGGAATTTCTGGTGATCCTTTTCTCCGAAGCAATTTAATCCTTAAGGGAGGCAGCGCCCTAAGGAAACTGTACTTTCCCGATACGCGGTTTTCCGACGACCTCGACTTCACCGCCCGTCACCAGGTCGCTGCGGAGGGATTCCGTGACCGTCTGGGCCACCTCCAAACCCGTATCACCGAGACCGCCGGCATACCTTTTCAGCCTGATTTGACCAGAGTGCATGAAAAGCCGACGCCCGACCCTGAGGCACACGCGCTGGACGGCCGGGTCTACTTTCGTGGTTTCGCGGGTGATTCTTCGCTCACCTTTCGCATTAAGTTTGACGTGTCGCCCTATGAGCAAATCGTGTTGCCTGTACAGGAACACCCTGTCATTCATGGTTTCTCGGACGTGCGCGCATGTGCTGCGAATATCTACGGCTATTCGCTCGAGTAAATTCTTGCTGAGAAGCTGCGTAGTTGGATTCAGAGAACGCGCGCGCGAGATCTTTTCGACGTCGGGAAGATCATTCTCTCTGGCCGTCTTCCGGTCAGCAAGCGGACTGTCCTGTCGACGTTCTTTCAGAAGACGATTTTCAAGAACATTCCCAATGTGGGCCGAGACGAATTGATCTCCCCGGACAAATTCGACGCAGTCAGCAGGAACTGGCTTGAAACGATCGTGTGTCCCGTCAACGCGGTCATCATCGCGGCGAATGCCGTTGCTGCATTCGTGCAGTTCGTGAACGCGCTCTTTCAACGGGACGTGCTGGTACAGATGGGCCGGCTGCCGGTAGCGGGGGCTGGGTTTGGCCGGCGTATCTCCTCTGCGGTTCGTGAGGCGATTATCACTGCTGGTCGTGCCCTCCAGTTGCTCCGCATGCGGTATCACAACGTGGACAGGGTTATCGAACCGTACTCGTTTCGCTATAAGGTACGAATGAGCGATGGCCGAGGATTTGAGTATTTCTTCGGATATGACAGGACTCGCGATCAGACGATCAAGAGCTTCTTTGTCCACGAGATCCAAAGCGTTAGTATTCTGCCGGAGACATTCTCACCGCGCTTTCTGGTCGAGTTCTGACTGGCAGCGGTCCAAGGGTTGCTGTGCCCAGAGGCCGAGGGCGAGCCTCCGTCGGCTAAACGTCTGCGCATCAGCGGTGAGATACATTAACCTGAGGGAGCGGGCAGCATGGAAGAGGAGATCCGATTTCTCTACGGCGGAATATCAGGAGTGGAACTGGCGGCCGAAAGCTTTGAACTCGGTGAGGGTGTGGTACTCCGACGCACGTACGCGCACCTGATGTCGCCATGCATAATGGCTTTTGCCCGTCCGGGTCCACACAGGTATCATCCGGGTCCGTGGAAGGCGGCAAAAGGTGGCTTTGGCTACGACATTGAAGTCGAAGTACGGTCCCCCCCAAGAACCTGTCTTGGCGATAGCTTTGATGCACGGAAGACTATATGGTGGATCGCTGCGCTATTGCGGCTTGCAAAAGCGCCTTTTCTGTCTGTTCCTGTGCTCTCGGATCATCCATTCCAATCGGTGCCCGGCATCGAGGAAGAGTGCACGCTCCAGCCCTTCGAGACAGAACAGAGATTATTTCAAGTTGCCGAACCATCGAATCGAGTCATAGAAGAAACCACGCTTTCCTGGGTAAAGGAAAAGTGGATTCCAGCCGGCAACCTCCTAAGCTCAAATTCCAAGTTTTACACGGCGTTCAGGGCATTTGACTGTGCCACCGTCCGTGGACCCACGTCCCCCTCACTGCTTGCTTTGTGGGGTGGCCTTGAGCAGCTATTTGCCCCTTCTCCGGGAGAGCTGCGATTCCGGGTCGCCTGTTTGCTAGCCTCGTACCTGGAACAGCAAGGAAGCCCCCGGTTTGATCTATATAAACAGATACTTACGCTGTACAACGAACGGTCGGTTGCGGCTCACACTGCGCAGGAAATCGACACCGGCCCGCTCTTGCATACATATGTGCTTATGCGAAACGCCTTGCTTCGAATGATTGACGAGAATAAGGTGCCGACACAGGCTGATCTCGAGGCCCTGCTGTTCGGTTGCGAGGACGCCTGATAGATCTCCCGGGCGGACCGCAACGAGCGGGTAGAGAAGAGTTTGCCATCTCGAACTCTGCGGCCTGCCTGCGCAGTCAGGTTATCGAAGCCGCCAAAGCCGAAGGTAAACCGGTCCCTCCACCCACGTTCAGGCCCGTCATTTATCAAGCATCCAAAGTCCCGGCCTGATTCCTCTCTCCACCGGACCCCCGTGACCGCACGCGCGTGAGCTACCACATTCGGCCGCCACGCCTCGTAGGGGCCGGGGCGAAGCACGATCAGAAAACAAACTTAATCTGGCCCTGCCAGACGCGCGGAGTCACAAAGTGCGTGCCGCTGAAGGTAGACAGAGAGTTGTAGAGAGCTTCCTGGTTGGTCAGGTTGATGACCGTGAATTGCAGATTCACCTTGAAGCGATGGGTGTGAAAGATGTTGTCGATGCCCGTGCCCAGGTCAAAGAGGTGTCGTGGAGCTACGCGGGGGGGGATTGATGTCATCGTTCTCCGTTTCGGGACCGGATTCATTTCCCGTTCATCCCCAACTGCCAGAAGGTAAAGCTGAACTCGTCGGTGAGCTCATCGACGTCCTGGCTCAAAGTCGAGCCACCGTTGTGCCCCACGTTCTTGTCGTAAAGCAGCAGGATGGGACGGCCCGAGGTGGTCGCCCACTGGAGGGCGGCCGTCATCTTGCGGGCCTGGAAGGGCTGCACACGCTGGTCGGCGTCGCCGGAGGTGAGAAACACCGCGGGGTAGCGCGTGCCCGCCTTCACATGTTGGTAGGGCGAGTACGCATGGAGGAACTTGAACTGCTCGGGGTTCGCACCACTGCCGTACTCGTCGGTGGCATAGACGTTGTGGGCGCCGATGTGCCGCCGCAGCATGTCGAGATCCGGCATGCGGCAGAGGACCGCCCTGAACAGGTCCGGGCGCTGGGTAAGTGCCGCCCCCATGAGCAACCCGCCGTTACTGACGCCGTCGATGGCCAGCTTGTCGGGATTCGTGGTGCCGGACTTGATGAGCCACTGCGCTGCCGAAAGAAAATCGTCGAACACGTGCTGCTTGTTACCGAGCATGCCCGCCCGGTGCCAATCCTCGCCGAACTCTCCACCCCCGCGCAGGATGGCCAGGGCGTAGACGCCGCCGCTTTCCAGCCACAGGGCGTAGCGCGCTTCGAAGTCCGGCGTCATGCTGACGTTGAAGCCCCCGTAGCCATGCAGCAAGGTGGGTTGGGAGCCGTCAAGCCGTGTGCCCTTGCGATAGACCACGAAGATGGGTGCCCGCGTGCCGTCCTTCGACGTGTACCAATCTTCTTTCACCTCGTATTGGCTGCCGTCGAACGGCACTTGGGGAGCATGCCAGACGCTTCGCTGGCCCGAGGCCACATTGTAGCGATAGATCGTAGGCGGGATATTGAACGACTGATAAGTGAAGAAAGCCTCGTTGCTGTCCCACAGGCCGTAGAGAACGCTCAGCGAGCCGATTCCGGCGAACTCGATCTTGCCCCGTGCTTGGCCTTCTGAGTCGAAGACCCGGACTTGCGGGACAGCGTTCTCGAGCACGCGCACGAAAAGCTTGCCGCCGACGGCGGAGAAACCCTCCAGGGTGTCCTTTCCCTGCGGGATCAGTTCTCGCCAGTGGGCAAGGTCCGGATGGTCCACGTCGCCCGTTAGGATGCGTCCGCGCGGAGCCTTCCAATCCGTAAGGACAAAGAGCTGACGTCCTCCGATCTCAACCTCAAACCTGGCGTCGAGTCCCTTGACCAGCGTCACCACCGGCCCGTGGCGGTCGACATCCTTGAGGTAGATGTCGTCACGGGTCCAGCCGTGCACAAGGTCGATCACCAGGTAACGCCCGTCGTCCGAAAGGTTCAAACCCACCGTGGACTCAGGCCCGATCCCCTGGCCGAATATCAGCGGGTCCGCCTTGGGGTCAGTGCCCATTTTGTGATGGAAGACGCGAGGTCCTTCGGTCCCGTAGCGCGAGTAGAAGAAGCTGCGGTCATCGTGGGTGAACGAGATGCCCTCGTAGAAGTTCGCGGGCAGGACGTCGGGCAGGTCGCGGCGGTGATCCACGTCGAAGATCCTCACGCTCGAAGCATCCTCACCTCCGTGCTGCACTGAATAGCCCAGCAGTTTGCCGTCGGAGGACACGGATTCGATGCGGACGCTGGTGGAGAGATCGGCGCCTAGGGAGGCAGGATCGACGAGGACTTCCTCGTTGGCCTCCGCCCCCTGGCGCAGGCAGATCGTGTAGAGTTGGCTGCCCTTCTTACGCTGCATGAAGAAGTAGCGCCCGCCCCGTGCCCAAGGAACGCTCACCCGATCGACGTCCAGAAGAGCGCGGATCTTGGCCCGGAGCTTTTCTCGCCCGGAGAGGTGGTCGAGAACCGCGCGGGTATAGGAAACTTGAGCGTCGATCCAGGTTCGCGTCTGGGGACTTTCCTGGTTCTCCAGCCAACGGTACGGGTCGTGGAGCACGGTGCCGAAATAGTTGTCGGCGACGTCGATCCGCTGGGTGGGTGGCGGCTGGGGTTCGGCCACGGCCTGGTCGCGGGCTGGCGCCCGAGAGGGAATGAGTAACAGCAGGAGAAGAGCGGCAGTACCCAGCACAGTCCTCACCATTGCGAAAATAGGGCTTCTGTCCATGGCGCCCGCCCACGCGGGCTCGGACTCCCGGTGCCCTGCACGAGATCCTGTCATCGTGCCCAATGCTGACATCCTCGTTCGTGTCCAATGTTTCATTCTGTCCCGCTCCCCTTGAATGCATTCTTTTCGAAAGGATTGGCTGCCAGCTTCTTAACCGCCAAGTCGGCCTCGACAACGCGGCTTTCCGGCGTCCGCCTGCCGTGCACAATCAAGTCGCGGGCCCGGTGGCAGGTCACGTCGCGGGTGTTGTGGGGATCAGCGTGATCCGCGTCGCTGGTCGCGTGCCGATGGGAGAGCTCATTTCGCAGTTCGCCATCGACGCTGATGCTTTGCCACGGTGCAGGCTGCCCCGACGAGGCCCGGGCTCAAGCCAACTCCCCGATAACTCCACTGTCCGGTTAACCCAACACCTTTTCAATAACATAATGGCCTGGCAGGGTGCAAGTTGTTTATTTTCTGTAAGATATTGGCGTGGCGTGGAGACGATGGGCTTTTTCGCGATTTCGGGGCTCTTAACTCATCCTATCTCTTGCATTTTCATCAACATATTGGCCTAAAGGATAAGCTGTTTATTTTCAAAAACATATTGGCTATACGACAATCTGTGGGTTTATGCCCCTTTATTTTCAATAAGATCTTGGGAGCAACCTTCATTTTTAACATCTCTTTGGGTGCGGGCTCCCTGTTTGATTTTCATCAACAAATTGGTGGTCCGCCGCACCTGTCGCAGGCTCGGCTCTTCCATCCTCATCATCAGCGCCGTGTGTGGGAGCGGCCCCCGAGGTACGCTCTCCCAAAACGATCCTAGCCCTCTCCCAGGGGAGAGGGTCCCCGAGGCACGAGGGGAGGTGAGGGGTTCCCTCGCCCATGCAGCACGCCCCGCCCGCGTGACCGAGCCGCCTTCGCCCCCAGTGCTCACCCTTATAGACTAGTTCCGCACGCCGGGGGTATGTCAATAGGGGTTAATATGATTTTTCCTGCCGGTAGGAAAAATCTTAAAGGACGGTGTCTAATTGTCCGAAATCGTTCTCGCCCGCAAGCAAGTTTAGCGCGGACCATCTGCGCTTGCTTATTCCCCTCCTGGTTCAGGAGGGGCCCAGGGGGTGGTCGAGCAATCGTAGCGCGGACCCCCGCCGTGTGAGGTCCGCAGCATTTCGCGCCCGCCGAGAATGTCCACCGTCCGACAGAGACTATTCGTGCTTGGCCCGCCCCCGGCTAAAGTGCTAGTATTGCTTCCAACGTTATGAGCGGTCACAATCTCATAACTCCCACGCATCGCTCCATTCGCAGGTACTACGAAAGCGTCGCAGCCCTGCGGGGCCAGGGTGTGCTAAACGAGATGAGCGTGCGTTCGCCCTTCGAGTCCCTGCTTCAGGAGACCGCCAGGCTCAAGGACTGGACATTCATTGCCGAGCTCTCCGGGAAGTCCGGCGGCGCTCTCATTCGTCCCGACGGCACTTTGCGCGACCGCAACAGCCTGCCGCGCGGCTATTGGGAAGCCAAAGACACTCAGGACGATCTCGACACGGAAATCAAAAAGAAGATCGCACGCGGCTACCCGCTCTCCAACATTATCTTTGAGGACACCCAAGCCGGCGTCCTGTTTCAGAGCAAGCAGAAGATCAATGGGCCTTATACTCTCGGCAACCCGAAGGAACTGGTAGAGCTGCTCAACCAGTTCTTCTCCTACACCGAGCCGGACATCGAAGGGTTCGAAGAAGCGGTTGACGAATTCAAGGAGCGTGTTCCCGACCTCGCCGGCGGCCTGGTGGAGAAGATCCAGCAAGCCCACAAGGACAATCCCCGATTCCAGTCCGCCTTCGAAAAGTTCTTTGATTTGTGCCGCAGCGCGCTGAATCCGAACATCCGCGTCGAGGCCGTGAATGAGATGCTGGTCCAGCACCTGCTCACCGAGCGCCTCTTCCGGACCGTCTTCAATAACCCGGAGTTCGTGAAGCGCAACGTCATTGCGGCGGAAGTGGAGCGCGTGATCGACGCCCTGGTGAGCCACAGCTTTGACCGCACCGAGTACCTGAAGAGCCTGGATCGTTTCTATCTGGCCATCGAAAGCGCCGCCCGCACCCTGCCCGACTTCGGCGAAAAGCAGCACTTCCTGAACACCGTTTACGAGCGCTTCTTCCAGGGCTATTCGGTGAAGGTGGCCGACACGCATGGCATCGTCTATACGCCGCAGGAAATCGTCAATTTCATGTGCGCGAGCGTGGCCGAGGTCTTGGAAAAGGAATTTGGGAAGAGCCTTTCTAGCCCCGACGTCTTCATCATCGACCCGTGCACAGGCACCGGGAACTTCATCGTGAACCTGCTGCGCCGCATGTCCGGCCGGGGCCTCCCGCGTATGTACCGCGAACAACTTTTCGCGAACGAAGTGATGCTGCTGCCCTATTACATTGCCGCGCTCAACATCGAACACGCCTACTTTGAGTTGACCGGCACTTATGAGCCCTTCGAGGGATTGTGCTTTGTGGATACGCTCGACTTAGCAGAACGTCAACAGCTTCACATGTACATGACGGAGAAGAACGCGGAGCGGGTCGAGCGCCAACGCCGCACGCCGATCACGGTAGTCATCGGTAACCCGCCGTACAACATGAATCAGCAGAACGAAAACGATAACAACAAGAACCGCAAGTACGAGGTCATTGACCGGCGGGTGGCCGAGACCTATGCGAAGGATTCTAAGGCCAGTAGCAAGACCGCGCTCTCTGACCCGTATGTGAAGTTCTTCCGCTGGGCCACGGATCGCTTGCAAGGCCGGGACGGCATCGTGGCTTTCGTATCGAACAACAGCTTCGTTGACCAGCACGCCTTCGATGGAATGCGAAAGGACCTGCTCGGCGACTTCACCAACCTCTACCATTTGGACCTGCATGGGAACGTCAGGCGCAATCCCAAGCTAAGCGGGACGACTCACAACGTCTTTGGTATCCAAGTGGGTGTCGGCATCACGGTGGCGGTGCGGAAACGAGGTACAGCCAACCCGGCGTTGAGCTATCACCGCGTGCCCGAAGATTGGCGCAAGGAGCAAAAGCTGCAACAACTCACCTCGCTGTGTTCCGTTTCGGGAGTCGCGTGGCAACCCCTTAAGCCGGATACCTCCGGTAACTGGCTAGTGCCAGAGCACGCGGCAGAATTCGAAGCCCTTGTTCCGCTCGGCAGCAAGGCTTCAAAAGCGGCGGATTCAGCAAGCCCTCAGACGGTATTCAAGGTCTTTTCTGGTGGTGTAAAGACAAACCGCGACGAGGTTGCGTACGATTTCGACAAAGACGTTCTCCTTGAGCGGGTTCGGCGGTTCATCGAGGACTACAATGGCGAGGTAGATCGGTACAAGCGCTCTGGCGGAAAGCAACCCGTTGATGAATTCGTGCGCTACGACAAGATCAAATGGAGCGGCAGCCTGAAGCTGAACCTCGGACGCGGCGCGTACGCGACGTTTGACGAAAGTAGAGTTCGAATCGCCCTGTATCGCCCTTTTTGCAGGCGCTATCTGTTCTTCGACAGGTTTGTAAACGAACGCGTTTACGTCATGCCCTCGATCTTCCCTACGCCTGCCGCCGAGAGGGAGAACCGCATTATCATCACCAGCGATTTGGCGTTCCGGTCGCCGACGGTCAGCGTGTTAGTCGCAGGAACGCTCGCAGATTTGCACCTATGTGCTGCCGTGGACGCCCACCAGTGCTTTCCGTTCTACCTCTACGACGAAGACGGGACGAACCGCCGCGAAAACATCACCGACTGGGCGCTGGAGCATTTCCGCAAGCATTACAACGACGAGAAAATCAGCAAGTGGGACACCTTCTATTACGTTTACGCCGTCCTCCATCATCCCGAATACCGCGCGAAATACGCCGAGAACCTAAAGCGCGAGCTGCCGCGCATTCCGCTCGTGGGCCGTGTCATTCTGAGGAGCGAAGCGACGAAGAATCCCGGCAGTGCAGAGAACGCAAATACAGGGATTCTTCGCACAGTTTACCCTGAGCGAAATGAAAAAGATCCTTCGGCTTCGCCTCAGGATGACAGCGAACGGGCTCAGAATGGCAGTGCCGGGGAACCTCAGCACGACACGGACGTGTTTTGGGCTTTCGCCAAAGCCGGGAAGGAACTGGCCCGGCTGCACATCGAATACGAGAAGCTTGAACCCTACAAGGTGAAATTCCTTGAGAACAAAGACCTGCCGCTCTCCTATCGCGTCGAGGATAAAATGCGGCTCTCAAAAGACCACCGCTCACTCAAGGTGAACGATTCGCTGACGCTCGGCGGCATCCCACCTGAAGCCTTTGAATACCGCCTGGGCAATCGGAGCGCGCTCGAATGGGTGATTGACCAGTACCAAGTGACGGAAGACAAGCACAGCGGCATCCGCTCCGACCCCAACCGCCCCGACGACCCCGAATACATCGTGCGCCTCGTGGGCCAGGTCATTCGCGTGAGCCTTGAGACCGTCAAGCTTGTCAGATCCTTGCCCGCCCACGCGGGTGGCCGGGTGACGTAGCTCTCACGTGTGGCCAGTGGGAGGATACGAAGCGAGATTGGAGAGCACGCGTAGTAAACTCAGAGAAAATGCCGACGGTCAGGAAACATCTGAATGTGGCTGCCCGCCGCCCGTTTTTCTTAGGAGGTGTCCATGTCTATTTACGACAAGCGAACCGACGAGGTCTCCACAGCAGACTTGCAGGAGCTCCTAGCAGAATCCGCGGTTGAGAACCTTAGGCTCGAATTCAAATCCAAGGACGTGGACAAGGTTGAGGCGCTGAAGAAAATAACATCCTTCGCGAACACGTTCGGTGGGTATATGGTAATCGGCGCAGAGGCGGACAAGAATGGCCGCATCGTCGGCCTTCCTGGAGTTGGCCGAATCAACGGCTTCAAGCAGAGAATGATAGATTGGGCTTACCGCGGGACGTTCCCTCCTGTCCTCCTCTTTGTATCGGACGCCATTCCTAGCCCAGAGGATGCCATGAAGGTTTGTTATGTTGTTTTCGTAGCTGAGAGCGAGGAGGCTCCGCACTTCATCAATGGCCGAAAGGGTGCCTATGTGCGGACGGATGAGTTCAGCCAGCGCTTTGATTCGCAACTCGCCACATACGAAGAGATCGAGCATCTTGCGAAGCGTCGAGCTGTTACCGTTACGCGCCGCGACAGGCTTATCAAACGTGCTAGAGTGCGGCTCGGCACCTTCCTTGAGAGCATTGCGAAGCCGTCTGTTGCAAGACCGGTCTTGACCCTTTCGATATGCCCGCTCTTTCCCTCCAAATCACTCACACCGCACGCCAAACTTCTAGATAAGCTCGGCCGTTGCAGAATACCCTGGCGTTCAACCGTATTCCCGCTTGGCTCGATTCCGATTAGTCAGCACGAGAGCGCAATTATCCTTGGAGTAAGCGAGGAAAGGCCATCACTCGTGGAAGGGAACACATGGGGTCTATTGTTCTACGCCCATAGCGTGCACGGGGAGCTTGGTGGAACTCAAGGGATACATCTCTGGCAGACCCTGGGATGTATCTTGGTGACTTTGGAGCACGCGAAGGTTATGTATCAGCAACTCGGGTTTGAGGGAACGCTCCTCATCCGTACGAGGCTTGAGCCGGTTCGTGGATTACCGCTCCTATTCTCTGAAGCCAATGACTGGCCGAAATCACCGCTAGATGATAGCGTTGAAGTCGATGTCATCAGCCCGTCAGATCGCCTCAAGGCTGAGCGCGACACTCTCGCCATTGAAATTATCCGATTGCTGATGTTCGCGCTAAATTGGCCCGAAATGGCTGTTAACGAAGGAGCTCTCCATTCACTCCTGAAAAATGGGTACCAATACAACTCCTGGTCCTGGCAGCAAACAACCTGATTTGTGTAACCATCCTCCCTGTGCCCTGCATTACACTGCGTGGCCCCATGGTCTTTGCCCGCGGCATTTCGCGCCCGCCAGCGCTCGCCGGTGCGGTTCGCTATAGCTTCCCTGGCGGGCAACATGGGTAGGGCCGACTCTGCCAGCTCAACCACCCCCTGCCCCCCTCCTGAACCAGGAGGGGAATAAGCGTGACGAGGCAAAATCGCTATCCCCTCGCAGTTTGGGTGTTCTCCAACAAACCGGAAGGGCTTGGTGACGAGCGGCGGGCTGCGACCGCATCGTCTTCGGCGTCATCAGTCAGTTGAACCGCTCCTGGGAGAGAAAACCCCTCAAGGAATTTACACAAAATGCTTGACGCTACCTCGATTGAGGTTCTTGCCCGGGTGCGGTGACGGGTGTACAATGTTGGGTGGGGTTAAAGAAGTGAAGCGTTGGGTTTATCCTCTGGTCGCGGTCTTCCTGTTGCAGCTTTCCGGGCTGCGGGCGCTGTGTGTGCCCAGTCCCGGAAGACCCCACGCCTGCTGCCCCGCCGGCGAAAAGCCCACGCTCCCCAATCGGTCTTCGTTGCCGGATTGTTGCCTGATTTCCTTCTTGAATTACCAGGGTTCCATTACGGAGGTCCGGGGCTCTGACCACCGCTCTGACCTGACCGCCGTGCTCGGGAGGGTGTTCGTGCCCTCCGCAGTGCCGCCGGACATTTCCCATGCGCCCGTGCGGCAGGGCGCATTGCCAACGATCTCTCCTCCTCTAAGTCCGCTTCTGCAAACTTGCCTGCTCCTGATCTGAGACTCTCCTCTCGACCTTAAGCCCAATGTGTCGGTCCCCGCGCGCGGGGAGCCCGGCGGTTGTCTTCATTTCCGCAACACGTCGGCCCGGTCATAGCTCTTGGCCGGGATGGAGAGTTGCTTATGAATCGGAAGATAGTGTTCCTCGTTGTGTATTTCTCGTTCGCGCCCATCCAGGCTTTTGCTCAGGCGGCGAAACCGACTGCGCCTCCCGAGGGCGCTGCTCCGGCTAGTTTGTCCAAGCTCGTCCAGGAAGCCATAGAGCGAAATCCGGAAATCTTGGCCGCGCGCCGCGCGGTGGATGCCAAGCGCGCGCGAATCCCTCAAGCCGGCGCTTGGCCCGACCCCACGGTCTCATTGAGCTACGCGGGCAACGTGCTGCCGCCATTTACGGTGATGGGAGGCGACCCCTCCAGCGCACGCCAAATCATGGCCGAGCAAACGATTCCCTATCCGGGCAAGACGCGCCTGCGCACGGAAATCGCCACGCGTGATGTTGACGCCGAGGCGCTGGCCTATGAGGCTGCCGCGCGGCGCGCGGCGGCGGAGGTGAAGCAGGCGTACTTCGACCTTTACTATGTTGACCAGAGCCTCGCGACCTTGCAGAAGGATCGGGAGCTTCTCCAGAACTTCGAGAAGGTCGCAGAAATCCGTTATTCCGTCGGCAAGACGGCGCAGCAGGATGTTCTGCGGGCACAAGTTGAGCTGTCGCGGCTCGCCGAGCGCGAGACTCTGCTCGACCAGCAGCGGCGCACCCTGGAGGCGCAACTCAACAGCCTGCGTAACCTTCCCGTTGACTCGTCTCTCGGCGCAGTCACTGGGGTCAGGTCCAGTGCGGTTGTCTATAACGTGGACGAATTTCAGGCGGCCGCGCAGGCGAACTACCCAGTACTCAAGCAGCGCCGGACCGTCGTGGACGAAAACCGGCTGTCCGTGGAGCTGGCTCGCAAGGACGTTCGCCCCGATTTCAGTGTGGGTTACACCTACATGCAGCGTGATGGCATGCCCGACATGTATGGGATCACTCTTTCCACCTCCCTGCCGCTTTTCCGCCATCGGAAGCAGGACATGGCCATTGCCGAGGCTGCGGCCAACCTGGAATCCGCCCGCCAGATGGAAGCGAGCGAACTCACCTTGCTTCGCTACCGGGTGAAGCAGGACTTCCTGGAGGTCGAGGCTTCCGACCGACTCGGGCAGCTTTACTCCCAAGGAATCGTCCCGCAGTCGTCGCTCACTCTCGAATCCTCAATTTCCAGCTACGAAACGGGCGCCGTGGATTTCCTGAACGTGCTCAGCAACTTCCTCGCGGTGCTCGACTCCGAACTCGCTTATCACCAGCAAGTGGCGAATCACGAAAAGGCGCTGGCGCGCCTGGAAGAAGAGACCGGATTGAATTTGATCCCGTAAGGAGAAGTGCATTATGAGTCGAAGAAAAAGCAGGATAGCAGGTTTGATCGGCGCTGCCCTTTTGGCAGCACTCGTTGCTGCGACGTTGCTGGGAAGTGAACCCGGCTCGCGCTTCAGCTCCCTGCGTCGCCGCGCTACAGCACTCTTCGAGCCTCCGCAGAAGGCAGCCGCTGCGGACCAGTCGAAGCCCGCAGAGCCAAAGATTCTCTACTACCAAGATCCCATGCACCCCTGGTATCACTCGGATAAACCCGGGATCGCGCCGGACTGCGGCATGAAGCTCGTGCCGGTTTACGCCTCCGAGGTCATGGCGCCATCGCTTGTGCCGGGAAGCGTCGAGATCAGCCCTGCGCGGCAGCAACTGATGGGAGTCACCACAGCCAAGGCCGAGTACCGCGCGCTCGACAAAACCCTGCGCACCGTGGGTCAGGTGGCCATGGACGAAACACGTCTGGTGAACGTCCACGTGAAGGTCAACGGTTGGATCCAAAAGGTCTTTGTGGATTCCACCTGGCAGCAAGTGAAGAAGGGCGAGCCCCTCTTCACTCTTTACAGCCCCGACTTGCTGGCCACGGAGCAGGAATATCTGCTGGCGCTTCGCGCGCGCGACTCGCTGGCGCAGAGCACCTTCCCGGAAGTCGCGAGGGGCGGCGCAACGCTCCTCGAAGCCACACGACGGCGTCTTGAACTTTGGGATTTGACCGACGGCCAGATTCATCAACTGGAGCTCGAGGGCAAGCCGCAACATGACATCACCTTCTATGCGCCTGCCGACGGCTATGTACTGGAGCGCAAGGCTTATCCGAATCAATACGTCACTCCCGAGATGGAGATTTACAAACTGGTGGACCTCAGCACGATCTGGGTGCAGGGAGACATCTACGAATCAGAGGCTCCCGACGTGAGCTTGGGAGAGCAAGCTGTCCTCACGAGCGAGGCGCTCCCGAACGTCGCAATGCGTGGGAGGCTCAGTTTTATCTACCCGGACGTCAAGCCGGACACGCGCACCCTCACCGTCCGCATGGAGTTTCCGAACCCCGCTCTGAGGCTCAAGCCTGGGATGTTCGTAAACGTGGAACTGCATCGCGGCCTCGGACGGCGCTTGACCGTGCCTGTCGATGCCGTGCTCGACTCGGGCGAGCATCAGCGCGTGTTTGTCGATCGGGGCAACGGCGTCTTTGAGCCGCGAGAAGTGAAGGTCGGCGCGCGTGCGGGGGACTATGCCGTCATCCTCAGCGGTCTCCGCACCGGCGAGCGTGTGGCGACGCGCGCGAACTTCCTGATTGATTCGGAGAGCAATCTTCGCGAGTCGATGGCGGGAATGCAGCCGGAGCAACCGGCCACCGGCGCCCACGCGGGTCACGGGGCACCAGCGTCGGCGGAGAAGGTCACGACGCCGGAGGCCACGCCACCCGCGGCGGTCCATCACCACTGAGTGAGGTGTCGCCGGCCCTCAGCTCGGCAGGGGGCTTTTTCGACTTTTCGACTTTTTCGACCTCTTCGACTTCTTCGACCGGTTGAAAAAGTTGAAAGAGTCGAAGGAGTGGAAGAAGTAGCCCGGACAGGAGCGCAAGCCATGATTCACCGCATCATTGATTTTTCGGCAAGAAACAAATTCCTGGTCTTCCTGGTGGTCGGAGTGGCAGTGGTCGCCGGGTGGTGGTCGCTCCAGAACGTGCCGCTTGACGCGATCCCCGATCTGTCCGACCCGCAGGTGATCATCTACTCGCGTTGGGACCGCAGCCCCGACATCATGGAAGATCAGGTCACCTATCCCATCATCACGGCGCTCCTGGGCGCGCCCCACGTCAAGGACATCCGCGGGTTCTCGGACTTTGGCTACTCCTACGTGTACATCATTTTCGACGAAGGCACCGACATCTACTGGGCGCGGTCGCGCACGCTGGAGTATCTCTCCAAGATCACCCCGCGGCTTCCTTCCGGCGTGCAAGTGGAATTGGGACCGGACGCCACCTCGATTGGTTGGGTCTTTCAATATGCGCTGGTGGATACCACCGGGCGACACAGCCTGGATTCGCTGCGCTCCTTCCAGGACTGGTACCTGCGCTATTACCTGGAAAGCGTTCCGGGCGTGGCGGAAGTCGCGCCCATCGGCGGCTTGGTGCGGCAGTATCAGATCCAGGTCGATCCCAACACGCTGGCGGCTTACAAGATTCCCTTGACGAAAGTTGTGGAGGCGGTTCGCCAGAGCAATAACGACGTAGGCGGGCGGCTGGTGGAGTTCTCCAGTCGCGAGTTCATGGTGCGCGGTCGTGGCTATGCGCGCTCGGTTGACGACCTCCGGCGGATTGTCGTGGGCGGTGACCTGCGCACGGGAACATCCATCACGGTCGGGGACATTGGCCAAGTGACGCTCGGGCCCGACATTCGCCGTGGCGTCGTGGACCTGGATGGCAAGGGCGACGTGGTGGGCGGAGTGGTCATCATGCGCTCCGGTGAAAACGCGCTACGAGTGATTGACCGCGTGAAGGCCAAGCTGGACCAAATCCAGCCCTCGCTGCCTCCCGGTGTGAAAATCGTTTCCACGTACGACCGCTCCGACCTCATTCTGCGCTCGATCGATACGCTGAAGCATACGCTCTTCGAAGAGATCGCAATCGTCAGCCTGGTGATCCTGGTTTTCCTCTGGCACATCCCTAGCGCCCTGATTCCGATATTGACCATCCCCATCACGGTTCTCATTTCATTCATCCCTATGAAGATGACTGGAGTGACTTCTAACATCATGTCGCTAGGAGGAATTGCCATTGCCATTGGCGCCATGGTGGATGCGGCTATCGTGGTGGTGGAGCAAACGCACAAGAAGCTGGAACTTTGGGAAGCGGGCGGGCGCCAGCGTGATTACCGCGAAGTCGTCATCGAGGCCATCAAGGAGGTCGGACCGGCGAGTTTCTTCTCGTTGCTGGTCATCGCGGTTTCGTTCATGCCTATCTTCGCGCTGGAAGCGCAAGAGGGACGACTCTTCAAGCCGCTGGCCTTCACGAAGAACTTCTGCATGGCCATCGCTGCCGTGCTGGCGATTACGCTCGATCCTGCCATGCGGCTGCTCTTTACGCATGCCGCGTCGTTCGACTTCCGCCCGCGTTTCCTGGCGCGCATGGTCAATGCCGTCCTGGTAGGGAAAATTCACAACGAAGAAAAACACCCCATAAGTCGCCTGCTCATCCGGTTGTATCGCCCGGTTGTGGATCTGGCCGTGCGCCTTCGCTGGGTGGTGATTGCCGCGGCCATTGCCGCCGTGGTGCTGACGGTTCCGGTCTTCGAGCGTCTGGGCTCGGAATTCATGCCACCGCTCAACGAAGGCACGTTGCTCTACATGCCCACCACGTTGCCGGGAATTTCCCTCGCCGAGGCGCAGCGGCTGCTCGAGATCCAGGACCGTGTGCTGAAGACCTTCCCGGAAGTCGAGCGCGTGTTCGGAAAAGCGGGCCGCGCGGAAACCTCCACCGACCCCGCGCCGCTTTCGATGATGGAAACCACCGTACTCTTGAAGCCGCAAGACCAGTGGCGAAAGAAGCCGCAGTGGTATTCGGACCGGGCGCCGGAGTGGCTGCAGAAGATTCTGCGTCACATCTGGCCCGACCGCATTTCGCAGGACGAGCTCGTCGATGAGATGGATCGGGCCCTGCGCATCCCCGGTACGACCAACGCCTGGACCATGCCCATTCGCAACCGCGTAGATATGCTCACCACGGGTGTGCGCACGCCGGTGGGCATCAAGGTGCTGGGCGCCGACATCAACAAAATCCAGCAGATTGGTGAAGAGATTGAACGCACGCTGGCGCACGTTCCGGGCACGCGCAGCGTTTACGCAGAGCGCGTGGGCGGCGGCTATTTCCTGGATTTCAATCTGAAGCGCGACGAGCTGGCGCGCTACGGCCTGACGGTGGACGACGTTGAGGCTTACATCATGTCGGCCGTTGGCGGGGAAAACGTCACCACCACCGTCGAAGGCCGTGAGCGTTATCCCGTCAACGTCCGGTACCTGCGCGACTACCGCAGCGACTTGGGCGCGCTCGAGCGCGTGCTGGTGGCGACACCTTCCGGAGCACAAATCCCCATTGGCCAGCTTGCCGACCTCCGTCTGGCGGAGGGGCCCAGCATGATTCGCGATGAGAATGGCCTGCTGAGCGGTTATGTTTACGTGGACGTCGCAGGGCGCGACTTGGGAAGTTATGTCGAGGAAGCTCAACGGTTGGTGCGCGACAAGGTGGAAAGGCATTTGCCCGCAGGCTACAGCCTGGGCTGGAGCGGCCAGTACGAATTCTTGCAGCGCATGCGCGAGCGGCTGAAACTGGTGGTGCCGATCACAATGTTTCTGGTTTTCATTTTGCTCTATCTCAACACGCGCTCGGTGGTAAAGACGCTTATTGTTTTCGCGGCCGTTCCGTTCTCGGCAGTCGGCGCCATCTGGCTGCTCCATTGGCTCGGGTACAACATGAGCATCGCCGTCTGGGTGGGCCTGATCGCCTTGCTGGGTGTGGATGCAGAAACCGGCGTCTTCATGCTGCTCTATCTTGACCTCGCCTATGAAAGCTGGAAACAAGCCGGGTTGCTCAAGAGCTGGCAAAGTCTGAAGGATGCCATCGTGCACGGCGCGGCCATGCGCGTCCGCCCCAAAATCATGACCGTGGGGTGCATGTTCATGGGACTCCTGCCCATCATGTGGTCGACCGGCGCCGGCGCAGACGTGATGAAGCGTATCGCGGCGCCCATGGTCGGCGGCATCTTCACTTCGTTTATTCTGGAGTTGCTGGTTTATCCCGCCATCTACGCGGTGTGGAAGTGGAATTTTGAGGTGAGGCCCGCCATCCAGGCGGAAGCCAAGGTACAATCTTGATTCAGGGGCTGCGGATTTCGGATCGTATGGTCAAACCGCCCGAGGAGGACGCCGATGAAAAGGCGTGAGTTCCTGGTGACGTTAGTGGCGCTGATGGCCATTGGCCTGACTAGTTTCTGGGCCTATCGCCACGAAAAACGACGCGAGGTGGCGGAAATGTGTCCCTTCTGCGACCGCATGGTACATCCGGCCACGGCTTTTCGGGTGAAGGTCGACGATCACCTGATGGTTGCCTGTTGCCCGCGCTGCGGCCTGCATTTCGAAGAGAACCAGACGCCGGGCCAGGCAGAGCTGCCTGCGCAGGCAAGGAAGACAGGAATAGCCTGGGCCACCGACTTAACGACGGGCGAGACGATCGCGGCGGAATCCGCGACTTATGTCGAAGGGGGCGACGTGCAGTATTGCACGCGCGGGGAACAGCCAGTTGCGCGTGAGCCGCACGGAGTTTCCGTGCGCGAGTACGATCGCTGTCTGCCGACGCTTGTGGCGTTCAAGACGCAGCAAGAAGCGCAGGCTTACCAGCAGCAGCACGGCGGACACATCCTGAGCTACGCGCAGGCGCTCGCAGGCGTGAGAGAGCAATGACAGCGGTCTTGGGAATTCTGTGCTTACCGCCGCTTCGCATACGCCTGGAAGGTTTCGCCGGAAGCCGGCGGCGAAACCCTGCTCGGGCACGGCAAGGGGATGCACATTCTGCGAGGCCCGCCGGACGGTGCCTGGAAAATCGTCCGGGAGATTTGGAAGACCATTTCGGCGCCGGAAGCCGCCCAGCAACGTGACCCTCTCAACCTGACCCGCCTCATCCGCGCAAAGCCGGCCGGACCGTCGTGCAGCGCCATTTGGCGTATGGCCATGACGCGTTTATACTGGCTCTCCACGACCCGCGAGTCCTGAAAGGACTTTCCGATGGTGCCGATGTCCCGACGTGATCTCCTGGCCTCCTTGCTCTTGTTGCCCGCCGCGCTTCGCGGGGAGAGCGAATGGATTCCACTTTTCAATGGCCGCTCGCTGGACGGCTGGAAACCCAGCGAGAGCCGCCACTCTTTCCGGGTCGAGGACGGCAAAATCCTGGCCGATGGACCGCGCGCGCACCTGTTCTACTCGGGCCGGGTGCGGAACGCGAGTTTCACGAACTTCGAGCTCAAGGCGGAAGTGCTGACGCGGCCGGGAGCGTGCTCCGGCATTTATTTCCACACCCACTTCCAACCGCATGGCTGGCCAGAGAAAGGCTTCAGGGTCCAGATCAACAGTACCTACGCAGGCCAGGGTGATTACCGCGCGCGCTGCAAGACGGGCTCGCTTTATGGCTTCCGCAACATCTACAAGGCGCTGGTCAAAGACGACGAGTGGTTCCAGTTGCACGTCCTGGTGCGCTCCCGGCAGGTGCAGGTTCGCCTGAATGACACGCTGATCGTGGACTACATCGAGCCGGACCCGCCCCTGCACACGAAGTTTTCTCCGGAAGGCGTGCTCGACCGCGGCAGCTTCGCGCTCGAATGCTACGATCCGCACTCGAAAGTGTATTTCCGCAACCTCCTGGTGAGGCCGCTGCCGGACGACCTGGCGATGGACGCGGAAGAGCGGCCCGTTGTCGATGACGTCTACCGCGACCTGCTGCGCATGAATCAGGAGAACATTCCCGTGGTGGATTACCACGTCCACCTGAAGGGCGGCCTGACGCTGGGGGAAGCGCTCGCCGAATCCCGTCGCCTGGGGATCATGTACGGAATCGCCGTGAACTGCGGGCTGGGATTCCCCATCACCAACGACGCCGGGGTGGAAGAATTCCTGGCGAGCATGAAAGGGCAGCCCGCTTTCGTGGCCATGCAGGGCGAGGGCCGCGAGTGGGTGAAGCTCTTCTCGCGGGAAACGATCGCCAAGTTTGACTACGCCTTCACCGACGCGATGACCTTCACTGACGATCACGGCAAGCGCATGCGGCTCTGGATTCCCGAGGAGGTCGGCGAAATCCCGGACAGCGAGCAGTTCATGGAAATGTACGTCGACCGCATTCTCTCCGTGCTTAACCACGAGCCCATCGACATCTACGTTAATCCCACCTTCTTGCCGGATGTCGTCGCCCGCGATTATGATCGCCTCTGGACGGCCGAGCGCATGCAGAAAGTCATCCACGCCGCAAAGGCGAACGAGGTGGCTGTCGAGATTAATAACCGCTACCGGGTGCCCAGGGCGGCGTTTATCAAGCGCGCCAGGAACGCCGGGGTGAAATTCTCTTTCGGGACGAATAACGCTGACCGCAACCTGGGACGAATGGAGTACTCCGTGGCGATGGTCAAGGAATGCGGGCTCACGTGGCAGGACATCTTCGTTCCCAAGCCGGACGGGGAAAAAGCCGCGCAGAGGCGGAAAGCGGCATAAAGCCGGGTGACGCCGTGAGGGGCTGTTTAACTCGCTTGGGGTAAACCACGGGTTCGACCGGACGGCAGGCGCAGACCGTTCCTTTCGGGTCGACGATTTGGCAGGTGAAGAAGAGACCGCTCACCCGTCCTCGCACCTCGGGTGCCCTCTGTCGCCCGCTTGGCGTGGAGTGGCCGACTGTGTCGCATAATCTTGACAGGCAATAACCGTTCGGAGGCAGGACCATAAAGGCCATACGCTATCATGCAACGGGGGGGCCGGAAGTTTTGGTATGGGAGGAAGTCGCGAAGCCACGTCCCGCCTCCGGTGAGGTCCTGGTGCGCATCCATGTGGCGGGGGTGAACTTTGCGGACACTCTGATGCGCCGCGGCGCGTACGTGACGCCACCGAGCTTTCCGGAAACGCCGGGTCTTGAGGCCTCGGGAATCGTGGAAGAGGTGGGCGCAGGTGTGGAGTCAGGCCTCGTCGGCCGACGCGTGGCGTTCATGGGCCAACGCTGCTATGCAGAGTACACCACGGTATCAGCGGACGCATTGATGCCGCTGCCCGCCCAAATCGGTTTTGAGGAAGGCGCGGCATTCCCGGTTCAGGCACTCACCGCGTACCACTTGCTTTACACTATGGACCACGTGCGGCCCGGCATGACGGTGCTGGTCCATGCCGCGGCGGGCGGCATGGGCTTGCAGCTCATCCAGGCGGCCAAGCAGGGCGGCGCCCGCGTGTTGGGTACAACGTCCACGGAGGAAAAAGCTAAGATCGCGCGCCAGTACGGTGCGGATGAGGTGATTCTCTATACTCAGACTGATTTTGCCGAGCGCGTCAAAGAACTCACGGGGGGCCGCGGGGTCGATCTGGTGCTTGATTCCGTGGGCCGGGCGACTTTCGCGGGAAGCCTGCGCGCGCTCGCACCTTTCGGACATCTCATTGTCTACGGTGCAGCCAGCGGGCTGCCGGAAAAGCTGAATGTGATCGGCGCGCTGATGCAGAAATCGCAGAAGGTCAGCGCGTTCTGGCTTTTCAGCACGCTGCAGGCGCCTCCGCTGGCCGAGCGCGGCGTCCGGCAAGTGGTCGATTCGCTTGCAAGCGGGCGGTTGAAAATCCACATCGGCTTGAAGCTGCCGCTCGAGCAAGCTGCCGAAGCGCACAGGAAGATGGAAGCGCGCGAGACGGTGGGGAAGGTTCTGCTCGCCGTGAGCTAAGAGGATTCGAGTATGGGACTGTTTGGATCAAAGTCGAAGAAACTGAGCGCCGCGAAGAAGCTCGAAGGCGCGGTGCAGTTCCCCGGTGACAAATCAATTTCCCATCGTTACGCGATACTGGCCGCCATCGCCGAAGGACCGAGCGAAATCCATTTTTTTTCCTCGAGCGCCGATTGCCAGTCCACCCTCGACTGCCTGAAGCCGCTGGGCGTCAAGATCGAGCGCGAAGGCAACGTGGTGAAGGTCGCGGGTGGGGGCTTGGAGGGCCTGCGCGCGCCTTCCGGACCGCTCGACGCCGGCAATTCCGGTTCAACCATGCGGATGCTCGCGGGCGTGCTGGCCGGGCAGCCGTTTCGCTCCGTGCTGGTGGGTGACTCATCCCTCTCGCGACGCCCCATGAAACGCGTGGCCGATCCTCTCACCCTGATGGGCGCGCGGATCAAGACTGCCGAGGGCGGCTGCCCACCGCTGGAAATTACCGGCGGTCACCTCACCGCCATCCGCTACGAGATGCCGGTGGCGAGCGCGCAGGTGAAATCCGCCATCCTGCTCGCGGGCTTGTTCGCCGAGGGCGAAACCCAGGTGGTAGAGAAGCTCCCCACGCGCGACCACACGGAAATCGCGCTGGAGCAGATGGGCGCGGACATCGGCCGTCACCAACACACCATCGCCGTGCGCGGCCGCGCTCGCCTGGAAGGGAAGAAGCTTTATGTTCCCGGCGACATCTCTTCGGCGGCGTTCTTTATCGCGGCCGGGCTGATCGTGCCCAATTCCAACCTGGTGCTGCACAACGTCGGGCTGAATCCCACGCGCAGCACGTTGCTTGACGTGCTGGTCCCCATGGGCGGGCGCGTCAAAGTGGTGAATCTGGAAATGCTCAACGGGGAGTTGCTCGGAGACCTGCATGTCGAGTCCAGTCAGCTCGCGGGCGGCGAGATTCGCAAAGAGCTGGTGCCGGGTTTGATCGACGAGCTGCCGGTGCTTTCCGTGCTGGGCACGCAGAGCGAGCAGGGCTTGGCGTTCCGCGGCGCGGCCGAACTGCGCGTCAAGGAAAGCGACCGCTTGGCGGCGGTGGCGGAAAACCTGCGCCGCATGGGCGCCGAGGTGGAGGAGTTTCCGGACGGGCTGCGCGTGGGCGGCCGGCAGAAGTTGCGCGGCGCGGAGATCGATCCGCACTCGGATCACCGCATCGCCATGGGCTTCGCGATTGCCGGGTTGGTCGCGGAAGGCACGACGGTCATCAAAGACAGTTCCTGCGTGGATATTTCCTTTCCAGATTTCTTTGACACGCTCGCACGCGTGGCGGGCTGAGCCGCGCTCACTCTGCTCAGAACCGAAGAAGCTTTGGGGACAGGGCTGCCTTCACCGCAGAGGCGCCGAGATGCAGAGAAAGAATCTTGGTTTCCAAAGCTCAGCGCCTCCGCACCTCTGCGGTGCGAGGGGTCTATGGGAATAAGTTCACAGCACGGGAGCGGACGGGGTGAGAATGCTGTCGCGCAGCGGGGAGCCGCTTCAATAACCCACCGTAGTCAAAGGCGGGCACGCCCAACCGCTGTGCAGGCTTGTATGGAACAGAGTGCGGAGTAGGCGCGTTTCCAGCCGCCAGACGAACTCGACGAACCGCACCACGCCACAGCGGGGCGGGGGGCAAGCCACGCGCACCACGCACACGGCGGGCGCGTGGGGCCGCGGGTTGTGATGGTTCCAGGTTGTCTCGGCCTTGCCAGGGGGCTCGGGAGGCGCTGGCGGCGCGGGTGGTCGTGGGCCGGCGTGCAGCACGCGGATGGCGCCGTAGTCCGTGCTCAGGCGAATCGTGGGCCCGCCCTTGCCGTAGGTGCCGGAAATGGACGGCGCCTCGCCTTCCTTCACCACTTTCAAACCCGGGCCCGCGAAGTCGCATTCCACTTCGCCGTGGCGTGAGCTGGCTTCGATTTGAAAGTTCGATCCGGCCGGAAGCATCAGTTCGATGGCGCCGTTTTTCGAGTCCACCTGAATGTCGTGGGTGGGCGGCGTGGAGGTTCGGAGCGAGATCTGGCCGTTATTGTCGGTGATCCGCACGCTATGTTTGAAGTCGTTAACGGTGATGTCCTTCTGGCGGGTCGTAAGGTCGAAGGGGCCGTCGATACCATTCAACTCCAGCGAGCCGACCTCCATGTAGAGGCGCCCGGAGAGTTTCTGCGCGGTCATATCGGTCCGTGACGAGTGGTAGCGCAAGGTCTGCGCCACATTGCGGAACTGCACGGTCCCACTGAACTCGCCGCTGACGGTGACGGTGCCGGAGACGCCCGCTACATCCATGTCGTCGCCGCGGCCGTCCGCTTCCACGCTGCCTTTCACGTCGCGGACCTCCGTCAAGCCGCCGGACTTGTGGATTCTCAACAAGCCCTCGACATTTGTGGCGTGCACGTCGCCGTGTTGTGCGGACAGCGTCTGGTCGCCGCGCAAGCCGTCCACAATGATGTCGCCGCGCTCGGAGGTGACTTCGCTGCTCGTGGCTTTGGGGACGCGCAGGCTCAGGTCTACCGTGATGCGGCGGCCGTCGTCAGCCAGGGACCGGCGATTCGAGCGCAGCACATAGTGCCCCGCTTCCTCCACGAGTTCGAGTTTCAGGTCGTCCGATATCTTCTTGGCAGCGTTCTCGTCCTCGGCGCGGATGGTTTTCTTGGCCACCACGTCGATGGCGGATTGGTCGGCGCCACGAATCTCCAGGTCGCCGCGCTGGTCATCCACCACCAGGCGGGGTTCGCCCTTGACCGGCTGCGAGAAGGTCTGGGTATAGGTGTGGGAATTCAGAAAGAGCCCGGCAATCTCCTCGTCATCGATATGCCATCCCCACTGCTGCCAGGGGCGCAGTACGATTTTGGAGACCAGCGTACCCAGCGCCAGAATCAGGATGAGCAGAACCACTTCGCTGCCGGAAAAGAGCGGGGGCGCGGTGGTTTCCGGATGGGCTTGCGCTTGGAGGTAATCGATGAGCTTCGAGAGTCCCCAGAAGATGATGAGGAGCGGCCAGAACTTGGCGATGATTTGCCAGGGATGAATGGCGGGATTGAAGTTCTGCCAAAGGAAGATGGCGCCAACGGCGATCAAGGCCAGCGCCCAGAAGATTGATCCGCGACGATAGGTGTAGAGGCTCATGTTTACCTCCCGCGCTCACCGCGGGGCAACCGCGGCACTAGATTCTGGGCCCTTCGGGAGGGCGCGGCGGCCGAGTCGTATCCAGCAGTTTCAAAACGCCGATCACCACCAGCAGCACCGGCCAGGTCTTGCTGATTCCCCAGGCGGGCATGAACTGGTCCAAGAGGAACATAACTCCGATGACGATGAGGATGGCGGGAAACATCAGCCCGCCTCGGCGGTAGATCGGTGACGAAGGTGTTGATCCCATGGTCGTTTACTCCTGGCTCCGGCCCCCGCCGAAGCCCCCCAGCCCGCCCTCCGCGAGCTGGCTTACTTCCCTTGCTTGATACGTTCCAAATCCAGCTCCAGTTCCCGCATTTTGCGCTGATGTTCCATTTCTTCCAGGTGGAGCTTCTGGTGGACTTCCAGTTCCTTGTCGCGAATCCTCACAATTTGGGTGATGGCCACAATCAGCACGACCATGGCGAACACTCCCAGCGGAACGACAAACGGCGACATTCGGAATTACCTCCCCTTAACCCTCCGGCAGGAGCCGAGGAGTCCTCAGGTGGCCCGGTTCCCGGAGGAATGGGCCTTGGCTTTCTCCAGCTCGACTTCGAGTTCCTTCATCTTCTTCAGGTGTTCCATTTCCCGGATGCGGAGATCCTGGTGATACTGCAGCTCCTTCTCCCGCGTCTTGAACCAGAAGACGATGGCAACGATGGCGATTACCATCAGCATTCCCGCAATCGGGATGAGTTCTTCGGGAATTACCATTTCGCACCTCCACCGGATTCCGGTGTTCGGATCACCCGGCACCCGCAACCGTCCCGGGCGCCGTGGACAGGCACCGACGCTGTCAGCTTGCCGCTTTCTCCGTGGACTGCCGGGCCTTGGCTTTTTCCAGCTCCACGTCGAGCTCTTTCAGCTTGCGCTGGTGTTCCATTTCCCGGATGCGCAGGTCCTGGTGGAACTGCAGCTCCTTTTCGCGCGCCTTAAACCAATAGACAATTCCCACGATAGCCACGATCATCAGTGTGCCGGCAATCGTTCCCACAATCGGAATCAACAGGGGATTGATAACGGTCCCATTCATGTTCGCCAGCCTCCTCGGCAGGCCGGGCCCAGACGTCGTTGAGCACTTGTTTTAGCCGCTCCTTATTGTGCGCGCCTTCTCCAGCTCCAGCTTAGCCTTCTCGATTTCCAATTCCTTCATTTTTCGCTCGTGTTCCATCTCTTGCTGGCGGAGCTGTTGATGAGCGTTTAATTCCTTCTCGCGCATCCTGGTCATAGAAACGATGGCCACGATGATCACGACCATCACAAACGCTCCCAAGGGGATGATGAAGGGGTTATCCAACATGTGCATGACTCTCCTCCGGGCGATTCAAACCTAAAGCTTGAGCTTGCCGAGTCCTTATTGAGGATTCTGGGGGCCTTGCGGCGGTTAGTCCTTACGGTCAGCAGGTTCCCCGGTTCGCTCCTTTCACCAGCCAGAGGATTCCCAGGACAATCAACCCTACGGGGAAAAGGTGAGCCAACAGGCCGATGGAGCCACCGATTGCTCCTACCACGATGCCCACCAGTCCTCCCACCAACCCGACCAGGATGCCAATGGCCGCGCCGACAAGACCGATCAGGATGCCGATTCCCGCCATAGTCGTCCTCTTCGCTGCACCTAAAGGCTACAGCCCCCTCGGGCCGGGAATATTGCTCGGCCCTTCCGAAGGTTTCTCCGGATTTGCTGGGCCCGCCGGTGTCTCGGGTTTGTGCCCACCGAGCCGGCGCTGCAACAGCAGGACGCCCAGCACGATGAGCAGCACGGGCCAGAACTTGCCAATCTGGCTGAAAACCGGTATGCCGAAATTGTCGAGCAGGAACAACGCGCCGAGCCCGATCAGCAACGCGGCGCCAATGGGGACGTTCATTTTCGTGTCGCCCAAGCCGAACCACTCCGGCACGGGCTTGCCGAGTTGCTTGGCCTTGGCGGTCTGGTAGGAGTCGATCACCATGTAAAAGTAGAACGCCGCAGCGCCCAGCCCGAAGATGGTATCCAAGGGGCTGTGGACACGGTCACCCAGAGCGATGAGTGATCCGAAGATCAGGACTTGCACCATGGCCTTGATGACCTGGCCGTTGTAAATGGCGCCCACGCCGGGGATGAATCCCAGGCCCAGCGCCACGCCAGGACTCGGGCCGGTGCTGGAACCGACCAGGGGTGGTAGGGGTGTGTGCAAGCGCGTGGCCAGGCAACTCTCGCAATAGACCATTCCGCTGACTTCGCGCTTGCAGTCGTTGCAGAGCGAGCGACCGCATTGCCCGCAGTAAGCGAAAGCGTCGTTGAGGGGGTGATTAGCGCATTTCATGGGGTTTGACTCCTTCCTGCCCGGGCGAGTCCGCTCTGTGCTCCGACCGCAGAGGAAGCCCATCCGGCTTGCACGGTCGCCTCGACCCGCGAGCCTTCCGTCGAGGCTAGCTGGGTCTGCCCGGGCGGCGTGCCCTGGGTGGAACCGCCCCCAGGCGCCGCGGGCTTGGGGGCCTGCTCCTCCTGATCCTGCGACTGGCCGCGCAACTGCCGGAAGCGCGACTCAATCTCATACACCACCCGCAGGTCGTAATAGAACTTCTCCGCGCGCGCGTACATCAGGTGCCCGGCGCGGTCGGCCCGGTAATACCAGGTGCGGGGATTCAGATCCTCGAAGCGTAGATTCCTCAGGGTGAGCCCAGCCGCGTTGATGATGATCGAAAAGGCGAACACCGTCATGGCGATGGGATACGCGACCCGGGGTTGAACCAACGGCCGGAACAGGGCGGTAAGCTGCTCGAGCAGGGTGGGTTTACGCTCGCCGACGGTGGCCAGCAGGATCTTGGAAACGAGCCAGGGCGCGGGATCCACTTCCTCCGCCGACCGGCACAGCTCCAGCACGCGCCGGATGTCCCCGACCAGCCCGCGGCAGGCCGCGCATTCTGTCAAGTGCGCTTCCACCGTCGCTCGGCTGGCCGGGTCCAGGAGCCCTTCCAGGTAATCGCTCGCCAGGTTTTCAATCTCCAGGTGCGTCATGGCTCGCTTCCCGCTTCTGCGGGGCCTCTCACTCCTTCCATACGCTTTAAGACCCGCGCAAGTTCCAATCTGCCGCGATTAATTCGAGACTTCACCGTACCCTGGGGGACCCCTAGCACCTGGGCGACCTCCAGGTAGTCGAGGTCGTGCAGGTCGCGCAGGACCACGGCTTCCCGCAAGTCCGGCGATAGCCTATCGAGCGCCTGCTGCAGCAACTCTTGCCGCTCGCGGGCCTCCACGTGGCCGGTCGGCTCCACCCCCGGGCTGGGTTTCTCTTCCAGTGTCGCCAGATCGTCTTCGATCGACGACGTCATCCGATCTTTCTTGGTGCGCCGGTAATGGTCCACCAGGTGGTTGCGTGCCACGCGGTGCAACCACGTAGAGAACGAGCCCTGCCCGGCATCGTAACTCCGCAAAGTTTGGTAGATCTTAATGAAGACCTCTTGCGTCAGGTCTTCAGCCTCATCTGTCCTTCCCGTGAAGCGGTAGCAAAGGTTATAGATTTTTCGCGTGTAAACCCTGAGCAGGTCTTCCCAGGCTGAGTTCTCGCCAGTGAGGCACCGTTTGAGTAACTCCAAATCTTGGTTCACTGCACCACACCTCAGCCGATTGTGACGGGTCGCCGGCTCGGCGTGGCACGCGGGCCAGCGAAACGGTCAGGAAACTCGGCGGCATTGTACCAGAAGGGACGCCCGTGCAGCACTAGACTGTTTGTCCGCGTTTACAGGGGGTCCAATTGAGGCTTGGAAGTCGTCTCTTGGGGTGGCTGGCCGCGGGGGGTGGCGTCGCTGAGCGCGGGTGACCTTTTGGGTTCATGCGCCAACGCGTTTCTGGCGATAGCCGATACGGAGGAGTATGGCACGCGGGGGAAGAGGGATCTTCGGTTGACGCCCCTTCGGCAACAGAGCGCCTTCGATGGGTGGCACATACGCCGTGCCCTCCGCGGCGTGTGGGCACACGCCTTTTCCGCTGTGCCATTCCCGCGAAACCTGCCTGCGCAGGGCAGGGCGGGAATCCATGACAAGCAGCGAACTGTGATCCCCGCCGTGTGGCGCCGGAGCAGCTTCGCACGATCCTGCGACACCCTGTCGGCTGAGGAGGGGAGTCTCTCAGCCAGGGGCGCCGGCAAGAATCAGACTCGCGAATAGGGTTGAAGCGAGCGAGAATCCCCAGGGCGAGCCGGGGCTTGTGTTTTCCATGCGAGCCAGAGGACCACCGCGATCATGCCCAGCCAGCCGATCACCCGAACCAGGACGGCGATTTTCGTGTCATATTCGAGTAGGTCCATTTGGGTGAACATCGTGGCCCAGTCGTGCTCGGCGAATTCAGGGTCACCGACGGTAACGTACTGCAGTTCCATCTTGCGCGAATCCGCCATGTAGGTGGCAACGTTCAGGAAGTTTTCAAAGAAGAAGAAAGCGCAGAACGCCACGCCGGTGAGCTGGCGCTGGAACACAAAGTAAATAGCCAGCAACAGCGGCACACCGAGTTGCAGGATCGTCCCGCCCGCCACCATCAGAGTGTGTCCGAAATAGCTGAAGAGCAGGTGCCCGCCTTCGTGGATGGGCACGAACACGTAGTCGATGATCAGGTACCCTGTCTTGTTCGTCAGCGCGTAGAGGAGGAAGATCCCGTAAAAAGCCAGCCAGCCGATGCGCACTGGCTTGGAGACAGGCTTCCAATCCTCCCCGAGCACCTCAAGAAACTCCCCATCCATCAACAACCTCACCTGCGGGTTCAGATTTGTGTCGATGCGGCAGTCAGAGCGCGGCAGCTTCTGACCGTGGGTAGCGGGTCAGTCGCTGTAGCGCCAGAGCTCCCTTCCCGCTCGATGATGACGGGAAAAGTGGAAGTCTTCACCTGGGCATTCTAGCACGGCCCTGCGCGCTGCCCGCCGCACTCGCCTTGACGCCCTGCGGCTTTTCCCCTACAGTTCTTGCTTTGCAGACTCGTGTCCGCATCCCATAGCCAGGAAGTCCCTCTGCGCGCGCAGGTGATTTCCGTGCCGCCTAAACATCTCATCACGCCCGTTAGCATGCTTCTGGCTGCGCTGCTGGCGCTGCCGGCCTACGCACTCAGTCCCGTCGCTGCGCGCCACGGCATGGTGGCTTCGAGCGAGCCGCTGGCTTCCCAAGCCGGTGTGGAAATCCTCAAGGCGGGCGGCAACGCGGTGGACGCCGCCGTGGCGGTGGGATTCGCGCTGGCGGTGACCTTCCCGCAGGCGGGGAACCTCGGCGGCGGCGGCTTCATGCTGATTCGCATGGTGAACGGCGATGCCATCGTCGTGGACTACCGCGAACAGGCGCCCGCGGCGGCCTCGCGCACGATGTACCAGGACGCGCAGGGCAACCTGATTCCCGATGCCAGCAGCGCCGGCGCGCGCGCCGCGGGGATCCCCGGCACGGTGCGGGGCCTCGCGCTGGCGGAAGAAAAATATGGCAAGCTGGGGCTCGCGCGCGTCATGATCCCGGCCATTCGCCTGGCGAGGGAAGGCTTTCCGGTCAGCTACTCGCTCGCACAAACGCTCCGCTCGGAACGCGCGCTGCTGGAAAAGTACGACGATTCGCGGCGCATCTTCCTGCACGACGGTCATCTCTACGAGCCCGGTGAAACTCTCCTGCAGCCGGAACTGGCGCGAACGCTCGCGGAAATCGCCCGGCACGGCCCGCGGGCCTTTTATCGAGGCACGGTGGCCAAGGCGTTTGAGGCGACCATGCGGAAGTACAACGGCTTGATTTCGCGCAATGACCTGAAGCAGTACCAGGCCAAGCTGCGTTCGCCTCTCGTCGGCCACTTCCGCGGGTATGATATCCTGGGCGTTCCGCCGCCCAGCTCCGGCGGGACGATGCTTATCGAAATGCTCAACGTGCTCGAGCCGCTCGACCTGGGGACGCCGAACTCCTATGCATCGATTCACCTGATTGCCGAAACCATGCGCCGCGCTTACGCTGACCGCGCCACTTACCTTGGCGACGCGGATTTCGTCTGCGTGCCGGTCGCCGGCCTCACTTCGCCCGGCTATGCCGCCCAGTTGCGCGAGCAGATTCTCCAGTCAAGCCCGGACGCGCCCGTGCGGGCCGGAGAGCCGCAGGCTTTTGAATCCGGCGCAACCACACATTTCTCTGTCGTGGACGCCGCGGGCAACGCCGTCTCGAACACTTACACGCTGAACGGTTGGTTCGGCTGCGGTGTGACGGTGGAGGGCGCCGGCTTTCTGCTGAACAATGAAATGGACGATTTCGCTGCCAAGCCCGGCGAGCCCAACGTGTTCGGGCTGGTGCAGGGTGAAGCCAATGCCATTGCGCCGCACAAGCGCCCGCTCTCTTCCATGACCCCGGCCATCGTGACCCGCGATGGCAAGGTGCGGCTCGTGCTCGGCTCACCCGGTGGCGGCACCATCATCAACACCGTTTTACAGGTATTGCTCAATGTGCTAGTCTATAAGATGGACATTCTTCAGGCGGTGACCTCGCCACGCTTCCACGATCAGTGGATGCCGGACTGCCTGACGCTCGAACGCGTGGGCTTTTCCTCCGATACTCTCGAAAAAATGCAGCAGGCGGGCTATCCGCTCAGTTTTCGCGATAGCATTGGCGACTGCGAGGCCATTGAGATTGAACCTGAGTCCGGATGGCGGTTTGGCGCTTCCGATCCCCGTGCGGACGGAAAGGCAGCCGGTTACTGATGGAATACGGACTCTCCACGTATCTTTACGTCAACGAGCGACTCGGTTCACACGTCCTGGATCAAATCCTGGGGACGGGCATCCGACACATCGAGCTCTTCGCGGCCCGCCAACACCTGGATTACACCGATCCCAACCACGTGCGCGACGTCGCGCAATGGTTCCGCGACCATCGGGTGAGCTTGCATTCCATCCATGCGCCGCTTTACGCCGACGCAGATTGGGGGCGGCTGGGCGGGCTGGCGGTCTCCGTCGCCTACCTTGAGCGCCGACTGCGCATCGATTCCATGGACGAAATCAAGCGTGCCCTCGACATTGCCGACCATCTGCCTTTCCGCTACCTCATCCTGCACATGGGATTGCCGGAGGAGGAATACGATCTGTGCAAATTCGATGCCGCCATGACTTCGCTCGAGCATCTGAATATTTTCGCCAACGAGCGCGGTGTGGAGTTGTTGATCGAGAATATTCCCAATGAACTCGGCACGCCCGAGCGCCTGGTGGAATTCTTCCAGTACACACGCCTGAACCTGAAGATTTGCCTGGACACCGGCCACGCCCACATGACTTGTGGCGTGCACGCGGCGTTCGAGACGCTGCGCAACCTCATCGCTTCCACCCACGTCCATGACAATCGCCGTGAAAAGGATGACCACCTGATGCCTTTCGCCGGCGAAATTGATTGGAGGGAAGCGGTCCACGATCTGCGCAGGGGAGAAGGCCAGTTCCCGGTGCTTTTCGAAGTGCGCGATTACGGGCCGGAGTTGAGCAGCCTCGCGCGCTTGGCAGAAGTGATGAACCGCATGGAAAACCTTCCTTGAGGAGGAATGAACTCTTGCCTCCCGTCGTTGAAATCCGTCGAGTCTCCGAACACGCCGGCCAGGAAGTGACCCTGCAAGGCTGGCTCTATAATCTACGCGAAAGCGGCAAACTGCTGTTTCCACTTTTCCGCGACGGCACGGGAATCATCCAGGGCGTAATCGTGAAGAGCGCCGTCCCGCCGGAAGTTTTCGACCACGTGCGTGGCCTGACCCAGGAATCCTCGCTGCGCGTCACCGGCAAGGTGCGAGCGGACAAGCGCGCACCAAGCGGCTTCGAACTGGACGTGTCGAACGTGGAAGTCCTGCAGCTCGTTCCGGTGGAGGCGCCCTATCCCATCACGCCCAAAGAGCACGGGACTGAATTCCTGATGGACCACCGCCACCTCTGGCTGCGCTCCACGCGCCAGCGGGCCATCCTGGGCGTGCGTCACGAGATCATCAAGGCCGTGCGCGATTTCCTCGACGAGCACGGCTTCACCTTGGTGGATGCGCCCATCTTCACGCCCTCCGCGTGCGAGGGCACGACCACGCTTTTCGAAGTCAACTACTTTGAGGACAAAGCCTATCTCACGCAATCCGGGCAGCTTTATAACGAAGCGGCCGCCATGGCCGTCGGCAAGACCTACTGCTTCGGACCCACGTTTCGCGCCGAGAAATCCAAGACCCGCCGCCACTTGACGGAATTCTGGATGGTCGAGCCGGAAGTCGCCTTCGCCCGCCTCGAAGATATCATGACACTCGGCGAGGAGTTGGTGGCTTTCATCGTCGCGCGCGTACTGGCAAAGCGCCGGCCGGAACTCGCAACACTGGAGCGAAACATCGAGAACCTGGAAAAGGTCACACCGCCCTTCCCACGCCTGAGCTACGACGAAGCCGTGAAGATTCTGCAGGGCAAGGGAAGTGAAATCCAGTGGGGTGGCGACTTCGGTGGCACGGACGAGACCTTGCTCTCCGAGGCCTCCGAAAAACCCATCCTAGTTCACCGCTACCCCAGCCAGGTTAAAGCCTTCTACATGGCGCCCGATCCGGCGCGGCCGGAAGTGGCGCTGTGCGTGGATATGCTTGCACCCGAGGGCCACGGCGAAATCATCGGCGGAGGCGAGCGGCTCGCCGACCTCGCTCTGCTCGAGCAGCGCATTCAACAACGCAACTTGCCGCGGCAGGCCTTCGAGTGGTATCTCGACCTGCGCCGCTACGGTACCGTGCCGCATTCGGGCTTCGGCATGGGCATCGAGCGCGTCGTGGGCTGGATCTGCGGACTCGAACATGTTCGCGAGACCATTCCTTTCCCGCGTATGCTGTATCGCCTCACCCCCTGAGGGTCGGCAGGGGAGAGGGGATTCCCAGAAGGCCCCACCCCCCCAAGAAATCGACGTAGGAGGGACGTCTCCAGGTTGACATATTGATGCACGCCTGATATGTTTTGATGCATGAGGACCACGATTCGCCTTGATGATCAACTGCTTACCAAGGCCAAGAGGCTGGCCGCAGAACAAGGAACGACCCTGACTGCGATTATTGAGGACAGTCTTCGCGAGACATTCGCTCGCCGAGCGACCCCGCGGCGTCGCTCGAAGTTCCGTTTCCCTACTTTCAGAGGGGGGGGGCTGCAACCGCACGTCGACTTGGATGATACCGCGTCGCTTCTGGACCGGATGGAAGAGCGCGATGGTATTGATTGACGTTAATGTGCTGGTCTACGCCCACCGTGCTGAGCTCCCCAAGCACAATGCCTTTCGCCAATGGTTGGAAAACTGCGTGGCGTCTGACCAAGCTTTCGGAGTGTCCGACCTCGTCCTCTCGGGGTTCCTTAGGATCGTGACTCTCCCCAGAATCTTCAGAATTCCAACGCCGTTGGAAGAGGCACTCCACGTTGTTGCCAAGCTTCGAGCTCAGCCGAACTGTGTTCGGGTAACGCCTGGGGCACGACACTGGGAGATCTTTGTACGCCTCTGCCAACAAGCCGATGCTAAGGGGAACCTTATTCCCGACGCCTATCTGGCGGCGTTGGCCATCGAGTCCGGCAGCGAATGGATTACCACGGACCGCGACTACAGCCGGTTTCCTGGCCTTCGATGGAGACATCCGCTGGAATAGCCCTGGTTGCTAGCATCAGTTAGCCATGGGGTTATGGAGCGCGTCGTGGCCTGGATCTGCGGACTCGAACACGTCCGTGAGACCATTCCTTTCCCGCGCGTGTTCTATCGCCTGACACCGTAGGGGAGGGCTCCGCCCTCCCGCGCGCTTCTTTGCACACAGAGACTTGACACCTGCCGTAGAGAAGTCGACCAGGAATCACCCTCGCATGCTCCGCGAGTCTCCAATATCGCGGTATGATAGAATTTTCTGAAAGGCGCAAGATTGCATGTTGAGGGCAGGATGCTCAAAATCAAAATCCTGGGGGTCCCTTTGGACCTTGGGCAGGAGCGGCGTGGCGTGGACATGGGTCCCTCCGCCGTGCGCGCCGCCGGGTTGAATCACGCCCTGAAGAGTCTGGGACACCACGTGGAAGACGCCGGCAACATCCACGTCCGACTGCCGGAAGAACAACACTTCGGCGACCGGCACGCCAAGTACCTTAAGGAAATCGCCGAGACTTCCCAGGAAATCGCGCACCGCATTTACGAGGCGCTGGAGGGGGGGTACTTTCCCGTCTCGCTCGGCGGCGATCACTCGGTGGCCATCGGGACGCAGGCGGGCATTTCCAAGTTCTATCGCGACCGGAACCAATCCGTGGGGTGCCTTTGGATCGATGCGCACGCCGACATGAATACGCCGGAGTCCAGTCCCAGCGGCAACGTGCATGGCATGCCGTTCGCTACCACGCTCGGTCACGGGCCGGCAGCGCTGGCCCAAATCTTCGGGTTCGCGCCCAAGATGCGGCCGGAGAAGTGTGTTCTGATCGGCGTGCGCGCCCTGGACGCGCGCGAGCGCCGGATCGTCCGAGACTCCGGCGTGCACGTTTTCACCATGCGGGAAATCGACGAGCAGGGAATGCGGACCGTCGCGGAAAAGGCCATCGCACTCGCCTCGGAAGGCACGGCAGGGTTCGTGGTATCCTTCGACATGGACGCGGTCGACCCCGACGAAGCTCCCGGCGTGGGTACACCCGCGCGCGGGGGCATTACCTTCCGCGAGGCGCATCTAGCCATGGAAATGATCGCCGATAGCAGGAAAATGCTTGCCTTCGAATTAGTCGAGATCAATCCGATTATCGATGTCATGAATAAGACCGCGATTTTGGGAGTGGGACTCGTGGCCTCGGCGCTGGGGAAGAAAATCCTGTGACCAAGAAAATCCGCTTGGGGATTCTGTTTGGCGGCCGTTCGGGGGAGCACGACGTCTCACTTGCTTCTGCGACCTCGGTGATGAAGGCGCTCGATCCGGCGAAATATGAAATCGTGCCCATCGGCATCACGCGCGCTGGACAGTGGCGAGTGGGTTCCGGAGCGGTGCAACTTCTGCCGCAGGTCCTGGAAAGCGGCGACCCCGTCACGCCCTCCGTGGATCCTGCTGGGCCTAAGCTCCTGCCGCTTGCTCCCTCGACTCCGGCCACGAATTCGCGACCGGAGGTCGACGTCGTTTTCCCTGTTCTCCACGGCACCTTCGGCGAAGACGGCACCGTGCAGGGCCTGCTAGAGCTGGCGGACCTTCCCTATGTCGGTGCGGGGGTGCTCGCCTCCGCAGCGGGCATGGATAAGGACTTGATGAAGCGCCTGTTTCGCGACGCCGGCCTGCCGGTCGTTCCCTGGGAGCTCGTCCTGCGGGCGGATTGGCGGAAGAATCCCGCCGCCGCGCGCAAGCGAATCGAAAAACACTTACGGTATCCACTGTTTGTGAAACCCGCGAACCTCGGCTCCTCGGTGGGGATCAGCAAGGTTCACAGCTTGCGCGAACTGCCTCGGGCAATGGATCTGGCCGGGCAATACGACCGGAAAATCCTGGCAGAAAAGGCAATCGCCGCCCGTGAGATTGAATGCTCCGTGCTGGGTAATGATGCCCCCCAAGCTTCCGTGCCGGGGGAAGTGGTTTCTGTTAACGAGTTCTATGATTACGAGGCGAAGTATATCAAGGAAGGCTCGGAGCTCATTATCCCCGCACATCTCACGCCACGGCAAACGAAGCGTGTGCAGGAAGTGGCCATTCGCGCCTTCCAGGCCATCGACGGCGCCGGCATGGCACGGGTGGATTTTCTCCTGGACCGCAAAACGGGAAAGGTCTACGTGAACGAGATCAATACGATCCCGGGCTTTACCTCCATCAGCATGTATCCCAAACTGTGGGAGGCGAGCGGCGTCTCTTACTCCAAGTTGCTGGACCGCCTGATCGAGCTGGCCCTTGAGCGCCACCGGGAAAAGTCTCACACCCGCTTCGCGTATTCCCCTGAAACTTAGGAGCGCGGTTTCGCGTCTTCCCGCCGCAAGAACTTTCTTGACCTGGAGTGGGTCATTGTGCTATTTAACTATATGGTTAGTTAAATGATCAGGCGGACGAAGAAGAGTGCCATTTTGGATCGGGTGCGGCACCACGACAGTACCGAGACGCGGGCTTCCATCCTGAAGGCTGCCGAGCGCATTTACGCTGAAGACGGCTTGGCGGGTGCACGCACCACCGCCATCGCCGCGGCCGCCGGGGTGAACAAGGCCTTACTGTATTACTACTTCAAAAGCAAAGAAGCACTCTACCAAGCGGTCGTGGGCTCGGACGTCAAAGAATTCCAGCGGCACGCGGAGCAGGTGCTTTCGGCCAAGGGTCCGGCGGGACCCATTCTCTTGCGTTATGTAAGCTATCACTTTGATTTCATTGGGACACACCCGCATTATCCTCGCATCTTTCAACGCATGATGATGGAAGGCGATCGAAATTTGGAGCGGCTAATTCGCGAGTACTCGATCCCCCTCAGGAAACTCTTGGTAGCTCTCCTTGAGCGGGGAATGAGGTCGGGGGAATTCCGGCGGCTGGACAGGGACCACGCGATCGTCTCAATTGCTGGGCTGACGGTGCACTATTTCAACCTTGCTCCCGCAGTTCGGATGATCACCGGGCAGGACCCCTTCAGCAAAGCCAACTTGGCGAAAAGAAAAGCAGAGGTGCTGAGGTTTATCCGCCACGCGCTCTTTAGGAATCCGGAGGCTGTCGAGCGATGAGGCGAAAGATTATTGTACCGATCGTGATAGTGGTCGTTCTCTGTGGCGGAGTCGTCTATTACAAGGCTGTCACCGCGCCTCGGCCCATCGTTCTTACCGGCATCGTCACGACCAACGATGTGATCGCGAGCTCGCAAATCCAAGGACAACTCGCGCAGGTGCTCGTGAAGGAAGGCGACACTGTGAAGCCCGGGCAGTTGTTGGCCGTCATCGAACCCCAAGAACTGCGGGCGGATGAATCGTATTACCTCCACTCTCAACAGGGAACAGCCGCGCAGGTCAGTGAAGCAGAAGCCGCGTTGATATTTCAGGAGGCGCAAACGCGCGACCAGATCAAGCAGGCAGAGGCCGCTATGGCCGCGGCGCAGGCCCAGGAAAACGAGGCCAAGGCCGACCTGGAGCTTGACCGGTTGAATTATCAACGGACCAAGGGCCTATACGACCAGAAGATCGTTTCGGAGCAGGCGCTGGATCAGGCGCGCGCCGCCTTTGAGGCGCAGAAGGCGCACGTGGAATCCCTCCGCAAACAGGTGGATGCCCAGCGGGCGACGGTCGCACTTGCCCGGTCGAACGAAAACCAGGTTGCCGTGCGGCGGGACCAACTGCTCGCCATGGAGCGACAACTCGCTGCCGCTGGCGCACAAAGGTCGAAGGCACAAGTCCGCCTGGACTATACGGAGATTCGCACGCCCATTCCGGGTGTTATCGCAGTGTTGGCAGCCCGTCAGGGTGAAGTGGTGAATATTGGTCAGCCGATCGTCTCGATCATCAATCCGGACGACCTCTGGGTGCGGGCAGATGTGGAGGAGACGTACATCGACCGCGTGCGCCTGGGCGACCGCATGACAGTACGTTTGCCCTCTGGGGCGGAGCGTGTCGGAACCGTCTTCTATCGGGGCGTCGATGCTGACTATGCGACCCAGCGTGATGTGAGCCGAACCAAGCGGGACATCAAGACGTTCGAACTGCGCCTGCGCGTCGATAACACTGACCGACGATTGTGGCCAGGCATGACCGCCTATGCCACACTCCCCCCGCAGGATACACGCTAGACTCGCGCCCGGCGACCGCGACGGGAATGATGAAATCACCAACCCTGCAGGCCAAAACGATCGCAGCCGTGGAAGTCGAGAGACTGCGCAAGTGCTTCAACGGCTTTTGCGCGGTCGACGACTTGACTTTTTCCGTGGGATACGGGGAAGTGTTCGGTCTTTTGGGTCCGAACGGCGCAGGGAAATCCACCCTCATTCGTGTGCTCACCACGCTGCTGCCGCCGACTTCCGGCGCGGCGCGCATCCTCGGCTTCGACGTCGTCCGGCATGCCGAGCAAGTCCGCAAATGCATCGGTGTCATTCCCCAGGCCATGACTTCCGATCTTGACCTGAGCGCCATGGAGAACATGCAGATTTTCTCCAAGCTTTACGGCGTTCCGCGCGAGCGCCGCATCAAGGTCGCCAGAGAACTCCTGGAGGCGGTGGACCTTTTTCCCTGGGCGGACAAACCGGTGAAGAATTTCTCAGGAGGCATGCGGCGACGGCTGGAGATTGCCCGTGGGCTCGTGCACGAGCCCCGCATCTTCTTCTTGGACGAGCCCACCACGGGCCTCGACCCTGCCTCGCGTGTGGGCGTGTGGGAAATGCTCATGAAACTGAAGAAGGAGCGGGAACTGACTATTCTTCTGACCACGCACTACATGGATGAGGCCGACAAACTCTGTGGCCGCATCGCCATTGTCGACCATGGCAAGCTCGTCGCGCTGGATTCGCCGCTCAAGCTGAAGGCCTCCATCCCGGGAAACAATATTCTAGAGGTCAGCTTTTCGCGCATTCCGGCGGGCTGGGTCGAGACAGTCAAAGGCCTTCCTGACGTGCAGAGCGTGAAATCAGACGACCACGTGTTTCGCATCGGTTCCAATAACGGGCCGAAGACGACCGTGGCGCTGATGGAGGCAGCCCGGGAAGCGCAAATCGAGGTCACCTCTCTTTCCGTGCAGAGTACCACGCTCGACGATGTGTTCATGCACTACACCGGGCGACAGTTGCGAGACGCCTTACAAGATGCGCTCGGCTATGACCCCACCGTTTTTTATCAGCGGCAGGGAAGGTAGAAGATCATGCATCGAATCCTGGCTCTGATCGAGCGCGACATGCGCAAGTTCATGCGCAGCCCCACGCTCATTGTGGTGTCGATGTTCTTTCCCCTCGTGCAACTGGTAGTCCTCGGATACGCCTTTGGCGGGA
>JBEKAK010000024.1:0-62483 GCA_050018275.1 Terriglobia bacterium | reverse complement strand
CCCAATTCCGGCAAAAGCACCTTGTTTAATGCCGTGGCGGGTTACCGCTCGCTCACCTCGAACTTTGCGGGTACTACGGTGGAGTACACGCACGGGCAGGCACGCGTGGGTGGGGCGGTGCTGGAGCTCGTGGACCTGCCGGGCCTGTATTCCCTCACGCCGACCTCTCCGGTCGAAGCCACCAGCCGCGAGTTTCTGCTCGCGGGTAGCTGGGACGTCATTGTCAATGTTGTGGACGCCTCGCAATTGGCGCGCAGCCTGGAGTTGACCCTCGAGCTGCTGGACCTGGAGGCGCCGCTGGTCGTCTGCTTGAACATGATGGACGAAGCCGCGCGCAAGGGCATGACGATCGATTCGCGTGCCTTGGGGACCACGCTGGGCGTATCGGTGGTGGAGGCGATCGCGGCGCGGGGACGCGGCATCATCGAGACCTTCCGCACGGCGCAGGGGGTAGGCGCCGCCGGGAGCAATCGTCCGCGCGCTTTCGTCTACGCCCCGGACGCGGAAGTGGTGATCAAGCAATTGGCTGAGAAGATCACCTCGTTCTCTTCCTCAAGCGCTTCCCCCGAGACGGTCAACGCCGCGTCCCGCGCTGCCTCCTCGGCCGCGAGTATCGCGGTGGCGGAGGCCGGGGTCGCTGCGGCGCCGGTGTTCCCTCCCGCGCGCTTTCAGGCCCTGCAGTGGGTGCAGAGCGATCCCCGACAAATCCGGCGCGAGGAGCCCGCGATAGCGCTGGTGTTGGAATGGGGGCAAGCGGAAATCGCGCTGCGCGCGGGGCAGCCGGCGGATGCGGCGATCTCCGCAGCGCGGCATGCGGCTTGCCTCACGCTCTTCGAGCGCGTGGCGCGTGTGGCGCGGCCCCGTGCCGACTGGCGCGAGCAGTTGGATCGCCTGGTGATGCACCCCGTCTGGGGCTACGCCGTGCTGCTCGCCGTCTTCCTGGGGTTCTTCCGGCTGGTTTTCGACGTGGGGAAACTCGCCGAGGGCCGCATCCTGGCGGTGTTCGAGGCGTTGGTGGCGCTGCTCGCGCAACACATGAATCCGCAGGGCGCGCTCTTTGCGGGCGTGAAAGGCGCCGTGCTGGGGACGGCCGGCGCGGTGGCGATCGTGCTGCCCTATCTCGTGCCGTTTCTGGTGGGCCTGGCGATTCTCGAGGACATCGGGTATCTCTCCCGTGTCGGCTACTTGATGGACGCCGCGATGCACCGGCTGGGGCTGCACGGCACGGCCACCCTGCCCGTGCTGGTCGGCTACGGGTGCAGTGTTCCGGCGGTGATGGCCACGCGCATCCTCACCTCGAGGCGCGACCGCTTCATCACGGCGTTCCTGGCGGTGCTGGTGCCCTGCTCAGCGCGCATGACGGTGATCTTCGCGCTGGTAGGCTTCTACCTGGGGGCGAATTACGCGCTCGGCATCTACGCCCTGAACCTCCTCGTCGTCGCCGTGGCGGGGCATTTGCTGGCACGCATCTGGCCGGAAATTTCACCGGGCATGCTGATGGAAGTCCCCGCCTATCGTGTGCCTGCGCCGCGCGTGGTAGCGCTCAAAACCTGGTGGCGGCTGCGGGAATTTGTGGTGGTGGCGTTTCCGCTGCTGGTGGTGGGCAGCGTTGTGCTCAGCCTGGTGGATTTCTACGGCTGGCAACACGGCATCAACACGGCGCTCTCGCCGCTCACGGCGCTCTTGGGACTGCCACGCTCGGTCGGCTTGACGCTGATTTTCGGCGTGCTGCGCAAAGAGCTCTCGCTGCTGATGCTGATGCAGGCACTCGGCACCACCCACGTGCTGGGTGCGATGACCGCGGCGCAAATTCTGATCTTCACCCTCTTCGTCACCTTCTACCTGCCCTGCATGGCCACACTGGCTTCCATGATGCGTGAACTCGGCTGGCGTCTGACGCTCGCAGCCTCAGGCGCGCTGCTGGCGCTGGCGATGGTCATCAGCCTCGCCGCGCGCGGGGCTTTCTTCCTCTTCTAGTTTCGCCTCAGGCCACCCCGAATTGGCGCCGGGCGACGACGGAAGCTTCGCTCACGGCTCATACGAGTTGACTCTCATCAAGCGTCGTGCTATATGATCTTTCGAGATCGAAATCTAACCGTGTCCCCACTACAATCGTCTTTTCAGGCTCGCCGACGGGAACGGAAAGCGGGAGTCGAACGTGGGAACCCAAACGCTCAGGCAAGGAAGAAGGAAAAGACTTCACCGGACCTCTCTTCTGGCAATTCTTAGCTCTCTTCTCTTGATTCTCGCGACCGTGCTGGCCGCGGCCCCTGCAGAGAAGAAGAAACTCACGCCTGAAAACATCATGGACCTGCTTTCCGGCGGTGTGGAGGTTTCCAGGGTCACCTACCTGGTCCTCGATCGCGGCGTGGACTTCGAATTAACTTCGAAGTTGGACAAGGCCTTTCAGGATGCCGGCGCGGACCCAGCGCTCCTTGCGGCGATTCGGAAGGGGCGGTCCCCCGTATCTCCCGCGACTTCTTCGGCGCCCTCAGGGATTTCGCGGACTCCCTCCAAGGCACCGACGACATCACAACAACCGGCAACGGGACTGACCATCCACTCCCACCCGGGCGGGGTGGCGGTTTACATCGATGGTGAGCTTAAAGGCGAAACGGACGCTCAGGAAGGCCTGCTCGACATTGCCCCGCTCAAGCCCGGCAAGCATCGCCTGCGTGCCACCCTGCAGGGTTACGAGGACTTGGAAGGACCAGCGGAAGTTGTGGCTGGGCAGCTCGCGGAGACGCCAGTGTGGCTGGCCCAAACGCAAGCTCCGCCGCCCGCGGCGACGGCCGCTTCGCTTCCCGCAGGCAAGAAATTCCTGGTGCGTCATGTCCACCGGGCGGTGGAGGGCGCCTCCGGTCCCGGGTTTTGTCAAGGCTGGATGATTGTCAACGTTGGGTACGTGCGTTACATCAGCACCGACAGCCCGCACCAATACTTGATGAACACCAGTGAAATCCGCGATGTCAAAGCGAGTTCGGGTACCGGTGGATTGGTGATCAAGCTGGATTTTGGCCGCAAGTACGACTTCGTGGCCGTGGACGACAAAGGGCACGAGGTGAGCGCCGGGCCGGTGGTGAACGAAATTCGTTACAGCATGGGGCTGTAGATTCCCGGGTGTCAGGAGGATCAAATGCGAGGTGATGTCATGAGGTGGTGGGTTCGTGTTCTTTGGGTATTTGCTGTCGTTTTTCTTTTCGTTGTCAGCGCTGCATGGGGAGCTGACGAGGCGAAGAAGCGCGTCGCGATTTTCGATTTCGATTTCGGCACAGTGCACCATTGGTGGAGCGGCGATTGGGACATCGGCAAGGGCATTTCAGACATGATCGTCACCAATCTGGTACGAGATGGGACGTACTCCGTCATTGAGCGCAAACAGCTCGACAAGATCCTTCAGGAACAGAATTTCTCGAATAGTGACCGCGCTAATCCGGCCACGGCGGCCAAGATCGGGAAAGTTCTGGGCCTCAATGCCATCATCATCGGCACGATCACCCAGTTTGGGGCCGAAACTAAGAAAATCGATGCGGGCGCCGTAACCAGCAGACTTGGCTTTGGCTTGGGCCACGTGGGGACCTCGAGCAGCAAGGCAAACGTGGTGATCGATGCGCGCATGGTGAATACCGAAACGGCCGAGATTATGGCGGTGGCCTCTGGCAAGGGGGAGTCGAAACGCGGTGGCGTGAACCTGCTGGGCGGGGCCGAGGGCAGCGCGGGCGGAATTAATATGGGCAGCAGCAACTTCCAACAGACCATTATTGGCGAGGCCACGCGCCAAGCCGTGGATGACCTCACCCGCCAGTTGGTCGCGCAGGCCGAAAAGGTCGAGGGCACCAAGATCGAAATCAATGGTCTGGTGGCCGATGTCACCGAAAACGTTCTGGTGCTAAACGTCGGCAAGAATCAAGGCCTGAAAGTCGGCGATGTCGTAGCCGTCGAGCGCGTCTTGAAAACGGTCAAGGATCCCGCCACCGGCCAGGTCCTCCGCACCATTACGGAGCGCATCGGAACAGCAAGAATCACTTCTGTAGACGACGGCTCTTCGATGGCCGAGTTCCATGGCGTGGGCAAGGCGCGGGTGGGCGACGCCGTCAAGCCCCAGTAGCGGCCACCCTGCCTCCGCCGCAACGGTCTCCTTCGCCGGGGCGCGACTTCGAGCCACTTCAGGTCGCGCCCTGGTTCCTTTTTGTTCTCCCAACCAACTCACCGAGCGGGGCCGATCATGACATAGGCCGCAAGCCTCGCTTTGAGTCTCATCGTGTTTGACTCCTGAGGCCGGTCCGGGCGAGCGAGGCTGTTCAGGGAATCCTATTGGGACTTCCGCATGATCCTGGAAATGGAAAGCGCACGCCCGGTCTGGGGGTCAGCCTCCAGGAGGGCGGCGGACAGGCGAACGTCACCCTTGGCGACTTCAAACCGGGTGGGGAGTTGGTCGAGGAACTTTTGGATGACCGCTTGCCGCTCCATGCCAATGATCGACTCGTAGGGGCCGGTCATACCGAGATCCGTGAGGTAAGCGGTCCCCTGGGGAAGCACTGTCTCGTCGGCCGTGGGAATATGCGTATGGGTTCCCAGGACGGCGGTCACACGCCCGTCGAGGTACCAACCCATGGCTTGCTTCTCGGAGGTCGCCTCGGCGTGCATGTCCACAATGCGGATTTTCACCTCTGGCGGAATGCCGTGCAGAAGAGCGTCCGCTTTCCGAAAAGGGCAGTCGATGGCCGGCATGAAGACGCGGCCTTGCAGGTTGATGACTGCATACCCAACCCCGGCAGGCGTCTTCCCCACGTAAAGGCCATGGCCCGGAGCTTCCTCGGGGTAGTTGGCAGGTCGCAACAAACGGCCGTCAAGATGCTCGCGGAGGTAAGGATAAATCTCTTTCTTATCCCAAATGTGATTGCCTGAAGTTAAAACGGCGATGTTCAGATCGAGCAGCTCCTCGACCAGGGGAGGAGTAATCCCAAAACCCGCTGCGGCATTCTCCGCATTGGCCAGAACGAGGTCCGGTTCGAACTCATCCCGGAGAAGTGGAAGGGTGTCTCGGACCATGCGCCGCCCGGCTTGCCCGAAGATGTCACCGATAAACAGAATTCGCATCTTTTTGATTCCGCTCGTGGCGGCGTCCGGGGACGACCGTTCGTACCACCACCCGAACCACCGTCATCCATGTGTCTACACCAACCAGTGAGGGGTGGATTCTTGGCAGCGAATGCAAGACCCGGAACGAAGCGAGAAATCTTCCCGCCAAATCCAGGAAGTATTTCGTGTCCAGCAAGTGCGAGCGAGACCGCGGATCTCAGAGCGCTGCCTTCAGGATCTTGTCGAGTGCCGCCGTGTACTCGCCAACTTTCTGGTCCATGTGTTGGGTGACTTCCTCGTACCTGGCTTTTAACTGATGGTACTCGTCGACGACGTTGAGCGCCGCCAGCATGGCCACGCGCAGCGTGTCAACGGTTCGAGTGCGCTCCGCAATGGAACGCATCTTGGCGTCCAGGTATTGAGCGAGCTTCTGAATGTACTCCTGGTTCAGGTCACCCCGCATGAAATATTCCTGGTCGTAGATGACCACTCGGATGCCCTGGGGTTCCTTTGCCGCGGTCATCAGAGGCCTCCTTGGATCACGATATCCTGCTCGACCAGAGTCATAACATGCAGGAGATCAACCAGCAGGTCATTATCCCTCGGAGCCCGAACTTGTCAACACATCTAAGCGCTTTAGCAGTTTGTCGACTCGCGCCCGAACATCCTCTCGCTCCCGGCGCAAGGCAATTAGTTCCCGTTCCATCACGCTGATCTGTTGGGCGCGTTCCTTGGTCTCCAACCTGAGCTTCTCGACGTCCTGCTCTAGAGCACGCTTCCCCGCTCGAGTTTGCTTGAAGACGTCGATCGCCTTCAAGAGTTTTTCTTCCAGTCGCTGAAACTGCTCGTTCGGGTCGGTCACGCGCCCCTCGGAATTCTTGCGCCTGTTCCCGAGTCCTGCAGAATTGCCAGAAATCCAAAGGTGGTAAGCAGCAGCTCAACCCCGCAGGCGCACCCCCAGGGGTTCAAGCACCGCGAGCAACCGCTGACTCAGTCCTCCCACTTCTTCGCTCGTCAGGGTGTGAGTCTGGCTCTGGAAGGTGACCCGCAGCAGAAGGCTATGATGCTGGGCGGGAATCGCGCCGCCGCGGAAATGGTCGACCGGGCGAAAGCCGCGAATCTCCTCCAGCTCCAAACCAGTGACCGCCGCAGCGAGGCGGGCATAGGGCACCGCGTCCGGCACGACGACCGAAAAGTCTCGCTCCACGGCTGGAAACTTCGAGAACGGCCGGAACTGCCGGGAGCGCAGCGAAAAGTCCAGGAGGTGTTCAAGATCGATCTCGGCCACCCACATCGCCTGACGCAACTTGTATTCGCGGGCCAAATCCAGCCGGAGTTGCCCGAAGACCGCCAGCGCAACACCTTGTGACGTCAGACGCCCGCTGCACCCTTCCTCATAATAGGGGCAACTGGAGGGTTCGAAGTCCAGTTTCGACAGGTCGAACGCTCGAATGATCGTCTCAAGATCGCCCTTTAAGTCGAAGAACTCGAGGAGTTTCTCGCTGTCGTAGACCGAAGCTGGCCGACGATGTCCGGTGGAGCCGAGCGTAAGAACCCGGCGCTCATCAGGCGCTCCCTCTGTGGTCAGGCTGTAGGTCTTCCCGATCTCAAAAAACTTTACATCCCCCAGGTCCCGATCCAGGTTCCAGCGGATCGCCCGCAGCATGCTCGGGACGGCGGAGGAGCGCATCGCCGACGCATCCTGGCTCAACGGGTTCGCGAGCATCACAGGCGCACAATTCGCAAAGCGCTCGTTCTCTGCGGGGTCAACCATCGCTGGGGCGATGATCTCATGATACCCCAGCCCCACAAGCAGGGAAGAAACAGTCATGATCTTGTCGCGGGTAATGTCCCTCTCGACGCGTGGCGGTGCAGGGCGCACGCGTGCAGGCAGGTGGTCGTAACCGACGTGTCGCGCCACTTCTTCGATCAGATCGATTTCCCGGGAAACGTCCAGCCGGAAGGAAGGTGGGGAAACACGCCATCCTTCCGCGCCTCGTCGCTCGGTCTGGAATCCCAAACCCCGTAAAATGCGTTCCACCTCTTCCCAAGCGACTTCGGCTCCCAGGATACGCGCGATCTCACTTCGCCGGAGCAGCAGGTCCTTGCGGGACTCCGGTCGGGGATAGACGTCGATCATCCCTCGGAGGATTTCTCCTCCGGCGAGTTTCTGAATCAAATTAGCGACGCGATCCAGGGCCAGCGGCGCCATCTCAATGTCGGCGCCCCGCTCGAAGCGATGGGAAGCTTCCGTGTGCATCCCCTGAGACTTCGCCGTGCGGCGGATCGACACCGGCTCGAACCACGCACTCTCCAGCAGAACGGAGCGAGTTTGCGGGGAAATCTCGGACTCCTCACCGCCCATAACGCCCGCGAGAGCCACGGGTCGCTCACCATCAGCGATGACCAGATTATCACGGGTGAGAGGGCGGTCCACACCGTCGAGGGTTCGCAGCGGTTCTCCGGGCTTGGCGCGCCGCACGATAATCTTGTGCTGTCTCAAGCGGGACCAGTCGAAGGCATGAAGGGGGTGACCCAGCTCCATCAACACGTAGTTCGTGGCGTCGGCCACGTTGTTGATGGGCCGCTGGCCAATCGCTTCCAACCGCTTCACAAGCCAGTCGGGCGAAGGTCCCACCTGGACCTTCTGGACGATGCGGCCACAGTATCGCGCGCAGAGGTCGGGATCAGCAATTTCAATCGTCGCCGCGGCGGAGGTGGGCCCGCCGGACTCCTTCAGGAAGACTTCCCCCCTCTTGAGCGGTTGGCGGTAGAGTGTGGCGAGCTCCCGCGCCACACCGTAATGGCTCAAGCAGTCAGGGCGATTCGTGGTGACTTCCACGTCGAGCACCCAGTCGTCACCCACCGGCGCGCACGACTCGGTGTTCAGGCCGATCATCGTCAGGTCCGATTTGAGCTGACGCGGGTCGCTCGTAACGTCGACGAATTCCTTGAGCCAGTTCACGGAAATCTTCATCGTTGGACGAGGCCAGGGAAGATTATGAATTCTGAATTATGAACTCTGAAGAGCAAAGGCTGAATTGAAGGTGTTGTTTCCTTTCATAATTCAGAATTGCTCCAAAAAGCGTACGTCGCTCTGGAAAAAGAGCTGAATGTCGTTGATGTCATACTTCAACATGGCGAAGCGGTCCACGCCCAGCCCGAAAGCCCAGCCAGAAAACTTCTCAGGATCGATTCCTCCGTTGCGCAGCACCTGGGGATGAACCATCCCGCAACCCATCACTTCAATCCAGCCACTCTCTTTGCACACCCGGCAGCCTTCGCCGCCGCAGAAGATGCAACTGATGGCCACCTCCCCGCTGGGTTCCGTGAAGGGGAAGAAGCTGGGCTGGAAACGCGTTTGGACCTTCTCGCCAAAAAGCTTCTTGGCAAAGAAATCCAGTGTCCCCTTCAGGTCGGCAAAGGTGATGTCGCTCGCGATGGCCAAGCCTTCCACTTGATGAAACATCGGCGAGTGGCTGGCGTCGGGATTGTCGTGCCGATAGCACTTCCCGGGAATGATGATGTAGAGCGGGGCGCCGTATTTTTCCATCGCACGGATCTGGACAGGCGAGGTGTGGGTGCGCAAGACAGTCTGCGAGTTGATGTAGAGCGTGTCCCAATCGTCACGCGAAGGATGACTCTCCGGAATATTGAGCGCATCGAAGTTGTAGTACACGGATTCAATCTCCGGTCCGCTCTCAATCCAGAATCCCAGGTTCAGGAAGATCTCCTCGATTTCCCTCTGCATCTGCGTTACCGGGTGAAGAGAGCCGAGCGGGCGGCGGTAACCGGGAAGCGTGAGGTCGCTTACATCTCCGCGCTCTGCGCGGATCACATCAGACTCCAATTGCGCGGAGAGTTGCGCCATACTGGCACTGGTTTCTTTTCGAAGTGGCACAACCTGTGCGAGCTCGTTGGTTTCCATGCCTGCAGAGGCTTTGCGGAGTTCGTTGAACTGCCGCCCCACTATCGGCTTAAGTTCCTTCGCCCCCAGTTTCAGCCAGTGTTCATCGATTTGCGTCAGCAACCCGTTCTTGCGCGCCAACCAGCGGTCGCGAAGATCTTTGCACAACTTGTCGCGCTCGGCTTCGCTTGACGCGCCGCGTGCAACCAGGCTACTCCTCTCCTGTTCCATCGCCGCGCGCACCTCGCCGAAGAGCGCCTCCACGCCCGCGGCGTCGGTGGCGCCGAGTTCGGCGAGAGTCTTTCGAACTTTCTCGTCGATAGTCATAGCAAGAGGTTGCCCCCTGCAGGGGCGGTCGCCCGCCATTAAGATCGGCGGACCTTCGGCCGCGGAGACCCATGCGCCCCTACGCGGCTGAGGCTGTACTACTCAATGCCTGCCTCACTTTGCCAGCCAAGTCCGCGAAGGCCGCCTGATCTTTCACGGCCATTTCCGCGAGCATCTTGCGGTCCAGCTCCACTCCCAGGTTCTTCAGCCCGTAAATGAACTGGCTGTAAGTGAGTTCCTGCAGGCGCGCGGCGGCGCTGATGCGCAGGATCCAGAGGCGACGGAAATCACGTTTACGGCGCCGCCGGTCGCGATACGCATAACGGCCGGCCTTATCCGCGGCCTCCTTCATAGATCGATAAAGCTTGCTTTTGTTGAGGAAATAGCCTTTGGTGAGCTTGGCGAGCTTCTTCCGATTGGCGCGGCGAACAGTGCCGCGCTTAACTCGAGGCATGGGTTTCACTCCTTTCTAGAGTTTTCGGGGCAGCGAAGGCACCCTGTTCGCCTCGGCGAAGCCTTCCCGCACCCTCGAAGAACAGGTTGTAGGTGTTAGGTTACAGGCGACAGAACGCTATACCTTCGTGGACCAAAACCTGTACCCTGTGCCCTGTCCCCTGTTTTTACAGCCCGTAGGGAAGCATCCGGCGAACCGCAGCCGTGTCGGAAGCGGACAATTCGACGGACTGACCCAGCCGCCGCTTACGCTTGCTGGGTTTGGATGTCAGGATGTGGCGGGCAAATGCATGCCGACGCATGACCTTGCCGCTACCAGTCAGTTTGAAGCGTTTGGCCGCTCCCTTGTGAGTCTTGAGCTTCAGTTTTACCTTCTTGACCTTGGCCAAATCTATCCTCCTGAAGATTCTTGCGGGCCCGTGGGCTTGGCTTGAGCCGGCGGGGGAGTGCTGGGCTGGCTGGCCGATGGGCGGGCGGATGCAGTCGTGGCCTTGCCCGCGGCCTTCTTGGGCGCCATGATGGTGGTCAAGTTGGGGCCCTCGAGCCGGGGCCGAGCCTCCACTTGGCCGGCTTCTCCTATATCTTGAATCAAGCGCTCGATCATATTAAAGCCCAAGTTCCGATGAGCCATCTCGCGCCCGCGGAACATGATCGTGACCTTGACCTTGGCCCCTTCCTGCAGAAATGCGAGGACCTTGTTCCGCTTCGTCTCGAAATCGTGCGCAGAGGTCCGCGGCCGCATCTTCACTTCCTTCAGCCCAATCGACTTCTGATGCTTGCGCGCCTCGTGTTGCCGCTTGTTGAGTTGGTAGAGGTACTTTCCATAGTTGATGATGCGGCAAACTGGAGGGTTTGCGGTAGGGGCAACTTCCACCAAATCCAGACCCTGACCTCTGGCGGTTTTCAGGGCTTCGAAGGGAGGCATGATCCCGAGTTGCTTGCCTTCCTCATCAATCACCCGGATTTCCCGGGCGCGAATCCTCTCATTCACTCGAACAAATCGGTCGGCGATATATCTTCCCTCCCACCCCCGCGGGGGCGACAATGCACTGCAGGTTTCGTCCAGGACTGGGGACTACCCGGTCCGAAGGTGTCGCCTCGTGCCGTTCCAACTTAGTCTCGCAACCTGTGGCGCCTTCATTTTGCGTGTCCCGAAAGATGGCCCTTCGTAGAAAGGCTAGGTGAGACAAGTCGGAACGGCACTAGCTTACCATTTCGTAGCCCGAGTGTCGATAAGCTGCCGAGCCCAACCTATAAACTCAGCCAGAGGGCGAGATCCCGCGTCGCCGGTGTCTCTCCGGCGGACCGCCACGCTGTGGTTTTGGGCCTCGCGATCGCCTACCACAAGCATGAAGGGGACCTTTTGCAGTTGCGCGTCCCGGATCCGCGCGTTCAACTTCTCATTGCGGTCATCCAGTTGGGTGCGAACCTGGGCTCGGCGGAGTTCTTCGCGGACCGCCTGGGCATACGACGCGTGCTTATCGCTGATGGGCAGCACGACGACCTGCACCGGCGCCAACCACACGGGAAATGCCCCCGCATAATGCTCAATCAGGACTCCAAAGAACCGTTCGATGGAACCCAGCAGCGCCCGATGCACCATGACCGGGGTGTGCAGGTGGCCGTCCGATCCTACGTATTCCAAGTCAAAGCGCCGCGGCAGGTTGAAGTCAAACTGCACCGTGGTGAGCTGCCAGGGTCGGCCGATGGCGTCCACCAACTTGATGTCAATCTTCGGCCCGTAAAACACCGCCTCACCGGGCATGTATCTATAGGGGATTTCCATGCGCTTCAGCGTGTTCATCAGCGCGCCTTCGGCCAGGGTCCATTCCTCCACGGTACCCGCGTAATGTTCGGGATGTCCCGGATCACGCGCGGAGAGCTCGAGTTGATAGCGGTCGAAGCCGAAAGTTTCAAGCACCAGAAAAGCAAACTCCACACAAGCCTGAACCTCGGCCTCAAGCTGCTCCGGCATGCAGAAGATGTGGGCGTCATCCTGCGTGAACCCGCGCACCCGCATCAGTCCATGCATTACCCCCGAGCGCTCGTAACGATAAACCGTGCCGAGTTCCGCCAGTCTCATCGGCAATTCACGATAGCTGCGCACGCGCGACTTGTAGATCAGGATGTGGCCGGGGCAGTTCATCGGCTTGAGCTGATACTGGTCGTTTTCAACTTCCATCGCGCCGAACATGTTCTCGCGATAAAAGTTCGTGTGGCCGCTCGTCTCCCACAGATGCAACCGCATGGTGTGCGGAGTAAAGACCAGGTCGTAGCCGCGAGCCGTCAGCTCCTCGCGCAGCCAATCTTCGATTTCCCTGCGAATGACCCCGCCCTTGGGATGCCAGAAAATCAGCCCCGGGCCGGCGTCGTCCTGAATGCTGAAGAGTTCCAGGTCCTTGCCCAGGCGGCGATGGTCGCGTTTCTTGGCCTCCTCGAGCTGGTGGAGAAAAGCCTCCAGGTCTTTCTGGCTGAAGAAAGCGGTTCCATAGATGCGCTGCATCGGGTGCGAGCGCTCATCACCTTTCCAGTGAGCTCCTGCCACACTCAGAAGCTTGAACGCCTTGATCCGGCCGGTGGAAGGAATGTGCGGCCCCCGGCAGAAGTCCAGAAACTTGCCGGTCCGATATGCGGAAAACACGAGGTCGGCTTTTTCCTGAATCAGTTCACACTTCAGGAACTCGCCCATCTGCTCGAACAGCTTCATCCCTTCTTCCTTCGAATAATAAATACGCTCGTTCGGCAAGTTGGCCTTGACGAGCTCCTGCATCTTCGCCTCAATCTTTTTCAGATCCTCTTCCGTGAAGGGCGTCTCACGATAGAAATCGTAAAAGAAGCCGGTTTCGGTGGGGGGGCCGATACCCGGATGCGCGTCCGGGAAAAGCTCCGTGACCGCTGCGGCCAACAAGTGTGCCGATGAGTGCCGAAAGATTTCCAGGCCTTCTGGAGAGGCGGGTGTGATGAATTGAATGGGTCCACCCGCTTCGAGCTTGCTCGAAAGGTCAATCAGTTGGTCGCCCGCCTTTGCCGCTATCGCTTCGGCCGCCAGGCGTGGCCCGATCGACTTCGCCACTTCCAGCGCGGTGGTGCCCTGGGGAAACTCTTGGGATGACCCGTCAGGGAAAGTTATCTGAATGTTGGCCATTGCCTAGATTGCGTCCTACCTGCAAGATGCAAATTCTAACTATAACAATGAGTATACCAAATGGTCAAACGTGGAGTACTGTCCCGGGATCTCCACCCGCTGCCCTTAACGACATTTGCCAGGCTGCCAGGCAGCACTCAACCGAACGGGTCGACCCGCACGACGGGGCTGGCGGCGTGTGACGGGGAGAGCACGGAGAGTTCAGTCGAAGAGAGCCGAGAAAAAAACCGCTCCCATACCGGGAGGTAGCTCTCCCTGCTTTGGACGCTGGCGAGGGTAGGTCAGCCTTGACGGAGTCATGACAAAGATCACGAAACCACCTGCCAAACACCTTGATCATCTAGCCTTTGATAAGAACCGCTCAATGGACTTTTTGTGCCTTACAACCGGTGAAAACTACCGTTCACCGTAAACTCCTTAACCTTAACCCTTCTAGTTCGTATCATTTGCACGCAAAACTAAGGGGCGCGGGATTACCCGGGTGTTGACCTCCAGCGGTCCCCACGACACCAACACGGGCAGGCCAGCGCCGAATTGGACGTTCCAGCGCAGGGCCTTCGGGCACGACAGAACCTGTCTCTCTGCTTTCCCCACCGGGCTCGTGGTCAACGCGGGGGAGTATGGGTTCAGACAATCCCACCGATCTGGCCGCCCGAGGGTCGCAAAGCAGGCCCATACCGCTCCTGATGGGGCGATGGTTCGTCATTTTTGAGGGGAGAGGATAATTCGCTATGCCGAGAATCAGAGGTCAGCGGCTCATGAAGTACGTCGATCAGGCCGTTTGCTCGACGGCCACGGTTCTATTCGACACCATTCAGTTCTTTAACAAATACCGGCCCGGTCCAACTTTCACTCCCAGGTGGTCGGATAAGCCACTCCTGAAATCCTGGGAGAAGACCAAGCCGCCGTTGGGTTGGCCTCGCCAGACCGACTCGCTCTGCCCGGAGTGCGTGAAGGAAGCGCGCGCCAGGATCATGAGCGGTGACCAGAACTGGCAGTCGCTGCTTACCGAGAAGACCGGTGAAGTCAAGGCCACTATCCTCGAGCGCGACGGCCAGGTCTGGATGGTGAAGGATTGCCCCCTCCACGGGTGCTTCGAAGACATGATGGCCGTCGACTCCAGCTTCCTCAATTGGATCGAGCAGAACTTTCCGGGCCGCGACATTCGCGCCCACAGCGACGAGGGCCTGCACAATCACGGGTCCAGCTCCATCAAGCACGGGCGTGGTTCGGTGCTGACGGTGGACCTGACCAACCGCTGCAACATGATGTGCGATCCGTGCTTCATGGACGCCAACCAGGTGGGTTTTGTACACGAGCTTTCCTGGGAAGACGTCAAAGAGATTCTCGACAACGCTCTCAAGATCAAGCCGCGCCGCCAGATGTCGGTGCAGTTCTCGGGCGGCGAGCCGACCATGTCGCCGTATTTCATTGATGCCATCCGCTACGCGCGCCAGCTCGGCTACAACAGCGTGCAGGCGGCGACGAACGGCATCGAGTTCGCGAAGAGCAAGGATTTCTGCCGGCGCGCTTTCGAGGCCGGCCTGCGTTACGCCTACCTGCAATTCGACGGTATCGGCAACGACGCCAACGGCCATCGCCAAGTCGGCAATCTGTTCGACGTGAAGCTGCGCGCCATCGAGAACATGCACGAGGCCGGCATTGAAATCATCCTGGTCATCACCCTCGTTAATAACGTCAACAACGACCAGGTCGGCCCCATCGTCAACTTCGCCCGCGAGAATCCCAAGAAGATCGCTTTTGTCGCCTTCCAGCCCGTTTCCTTTACCGGGCGCGATGAGGACATCACTCCGCAGCGCCGCCTGCGCCAGCGTTACACGCTCGCGCATCTCGCGCACGACGTAAAAAAGCAGACCGGCATCACCGAGCCCACGCGCGACTGGTTCCCCCTCTCGCTGTTCAGCACCTTCGCGGACTTTGCGGACCTGGTCAAGGGCCCGGAGGCGCAGTGGGGCATGGTCAGTTGCGGTTGCCACCCCAACTGCGGCGTGGGCACGGCACTCATGATCAACAAGGAAACCAAGGAATGGGCTCCCGTCCCGGAATTCCTGCATGTCCCGGGCTTGGTGAAGGATGTAAGGCAGATCACCGACGCGGCGCGCGGGAAATGGTTCTCGAACGGCATGTTGGCCCTGGCCATCCTGAAGAACTACCGGCCCTTCAAGGCGCCCAAGAGCCTGGCCTTGATGGACCTGATCAAGAAATTCGACAAGTCGTTTGCGCTCTCGGGCGAAGGACGCACACGGAAAAAGTACGGCGCTTCCGACCCCAACCGCACGCTCGAAGACGCTCTCAAGCGCCGCTCCGATCCCTGGAACTTGCTTTTCATCGCCGGCATGTGGTTTCAGGATCTGTTCAACTACGACTTCCGCCGCACCGAGATGTGCATTATCCCTTACGCGACACAACTGGGCGAGATTTCCTTCTGCGCGTACAACACTGGCATCGGCTGGCGAAAAATCATCGAGAACATGTACAAGAACTCCACTGTGGCCGAGTGGTATAAGACCCACGGCAAGCATCAGATCTATGCCCGGGGCAAGAGCGTGGAATTGGATTCCATCCAGCATTCGCTCACGGTGAATGCCGCGGACGCGGCGCGCGTTCGCACCCTCGACCACAACGTTCCGCTCACCGCCGCGGAAGAAGAAAAGGCTCGCCGCAAGGCGGCGTGGGAAGCCCAGCAGGCCGTGCAAGTACGGCAGGTTTATGAGGAAATGGTCCTCAAAAAGCCCCAGCCGGACCTCGTGCAAATCGGCGTCGCCTCGACACCGGAGGAAGAGAAAGTCACGATTTAGTTCCAGAGTTCCAGCCAGGATTACTAAGGGCCGCCCCCACGGGCGGCCCTCTCTATTTGAGGGTGGGGAGCAGGGTTTCCAGGTCCGGCATCTTGCGGCGGACCAGTTCAATCTGCTCGGGCGTAAACAGGTTGGTCTGCAGCGACTCGCCGAGTTTCTGGGTAGCTTCGAATTTAGCCTGAGGCGTCGCGTTCGGATCCGCCAGGATCTTCTGCCAATTGTCTCTGGCGCTTTCCGCCTCCCGGATCTGCGCTGCCGACTTATACGTCAGTACAAACTCCCGCAGAGAAAGTCCGCGCTTCTTAATGACTTTCGCGACCTTGGGCTGCTTTTTCAGATTGGCAATCTCGGACTCCAGGCTGTCCCCGCCCACGCTGATGGGAAGACCCTGCGATCGAAGGTCACTCAGGGCGCCCAGCGTCTTGTTGAGCGCGTCTTCAGTGAGAACGTAATTCGCGGAATCGTCTGCAGAAGCGGCGCCTCTCCAAGCCACCGCCAGTAACCCGATCGAGGAAAGGAACAGCACGCTGATGCGCAGACACCTTGATGAACCACACATGACTGCCCTCCTCAGAACCAGGAGCCGGTGCCGCCTGTTTCGTCAGCACTTCCGGCTGCTCTCATCTCCTGGCCTCACAGCCTACTCGAGATCTTCCGGCAGTCGGACGAGCGGCTTTAGGCGAAGCTCGGCGCAGATTTCCCGCAACAACGCCTGGCTGGCGGGATCGTTATTGCCGAATTCCAATCCCGCCTTGCCCTGCACGTTCTTCCAGACGACCACCGCAGGAGTCCGGAATTCCCGGCCTTTCCATTCCACGGCGAGTTCGCACTCCTGGCGAGCCTGCAGCCAAGGCGCATATTCCAGCAAGCAGCCGAGCACGGCCAGATCTTCCACGATCACCCCGAAGGTGGTGCCTTCCGCCGGCAATCTGAGGCTGGCTTTCAGATGAGCCGAATAACGAGGAGCACGTCGTCGGTTCTTGACCATGACCGGAGTGTAATTCCTCCTTCTTGAAATCGCAACGAGGTTCGATGGCCCGCCATCGGCCAGCGTTTTTCCAAGGCAACCCCCACCTGTAGGGGCGGTCTGCGATTCGAGCAGCACGACCAACATGTCCTGACACGAGACCGTGACGCTCACGGAATGATCCACCACCACGCGCGCCGCTTCGCTGCGCAGGTCTGTAGCTTTCGTATAACGCGACGGCAGTTTCAGGCTCGCGTTCTGCTCCTGCGGCGTGTCCTTGAAGACCACGAGCAGGCTTTGCTTCTCTCCTCCCACCGGCCGGGGCCGCACCTTGCGCATCAACCTGAACGATAGTGCCGCAGTGGCCAGTGAGTTACACTCGTTCTGTCACCGGCACGTAATCAGGGTGCGCGCCGCCCCGTGAGGTTGCGCCGATGGAGGGCTTCCTATGAATTTCTTGCTGGCTTTAGTGCTGATGGCGCCGGCTTCGCCGGGTGCAGTCGTGGTGAGGCCCGTCGCCAACATGTATTCCGGCCCGAGCGAGGACGCCGACGTGGTGTCACAAGCTATCTGCGGCGCCAGCGTCGTTCTGGTGGAAGAAGAAAACGAATGGGTGAAGGCGCGCACGCCGGATGACTACACGGGCTGGATGCCGCGCGCTTCGCTGCGTCGCTATGGCCCCAACGATCACCCCGACGCCTCCTCCGGAAAGGCGGCGCAGGTGGAAAGCCTTTTTGCGAACGTCTACCCCGAACCTGACGTGACGAGGCATCAGCCTATGCTGACGCTCCCCTTCGAGGCGCGGCTGGAGGTGGTCGCTGAGCGAGAGAATGATGGCGGCCGCTGGATCGAGGTTCGCCTGCCGGACGAGCGCTCGGCCTGGATTCAGCGCGGCGACGTGGATTTGAACCCCAGGCCGCGCAGCGTCAAGGAGACGATCGACCTTGCCAAGCGTTTCCTCGGCCTCACGTACCTCTGGGGCGGAACTTCCAGCTTCGGGTTCGATTGCTCGGGCTTTACGCAAGTGTTGGTGCGCCGGCGTGGGATCGTGATGCCGCGCGATGCCGACTTGCAGGCGGCGTGGGAGGGCGTCGTGCCGGTGAAGCGCAACCAACTTCGGGCCGGTGATTTGCTTTTCTTCGGTGAGTCGCCCCAGAAGATCACGCACACCGGAATGTACATCGGGCACGGCAAATTCATACAGGACACGACGCACGGGCATCCCGGTGTGCAGATCAGCCGCCTTGCGGACCAGCCGTGGACGAAACTGCTCATCGCATGCAGGAGGTTGAAATGAACCGCCGTGACTGGATGAAAACGCTGGGAACTGCTTGCGTACTGAATGGCCTGGAATTCCCGCCGTCCACGCTTTGCGGGACCAGAGCCCTCCGCAGCGCGAGCAGCTCTTCCGCGACCATGCTGGAGACCGAGATTGTCCGTTTGAAGCTGCGGCACACCTGGACCACCACGATGTCGTCGAGCGAGTATCGCGACACGCTCCACGTGCGGTTTGTTCGCGACGGTGTAACCGGCCACGGCGAAGGCGCGCCCATCGTCCGCTACAAGGAGAACGCCGAAGGCGCGCAGCGGGCGATCCAATCCGTCCGCGATTTGGTGACCGGCGCCGATCCCTGGCAATTCGAAAAACTCCTGGCGGAGGTTTTCCATCGTGTGCCGGGGCAATACGCCGCCAAAGCCGCTCTCGACATCGCCTTGATCGATTGGGTTGGCCAAAAGCTGGGCGTGCCGCTGTATCGCTACTTCGGTCTTGATCCCCGCGATGCCCCTATCACTACGTTCTCCATTGGGGTCGATACTCCGGAAATAACGCGCCAGAAGGTTCGGGAAGCTGAACCTTTTCCCGTCCTCAAAATCAAAGTGGGCCTGGACACCGATGAAGCAACCCTCGCGGCCGTGCGCAGCGTCACAGACAGGCCACTCCGCGTGGACGCCAACGAAGGGTGGAAAGACAAAGAAGAGGCGGTGCGAAAGATTAGCTGGCTGGCAACCCAAGGAGTGGAATTCGTCGAGCAGCCCTTGCCCGCCCACATGCTGGAGGAGACACGTTGGGTGCGGGAACGCGTGCACATCCCCTTAATTGCTGACGAGGCGTGTCAGCATGCGAGCGATATTCCCAAGCTCGTCGGCGTCTACGACGGCGTGAACGTCAAGCTGGATAAGTCCGGCGGAATTCTGGAGGCCTTCAAGATGATTCAAATCGCGCGCGCCCTGGGGCTCAAGACCATGTTGGGTTGCATGGTCTCGAGTTCCGTGAGCGTCACCGCCGCAGCGCATCTCTCGCCGCTGGTTGACTACGCGGATTTGGATGGGAATCTTTTGATCGCCAACGACCCCTTCTCAGGCGTGCAGGTCAAGAACGGAAAGCTCTTGCTCCCGGATCGTCCCGGCCTGGGGCTCAAGCCGGTGTAGAAGCGCCTGCTTACCTCCCGCCGTGTTCTGCGCCCATCACAGCCGACGCCGGAGTGAGTCGCCCACCGCCTCTTGCCTCGCGAGGTCGAGCTTGGCGCCCCCATGCGTCAGGTAGAAGACGTCAATCGCACGTTGTCCTTCCGTATCAATCAAGGCGACTTCAATATTGCAGCCATGGTCAGCAAGCGTCGAGCTGATGTCAAAGAGCAGGCCGGGACGATCCTGCGCGATGAGTTCCAGGAGCGTGCTGTGGGAGGAACTCTGGCTGTCAAAGCGCACTTGCGTGCCTACCCGAATTTTGGGCCGTGATTCCATGTCTGCCCGAACTCGGGCACTCAGGAGCTTCTTCAGTTCCACCGCACCCCGGAGAACATCGACGAGGCTTTGCCTGAACCGGTCTCTTTCCGAGGGATTCAGCTCGAGCGTGTGGTGAAGATCGATGAACTTAAAAGTATCCAGAACCATGCCGACGGCGTTAGCGAAAGCGTCGGCCTTGATGATACTCATTCCCCAGGCCGCGAGGGTTCCCGTGATGGAAGCAAACAGATAGGGCCGATCGGCGGTCACGACAGTCAACTCAAAATGGTTTTCGCGCGCGAGGAGTTCTACCGCGATCGGCTCGTTCGCCAACCGGCGCGCCAACTCAAAATGCCGGGCGATGTCCTCCGGCGAGTGAGTCGCCGCGTAGCGCCGCGGAAACCCTTCCAGGAAAAAGCGCAAGTCCTCGGCGCTCGCCGGACTTCCCAGGACCGCCAGAGTTTTCCCCATTTCCTCGGAGGCTGATCCCACGATGCGCAGCCTCTCGTCGTCCACGCTCCGCGTCAGGTGGTTGGCGGCGGCGACATGGAGCTGCCACAGGAGTTCTGCCTTCCAGGGTGTAAGTGCTTCGGGGTTTACCGCGCGGATGTCCGCATAGGTCAGCAGGCAGAGCATCTTCAGGCGTTCCGTCGAGCCGACGGTCTTCGCAAAGTCTCGCACCGTCTCAGGATCAAAAACATCTCGACGTTGGCAGGTCGCAGACATTTCCAGGTGCCGGGCGACAAGGAATCGAACGGTTTGACAGTCTTCCTCCGGGAGCCCCAGCCGCGCCATAATCCCTTTCAGCGCCTGTAGGCTGCCGCGGATGTGATCCTGCCCGGGAATTCCTTTGCCGACATCGTGAAAGAGAAGAGTCAAATAGAGAAGCTCCGGTTGTTCGAGTTCCGAAAGTATCTCCGCGAATCTCTGCTCCCATTCCCGCCCAGGTCCGGTTGTCTCCGGAGGTGTTGACTTCGAGTCTTCAGTGGGGAGTCGATGCAGGTTTTCGAGGGTCGCGAAGGAGTGCTCATCGACCGTGTAGCGGTGGTAGAAGTCTCGGATGACCAGTGAGTCGATCACCTGGAACTCCGGAAACAGCCGGGTGAGCAAACCCAGGCGATGCATATCGCGCAACGCCTCGGCGGCATGGGGTTGAACCAGGATGCGCCCGAAATGCTGCCAGAGCTCTGGCACACGCAGCGCCTCGGGAGAAACGCGCGCCAATTCAGACTCCACGAATCTCTCTGTCTCACGACTCAACGGGAGTCCATGCCGCGCCACCATTTCAAACAAGCGCAAGAGCAAGAGGCGATCTTCCTCGAAAGCGGAGGGGTGGCGGGCAAAAATCCGGCCCCGGACAACCGAAAAATCCGCATTCGAGAGCCGGGACCGCCAGTCCTGATACATCGCGTAAAGGGCCGAACGCGCCGGCGCCGCTTCGTCAATCTGGTGGGCAGTCAGTCGATCAATGACTCGCGCCTGGCGAAAGTAGTTGCGCATCCAATCCGCCGGCGCCAGCTCTTCGGCCGGCCTCATGCCAACGCCACGCGCGGCGGCCTGGGCCTGGGCCTCGTAGCTCAACTGGTTGTCATCTCTCTCCTGAAGGTAGTGAAGGAAGCAACGGGCGTCGGCGAGAAACTCAAAGGCGCGCTGTGCGGCAGGGCGGTCGCGAGCCGGCCACAGGTCCTCGGGCGGCGTCCAGCGTGCGTTTCTTTCCAGCTCCTCGATTCGAGTCAGCCAGCGGCAAACGTGAAAGTCGCGGAGCCCGCCCGGCGCTTCCTTGAGGTCTGGTTCCAGATGGAAAATCGTGTTGCCGTATTTCGCATGCCGCTGGGCGGTCAGTTCGGCCAGATTGCGCACCAGATCCTGACGGTCGCGTGCCACCAAGTGTGGAACAACCTCGTCGTGGAGGCACGCATACAGGTTGGGGTCTCCGGCCAAGTATCTCAAGTCCAGCAGCGCCACGTTAAATTCCAGATTGTCGCGATGGAGACACCCACACTCCGCGAGGCTGTGTGTGCTTTGGCCCACCCGCATCCGCAGGTCCCAGAGCATACGCAGAAACGCCGCGATGGCTTCGCGGTGCGCGGGTTGCACGTTGCCATCCTCGCTCAGAAAAAGCAGGTCGATATCAGAATGAGGAAATAGCTCACGCCTGCCGTAACCGCCCAGGGCCAGCAAACACAGATGGCGTGGTTCTTGCGGCTCCGGGGAGAGAAATTCCCGATAAAGCCGGAGAACGATGGCGTCCACCAAGTGGGACCGATCTCGTAAAACCAGCCTTCCTTCGCCGGCTTCGCCGAAGTTTCGCTGGATTCGACCGGATTCCGCGCCGTAATAATCCGAGAGAGACAAAAGGGTAAGCGGGGAAGAGATCGCGTTCACGTTTTGAGGGGGAGGATCAACCGGCATGGAACATCATGTAGGACATAAATGGCGCCCCCGGAGATTTGAGAAAGAATTCCCTAAGGTCCCGTCGTGCAACCCTGCGTGCCGCATTCCCGGGTGAGCGGCGCGCGTGTTAACGGCACGTAAGGTCCCTTCGTGTCTTACAACGCGGCCTCGCCGCGCTCTTCGTTCCGGATGCGGATGGCCTCATCCACGTGGGTCACGAAGATCTTGCCGTCACCGATCTTGCCGGTTTTGGCCGCACGCAGGATGGCTTGAACGGCCGGACCCACAAGGCCGTCGGAAACCACCATCTCGATCTTGATCTTGGGAAGAAGGTCCACGGTGTATTCACTGCCGCGGTAGACCTCGGTATGTCCTTTCTGCCGGCCGTGACCGCGCACCTCGGAGACCGTCATACCCTCCACTCCGACCTCATGGAGTGCGCTCTTCACCGCCTCGAATCGTGAGGGCTGAACGATGGCTTCGATTTTTTTCATGGCGACTGATCCTTTGACGATGGGGTTTACACAAGCACAACCCTTCCTGAGCCCCTGCAGATCCTTCCCCGCGGCAGTTCCAATCCTGTTGCCGCCTCTCGCCGTTAAACTTCTAGATTGTAGCCTTCTTCCCCGTGCTGAGACAAATCCAAGCCCTGCACTTCATGCTCTCCCGCGACGCGGAGGCCGACCACCCAATCCACGACCTTGAGAATCACGAAAGTGCCGACCACGGCCAGTACCCAGGCGATGACGATTCCCACCAACTGATTGAGCACTTGACCGGGGTGGCCATCGATCAGTCCCACCGCCTTCGCGGTTCCCTGCGCGTCTTTGAAGACGGGATTGATCGCCCTCAGCGCAAAGATGCCTGTCAGGAGCGCGCCAATGGAACCACCGGCGCCGTGCACCCCAAAGGCGTCCAGCGAATCGTCATAACCGAACCTGCCTTTGACTTTCGTGACCATCAGGTAACAACCCACGCCCGCCATGGCGCCAATCGCCAGGGCGGACATCGGCCCGACAAAACCCGCTGCCGGCGTGATGGCCACGAGACCGGCAACGGCACCCGAGATCGCCCCGAGGACGCTGGCCTTGCCATTGCGAAACCACTCCGCCGCTGCCCAGCCGAGTGCCGCGGCGGCTGCGCCGAAGTGCGTGGCCACGAATGCGCTCGTGGCCAGGCTGCCAGCCGCCAGGGCGCTGCCGGCGTTAAAGCCGAACCAACCGACCCAAAGCAAGCAGGCGCCAATGACACTCAGGACCACGCTGTGCGGAGGCATAGGTTCTTTCGGGAATCCCAGACGTTTCCCCAGGTACAGTGCGCACACCAGCGCCGACACGCCGGAAGTCACGTGCACCACTGTGCCCCCGGCAAAATCCAGAGTGGGAATCGCACCGCCCAAGGAGGCATTCAAAAAGCCGCCTTTGCCCCAAACCATATGAGCCATGGGATCATAAACGATGATGGACCACAGGATCATGAAGAGCAGCATGGCGCTGAACTTCATGCGCTCCGCAAACGCGCCGGTAATCAACGCCGGCGTGATGATGGCAAACATGAGCTGATACACCATGAAGGTCTGCTGGGGGATGGTGGCGGCATAATCGGCGTCAGGAGCCGCGCCCACGCCTCGCAAGAACAAATAACCGAAGTTGCCGATAAATCGATTCCCTTCGTGAAACACCAGGCTGTAGCCAAACAACGCCCACAGGAGAGTAATCAGCGCCATGAGGACGAAGCTTTGCATCATGGTCGCTAGCACATTCTTCTTCCTCACCAGCCCACCGTAGAAAAGAGCCAAGCCCGGGCCCGTCATCATCAGAACCAGCGCCGCGGACATCAGCATCCAGGCGTTATCTCCGGAACTCCGTGCTTCTGCCACTTGCTGCTCGAGTTTGGCGATCCGGTCCTGGACTTGGGCTGAGGCAGCCGGACCGGCGTTCGCAGGCGCCTGGGCAAAACCCGCAGGGGCCAACAGGCCGAAAAATACCACCAAACCCAGGACTAGCTGTGGGAGTATCCGTCGCATAGATTTTTCTCCAGAGTTTTTGTGGTTGACAGATACACTGGGGGACGTAAACAGGGCATTATAGGAAGAAAACTCCGGGACGCCCAATCAAATTCTTTTATGACAGGGATAACTGTTCGTTTGGGTACCGGCCCTGGGAATCTGTGGGGAAATATTAGACCCCGCGCCTTCGAGAGCCGCGGTTCGGTCCCAGGGATCGTGGCAAAGGCTGAAAAGCCAAATTCCCAAACGGACCCTTGAGAATCGGGCAGGATCAGTCAAGGGGCCGGCGAATGGAGTCCTCAAACAGGTGGTTGGGAAGAGGTTGCAGGTCAGGAAGTGAATCTTCAGAGTCCTCTGCATCTTTCTCCGGGAGATGCTTTGACACTTCTCTCTCAAGGTCCTCGGGGGTGGCCAGCTCGACGCGGTTCCGCCCCCCGGTCTTGGCGCGATAGAGGGCAGCGTCTGCAACCCGGACGAGCGCGTCCGGGCTCACATCCCGGCGATCCCCCACGGCTGCCACTCCCAGACTGAGGGTGACAAGAATCACACCTTCGGGAGCCTCTATGGCTTTGCAGTCGATGCGAGCTCGGAAGCTCTCCGCGAAGCGCGCGGCCGCTGACGCGTCGCAAGCTGGAACCACGGCCAGGAACTCATCCCCTCCGTAACGTCCCAGGGCATCGTAGGTTCTCATCGCGCCGCGCAGGCGGCGTGCCGTTTCCCGCAGGACGGCATCGCCCGCCGGGTGGCCATAGGTGTCGTTGATCGCCTTAAATCGATCCACATCGATCATGGCGACGGCGAAGGAGCTCTGGGTGCGTGAGGCACGCGCCACTTCCTTCCGCAAGATCCCGAGGATGACCCTATGGTTCCAAAGGTCGGTCAGGGGATCCTTTGAAGCCTGGTCCCGCAAGGTCTCGCGCGCCAGGATGAGCTGTTCCTGCAGTTCCACGATGCGCCGGCCAGCCCGCAAGCGCGCCTGCAGCTCATAAGGATCGAAAGGCTTGGTCACGTAATCATCGGCTCCCGCTTCCAGACCCTCCACGACGTCCCCCTTCTCGTCGCGGCCAGTCAGCAACAGAATGTACGTATACAGCCGGCCCTTTCGCTGCCGGACGCTCCGGCAGAGCTCGATGCCATTCTTGCCTGGCATCACCCAATCGATGACAGCCAGCTTGGGCGCATCATTCCCCTGCAGAATCCCCCAAGCCTCGTCTCCGTCGGCAGCCACAACGACCGCATAGCCCCACTTCGCCACCAGCGCTTCCAACGTGCGGCGTGAAATAGGGTTATCTTCTGCGATGAGGACTTTCACGGAGTGACCTCCTTGCCGAGATCTGAGAGCGCCGGCTGCAGGCACTCGAGCTCCTCTTCCAGCCACGCAAGGGCCTCTCCGGTATGCTCAACACCCTGTGTGCAGCCGATTAACTCCGCTTTCTGTGCGGCCTCAATGGCTGCGCGCGCGGAGAAAAACGCCAGACCGTTCTTCAACCCCTGGGCGGCGCGCGGGAATTCCGCCGCATCCTGGCGTGCTGCGGCGTCGCGAGCGGCTGCAAGCAACTTGGGGCAATCGTCGACGAAGACCCGGATCAACCTTCCAAGCAACGCCTTATCCTGTTCGAACCGGGCCAGCACTTGCTGCCGTTCGACCACATGGTCTCGGTTGGTTTCGGGGTTTTCGCCCCCCACAGCTCCGGAAGGCAGTTGCAGAAGTCCCTCGATAGTCTCGAAAAGTTCCTGTGCCCGAACCGGCTTGGGAAGATAGCCATCCGTGCCGAGCGCAAGAAACCGCTCGCGGTCTCCCTTCAGGGCGTGGGCGGTCAAGGCAATAATGGGAATCCGGACGGCGGTCCCATACTCCTTGGCACGGATCCGGGCGACGCACTCGGCGCCGTCCATCTCAGGCATCTGCATGTCCATCAGGATCAGATCAAAGCGAGGCACGGAATTTCTCTCCAATGCTTCCAGCACCTTTTTCCCGTTCGCCACCACTTCAACCGTGTGCCCTCGCCTTTCCAGGAGGCGCATTACCAGCGCCTGATTGACCGGGTTATCTTCTGCCAGCAGGATGCGCAGCTTCCGCGTGCTTCCCACAGGGAGTGTCGTGTGACGAGCCTCTGCGCGGGCTGTCCCGACGCTGTCCCCAGCGCCAAAAGGATGAGAATCCCGGCGCCCAGCAGGAGAAGAAACGCCGTGCCGTCTCGGGAGCCCCACCACCAAGGCCAAGGAGGCACGGCCGCGCTGGGAGCATAGTCCCTCGCCACAGCACGAAGGGCGGTGGGATCTCCGGGCAGGGGAAGGCCGGCGGACGTGCTCCGCGCGTCTCATGCTGGGGAGCGCGATGTGTTCAGGGGGAGACGGCACCGCCACCGCGGTGAGAGCAGCGAGCTGCCACCCCAACAGCAAGATCCCCAGGCGTCGGCCTGGGGTCCATCCGCACGACCTGCAAAGTGGATCATACCTGTTCACGGTTTCTTCCCTGCTTGCCCTTGCAGCCGATCGAGTTCAGGTTGGACGTACTGCACGTAGCAATCTGGACAGATCCCGTGGCTGAACTGGGCTTCCGAATGCTCCGTGATGTACCCGTCGACCTGCTGCCAGTAGTTCCGGTCGTTGCGGATCTTCTTGCAGTAAGAACAAATTGGCAGCAACCCTTGAAGCTGCTTGACGCGTGAGAGGGCTTCTTCCAGTTCCCTGACTCGTTGAGCGAGAGCGCCCTGCAATCCCAGGACGCGTATGCCCACCTGGACGCGAGCGCGCAGTTCCTCGCGGTCAAAAGGTTTGGTGATGTAATCGTCGGCCCCGGCCTGAAGGCCACGGATCATGTCCTCCCGGCCGCTCCGCGCGGTAAGGAGGATGACGTAGACAGGCCGCGTCGCCGGGCGCGTGCGGATCTGGCGGCAGATCTCGATTCCGTCCATACCTGGCATTAACCAATCCAGAATCGCCAACTGCGGCGCATCATCGCCTTGCAGGATCGCCCAGGCTCGCGTGCCGTCCTCGACTGCCGTAACCTCATAGCCCCACGTGCGCAGGCTGACTTCCAGGATGTGGCGGGAGACTGCTTGGTCTTCCGCGACCAAGACCTTCATCGAGGAGATCCTTTCCAACCCTTCAAGCTCAAGGACCGAAACCCGGCTCGTTGGTTCCCGAGGAGAGCCCGTCACCCGGCCCTTGATTCACCCACTCCCGCCTTACGCAGCACCATGGAAAGCCCCTCGAGGGTGAAAGGCTTCCCGATGAACTCCGCTTCTCGCGCGTCCGGAGCGTCCCGGAGAATCTCGCCGGTGCTGTAACCGGAGGCGAACACAACCCGCACCTGGGGATGGAGTTTTCGCAAGCGGCGGTAAGTTTCAAGGCCGCTCATCTCCGGCATGATCAAGTCCAGCAGAACACAGTTGATTTCTTGCCCGTGCCGCCCGTAGATCTCCAGAGCCTGCTGGCCGTTTTCAGCCGCCCATACCTTGTAGCCGAGCCCTTTCAGCCCCTCCTCGACGAAGGCCCGGACCATGGGTTCGTCATCCACGACCAGGACGGTTCCAGTCCCCGGCTGGATTCGTCCCAATGCCCCTGCACCCGCATGAGGCGCCGGGGCGGGGATCAGCGGAAGGTAAATTGTGAACCGTGCGCCGTGACCTAACTCGCTCTCTACTCTCACGAACCCGTCGTGGTTCTTAACGAATCCGTAGACCATGGCGAGGCCCAGCCCCGTCCCCCTGCCCGGCTCTTTGGTTGAGAAGAACGGCTCGAAGAGCCTTGGCGCCACTTCGGGCGCGATTCCCACCCCCGTGTCCTGGACGGAAATGTTGGCGTACCGGCCACGAGCGCACTGAGCCGGGAGTTCCGGCTGCTCTGCATCGAGGGTAACGGCAGAAGCTTCGAGCGTCAGATTGCCTCCTTCGGGCATCGCGTCGCGCGCGTTGACGCACAAGTTGAGAATGGCTTGCTCGAGGTAGCTGGGCTCCGCGTTGACCCATAGGGAGGCGGTTCCGTTCAGGAGGGAAACCTTAATGCTTCGATCGAACGTGCGGGCCACCATGCGCCTCACTCGGTCCAACACCTCTTCGACACACACCGGCTTCACCTGCTGCCGCTCGGGGCGGGCAAAGCCCAGGAGTTGGCGCGTGAGGTCTGCGGCGCGCTGGGCTGATTGCTCGATCATGCGCATGGATTCCTGTAGGGGATCGTCCGAGCCCAGCCGCTGACGGGCCAAGGAAGCAAAACCCAGCATGACACTCAAGAGGTTGTTGAAGTCGTGGGCAATGCCCCCTGCCAACATACCCAGGGTTTCCATTTTTTGGGCCTGAAAGAGCTGTTGCTGCAAGCGGGCACGCTCTTCCTCGGCCTTCTTCCGCTCGTTGACGTCCAGGAGCATCGCCAGGAAATAGGCGGGCCGGCCCGCCGCGTCGTGTAGAAGGGAAACATTGGTGGAGCACCAGATGGCTTCGCCGGACCTGCGCAGGTAGCGCATCTCCAGGCTGAATTGAGCCGCCTGGCCTTCCAGAAGTGTCCGTACATGCTCCTGGCTCGTCCCGGCGTCCTGCGGGTGTGTGATTTCCGTGAGGTGTTTTCCCTGCAACTCCTCGGGCATATAGCCGAGCAGGCGCGCGAAAGCTGGATTGACGGTTGAAAACCGCCCATCCAGCCCCGCGAGCGCTACCCCGAAGCTTCCTTGCTCGAAGATGGACCGAAAGCGCTCTTCTGAGACGCGAACCTGCCTGTAAAGTTCGCTGCGTTCCAGGGCGATAGCAGCCTGCGTGGCGACCTGATCGATCAGCTTGCGCGTTACGGCTCGGATGCCATCCGCTTGATCGGAGGTAATATCCAGAACGCCCAAGACGCTGGAGTTCGTCTGCAAGGGAACGGCATACTCGCACCCGGCTTCGGAGCCGCGACCCTGGCAGCGCGGGTCCTTGTCAACCTGCGGGACGTACACGGCCTCTCTTTGCTGGATGGCCCACGAAACCAGCGTTGGATCCTTGAGGGAAACGGCTTCCTGTGCCCGCCCCTCCCCTCCGCCGCTCGCCACGCGCTGAAGTTCGCCGGCCGGCTCATCCAGCCGATAGATCCACGCGTGGCTCAGCCGCTCCCTCTCGACCAACCGCGTCAGGATCGGCCCGAGAACGGACTCGGCGTCGAGCGCACCTGCCAGCGCGGCGTTGATCTCCACGAGCAGAGAAAGCTGGCGGCTTCGGGCCTCTGCCCCATCGCTCCGGCCGGGAACGCCCAAGGTGGGCGCGAATGCCCCTTCGCCCAGCCCCAAGGGGGGCACAGCGTCGTGAGAAGGTTGAGGTGGCGGGTTATCGCGTGAGGTGATGGTGGCCATCCTGCTCCTTGCCAGCGTGGACCTTCCGCCAGGGGGTTAGTCCCGTGACCGCCTAACGAAGTCCCGAGCCCGTTCTGCCCACGCGGCGCTTTGGTCGACTACGAACACTTTCGAAAAGCATCCAACCTGGCGGTCACGGGACTAGTCCGAATGCCTGCAGGTGCTTTCCTCCCTCATCCGAACTCGCACGCACCTGGGAGGGCAATCCGACCGGCGTACGCGCCAGCGACAATTCGGCCCCCCCGGCGCGCGCAGAAACCCCGTAGTTATTTTTCGGCAGGAACGAGGTTTGACTTGAGGAAGATAGGCAGGTAAGGAAGCCCTAATAATCAGAGCCGACAATACCAGATCCGTCCTTTGGTCCCGCGAGCCCCAGCCCCATTGCAGCTCCGCCGTCTCCGAAAATCCCTCTGCCTGACCCGGTCACCTTTCTTGGGTTCTTCTAAACTGTCTGGGTCACGATGTGCAGCGAGCGCGGCTTGTCCGGATCGAGTCCCTTAATCTCCGCCAGCAGCGCCGCAAAAATCTGCCCCGGAACGATGTAGGGGATGGGTGAGTAGATTTCCGGGATCTTTCCGGGCACCCGGATCACCCGCGTCGCCGCCGGAATGCGTGCCCCGGGACCCGAGATGGCCACCACGTCCGCACGCAGCTTGCCGAGCCGAGCCGTCAGCTCGCGCATGTGATTGAACGTCTTGCCGGGCGGCATGAAGATGAACGCCGGGAAATCGCGCTCGATCAGGGCGATGGGTCCGTGGAGGAAATCCGCGGCGGAGAAGCGCTCCGCAATCACGTAACAGGTTTCCATCAGCTTGAGGGCGAATTCAAACGCGTTGCCGTAGTTGATGCCGCGCGCCACCACCACGCAGTGATCCATGTAGCGGTAGCGCTCCACCAGTTCGCGCAGCTCCGGAATCAGCTTGAGCGTTTCCTTCACGCGGTCGGGAATCTCGCTCACGCTTTCCATCGTGACGTCCCTGCCCAGTGCCGCGGCCAGCAGATAGAAGACCATGAGCTGGCCGGTATAAGTCTTGGTCGCCGCCACCGATTGCTGCCGGCCCGCGTGCACCAGGAAAACTTCGTCCACCAGCTTGGCCATGGTGGAATGCTTTTCGTTGGTGATGCCTACCGTATAGCCTCCCCGGCGCTTGGCGGCTTCGAGCACCCGGTTGATGTCCGTGCCCTCGCCGGATTGCGAAATGCCCACCACCAGCGCTTGGCGATAATCCACGTTGGCCCGATAAAGCGTGTGCACCGAGGGGGCACTGAGCGAGGCCGGAATACCCGTGGTAATCTCCGTCAGGTAGCGAGCCAACCGCGCCGCGTTGTCGGACGTCCCCCGCGCCACCAGCACCACCAGGCGGAAATTCCGCTTACGCGTGGACCTCATGAATTCCAGAGCATGCGCGCGCTCGGCCTGGAAGGTCTTCCGCAGCGCCTGCGGCTGCTCCAGAATTTCCTTCAACATGAGTGACATAGATTCCTCGTGCCAAATGATTCAACTCCACCGAAATGAATACCCAAGCAGGGTGCCGAAAAAACCCTGCCTCGCGACGTAGCGGCGATTTTAGATCGCCAGATTGGAAAACAATGCGGCGATTTCTTGCTGTAGCGCCGGTGTCCCCACCGGCGATCAAGGTTTTGTACCGGCGATTTTATATCGCCACGTAGCGGCGCGCGGATCCCGCCCCGCTACGGCGACGTGAAGTCGCCGCTACACGTCTTTAAGCACCCAGCACAGGAATCATAAGCAACGCCAAGACCGCACGCAATGGCGGGGAATTCCGGCCGTTCGGCGCTGTCACCCCGGCGCGATCCTGCCTTTTGAGGGCGCCCGGGCGATCGTTGTAGCGGCTGGCCTCGTGTCCGCCCGACTCCCGCGCCGCGGCTGGAGCCATTACAGCCTTCTCCCAGGGGTCGCAGATCCGCCCGCCATTGTGATCGGTGGACCTTCGGCCGTGGCGGGAGAAGGTGTCCCGGTCTGATCGGGACGGATGAGGGGTCTCGCACGCACGTCGTAAGCGGGGCTGCATTCCCCCTGGAGCCTGCCCTGTATCGTATGGTGCAGGGCCCGCCATGTACCGAATGGTGCAAGGCCCGTCCCGAAACCTCGGGGCCGAATGGATGTGTGGTGGAACCCGGCCACCGAATAAACCCGCGCCCCGAACCACGACCGACGGCCAGTTTTCCTTTGACCGGGCCGCCAACCATGTAGATGCTCTGCCCGCCCATGGTCAGTATGAGCCTGTGTGTGTCGAGACAGTCGGCAGCGCTGGCAGGGGGATAGGTGCAGCCGGCGGCGCCGAGGCTAAGCCTCCCTCATAGAAATGGACGTTTTCCTTCTTCAAGAAACTGAAGTTCACATCGGCTGTTACGTGATCGCCTCCCCCTACGGTTGGCAACCAACCTTTGACGTTGGCTTCATAGGCCAGCAACCAGTGCTCGTCATACAACGCTTCCTGCGTCATATGTGAAGCCCAAAGCCCCTTGTCGAGTGATTTTGCCGCTAGCCCGTGTTGCTCACAGTCAAGTGCTAGCAAGGCGACGACAGGATCATCACACTGCGAGACCTTTTCCGCCGCCTTAGGATCCAATTTAAGACCCAACGCAAGGCAGGCCCAAAGGGCATTTGCGACTTCGCTTGAGTGTGTGAGGGCGGAGTGATCAATGATAAGCGCATTGACGATTTCACCCAGCTCCGCGAGGATAGACGTCGCACCAGCATTCTTACGCAAGATTAGCTGCTCAAGGACATAGGGAAAGCTCGCCGGCTGAGGGATTACACACAACAAAAGAAGCTTTTGAAACAACGCCCAATTGGCCAGATGGATATCGACAGAACGGAACGTGGTGACAGCAAATTGAAGAACCGGGTCGCCAGGATTTTCCATGTGCAGTGAGTAGGCTCGACTAAAGTAGTTGGAAAGGTCAGCTGCTTGTCCTTTTTCTGTGCTGCGAAAAGTAAACCTCTTCAGCTCTGTCGCCCAATTGGCTTCAAGAGGTAAGGGCAGTTCCAAGACCTGGGTCTTTTTAGGGTTTAGGGCTAACTCGTACTCCGCCAAGCAAGTCTCGAGCATATGGAAAGCATCTTCCGCCTGCGTTCGTGTTTGAAAGCTGAGTTCGTAATCGTCGATGAATCGATGGCCTTTCAATGCTGGCATTTTCATCAGGAGTTGTTCGTCGCATCGCTGCATCAAGAGTTCCACTAATACGAGAGATGTGTCCGGCCCAATTGGAATTCCAATGGTCTGTTGGTCCTGCCCCATTCTCACCCAATAGTCGATCCTGTTTCCGAGCAGGGTCAATGTTCGATTGGCTTTGGCCGTGGCCTTAGTGTGCAACGCCCAAGGAATGGAATGGGTATAGATGCTGTTATAAAACCGATTGATATCAGTTTGGAGGACATAGCGCCGCCCAAGCCTAGTGTTCTGAGCGAGGTCGGGCCGAGCGCTTTGCGGGAACTTGCCGTCGATCGCGCGGCCGGTGCCTTTGGATTCGGGACTCGTTGCTGAAAGCACGGTTCCGGCAACCCTGGGGCCGATTGATGCCCAGTTCTGAGTGAGCTCATCGCACAGGAGGAAGTAGTGGAGGGGATTACAGATGTGCAGCGGTCGGCGAAGCAGGCCTCCACGAGCATGAGAGTAGCGTCCAGTCTTCGCCGTCGGAAGTTTGTTGCCCGTCGTGGCTGTCTTCGCGAAGTCACCGGGCAGCGCACCGGTCGAAGTGACTACATCCGCAAAGCGGGCCGTAACGAAAGGTCGTGGCAATTCCTTCGGGAAGAAACCTCTAGCTAGCAGATCTTTGAGGGTCATAGAGCCTCCCCGGGAGTTCCCAGATGCGTGGTCCGAGCCGTCGCTCCTGTAGCGGATCGGTAATTGCTTTGCAATTAGCGGGTAGCCCCGGCAAATCCGTTTTTCAGATTTGCCGGGAGTTCGTAAACCCAGGAATTAGCCCATGATGATGAAATCGCTCGTCGTGGCCCGCTCAAGATCGGAAGCAGTATTCACGGGGGAGGCAAATAAGCGATACCGTCCACTTGGGTGTTCGTCACTTCGACAATGCGCCAGGTTTTGTTTTTGCTATTCACCACCATCATTAGTGTAGCTGCGCTCGTTCGATCTAGTAGATAGATCTGCGTATCTGGGCCCCCAACAAGCCGGTTCAAGCTATCGTCTTTGGTCATGAGTTCAATTCGTATCGGGCTACCGCCCCCGACCTGTTGGGGCAGATGTGGATAAATCCCGACAGCAAATAACACGACCAAACAGCCGACCAACGCGAGCGTGGACGTTGTTCCGGGTATTAGTGTCCCCATCCTGGTTGCCTTGGATTCTCCTGACGGCTCGCCAGTGGTGAAGGGAGGCCATTGCCTGGTTACTGCCCATAGCAAAAGCCCTCCGGCACAAACATAAATGAGGAACGCATAGCCAATAAACCTCCACCAACCACGAGGGAGCGTCCAACTAAAGGGCCGCGTGTAGATGCCGCCCAAGACAAGCAGATTCACCAAAGAGTTCCAGAGGAATAATGCGAGAATAGCTGTCAGGACGGCACCTACAAGTCTAGGCCAGTTACGGGGCTTGGCCGCCCATCGTCCTATGTTCCGGTAATGTTTGAACTTAAAACCGCCTTTATCGGCTATGTCGCTGACGTCCGTAACCCCTATACCCAGAACGGTTAACGATATGGCGACGATGATGGCAAATCCTATGGTAAAGAACAGCATGTTAAGAGGATTGAAAAATGTCCTAAAAAATCCGGAGTACAACGATTGCCAAGTTAAATGTGGGGAGAGTTCCGGGACCCCAGGTGGAGCATCGGCCGCCCTCCCTGCGAGTGAGGCCAGAACCACACCCGAAAGGAAGACGAATCCGTAAACCTCCATTGAAACCGTGACCGCTTCGGAGACGAGAGCTCGTCGGGATCGATCGACCTTTCGGGCTAAGGAGTAGAACAGCGAGTGCAAAGGTACTGCAATCGTCGCGACGAAAACCGCAAAAAGAAGTCCGGTAAGGATGTACCGCACGCGTAGCACGTCAAAGTTTACGAGTCCTAAAGTTCCTAGATAGAGGTTCGTAACGACGAAACCCAGTACATAGCAAATCAAAGTAAAGCCGACCGCATGGTCGGCCACCGTCCTGAACGTACGGAGGGTAGACGCGTAGTCTGGTTGTGTTCTGAGACTTTGGGCCACGATCTAACCCCCTGACCGTCACAAGCGGCACACTGTGGCCGGCGCGGCATCTGCGGCCGGATAGGAGGAGAGTCAAACACCGACCACATGGTCTTGACCAGGACGTAGCTGCAACGTTTATAAACCCGATTGACTAAGAAAGCAAGGGGCGGGGAGAACAGGATTCAGGAGCTAGGATTCAGGAGTCAGGAGTCCCTGCCTGCGGCAGGCAGGCGAAGTCCGGAGTCGGAAGAACAGGGGCTGGGGACTGGAAGGGCAGTGACGAGTGACCCGCCGCGGCGGGACGAGTGGCGAGTGAACGGGAACTGAATCAGTGAGTCAGTGAATCAGTGAGTCAGTGAACCGATGACCCGATCCCCGGCCCGTTCCCGGCACGAGCCGGGGCAGGCTCCCGATGGCTTGCACGGCTTGGGGGTTGACTGATGCGATGCTTTATATTAAGCTTAAATAGGAGTCCCCTGTGCCGGCTGGGGGGGCAGGCGAGTCATGCGAGAGTCGAAGGTTGAAGGTTGAGAGCGGTTCTTTGATGGTTCCCCAGCTTTCAAGCCGCGGAGTTCAAGAACTCGCCACGTCGAGTCGCCGCAGCGACAACTCCGCGCTGCCCTGCTGGCCTAAGTGAAGTTCACCTCAGCTTCACTCATGTCTTTGCCACGATGTTATAGAAAAGAAATGCGGTTAGCGATGAAGAGCAAAAACCGCGCAAGAATCCATCTCGTTGAAAAAGAGGGAGTTAGTTTGTTCTGTTGTAGCTAGGGTGACGAAAAAAAGGGGGCCCCAGAATAGACGAGCGAAGCCTGAATGTTATTGAAAACAAGGGGAGAAAAAATGTGAGTTTGTGGGTTTGCCACGATGTTGAAGAAAAGAAGCAGGTTATAGTCTCTCTGCCACGATATTGATGAAAAGAAAGGGAGTTAGGATCTAGGAGTCAGGAGAGCAGGGGACAGGTGACACGGAGCAGCCATCAGCTCTCAGCTTTCAGCCTTCAGCCTTCGGTCGTCAACCTTGGACTCGCGACTTCCCCTGGAGGCCGAGGTCGAAGGGCGAAGTGGTTATCCCGACCTTGTCGGGACTCGCACACGGCGCTCGCTGCCTACCGCCTTCTGCCTACTGCTTACTGCCCCGGACGGAGGGCCAGGCCAATGTCGACCCTGGAATAGACAGTGTGAAGACCCCGCCAGCAATCGTGGGGACCGCCTTCAGGCGGGTATAAGTTGTCGATGGTACAATGCCGGGCTGAAGCCCGCCTCTACAAAGACCATCGCGTTCCAGGGTTTTCACAAAGTAGGGGAGAGGCTGGGAGGCTGAGATGGCTGAGTCCGATGTGGTTCCCGCGTGTGGGCCCCTGAGCGTGCTGAGCGAAGAGGAGCGCATGTTCCAAGCGATGGCGCGCGAATTCGCCGCGAAAGAGATCGCCCCCCACGTCGCGGAGATGGATCGCGAGGGTGTCTTCAACCACGCACTCCTCGGGAGGCTCTTCGCACAGGGTTTTATGGGAATTGCCGCTCCGGAAGCTTACGGAGGCAGCGGCGGCACGTTCTTCCTGGCGATTCTGGCCATCGAGGAGTTCTCGCGCGTTGACGCCTCGGCGGGCGTCGTGATCGACGTTCAGAACACTCTGATGAACAACGCCCTGCAACGCTGGGGAACTGAGGCGCAGCAGCAGAAGTTCCTGCCTCGCCTGGTGCGAGACACGGTGGGCGCCTACGCGCTCTCCGAACCCAACGCCGGCAGCGACGCCTTCGCTCTGGCGACGCGCGCGCGCGAGGACGGCAACTACTTCGTGCTGAACGGCCACAAGCTTTGGATCACCAACGCCCAGGAAGCGGGCCTGTTTATCGTCTTTGCCAACCTCAAGCCCGAGGCGGGTTATCGCGGCATCACGGCCTTCCTCATCGAGCGCGACACGCCCGGCTTCACGGTCGGCAAGAAGGAGGACAAGCTCGGCATCCGCGCCTCCTCGACCTGCGAGCTGATTCTCGAAGACTGCCGCGTGCCCAAGGAGAACGTGTTGGGCGAAGTCGGCAAGGGTTACAAGGTGGCGATTGAGACGCTGAACGAAGGCCGCATCGGCATCGCCGCGCAGATGGTGGGCGTAGCGGGCGGCGCGCTCGAACATGCGGTCCGCTACGCGCAGGAGCGCAAGCAGTTCGGCAAGGCCATCGCGGAGTTCCAAGCGATCCAGTTCCAGTTGGCGCGCTTGGCCACGGAGGTCGAGGCCGCGCGCCTGATGGCCTACAATGCCGCGCGTCTGAAGGATGCTCGCCAGCCCTTCCTGAAAGAAGCTGCCATGGCCAAGTACTTTTGCTCGCAGGTGGCGGAGCGCGTCGCGTCCGAATGCCTCGAAGTCTACGGCGGCTACGGCTTCACGCGTGACTACCCGGCGGAGAAGTACCTGCGGGACTCGAAAATCGGCAAGATCTACGAGGGCACGTCCTTCATGCAGCTTCAGACGATCGCCAAGAGCGTGCTGGGGGAGTGAGTTCCTTGCCTCAGGGAGTGCCGCGCCGCCACCACGCGGTCTTTCAACACGCTCCGAAACGTCCCGCTCAACCGCTATGCGCCCTCCGCGAGCGCCCGGGTGTAGCAGTCGTGCGTGGAGCGGTCAAAACAGACGAAGACCACCTTTTCAAGGGCGGGATTTTTTTCGAGGAATGCGCGCACTTCCCTGACAGCGATGCGCGTGGCGCCTTCGAGCGGAAACCCATAAGCGCCGGTGCTGATGGCGGGGAAAGCCACACTGCGTACATGGTTCTCTACCGCCACCTCAAGAGACCGCCGGTAGCAGCTCGCCAGCAGCTCGTCCTCGCGGTGTTTGCCGCCGTGCCACACCGGCCCCACCGTGTGTATGACCCAGCGAGCGGGCAGGCGATAGCCGCGGGTGATCTTGGCCTCGCCCGTCGGGCAGCCACCCAGCGTGCGGCATTCCGCCACGAGCTCCGGCCCCGCCGCCCGATGAATCGCGCCGTCCACGCCGCCACCGCCCAGGAGCGAGGTGTTCGCAGCGTTCACGATGGCGTCCACATGCTGCTTCGTGATGTCGCCTTGGACAGCCTCGATCGCTCCGGTTCTCATGTCGCCTCCCACGGTTGTGACGGGGTCACCGAACGATGAGCCGCGGCCACGCCCCCCGCAATCGTAAGGGCCGAGGATCGACGTGGGCACGCACGGGACGCGTTCGGATAGCTCCCCGAGGATACAGGGAAATGATATGCCCGCATCCGTTTCTGGACAGGGACTTTTCGATCGCGATGCTCCGGCGCGCATTACGCTGACTTCGCCCGGGGAGGATCACTGCTTCAGACGGAAGGCCACATCGTAGCGCACTCCGAGATAAGCTTCGTCAGGAGGGAGAAGACGATCTTTTGCCTCAACCTCTTCTCGTTACTCAGCGTCAAGGATTTGCACGGGACCTCACGGCGACAGCCGTCGGTCACCCGCGCGGCTACTTGGTGCACTCCACCCGGAATTCCGCCTTGTTGGACCGCTGGTCGCCGGAGGCCAGCATCTCCCAGCCCTCCAGGGATTTGCCGATCTCCCAGGTGTCATCGACTCTCTTTGTCCCTGCACCGGCGAAGGAGAGATCTCTTCCATGTGCGAGTTTGGCGCCGTCGGATCGCTCGATGTTGTAGACCATCTTTCCGGGTCCGTCGAAAGTGATCTCGCCAATGAAGCGAATGACCTTCGGACATGGGCCGCGGTATTCCTTCGGCACCGCTCTCAACTCCATTCGCGTCACCTGCGCGATGTTTGGCACTGGGCTGCCCCTCATCGCCACTCCTCCATTTGGCCGAGCAGGATGGCTCAGGACTTTCAGTGGCAAGGAGCCGGAAGTCATGACAAAAAGCACCATGAGAATAAGAATGCCGCGTTTGGCCATGTTCGTTGTCCTCCGAGGAGGTGGAAACTTGTCGGGAAGGTTGCTTATCTCTTGATTTCTCGCGCGGTTTCAAGTCGAGCCATGGCCCGCCGCAGCGCTTCGCGGGCGCGTTCCATGTCCACTTGCGGATCGTTGAACCGCTTCAGGCGCTCCTCGGCGCGTCCCTGGGCTTTCTGCGCGCGCCCCACATCGATTTCCTCAGCGCGTTCGGCCGATTGCGCCAGCACGATAACACGATCCGGCAACACTTCCGCGAATCCCCAGTTCACAGCCAGGAACTGCTTCGTGCCCTCGCGCGTGTAGACAAGCTCACCGGCTACGAGTTCCGTCAGCAGCGGCGCGTGTCCGGGCAGGATCCCCAGGTAGCCGTTCTTGCCGGGGATGGTCACGGCGCTCACCGAGTCGTGCGCCACCAACCGGTCCGGCGTCACGATGTCGAGATGTATCTCAGTTGGAAGAGTGATATCTGCCATAGCTCTTCATTCATCGGGTGATCGGGTGATGGGGTGATCGATTCCCGAACTTTGATCCGCAGCCTTTGCTTTTCAATCGCTCAATCACTGAATCGCCCGATCACTCAATTATTCCTAGGCTGCCGCCTTCAGCTTCTCGGCTTTCTCCAATGCTTCCTCGATGGTGCCCACCATGTAGAATGCCTGTTCGGGGATGGCGTCGTGCTTGCCGTCCACGAGCTCCTTGAAGCCTTTGATGGTGTCTTCCAGCTTCACGTAGCGGCCTTCCATGCCCGTGAACTGCTTGGTCACAAAGAAGGGTTGCGAAAGGAAGCGCTGAATCTTGCGCGCCCGCCCCACCGTGAGCTTGTCCTCTTCCGAAAGCTCATCCATGCCCAGGATGGCGATGATGTCCTGGAGGTCCTTGTATTTTTGCAGGATGCCTTTTACGCCGCGCGCCACGTTGTAATGCTCGTGGCCCACAATGCGCGGATCGAGGACGCGCGACGTGGAGGCCAGGGGATCGACCGCGGGGTAAATCCCAATCTCGACCAGTGCGCGGCTGAGCACGGTGGTCGCGTCCAGGTGCGAGAAGGTGGTAGCGGGCGCCGGATCCGTCAGGTCATCGGCAGGCACGTAAATCGCCTGCACGGAGGTAATCGACCCCCTCTTCGTGGAAGTGATGCGCTCCTGGAGTTCGCCCATTTCCGTCGAAAGGTTTGGTTGGTAGCCCACGGCAGATGGCATGCGACCTAACAGCGCTGAAACTTCCGACCCCGCCTGCGTAAATCGGAAAATGTTGTCGATGAACAGCAGCACGTCTTGACCGCCCTCGTCGCGAAAATACTCGGCCACAGTGAGGGCGGCCAGACCCACGCGTAGCCGCGCGCCCGGCGGTTCGGTCATCTGGCCATAAATCAAGGCCACTTTCGACCTTTCCGGGTCGCCGGCCACCATGACGCCGCCTTCCTGCATTTCCAGCCACAGGTCGTTGCCTTCGCGGGTGCGCTCGCCCACGCCGGCAAACACCGAAACACCGCCGTGCTTCAAGGCCACGTTGTGGATCATTTCCATGACGATGACAGTCTTGCCCACGCCCGCGCCGCCGAACAGGCCGGTCTTGCCGCCCTTCAAGTACGGCTCGAGCAGGTCGATCACCTTGACCCCGGTCTCGAACATCTCCAAATGGGTGTTCTGTTCCTCAAGAGAAGGCGGGTGCCGATGGATGGGCCAGCGGTCCTTGGTTTCCACCGGGCCCAGTTTATCCACGGGTTGGCCGATGACATTGATCACGCGACCGAGCGTGGCCTTGCCCACCGGCACGGTGATGGGGCCTTCCTGGTCTACCACCTTCATGCCCCGCACCATGCCGTCGGTCGGCTCCATCGCCACGCACTTCGCGCGGCCCTCGCCCAGGTGCTGCTCGACTTCGGCGATGACATCGATGGGAGTCGTGACCTCGAAACCTTGGGAAATGATCCGCACCGCATTGTAGATCGGGGGAAGATGGCCGCCTTCAAAGGCCACCACTACAACCGGCCCGATTACTTCCACTACCTTGCCAACGTGCTGCTCCGCCATCGTGAATCCTTTCGATAATAGCGATCCGCTATTAGCTTCCAGCAATCAGCTATCAGCGTTCAGCTTATCGATTACCGCGCACTCTGACTCCTGGCTCCTGTCTTCTTACTCCTGCTCTTCTACGTTGCTCTCGCGCCGCTCACCACTTCGATGATCTCGCGCGTGATGGCCGCCTGCCGGACGCGGTTCATATGCAGGGTGAGAGAATCGATCATCTCCGCGGCATTGTTCGTGGCGGCGTCCATGGCCGTCATCTTCGCAGCAAGTTCCGCCGCCTGGGATTCCAGCAGCGCCCGGTAAACCTCAATCTCCACGTAGCGCGGCAGCAGGACGTTGAAGATATCCTGCGCCGGCTGCTCGTATATGTAATCGATCAGCGCCTCGCCCTGGGCCGGCACAATGGGCTTGATGGGGAGATAGCGCTCCACCATCACGCGCTGGGTCATGATGGACTTGAACTCGTTGTAAATGAAATCCACCGCGTCCACTTTCTCTTCCGTGTAAAGCTCGATGATGTGCTTGGCAATCGGCTGTGACTGGCTGAATTCCAGACGGCCAAAGATATTGACGTGCTCGCCAACCACCTTGACTGGCCGCCGGATGAAGTAGTCCCGGCCTTTGCGGCCCACGGCGATGATGGAAATCTGCTTGTCCCGATTCTCTTCCAGATAGTCGTGAGCGGCGCGGAGCAGGTTAGCGTTGAAGGCCCCGCACAAGCCGCGGTCGGCGGTGACCAGCACCAGAAGTTGCCGTTGGATGGGCCGCTGGGCGAGCAGCGGATTCGTGCGGTCGGTCGTGCGCGCGGCGACGCTCGAGAGCAGCGTCATCATCTGGTTCGCGTAAGGACGCGCGCTGAAAATGCGATCCTGGGCGCGCCGCAGGCGGGCTGCCGCCACCATCTTCATCGCCCGGGTAATTTGCTGCGTGCTCTTGACCGAGCGAATCCGGCGCCGAATGTCAAGAAGTGTGGCCATGCTTTTTTCGCCTTACCAGCTCACGCTGACTTGGACTTGTTTTCCGCAACAAACTTCGCCTTGAATTCGTCGAGCATCTTGCGCATTTCCGCCCGCAGCGGCTCGTCGATCTCCCTTTTCTCGACGATCTGCTTCCCCACCGCGGGAAATGACGTATCCATGAAATCGTAGAGCGCCTGTTCGAAGGGCAGGCATTGTTCAATCGGCAAATCATCAAGGTAGCCGCCCGTGCCGGCAAAGATGATGGCGATCTGCTTTTCCACTGGCAAAGGTTTGTACTGATCCTGCTTCAGGATTTCCGCCAGCCGCCGCCCGCGGTTCAGTTGCGCCATGGTGGCTTTGTCAAGGTCGCTGCCGAACTGGGCGAAAGCCGCCAACTCGCGGAACTGGGCCATTTCCAGGCGCAGCATTCCGGCAATCCCCTTCATGGCTTTGATTTGGGCGTTGCCACCCACGCGTGACACCGAGATGCCGGCGTTCACGGCGGGACGGATGCCGCTGTTAAAGAGGTCGGTCTCCAGATAAATCTGGCCGTCGGTAATGGAGATGACGTTGGTGGGAATGTAGGCGGAAACGTCGCTCGCCTGCGTCTCGATGATGGGCAGCGCCGTCAGCGATCCACCTCCCCCTTCCTTGTTGAGCTTGGCCGCGCGCTCCAGCAATCGCGAATGCAGGTAGAAGACGTCGCCGGGATAAGCTTCGCGTCCGGGCGGACGCCGCAGCAGCAGCGAGATCTCGCGATACGCCACGGCGTGCTTGGAGAGATCGTCGTAAATGCACAGCGCGTGGCGGCCGCGGTCGCGGAAGTATTCACCCATCGCGCACCCGGCGTAAGGAGCGATGTACTGCATGGGCGCGGGGTCGGAAGAACCCGCCTCGACCACAATGCTGTACTTCATCGCGTCATACTCTTCCAGCGTCTTGATCACCTGCGCGATGGTCGAACGCTTCTGGCCGATGGCTACGTAAATGCAGATCACATCGCCGCCGCGCTGGTTCAGGATGGTGTCAAGCGCCACGGCGGTTTTCCCCGTCTGGCGGTCGCCGATGATCAGCTCGCGCTGGCCGCGCCCGATGGGGATCATCGAGTCAATGGCCTTCAGACCCGTCTGCAGTGGCTCGCGCACCGGCTGGCGATCGACGACGCCCGGGGCAAGGCGTTCAATGGTGTTGAATTGATCGGTGAGGATGGGGCCCTTGCCGTCAGTGGGCCGACCCAGCGCGTCCACCACGCGCCCAATCAGGGACTCGCCGATCGGCACCGACATGATGCGGTTGGTGCGCTTGACGATGTCGCCTTCCTGAATCTTGGTGTAATCGCCGAGCAGCACCGCGCTCACCTGGTCTTCTTCCAGGTTCAGCGCCAGCCCCGCCACGTCGTGCGGCAGCGCCAGCAGTTCGCCCGCCATAACGTGGTCGAGGCCGTGAATGCGGGCCACGCCGTCTCCCACGGAAATGACGGAGCCCACTTCCGTCACCGTCACACTGCGGTCGAAGTTCTCGATCTGCTCGCGGATGATTTTGGTGATTTCGTCGGCTTTGATTTGTGGCATTGCTTCGGTCCTAGCTGTCAGCGATCAGCTCTCAGCTACTGCATGAGCTGACGGCTGACGGCTGAGTGTTGACCGGTTCCTTTCTGAGCTTTCAGCAACCAGCTATCGGCTTCCAGCTAAAGGGCTAGCTGACGGCTGACCGCTGATGGCTGGCGGCTTCCTTATTGCGCCAGCAATTGTTCCCGGATGCGGTCCAAGTGGCCGCGGATCGATCCGTCGTAGACCGTGCTCCCGATCTGTGCCACGATGCCGCCAATCAAGTCTCGGTGCAGGTGGAATTCCAGTTCCGACTGCTGACGCGTCAGCTCGTCAAACCGCGTCCGCAGGAGCCCCCGCTCCTCGTTCGTGAGGTCAGCGGCCGAAGAAATCTTCACCTGCACGATTCCCATCCGTGAATAAGAGACGTTGCGAAACGACTGGATAACTTCCTCCAGGAGCGGCAGGCGGTAGTGGCTGAGCAGCACGCGCAGGAAATTTAGCGTCACGTGCGAACTGCCCAGACGCCGCGCGATGGCTTCCAGCACGCCTAACTTCTGCGCCAGGGCGACGGCCGGCGTTTCGCAAATCTCCCGCAGCTCCGCGCTCTCGCGATATGCCACACCGAAATCTTCCAGTTCCTCGAGCACTTGGCGATAATTGCCCGTGGCCGCGACCACGTCCGCCAGGGCGCGTGCGTATCGGTTGGCAACGGCGGTCGGCATAGCTAGTTCTTCCGTTCCTTCGCCTGCAGAGTCGCCGCAAACTGGCTCACCAAGCGCCTACGCCCGGACTCATCCAGGCGATCGCGGATCAACCCTTCCGCGAGGGTGACCGCCTGCTGCGCGGCGTAGTTTTTCAATTCCAACTTGGCTCCGCGCACGGCGGTACCCATCTGGGCACGCGCGGACTCCAGAATCCGGGCTGCCTCCTCGGCCGTCGCCTGTTGCAGGCGCTGACGCTCCGCTTCGATCTCACGTGCGGCTGACGCCCGGAAGGCGGCGATTTCCTCTTCCAGATGCTGTAGCTTTTCTTCCACCGCCTGGAGCTGGACCTGTGATGTTTCTAACGCCTTGCGACCCTCGTCCAGACTCTTCTGGATGGACGCCAAGCGCGAGCTGAAGAAATCCGCCGCCGGCTTGCGCAGGACGTAACCCAGTCCTCCCACAAGCAGCACAAAGTTGATCACCTTGAAGAGAAGCGCGTGAGCTGGCTCTTGACCTTTCTCTTCCCCCGCCGCAGCGGCCGCCGAGCCGAGTCTCAGCGCCCACGCCACCCCGGAACTGGTGAATCCCGCCAGACAGATTCCGAAGAGGCCGACCAGAGCGAGCTGGCGAAGCGTGCGGATCAAAGTCGCGCCCCTCCTCCCTCGCCGGTAAGCGCGTCGGGGCCCACCAGACTCTGGGAAATCTCCTCTGCCAGCGGGCGGCAAGCACTCTCCAGTTCTACCTTGACACGAGCCACTTCCCCTGCCAGTTGGGCCTGAGCTTCCCGGATCATCACCTCGGCCTGTCCGCGGGCATTCTGCAAGGCCGCCCCGCGCTCCGCCAAGCTCGCACCCCGCTCCGCCTCTTGCTGGCGGTAGACCTCCTGCCGCGCCGCCTGGAAGGCCGCCTCGTACTCCCGGGTCTTTGACTCCGCCGCGGCGGCCTGTTCCCGAGCCCGCGCCAGCGCGCCCAGGGTTGATTCTTCGCGGCGCTTCAGGACGGCAGTCAGAGGACGAAAGAAGATCCGGTCGAGAATTACAAAAAGCAGGAACACAAAGACAACGGTAGGTACAGTCTGAAGGAACAAGTGCCCAAGCTGGCGAAACGTGTCACCCATTTGGAAGGCTCAGAGGTGTGCATTTCCTACATTGCAATGACCGGGAAATGTAGCATGCGGGTTCGGGGGTGTCAAGGAAAAGGACGCCTGATGCTCGCCCTCCTCCTGTCTTATAACGGTATGATTCTATTTGAGTTATGGGTCCGCGCGAAGAGTTCGGACAGTGTGACTCAACCCCTGCTCAGAACTGTCAACGCACATTCGGATGACCACGCGTTCACTCCCACCTTTCGTCGTCCCCTTCGCCCGCGGGGTCACTCGCGTCTCACCCCCTCCGTCCAGGCCATCGCGAACCATATCGCGGCGTCGGGCCGATGCTTCCAGTCGCGCAACGCCGCGACACTCTCCTCATAGGTCCTCGCGTCGAGCAAGCCAAAGTTCAGCATCTTCTGCTTCGCTCCCTCTAAGATCCCAATCAGATTCTCGACGTATGCCTCAAAATCCGGGCTGCCTGCACAACTCCCAAAGAAGATCCAGGCATTGCGTGCCGGCGCCGCGCCCCGACCTTCAACCGTCCCGACAACTCCTCGCCGAAGTGCGCCGCGCTGGTGATTACGGAATTTCGCCCGGCAAGAAGAGTCGTGAAATTCTTGGATTCCACCCATGATTTCGAGTAAGATACTCCTTCACATCGTTCGAGCGTTCAGGGCAACGCTGATCCAAATTCCGGTTTCTGCGACTTCTCGCGACAGGTTTCTTGCATGCTCAAGAGTCTGTTCGGAAGAAACAGCCGCCCGGGTGGCGTCGTTTCACCCCACGGCCATCAGGGCGCCGCCGCGGCACCTCACGAACCTCCGCAGGATGGCGGCAAGCTGATTGTCCTGACCGCTCCCCTCACTGAAACCATCGATCACGCGGGCTACTTTATCCAGATGGCACTCGCCTCGCTACCGGTCTGGATGGAGTTCGTCATCAACAACAAATACCCGGCTTGGCGGGAGGTGGAGCGCAACCCCGACGGCTCAGCGCGTCAGATGCCCGCGGGGGTCCGATTGCTCGAGAAATCCCTGCTTCGCGAGTTCAACCCGCGCGACATCGCCGTTTGCTATCCCGACGATCTGGACAAGTTCCTGGGGCCGCGAACGCGCGCCGTGGGAGTCTCGACGCACAACCCGCTGGGCGTGACGTTTGCCGCGGGCGTCTATACCTCCATGTTCGGGTCGTCGAAGGAGCCCATCAATTCCCATTATGCCAAGATGATGTTTGCCAGAATCAAGGCGAACCCCTTCCGGAAGAATTTCAAGGTCATCGTAGGGGGATCGGGCGGGTGGCAAATCAGCCAGACCAGCAGCTTTGAGGCCTTGGGCGTCGACTGCGTGGTCGAGGGGCGGAGCGAATCCCACGAGACCGTGACCTTGTTTCACCAAGCCATTCGCGGCGAGGAACTGCCGCACGAGGTCCAGGTCGCTCATCCCACCCACCGTCAGGCCATCCTGGTGCCGGAGAGGCGCACCACGTTCGGCGTCATCGAAATGACCACCGGCTGCGGGCGGCGCTGCCAGTTCTGCGTGCCGGACCTGAATCCGCAGATCGACGTCCCCAAGGACAAGATCATGGCCGCGGTGCGCGCCAACGTCCGCGAGGGCAACAACCAGATCTCTCTGGCCACCGAAGACATGTTTATCTGGGGGCAGGTGCGCACCGATACCCCGTTTTTCTTTCCCAACCGCGAGGCCTTGGTCGATCTCTACACCGACATTGTGAATACGCCCGGCGTGAAGCACCACGTGCTCAGCCATTGCACCATGGCGCCCTTCGTGGTTGATCCATTGCTCATCAAGAAACTCTCGAACGCTCTCCTGGACAAGAGCCCCGTGCGAATTCGCCTCAGCAAACATCCGGAGAAGCGAGCGCTTTCGCCTTTGATCGGATTTGAAACCGGGTCGGTCCGCATGGGAAAGAAGATCATGCCCAGCAAAGCCGTGCCCTTCTCCATCGAAGACTGGCCGAGCGTGATTCTGGAAGGTTTGCGCATCGCCAACGAAAACAACTGGTTCCCCGTCATGACCCTGATGGTTGGGAATCCTGGCGAGACCGACGAAGATTCCAAGGCCACACTCGACCTCCTCTATGAAATCGAGCGGCGCGGTCTGTTCGCCATATTGATTCCCTCCATCTTCACGCCGCTGCACGATACGCGCATGGAGAAACAGCGCGGAGTTACGGAAACGCGCCAGCTCACGCCGCTCCAGTGGCAGATCATTATGAAGTGCTGGAAGATGATTTTGGAGCCGACCTCCATGAGTCGGTGGGCGCCGATCGCCTGGCGCGTGGGATCGCTCCTTACCTGGTTTTTGAAGCTCCGTCACACCAACGGCCCAAACTTCACCTGGCCGCTCGTCATGTTCTCTGGAGCCCTCTCAGAGAAGACCCTGGCGCGCATGGGGAAGATTTACAGGGGCAAGCCCCTCAAGACCAAGACCCGCCGCGAACTGATCGCCTCTTTGAAGCCGCACTACTGGCAGTACCTGCGCGCCGACAACGGCGACCTGCCCGATGGCTACACGCCACCTCCGCGACCGTATGAGCAGCACCTGGAAGTGGACCAAAGCGTCTGGGCGTGAGGCGCGGGGGGTTGGGCTCGTGGTTCCTAGCATCTGCTGTGGGCCAAGAAGGTCCGCCGGACTCCGGGCTTAGCGATTTCTATCAACCATTTCTGCTTCAACCGGTTACAGAATTGAACGAAACGGGGCGCACGCCTTCCGCCCAGGCCATCGCGAACCATATCGCGGCGTCGGGCCGATGCTTCCAGTCGCGCAACGCCGCGACACTCTCCTCATAGGTCCTCGCGTCGAGCAAGCCAAAGTTCAGCATCTTCTCCTTCGCTCCTTCTAGGATCCCAATCAGATTCTCGACGTAGACCTCAAAATCCGCGCTGCCTGCACAACTCCCAAAGAAGATCCAGGTATTGCGTGCCGGCGCCGCTCCGGCTTGGTGCAGAAGTTCCACCAGGCGGCGGCCCACAATGGGGTCACATCCCAGGCGCTCATAGACGCGCATGTAGGCGTTCCAGAGCGCCGTGAAGTCGACGGGTTCGGGCCACAGGCGAATCACCTCGTGGTCGTCGTCTTCAAGCACTACGCGTCCGCCCAGGTGTACGGCGCGCACCATGGAGCGCACCACCGTGAGTGGTTCCGGTACGTGCTCCGGCAGGAAGCGTCCGTGCGCCACATCAAACGTTCCCCATTCGTCATCCCGCAGCGGCATCGCGAAGACATCACCCTGCCGCAAATCCACCAGGTTCTCTTCACCTGCCGCGACGGCCTGCCGGCGTGCTTCCGCAATCTGCTCCGCGCTGCGCTCGATTCCGACCACGCGGCCCGTGGCGCCCGCCGTCCGCGCCATCCTCCGCGTCAGTTGCGCCAGCCCGCAACCGACATCGAGAATTCTCTCTCCGCCCCCGAGTCGCAGCTCGCGGAGCGACGCTTCATTGAGGATTTCGTTCAGCTTGGAGAGCCGCGCTTGCTCTTCGGGAGTCGTCCCGTGCAAGTAATCCGAGGCCCTTGTGTTTGTTGCTTCAGGTCCCATGGCTCATCTTGTGCAGATCGCCGCCCGCTCTGTTGAAGGGCATTCCCACAGGCAGCGGTCGCCCCCCGCGTTCCCGGGCCGGCTTGCCCTGCGCCTAATATATCGCGAAACGCGCGTCTGCCGCAGGCACGATGGCTGCTCCCAGGCTTAATGAGAGCTCCGCTTGTGCGCCTATTTCTCATAATGTAAGATGACGGTTCACGGCTCTTAACATCTATGATCTTAGAGGTGTGAGACTTCATTTGGAGGTGTGGTCTTGGCAGAAGCTCCCAGGTACGACGTGATGGTTATCGGCAGCGGCCCGGGTGGATATGTGGCGGCGATTCGCTCCGGCCAGTTGGGCATGAAGACGGCGATTGTCGAGAAGGACGAGAAGTTTGGCGGCGCCTGCCTGCACGTCGGCTGCATCCCCACCAAGAGTCTGCTGCTCAACGCGGAAGTCTACGATTACTTCAAGAACGCCAAGGAATTCGGAATCATCTGCAAGGAGTTCTCGTTCGACTGGCAGGCGATCCTGGCGCGCAAGGCGAAGGTCGTCACCAAACTCTCCAAGGGCGTGGAGTTCCTGCTCAAGAAGAATCATGTCGACACGGTCCGTGGCTTCGCGAAGCTAGCCGGTCCCGGGAAAATCAGCGTGACGGATTCCAAGGGCGCCACGCAGGAAATTACCGCCAAGAACATCGTGCTGGCCACGGGCTCGGAAGCTCGCCTGCTGCCAGGGCTCGAGCCGGACGGAAAAACGATTTTGACCAACAAGGAAATCCTGAGCCTCCCGGAAATCCCCATATCGCTGGTGATCATCGGGGCGGGCGCGGTGGGCGTGGAGTTCGCATCCATTTTCCACCGCTTCGGCAGCAAGGTGACCGTGCTCGAAATGCTGCCGCGCGCGGTGCCGCTGGAAGACGAGGAAATTTCCGCAGAGCTCGAAAAATCCTTCCGCCATCAGGGCATCGCCATCGTGACGCAGGCGAAAGTTGCGAAGGTCGCAAAGACTGCCAAGGGCATTTCGGTGGAATATACGGTCGGGGACGGTAAACCGCAGACCCTGGAAGCCGACACGTGCTTGGTGGCCGTGGGCCGCGCCCCCAATACGGCGAACCTTGGCCTGGAGAAGACGCGCGTCAAACTGGAGCGCGGCTTCGTGAAGGTGAACGGCACCATGCAGACGGACGAGCCGGGCGTCTACGCCATCGGAGACATTGTCGCAAACAGCCCGCTCCTCGCGCATGTGGCTTCCATGGAAGGCATCGTGGCGGTGACGCACGCGGCAGGCAAGCCGGCCGAGCCCATCAACTATCGGCAGATTCCCAATTGCACGTATTGCGAGCCGGAAATCGGTAGTGTGGGCCTGACCGAGCGTCAGGCTCGGGAAGCCGGTCACAAGGTGAAGATCGGCAAGTTCCCCTTCGCCGCCGTCAGCAAGGCTGCAATCCTGGGCGCTCGCGAGGGCTTCGTGAAGATGGTGAGCGACGAGCGCTACGGCGAGATTCTGGGCGTGCACATCATCGGCCCGCGCGCCACGGAGACGATCGCCGAAGCCGTCATGGCCATGCGCCTGGAGGGCACGGTCGACGACATCGCGCATACGATCCACGCCCACCCGACGCTCGCGGAAGCGCTGGGCGAGGCTGCGCACGCGGCGGTGGATTGGGCGATACATATCTAAGAAAGCTGTCAGCGATCAGCACTCAGCGAGAGGTTCCAAGCTGATAGCTGACCGCTGAAGGCTGAAAGCTAGACGTGCTCTGCCACGTGGAACAACTCGGGTTCGTAGACTACGCGGAGGCGCTCGACCTGCAGCAGGCGAAGGTCGCGCAGCGCCAAGCGGACGCGATTCCGGACACACTCCTGCTGCTCGAGCACCCGCACGTGTACACGCTGGGTCGCAACGCCCGGCGCGAGAACCTGCTTGTGTCCGTCGAGTGGCTGGCCTCGCGCGGCGCGCAGGTTTTCGAGACCAATCGCGGTGGCGACGTGACCTACCACGGGCCAGGCCAGCTTGTGGGTTACCCAATTCTCGATTTGGCCCAGCACCGGCGCGACATTTCCTGGTACATGCGCTCGTTGGAAGAAGTCCTCATTCGCACGGCGCGTGACTTCGGCATTGAAGCCGGGCGCTCGCCGGGCACGCCCGGCGTCTGGGTGGGGAATGACAAGCTGGCGGCCATGGGTGTGCATATGGCGCGCTGGGTCACCTCGCACGGGTTCGCGCTGAACGTCAACACCGACTTGCGCTACTTCGAGTGGATCGTCCCCTGCGGCCTGCACGATAAGGGCGTGACTTCACTCGCGAAACTCCTGGGCCGGTCGGTGGGCATGGAGACGGTCACGGAGAAGGTGATCGAGCATTTCGGGGCGGTGTTTGGACTTGAGATGGTCGAAAGTCCAAAGCGGGTGCTGCACGGAGCATGAGGCGCGGGGAGGAGTAGGCAGTAGGCAGAATGCAGTAGGCAGCGGGCGTGGTTGCATGTATCCAGCGCAAATGTTAATGATGAATCCGCTTATCCGCAGCAGCGTGTCGATGCCGAGAGGGGATAACATGTTGAGCAGATTGGTGGCGGTGATCATATGCGTCCATCTTTTGGCATGTGCGAGTGTGGCGGGAGAGCCGGAGACGTCGAGTATCTCGCAGGAAACGACACAAGCCCAAAACGGGCTTGCGACAATCCCCGTCCTTGTTCTGGACCGTCATGGCAACCCACTAACTGACCTGAACCAGAATGAACTGGAGCTTTACGAGGGCAAGGAAGAGCAGGTTATTGAATCATTAACCCGAAATCCCGAGGCACCGGTAAAGATCGGGTTCTTGATTGACCGAAGTAAGAGCCTTGCAGGTTCCTTGGCCGGACTGAAGTTGCGGGATGATCCCAATCCAGCAGAGGGGTTGTTGCGGACTGGCGATCACGCCTTCGTCGTGATGTTCACAGAGATCGCCACGCGGGTATGTCCACTCATATCGGACCTTGGGGAGATCAACGAGGCTATTCACACTGGCGTGACCGCCAACCCCTCTGGCGGCGTCACTTCCCTTTACGACGCCATTTTTGGAGCATGCGGCGAACTTTCAACTCAATCCGGTCGCAAGGCAGTAGTTATCCTTTCGGACATGGAAGACGATGCGAGCCATCACACGCGGGAGGAAGCCACTGTGCTGGCACAGCGTTCAGGCATTGTCATATATCCTATTCTCTTACGGGAGAGCGGGCCCAGGAGTGAGCGAGTGAGCAGATTGATCGCCGGCCAGACCGGTGGCGTCCCCTTTGCAGCGTCCGGACCTAAAGCTCTGAAAACGGCCTTTCGGAGTATCCGCGCGGATCTCGATGGTACGTTCATCATTGCCTACCGACCCAAGTCGCAAGGCCGCGTTTCCATCAAAGTCCGATGCACTCGAAAGGGAGTAAGGATTGTCGCGCCTGATTGGAGATACTGATCGGCTGTTGGAGGCAGCGGGGTCGAGAGGCGCAGACTCTCCCCCCCACCGCCAGTGCCTGCTGCCTACTCTTTGATTAGCGATGGGAAACGTTAAGACGGCGAACGGCTCAACGAAGGGTCCGCCGCCCGAAGGCGTTGACCTCCAAAGCTCGCTGTCCTACGATGAGGAGAGGCTTTGTGATTGAGTGATTTGGCGATTGAATGATTGAACCTCGGTTCGGCGGCTAATGCCCTTCCCGTGAATCAATCGCCCGGTCAGTCAATCGCCTAATGAGGTTAACGATGCCCACTAACGTCATCATGCCCCAGATGGGAGAAAGCGTTGCGGAAGGGACCATCACGAAATGGTACAAGAAACCGGGCGAGCGCGTGGACCGCGACGAGCCGCTGTTCGAGATCTCCACGGACAAGGTCGATGCGGAGATTCCCTCGCCCGCGGCAGGAGTACTCACCCAGATTCTCGTCAAGGAGAGCGAGACGGTAGCGGTGAACACGGTGGTAGCCGTCATCGACGGCGAAGGCGCTGCAGTGGCGGCTGCGCCGGCGGAGGCTGTCATGCCCAAGCCCGAGGCTGCTCCTCCTGCAATGCCGCCCGCTCCCTCGCCCGCCGTGGGCCCCAGCGCAGCATCGGCCGTGGCGCCGCTCGCGGCGTTTCCGGAAAGCGCCGAGACGGGGGAAATCCGCACCTCGCCTCTGGTGCGCCGCATCGCGCGAGAACACCACGTGGATTTAGGTCAGGTAAAGGGCTCGGGCCTGGGAGGCCGGGTTAGCAAGAAGGACATCCTGGATTTCATCGAGCGACGCAGCACGGGCGGCACAGGGGCAGCGGCGCCGGAGGCGGCGCAGTTTACTCCCGCACCGGTCATCTTCACGGGGGCAACGCAAGTTGTTCCCATGACGCCCATGCGCCGGCAGATCGCCGAGCACATGGTGGCGAGCAAGCGCACCTCGGCGCACGTCTACACGGTGGTGGAAGTCGAGATGACGCGTGTGGTGGCGACACGCGAGCACAGCAAAGATGAATTCGAACGGCGCCACGGCATCAAACTGACCTTCACGCCGTTCTTCATCCGAGCCTGTGTCGAAGCTGTCAAGGAATTACCTATCATCAATTCTTCAATCGATGGGACCAACATTATCTACAAGCGCGACGTGAATATCGGGATCGCCGTGGCTTTGGAAAACGGATTGATCGTGCCGGTCATCAAGCGCGCCGACGAGAAGAATTTTCTCGACATAGCGCGCGCCGTGCAGGACCTGGCCGACCGTGCGCGCTCGAAGCGCCTGAGCGTGGAGGACGTCCAGGGCGGAACCTTTACCATCACCAATCCAGGCGGCTTCGGCGGGCTGTTCGGCCTGCCCATCATCCACCAGCCGCAGGTGGCGATCTTGGGCGTGGGTGCGATTGAAAAACGTCCGGTGGTCCGCGACGACGCCATCGCCATTCGGCATATGGTCTATCTCTCGGTCTCATACGACCACCGCGTGATCGATGGGGCGGTGGCGGAACAATTCATGGGGAAGATCAAGAAGATCCTGGAAAACTGGGACGAAGCCGTGTTGTGATAATTTTGGATTTCGGATTAAGGAGCGATCCCGCCCGCCACAATCCGCCCCCATAAATTGGGTCGCTACCGGCTTCAATCCAAAATCGCAAATCCAAAATCCAAAATGACCTACGGCCCCACGCCGGGCACGCGGTCTAAAAGGCTCTCAAGGCTTTCCAGGCAGGCATTCGAGTCTACGTCCTGCTTCCGGAGGCTGGGTGTGAACTGGCCCAGGTTCAACGCGAAAAAGCGTTTTCCCTGATCCTGCTCGCCGAGCGCCGTATAATCCACCGCCAGAGTTTGAAGAAGGCCCAGGCTGCGATTTTTCTCCTGCCGCCACCTCGCCAAGTCTTGGCGAAGGACGTCGAGCAGGTAATCTTCGAAGTGCGCCGTCTGGTCCGTGTAGCGGCCGTTCGCGAAGGCGTAAACCGAGATCACGTCGGCGGCGTCGGCGTGAGGTCCGCAGGCCGTTAGATAAGACCGGTGCGCGATGCACTCCCAGCTCGGGTCTTTATTGAGTTTACGAACCTCCAGGCCCTCAAAAGGCATTCCGTCCAGCCCGTCGATGCGGCCGATGGGCGTGACGGTATCGGTGCCCAGCGCCACAATGGTAGCCACGGTGCAGCAGTGGTCTCCGCCAGAATACTGACCGATGATGACGTCGGGGACGCCGTCGCCCGTGAGATCGTGAGCATAGTCCGGGCGCGCCCGGCTGCCGGCGGCGGGAAGGCCGCGGCGCCCGGTGAAGTCATAGAGAGCCGTCCAAGGTTCCTTCGAGCCCTCGAGCGTTTCCAGGGTGAACACAGGCTCGTTCTGGCGGTCGTAAATCACCAGCCGGCCGGAGGCGAAGACCAACGGTGCGGGGGTGGCGCGATACAGGCCGGCGAGATAACCCTCCAGCCGGAAGGTCTTGACCCTCTCATAGCCGGCGATGTCCGGAGCCTGCCCGCGGATGCCCGTCGTGGTCAGGATGAAGTCCTCCGCGGAAGTCGCGACCTCCTTCAGGCTGGCAGGATTCCACCTGCGCTGGATGGCGAGGATGGCAAGCAAGACTACCACAGCCAGCCCAATGGAGATGACGGTCTCACCCTTTTGCATATCGTCCTGGCCCGCTCCCGATTACGGCGGCCGAGGCCACGGCCTCAAACGCCTTCTTGTGCTATTAAACCACTTCTCCCCTACATTGTCATGACGCTGCGCCAGACGCGAGGGTTGTTTCATACGAAGGAAACAAGTGCGCGGTAAGAAGGCTGTTCCAATGATGCCGCCCACCGTGATGAGAAACTCCCCGGTCAGGTGCGACGGAAGGAATCGAGAAGCCAGCGGTCTTCGCTTTCCTGGTGGCGGAGGATGTAGAGGTTGTCGTCATCCGCTCGCACCTTGAAGCAGCGATAACCCACACCGTGCCACTGATCCAGGACTTCTCTGACTTCATACGTCTGCGCCCCCATCTTCCCCGGGAAGGTGAAGCGCAGCGGGCGCTCGTCCGCCCGATAACCGGCATAGCATTCGACCTTGAGTTCCAGACCCATGGGCAGAAGAGGGCCAGCCTTTGCTCGGCTCGTCCGTCGCTCAGTATAAACCCCGATCCCGAAATTGACCTCATGCGGGGTTGCGTAACTGGCGCGTTCTCAAGGCGATCTAGTTTTTCTTCGACAAAGAAGAAGCCCAGGGGGGAATATCCGCTATTTCCCGAACTCCTGGCGCACAACACCGTCCGGCGCGCCGCGTACTTCTTCGGCAAAGCCACGCGCGAGGAGATTCAGGCTCTGTATACGCGACTGAAGAGCGGGAAGAAGTAGCGCAAGAAGGAGGAGCGGTGGGAGCCGTAGGGGCGAGGCGGTGATTCGCCTGCCAGGGTGTGCCGCTTGGCGGATGGCTACGGCGCGCAACACCAGGGTTCCAACGACCTTGAGAAGCCGCAGGGGTCGCCTGCCATTAACCCCGATTCCGAAGTCTGATAGCTTCCACTGCGACTGTCGCTCTTCCCACCCGTGGGCTGGACTCTACTTCGGGATCGGGGTGAAGCTCGGCGGACCTTTGGCCGCGGCGACCAGGCCCTGCGCTACGCGTCCGTGGTCCCGTAAGGCGTGCGGCCGTGGGCTTGTTGAATCGAGAAGAATTTCGACCTCACGGGTTCCCAGCCTTCACAAACCCACGGCAAACCCGGAGTGCGGGGTTACTGTGGCTACCAGCTTGCTATGAGGAGAAAGAAGGGACATAATTCGTCAGCTATTGCGGAACGATATCTTGATGGTCTCAAATGTCTCCAGACGAGCCAAGTCTGCCCACAGAAATCCAAAGAGATCTGGTCCCGGTGAATGCTGTTATCGGGTTTCTCAAACGCGATAGGAAATGGCCTTCGGCTTTGTACGAACTCGGGTACAGATTGGCAATGATCGAGCAACCTGTTAGTGCCGGCGCGGTCGGCACGGCCGAGGTAGACGTGATATGCCTCAACCGCAGGCGGAACCATGGGATGCTGTGGGAGTGCAAGTCAGGCCGGACCATCGACGAAAGGCAAGCCCGCGTATATGCCTCCATAAGTGCTGAGGATGTTCAGAGAACAGGAAATGTCACTTTTCCCTATCCAGCCTCAGCGTCGGTAGAGCCCATTTACTGTTGCCTCAAAGCAGACGCAACGTTGTTGTGGATGCTCTTGAGAAGTTGGGACTGCGGATGCCCGTGGTCTCCCTCGGGGAACGGGCGGTTCTAGTCAGCGGCCAGCTCAAAGATGCCGACGCCTCAGGGCGATTTGCTGAGGGGATACCGCTCCCCCCTCTGGAGGAAGTGCCTCGTTTTTTGATTGCAAACACCCACACGCCCAAATGGCGGCTGGCGGGAGCTCTCTTCGCAACGATGGTTTCCTTCCTCCGAAAACAGACTGGCAAGTTTTCTCTGCGCCACATGCTGGAAGAAACATTCCCGGACTGGGATTGTATGGGCACAGACCTACGGCGCTATCTCTCCTCCATTGCGAGAGAAATTGTCAAGGATTTATGCGAGAATGAACTGCGGGATTTTGCGAGAATTGCAAAGGCGAGCCATAGCCCTAACGAGCCACTGGTTGAGTTCACCTTGGATGTACTCGGTCAGGATGCCAGTATGCGCAATCGTACCTTCCAGAAACTGGTGCGGCTGGCCTATGGGTATGTCGAGCGCACCAAAGCGGATCGGCCGTATGAGCCGACACAGGGAGTAGAGTCACTTTGGCTACCGGGCCTCGAGCCTGAGTAGAATTGAGCATTGAGAGGCATGCATGGATCGTCGTGAGATGGCAGACATCCTCGAGGAGCACTTACACAACGTGAACGTCTATTTTGACCGCGAGGAAAAGTTCCCCAAAGGACGCGGGCCTCTGAAAACCTATATTGTGGAAGCGCACCGGCCCGATGGGAATTCCTTGGACCACGGCGATGCCGCAGCGACTCTTGTGGGAATAGCAAAGGATGGCGGGTTCGATGTTCGGGAGACTCGGGATGAGACGCTGTTCCAACTCACAAAGGGTGAAGTGGGCTTCTTCTTTGACCTGTTGGATCCACGTTTCTGGATTGTGCACACGATGTCCCTTATTGAGGATTGTGAAGAATTGATTAATGGCTTCGTTGAAGTCTACCCCTATCTTGACTACGCTTGGCCTCCGTCGGATCTAATGCGCTCCATTCAAGGCGATGGGAAACCTCTTGGCTTTGCGGTGGATTTTGACGAGACCGAATTGCTGGCCGATCCAGAGCCTGAAAAGCGTCTTATCGATGAACCCAATGCTGTCGTGAAATTTCGTTTTGGCGGAACGCGCGCTGAAGCCTGGCTTAGTGAACTGGAGAGATTTGCTCCGGATGCGCTGGCGTTTTCCATGGTCAAGTTTGCTCACGAAGACCAATCCACGCGTTCCTACATCATTGACGAACTTAATGAGCGAGGAAGGTTCAAAGCAGCAGGTAACTCCTTTAACCTGCACATCCAGACCGTCTCGCGATTCCTACACAGCTATAGGTCCTTCATTTTGGAAATCGAGGACGTTGCGCGCATTCGTTCAAGCGGAAAGGGTGAGGGGGGCGGATTGTTGCAGGGAGATCCCTTGGTTCTGGAGTTCCCGAAGCCGCTCCGTAATTTCAGTGGGTTTGTCAGGGAACTGGTGTCTTGTAGGGCACCGTTGAAGATTTGGGGGATCGTGGACCAAGTGCGCAGTAATTTCGTTCAGATCGAGGCCGTGGACTTGCACACGAGCAGTCGACTGCGATTGGATCTCACTCCCGAGTATGTGCGCATATATCTAGGGCCGGAAGCTTGCGGTAACACGGTTGCCCGACTGCTGCGCAATCTTCAATCCCACGTCGATTCTACGATAAGGCTCAACATACCAAGCGAGAGCGTGTCTGCCTGATTCTGTCCCGAAACGCGCGTGATCCAGCGTGTAGCCTCGGGGAGCACCCTTCTGGCCATGGGATTTACTCTGTAGGGGCAATTCACGAATTGTCCCTACCTGATGACAAACCCACTTTATACCTCACGCATCCGCGTGGTGAGGGGAGCGGGTGCACGAGGCAGCCGCAGGCGCTAGGTTTCCTGTGCATGCCTGAATCGTGCATATCACGGACCGACGTATGCCCGTTGACGAGGTGAACCCACCTGATGTTAAAGGAACCGTCAGATTTGGAACTTACCGACGAGCAGTGGAGGGCGATTGCTGTGGCCCTAGGAAAAATGGTGGGTGCGCCGCCTGGGACTTTTGAAAACGCAGAGAACCGCAATCGTTTTATCAAAAAGTTGAAGCGTAGCGAAGCCGAAAAGGCTCGGGGGTGGTTTGAAAGGGTCGCGAAACGCGTCCCTGGGACTAAGGCGTTCCGCCGACATTTCGCGAGAAATGCGATCACGCAGTCCAATTACGGCCTTTTCCTGTTCTGGAGTCTGCAAAGCCTTCCGTTTTCCACGAAAAGCAAACTTACAAGAAGACTCAGAAAGCTTGAGCGCCAAGTCAGCGTGCTCGAGGTTGTAGAAGCAAGTTTTAGGAAGCCTTTACTTGCCTTGGCAGGCGTTCTGGGCACGTGCGTGTGTCTTCTGGTTCCACCAATCCTGGTTCAAGTCTCAACTGGCATCAATATGTTCACATGGAGTCGGGTCGTTGAGTTTCTTCTCCTATATCTCCTCATCTCCAGGCTCCCGGTTCTGCCGCTCATCTTATCCCCCAAGAAAACGCAGGGCAGCCGGGGACGAGCAGTGCTCACTGTCGGGGTGTGGCCCATGCTTACAGCCATTGCCTATTGTTGGCTGCTCCGCGTCATGCTTCTCGCGCCAAATCGGTCACTCTTGACAGGCTGGCAGCCCGCCCTGGTTGCGGCTCTAATTTCGGGCCTTATGTACTACCTGCTTGTGGTATCGCTCTCAGCCCTTGTGATCGGGATCTCGGCCTTAATAGACTTGCGCAGGAGGCGGCGGTATCCCGTTGCGGACTTTGTCGACCATTTGATGCTTTTGTTGCGCGACCTTGAGGAACGAAGGAGCCAAGACCTGACGCAATTTCCGGTTAAGCTTCGGCTATTCGCCCGATTGGAACGAGCAGCGGCGTCTGTAGAGCGCATCCGGTTCCTCTTGCCGGCCGGCGACATGGGCACTGACGGGTGGTTCAAGGAGAAAACGACACAGATTGCTGAAGCTGTTCGATCCCTAAAGCGTTGGGTGCTGACCCCTAAGCCCGACACCGACACTCACCTGAAAAGCAGAGTGGCTCTCTTTCTGGAACTAGCAATCTCCGGGCAGTGGGACGCCATGCCTTGTGTGGCCCCTGAGGGTCGCGCATACAGGGGCCATTGGCTCATCCGCGCGGGGGACATCCTGCAAATGTCTTCAGTGGTCCTAATCCCCTTGGCGTTGGCGGCAGTGATCCGTCCCAGTCTCGTGACGCGAACAGGCATAACAGAATACGCGGTAGTTGGGATCGCCTTCTGGGTCGTCTTGCTCGCCTCGATAGCAGTGAATCCGGAAAAGCTAAGAATTCTTCGGGAACTAGTTGAATTGATTACCATCCCGTGGAGGAAGAGTCAGTAGGCTGCCGCACAGCGAACGCTCTGTCCGCCGCGGGTGGCGCATACATTCTCATGTATGTATGCGCCCGCCCCGCCTGCACTGCACGACATCCGACCGCCGCTTCCCGCCTACTGCTTACTGCCTACTGTTTTCCGCGCGCCGCCGGCGAAGTGGGCGACGGGTTCAAACGCCTTCTCCAGCGCTTCCCGGTAGGCTTCTACGTCGTAGCCCCTCCAGCCTTCCCACATGGTCCAGGCACGCACCCGATCGTCGGTGAGTGTGGAGCCGGCGTCGGTGATGATGAATTCGATGTTTTCACCCGGCCGCAGTTTCACGCCTGCCCGGTCCAGTTGCCGGGCGGCGATGGCCGTAGAGCTGTTTTTCTGATAGCCGCTGGGAGCGCGGGTGAGGCGCTTGCGGATGACCAGCTCTTCGGGCGCCACACCGCCGTCGCGGAGCCTTGCCAAGTACCTCTCGTAAACTTCCCGCGCCTCGCCAAGTTTGGTGCAGTAGGTCGTGAAATCGCGAGCCTCGGCCAGAATGGAGAGCACCTCGCGCTGCATCCTGGCGATGAACGGCGGGGTATCATGCCGGCGGCATTCGAGCCCGCGCACCTTGAGCTCGCCTGCTTCCGAGACGCAGAAAAAGCGGTTGGGCACGGGGATCTCGGCAGATTGCCTGGAGGGCAGGAAGACGACGTAGCGATAGACGGCTTCGACCGCCAGGGGCAGGCCGGTGAGTCGCTCGATTTCCTGCGCCAGAAGTTCGTAATCCGCGCGCGAAGCTTGCCTGCGCCTGTCTGCGCGGGCAGGCAAGCAGGCTGGCTCGGGCGCGCCTGTCTGCACGTAGAGCGAGTCCACGAGCGCGTGCAGCACGCGGAAGCCCCGCCGCTCCGCCGCTTCTTTCGCCACGAGTAATTTCTCCCGCGCCAGGGCATTGATAGCCTCGTGCGCTTCGATTTTTCCGAAGCGGGCGTTCTTGTAGCCGGTGTACCCGAAGCAGCAAACCAGCAGCCACTTCAACACGTCGCGCCGGAGTTTATAACCTGCGGGATTCGGGATCGGGGATTGGGGATTCGGCGAAGAACTCGAACCCTTAATCCCGAAACCCGCCGGTCGCATCCTTTCCTTGTACTGCTGCCGCTTGACGATAAGCCGCTCCACGACTCGGCTGGTGATGCCTCGATGCCGCTGGCAGACACGATAGCCGAGTTCCGGCACGCGCGGCGCCTGCGGGCAGCACGGGCAGTTGATCGTTTCCGGTGAGATGTTGAAGCGCGCCATGATGCTCGGAAACTCGCTCATGAAATCCAGCTCCGCCACGTTTTCAAAGAATCCGAGACGCGGGGGAAAAACCAATCCGCCACGATCCGCGATCAACAACTCCTCCGGGTGCTTGGGACTTTCCGGCTCGGCCTTTTGCGCGGGAATCAACACTCCGTCCCGCCAGGCGACTTCCATCTGCATGTAAGAGATTCCCGTGCCCGGCGTCGTCCGGCAGGCGTATTGAACCGGCAATTTCGTTACCCGCACCAGTTCCCAGAGACCTTCGAGTTCGCTGTGCTCGGCGATAAAAGAATTCTGCGTGTCGATGTGCAGCCGTCCGAACAAGCTTGTTGTGCTCTCTTTGAACAGGATGCGCCCATAGCTGGTGTAGCTGCGTGAACGGCTTCTCTCCACAGGCAATTCATCGCGATTCAAGGGCAGGTGGATGTGACGTCGCTGGGCTTGCCGGAGCAAACCCGGAAGCAGAACGGCATCGCCCCATTCCGTGACCAGGACGTCCGGGTCGTGGACCCGCAGCAAGCGCTCGAAAGTTACCGCTACCGGTTCGTCGGAATCATCGAGCACCTGCCAGTCATCCTCGATGGCCACCTCGACAGCCCCGTGTCTGCCGTGCCGAGGATTGACGTCGGAGAGCCCTTCCAGGCGAAGCTGCATGGTCCTCACGGGTGGCCGCTCATAGTCGGTAAGCCACTCTTCGTCCTGGCAGGTGATCGCCCGTATCTGGCCGGCGGCGTCTGCCTCGACCTCCACTTGCGCCAAAGGGAAGATTTCCTTTTCCCAGCAATACATCGGCGCGAGCATGAGGTCAGAGTTGTACAGAATCAGGCTGCTATCGAAGCGGCGGACGAATCGCGCGAGCGGCGAGAACAGCGTCGGATGGTGGGCCGAAACTTGCAGTACCCGGAGCGGTTGCCGGTCCCAGATATTCTGCCTCTCCGCGAGCGTACAACTCACCGGAGCACGGGCTGAGAGCGCTTCGGCCAGACACGAGAGCTGTCTTTCCGGCCCTTGCACGTAGAAGCAAGGGCGAAAAGAGCCGTCAATCAGCCGGCGGCGCTTTTGGCCCGACTCGATAAGCCACAGGATCATTCCCTGCGGGCAGGGGTAAAGGTCGAGAATCCATCCACTGAGTCTCAAGGTTTATTCCTAACGCGGCCTCAATTCTTCGCAGCCGAATTTCATGGTCAAGCCCCACGGCGACGTGGATCCCGTGCATCGCGTCCACAGGAAAGTGATAGGTGCAAGCCTGGACATAGAGGCGAACGCGATTGAACATGGCCTCGAGATGCTCCTGCTCTTCTTGACGCAGGGCGCGACCAAAGCGCTGTTTCCAGGACTGCAATTCTTGCTCGATCAGGTCTCGAAACGTGGCAACGGTTCGACCCATGGTTACCTCCCGACCCCCGAAACCGCGCCCCAGGCGCGGGGAATAGTAAATGGTGAAACCAAGCGCTTCCCCGCCGCCCAAGCGAGGAGGTTCATAATTTACGATTCACCATTCCTTGGCACGGCTAAACAGGCTGCGGAAAAACGCTTCCCAGCTGTCATCCTGATCCCGCTCTGCAGGAGAAGGATCTCGCTCTGCGCATTTTCATGGAAGAACGAGATTCTTCACCTGCCTGCGCAGGCAGGTCGTCCCGCAGGGCGGGACTCCTCAGAATGACAGTCCCGAAGGGTTTTTCCGCAACCTGTTTAGCCGTGCCTTGCCGTGTCAAGCCGAGCTCGCCACGGTCATCAAGCTGAAACTTCCAGAGTTCGGTCGCTACCGCACAGGTCTGAGCGAAAAAAAGCTTGCGGCACACGGGCGGGTGGAAACCTGTGACGGAAGAAAACAGTGCGACCGTGGTTTGGCTGGCCCAGCGGCGGAGATGGTCAAGCGCCTGCTTGAAAGCCGCGGATGCGTCGGCAGGGCGGATATCCTCGTCGAAGTAAAGTTCGGGGAAGGCCGTTACCATGAGAACCTGGGCGGGGAATTCCGCGAGGAATTGAGGAACACGACTGATGAGTTCGGTAAGCTGAAAGCAAGTGAATGCCCGCGCCAGCTTGATCTGTCGGTTGAATTGCGCAAAGGGAACCCCTCGCC
>JBEKAK010000023.1:0-63613 GCA_050018275.1 Terriglobia bacterium | reverse complement strand
CCTCCGCAGACGCACAGACTCGGTCGCAGGCGCAAGCTGACGAGGCAACCAGGCAGAAAGAACAGGCCCAGTCTGAAGCAGCCCAGGCCGCCGCCGGCGCTGCCAAAGCGAAATCCGACATGGCGGACAGTCAGGCTGCAGCAGCAATTGCGATGGCCGCGGCCCAGGCAGATGCAGAAAAATCTCGCTTAGCTGCACTGGCGGAAAGCGAGCAGGCGCGCAAAGCCGACGCTGCCAAAGCGAAATCCGACATGGCGGACAGTCAGGCTGCAGCAGCAATTGCGATGGCCGCGGCCCAGGCGGATGCAGAAAAAGCTCGCTTAGCTGCACTGGCGGAAAGCGAGCAGGCGCGCAAAGCCGCCGCCGGGCAAGCCGAGCGGGAGAAACAGGAATTGCGCAACAAACTGGCGGTGCAGCTGAACCTGATCCTGGAAACCCGCGACAGCGCTCGAGGCCTCATCGTCAACATCTCTGGCGTCCTCTTCGACACGGGGAAGTACACTCTCAGGCCCGGGGCTCGTGAAAAGCTGGCCAAGGTCTCGGGCATCATCCTGGCGTATCCTAGCTTGAAGCTCGAAGTGGAAGGCCATACGGACAGCGTCGGGACTGACGAGTACAACATGAAATTGTCCGAAAACCGTGCCAACTCGGTTCGCGATTACCTTGTTCAGCAGGGGATTAATACCTCTTCTATTGCCGCCCGTGGATTCGGCGAAAGCCAGCCCGTGGCAACCAATGATACGGCGGCAGGCCGGCAGCAGAATCGTCGAGTGGAGTTGGTCGTTTCGGGCGATGTGATCGGAACTCCGATCGGTCACTGACGAGCAGAGCGAAGCTGTAGCGGTAGTCCTCAGTAGTGGCGGTCCTGGACCGCCACTACTGATATCAGAGGACAGAGCCTGAATTCACATCAACTCGTCCCCATCGCTGACAGGCGAAAGCGGGTCCAACTAACCACGGCAGCTCCTTTCACCAAACGCTACACTCTTCCCGGAATTCGGGCTCAGTCTCCGATTCTCCCGGAGCAATCCGAGCCGTCGAAGGTCGTCTTGGGTCCATTTTGCCTGCCCAGTCAGTTGTCGAAGTGTTCCGATCGGGAAGTTGTCAGATCCTTCGTGGAACGAGACGCTCACCCGCCGGCCATCGGAATGTCTGAGGCGGCGATGGCGGCCCTCAGCCGAGACGTACGCGAAATCCCGCCTGCTTGCCTTCCTTGATCCACTGTTCCGCCGTGCCTCGCTGGTTGTAGAAACGCACCGCCGCTCGGCTGGCAGCGCGGGATACACCTCCTATACCCTTGGGCCAATTCGCGTGTCAGCCCAGTACGGCTCGCACGTCCAGTCAGGATTGCTCATCCCAGTTAATGGGGGGCGGACTACAGTCTGGAGCTGGTGGGGATCTGCCGGGGATTTGACATGGACGGGGGCTTCGTTCCGTAACAAGGTGGCACAATGCGGGGGTTCGCTTCCTGAGCCTGAGCGAAGGCTATCCTTTGGAGAGTACTCCATCCAAACCGAATGCTTTCCTTCGCGCTACACCGCTCAGCATGACAGGCTAAGCGTGCCGGCAACATCTAGTTTCGGTTACACGGAGCTAGTCGTGCAGGACCACGGTCAAGAGGCCACTGTGAACCGTCAACGGGCCGTTGCCCGTGTAATTGACAAAGCCCAGCGTCCGGAACTTGTTCATGAAATGACTGACCCGCGACCGGGTGGTGCCGACCATTTGGGCCAAGTGTTCCTGATTGATTCCGGGAAGTACAGTTTCGGCTTTAGCTTCCTTGCCAAAATGCGTCAGCAGCAAGAGAATCCGGGCCAGACGCTTCTCGCTGGAGTTGAAAAGCTGGTCGACGAGATCCTCCTGATATCGCATGTTGCGGGAAAGCAGGTGCGTGACGAACAATTCCGAGATGCCGTGCTGTTCGTGGAGCATGCGCATCATCAGCAGCTTTTCGACCCTGTAAAGAGTACACTCGCTCAGCGTGCTCGCCGTGGCGATGCGCACCGGCCGACCGGCGAGGCATCCCTCGCCGAAGAACTCACCGGCGCCCAACACGGCGACGATCGCTTCCTTGCCTTGTTGGGATGTCACCGCGAGTTTCACCTTGCCTTGTTGGAGATACCACACGGCATCCGCATCGTCTCCCTGCACGAAGATCGAGCGGTTCGCGCCGTATTCTAGAACCATTTTCCCGCGCGAGATTCCTGCGAGGAATGCTGCCCAATCGACTAGCCGAGTGCTCTGCTTTGCCATAGCGACCACCGGCTGGCTTTTGTTGCGTGCCATGACAACCTCCGTCTGCCTGCTGAAAATATCGCGGTTCGCGGCGTATTCCAGAACAGTATTCCCGCCAAGGATTTCAGCGAGGCCGGCTCCCCAATCGACAGGCGCGCTCTTCATAGGCGCCATAACAAGCTCCCTCTGCTTGCTAAGGGCGCGCCCGTGGTATCAGAAGGAATCGGATTTTGGCGGCGACCCGGTACCACCTCGCGGGTCGGACTCGCTCCAGGGCAGTTTCAGGGTGCGAATGGGCTGCTGACTCGTTCTCCCTCAAATACTTGCCATCGTCAATCAGGATCTTTCCCGACAGACGACCCGCCTCGTGGAGAGAGCAAGCATATCTTCCAGGAGGAACAGGCGCAATTCTGCAGATTGAGTATTCGACAGTACGTTGAGCCCCTGAACCTCTAGGCATCTCTACAGAATCTACAGTAGAGACGAATGGCAGTGGGTTCATCCACGCTGAAGCTTGATTATCGTTAAGAAGTGCGTCAAGATGGGCTCCGCTGCCCGGTATTTGAGAATCCTGCACACTCGGTTTCTTACAGAGTCCGAGTGTTCTCTCTTGGGCGAGTGGTGAGGCTTAGGCATCATCGATCCTGGTTGTAGGGACAGGAGACTTCTCAAAGATGATTGATGATGGCACTCAACGCGAGGGGGAGCATGCAATTATGCTTTCAGGAGCACCCCAAATCCTTGAACAGACCATCCTTGATACGTTACGGGAACCCATCCTGGTTCTCGATGGCGCTCTGCGGGTGAATATGGCAAATCGGTCTTTCTACCGGACCTTCCGGGTTAAGTCCGAGGAGACAGAGAACAAACTCTTTTGTGAACTGGGGGATGGCCAGTGGAACATCCCCAAGCTTCGCGTTCTCCTGGAGGAGGTTTGTTTCGGCGACAGGACAGCCTCTATGCCAATTGTTACGTGACGAAGCTGGCCGACCGGGAACAGTTTGTCAAGGTTGTGAAGTCGGTTGAAGATTTTTGGTTGACGATCATGAAACTCCTGCAAGGAAAAACGCCATGACATCCGAGCTGATTAAGGTCTTGTTGGTGGAGGATAATCCGGAAAATATCCGCCTAATCCGGGAAATGTTGAAGGAAGCGAAGCCCGCCTTGGCTGCCCTGGAGGATGCCCCAAGCTTACTGATGGCGGTCGAGCGGCTGGCGAAGGGGGGAATCGACGCGGTGTTATTGGATCTCGGGCTCCCCGACAGCCAGGGCATCAGCAGTTTTGTGGAGTTACACAATCAATTCCCCGGCACTCCCATCGTAGTGCTAACGGGTCTTACCGATGAAAAGCTGGGCCTCCAAGCAGTCCGGGAAGGGGCGCAAGATTACCTCGTCATAGGAAAGGTGAATGGCGAGTGGCTTTGCCGCGCCATCTTCTATGCCGTTGAGCGGGTGCAAGGGAAGGAAGCGCTCGAGAAAAGCGAGGAGCAGTATCGCCTGCTCTTTGAAAAAAACCTTGCCGGGGTATACCGCACTGCCCTGGACCGCCGCCTCACGGACTGTAATGAAGCTTTCGTCAAGGTCTTCGGATTTGCCTCTCGCGAAGAGATCTTAGCTCATCCCGTGACGGACCTTTACTTTGATCCCCGCGAGCCGGAGGCAATCACCGCCCGCCTGAGGGCGGAAAAGAGCGTCTCGAATTTAGAAATTCGCCTTAAGCGAAAAGATGGCAACCCGGTTTGGGTTTTGGCTAACGAGAATCTGATCGAAGGGCAGGCAGGCAGCCCACCGTTCATCTTAGGGACCATCGTCGATATTACCCGGCGCAGGGAGGCTGAGGAGGCGCTACGGCAAAGTGAAAGTCACTTGCGTGCCATTATTGAAGCCGAGCCGGAATGTGTTGCGAAAGTCGCGCCCAACGGCGACCTCCTTCAAATGAACCCGGCGGGCCTGGCCATGATCGAGGCTGAGAGCTTTGCCGAAGTTAATGGAAAGTCGGTCCTTCCCTTGATTGCTCCTGAGCACCAGACTGCGTTCAAAGCTCTCCTGGGGGGAGTTTGCAGCGGCAACAAAGCCAATTTAGAATTCGAGATTGTCGGGCTCAAAGGTGCGCGGAGGTGGGTGGAGTCTTATGCGGTCGCCATTGCTGATGAGACGGGATCAAGTTGCATGTTGACCGTCATGCGTGACCTCACCGAACGCAAGCAAGGTGAAGAGGCTCTGCGCGGGCTTTCTACACGTCTGCTGCAGTTGCAGGATGAGGAGCGGCGGCGCATTGCCCGGGAACTCCACGACGCCATAGGCCAGAACCTCGTCGGTTTGGTGACGAACCTCACCCTGGCGCACAAGTCGGCTCGTACGCTTAATCCGAAAGCACGCCAAGCTCTATCTGGAAGTCTTGAGGTGGCAGAACGGTCCCTAAAGGAGATGCGTACCCTCTCCTACTTGTTACACCCGCCACTGCTTGATGAAGATGGCTTGGCTTCAGCCTTGGCTTGGTACGTTAAGGGGTTCGCCGAGCGAAGCGAAATCAAGGTCGATCTCAAAGTGTCTCCCCGTTTTGGCCGACTGCCCCAGGAGATAGAGACCACCCTTTTTCGCGTCGTGCAGGAAAGCCTTACAAACGTCCACCGTCACTCCAAAAGTCCGACAGCCAGCATACGGCTTTCGCGGCGCGCGACTGGGGTGAAGTTAGAAATAACGGACAAAGGCCAGGGGATGCCCACGAAGGCCCTCCACTCGGGCAATCAGAATAGCGGACAGCTTGGAGTGGGCATTATGGGCATGAGCGAGCGAGCCAGACAACTCGGGGGTCGGCTGGAAATCGATTCAAGCCGCCGAGGCACGACCGTCCGAGTGGTGATCCCGCTTCGCGAGGTCGTTCCGTGAAAACGCTTCGTATCCTCGTGGCGGATGATCACGAGGTCGTGCGGCAGGGAATGCGCGCCCTTCTGGAAGTCCGTCCCGAATGGGAAGTTTGCGCGGAGGCGGCCAATGGCCGGGAGGCTGTTGAACGGGCTAAACAGACGAAGCCTGACGTGGTGGTGATGGATATCAGCATGCCGGAATTGAATGGCTTAGAAGCCACGCGACAAATCCTGAAAGCCCTCCCTAGAACCGAGGTGCTTATCCTGACGCTTCATGAGTCCGAACAGTTAATACGTAGAGTGGTCGAATCAGGCGCTCGTGCCTACGTCCTAAAGTCCGACGCGGGACGAAACTTGGTGGAGGGCGTGGCGGCGCTTGGCCGGCACAAAGGTTTTTTCTCATCCAAGGTGGCAACGGTTGTGGTGGAGAGCTACCTGAAAGGGGGCAAGACAACCGGCAGAACGAACCGCTCTCGGGACCTTCTGACCCCTCGCGAGCGAGAAGTTGTCCAGCTTCTGGCGGAAGGGAAAAGTAACAAAGAGATCGGGGTAACCTTGAGGGTCAGTGTTCACACCGCAGAAACCCACCGAAGCAACATCATGCGCAAGCTCGGTACCCATTCCTTGAGCGGTCTGATTCGCTACGCCCTTCGCAATAAGATCGTGCGGTTCTAGGGCGTTCCCTGACGTCACCCCTGCCACACCACCGTATGTACGGAGCCGTATACGGCGGGCCTTGCACCCTTGTGCGGCTTGAAAACTGTGACGCACGCGTGACGGAAAACCTGCCGACACTACCACAGTTGCCACTATTGACACTCAACACATATTGATTTGAAATAACTTGCGCGTGTGCAATACATCCGGGAAAATTCGGCTTACAGGCTTGCTCGCGATAATTCCCTTCGCCACCCAAAGGGCCGGACCAAAAGGAACCCGGGGCGCCGTCCTTGCCTCGTGGAATGGCGTCAGCACGGTAAGCGAGGGCCCGAGGTCGCTGGTACAACACTCTCCAGGACTCTTGCCACCCAGCGCAGCGTGAGGATACTACCCTTACGCCACCCGTCGCTGAAGCTCCTCAGCAGTGACACGGCCCTCTCTTCGCCACCCTTCAAGCACAGGAAATACGCGCTGCCAATCAGAAACTTCGTGCGCTCGATCGTCCTATTTGACTGGTCATATGACCGGTTATATGGTAAAGTAACACGGATGATGAAAACCACGCGCAAGACGGTCAATGCCAGCGAGTTCAAGGCCAAGTGCCTGAAGCTTCTGGATCATCTTGGTCCGGAGGGGATGGTGATTACCAAGCGGGGCCGTCCTGTCGCCCGCATCCTGCCCGTCACGGCGGCGACCAACGCAGAGACGATTGGCTCCATGAAGGGCAAGATCATCATTAAGGGAGACCTCTTCTCGACGGGAGTCAACTGGCGTGCTCAATCTTGACACCCACATGCTGGTCGCTCTCCTGGCGGGAAACCTGACCCGAGAAGAGCACGCGTGCCTGATCGAGCACGAGTGGGCCATTTCCGACATTGTCTTTTGGGAGCTGGCCAAGTTGATCGACTTGGGCCGCATCGAACTCGACCTCAACAGTCCGGAATTCCAGAATTGTCTGCGCAAGCTGAGGGTTATTCCCATTTCCATGGAGATTGCCCGCCGGAGTTGCGAGCTTGACTTCGCCTCAGACCCCGCCGATGAAATCATTGCCGCTACGAGCTTCGTCGAAAAGATACCTCTCCTCACCCGAGACCGGCGCATCCGAAAGTCCCGCATAGTCCTACTGGCCTTGTGATCCCCGGGAACCACGCTCATACCGGAAGCTAGGCAAGTCGGCGCCGGGACGGTGAACCTGGGATTCTTTGCCGGCATCCGCAGACCGCACCTCAAACCCTGGACAAGGGATGTCTCCTCCCACCAATTCAGCTTTCAGCTACTGCCGGCTGGGCCGCTCGCTCTTGGCTGACTGCTGACAGCTTCATTCATACCGCAGCGCCGCCATGGGATCGACCTTGGTCGCGCGGCGGGCGGGGAGGTAGCTCGCCAGCAGCGCAACACTCGATAGTAGGAGTCCCATCACGGCGAAAGTAGCCATGTCGTTGGGCTTGACGCCGAACAGCATGGCCTGGAAAAACCGAGTGACGGCCAACGACGCTGCCAAGCCGATTCCGGTGCCCATCAACGCCGAGCGGAGTCCTTGGACGAGCACAAGCTTGAGAACCTCTCTTTGCCGGGCACCCAAGGCCATGCGGACGCCAATTTCGTGTGTTCGGTGACTGACGGGGTAGGACACCACGCCATAGATGCCAACCGACGCAATGACGACCATCGGGAGTCTTTCAGCAACCTGCCGAAGCGGACCCTGTAAACCAACGGAGGTATAATGGCGTCCGCGCTTTCGCTGTCTTCCTGGGAGGCGCGCTGTTCGTTGCAGGCGATTCCGCAGATCGGGGACTCGGCAAATCAGTGCAGCCATGATGAGGGGGGACCTATGAACAAAACTGTTCGCAGAGCGATGCCGGCAAGCGACGCGACATCAAAGAGAGCCGTCGTAGTTTCAGCCGTGACGGTGTTGGCGTTTTTCCTCTTGGTCGGCACAGCCGCCGCGCAGTCCAGTCCGCTCGCGGCGCAGCGGCAGCAATCCTTGGTCAAGTCCCGGCCGTACGTGACTCCGGATCTGACCAAGCAGCCGACACTGTACGTCGTGGGTTACGCCCACCTGGATACGGAGTGGCGGTGGGAGTATCCGCAAGTCATCAGCGAATTCCTCCCCAAGACCATGCGCCTCAACTTCGACTTGTTTGAGAAGTATCCGCATTACATCTTCAATTTCAGCGGCGCCAACCGCTACCGCATGATGAAGGAGTATTTTCCGGCCGATTACGAGAAGGTGAAGCGATACGTGGCGGCAGGCCGCTGGTTTCCGGCGGGCTCGTCCGTGGAAGAAAGCGATGTGAACTCGCCTTCGCCCGAGTCGATTATCCGGCAGGTGCTTTATGGCAACGAGTATTTCCGCCAGGAATTCGGAGTGGCGAGCGCCGAATACATGTTGCCGGACTGTTTTGGCTTTCCCGCCTCGTTGCCGAGCATTCTGGCGGCTGCGGGGGTCAAGGGTTTCTCCACACAGAAACTGACTTGGGGATCGTCTGCCCCGGTGGGTGGTCCAGGCTCGCCGGAACATACGCCGGTGGGCACTCCATTTAACGTCGGCATCTGGGAGGGACCGGATGGCAAAACGGTGCTGGCCGCGCTGAACCCGCAAAGCTACACCGCCGAGATCCCTTATGACCTTAGCAAGAGCAGTCCCAAGCCCATTGGTGAAGACTACGTGGATTGGCCCCAACGGGTTGCGCTAGACGGGCAGGCCAGCGGGCTCTACGCCGACTATCACTACTACGGCACGGGCGACACGGGCGGCTCCCCATCGGAATCCTCGGTGAAACTGCTCGAGGCCGTCGTGACGAAGAGTCTCACGGTCCTGCCGCTACCCCGGCAAGAATCCGAATTCGGCGCGGAAGAACCGCACCCCGAGGCGGTCGGTCCTGCGGTCCAGGTGGGTGATGGTCCGTTGCACGTGGTTTCCTCCCGGGCCGATCGAATGTTCCTCGACATCCTCCAGACCGGCCAGACCGCTCGCCTGCCGCGCTACAAGGGTGACCTGGAGCTGACCAATCACTCGGCCGGCTCACTCACTTCCCAAGCGGTCCACAAGCAGTGGAATCGCAAGAACGAACTGCTGGGCGACGCGGCCGAGCGGGCATCGGTTGCCGCTGCCTGGTTGGGCGGCCGCCCCTATCCGCTCCAGCGCCTGAACGACGCCTGGACGCTGGTGATGGGCGGGCAATTCCACGACATCCTGGCCGGCACTTCCACTCCCAAGTCCTACGAATTCTCCTGGAACGACGATGTGCTGGCGATGAACCAGTTCGCCGGCGTGCTGAACAGCGCCACGGAAGCCATTGCTTCCGGCCTGAACACGGAAGCGGAAGGGACCGCCGTGGTCGTTTACAACCCTCTGAACATCGAGCGCGAGGATGTGGTGGAAGCCACGCTCTCTTTTCCCAACGGCGTGCCGAAGGCCGTTCGCGTCGTCGGACCCGACGGCAGGGAAGTGCCTGCGCAGTTGGCGGAAGCAAGCCACGGGGCCACGCGGGTCCTGTTCCTGGCCAAGCTACCCTCCGTGGGCTTCGCGGTTTACGATGTTCAGCCCGCTCAGGCGACCGCTGCTGCCTCCGAGCTGAAAGTCACGGAGTCGTCACTGGAAAACGCGCGCTATCGGGTCCGCATCGACAATGATGGCGACGTCGCCAGCATTTACGACAAGGCCCTCAAGCGCGAACTGCTTTCCGCTCCGGCGCGCCTGGCCTTGCAGACTGAACATCCCTTTGACTGGCCGGCCTGGAACATGGATTGGGCGGACCAGCAGAAGCCACCGCGCGGCTACGTGGGAGGACCGGCCAAGGTCCGCATCGTTGAAAACGGCCCCGTTCGTGTGGCCATCGAAGTGACCCGCGAAGCCGAGGACTCGAAGTTCATCCAGACGATCCGTCTTGCCGCCGGGGATGCCGGCAACCGCGTGGAATTCGCCAATGCCATCGATTGGAGGACGAAAGAGGCCGCCCTCAAGGCTAGTTTTCCTCTGACGGTCGCGAATCCCGAGGCGACCTACAACTGGGGTGTGGGCACCGTTCAACGGGGCAACAACGACGCGAAGAAATTCGAAGTGGCCTCGCACCAGTGGTTTGATCTTCCCGACAAAAGCGGGGCTTACGGTGTGACCGTGCTTTCTGACTGCAAGACCGGGTCGGACAAACCCGACGACGGCACTCTGCGCCTGACCCTGATCTACACTCCTGGCCTTGGTAAAGGTAACGGCAGGGATTACAGTGATCAGACCACGCAGGATTGGGGCCATCATGAATTCGTGTACGGTCTTGCCTCCCACGCCGGCGATTGGCGCGCGGCTGGGACCGATTGGCAGGCGTACCGCCTGAACGACCCGCTGCTGGGCTTTGAAAGCGCGAACCACTCCGGAGCACTGGGCAAGAGCTTTTCATTCCTGCACGTTAATAACAACGATGTCCGCGTGATGGCGGTAAAGAAAGCCGAGAAGACCCACGAGATCGTCGTCCGCGTGGTTGAAATGCGAGGTGAACCGGCGCCGAACGTGCGCGTTTCCTTCGCCGCTCCGGTCACCGCCGCCCGCGAGGTCGATGGCCAGGAGATGCCGCGGGGCGACGCCACGGTGACAGAAGGCGAGCTGGGGACGTCGCTCGGGCCGTATGAGATCCGTAGCTTTGCCGTCAAGCTGGCCGCGGCGACCGCCAAGCTGAGTCTGACCAACTCGGAGCCCGTCACGTTGAAATACGATCTTCCCACGGCGAGCGAGGACGGTGCGAAATCAGCCAGCGGGTTCGATGCCGCCGGCCAAAACCTTCCGGCCGAGATGCTTCCGACCGAACTCAACTATGGCGGCGTCCGCTTCCAACTCGGGCCCGCCTGGACAGGAAAGCCCAATGCGGTGGTCGCCCGCGGCCAGACGATTGCTCTGCCCGCTGGCAAGTTCAACCGGCTGTATCTTCTGGCAGCCTCCGCTGACGGGGATCAGAAAGGAGTTTTCCGGGTCGGCGACCACAGCGTCGATCTGACTATTCAGGATTGGGCTGGTTACATCGGGCAGTGGGACAATCGAACCTGGAATGAAAAGCGGGTGGAAATCGCGGCGCCACCCGAGCCGGCGCCGAGCGACCATAGTCCGGAGGCTGAAAGAGCGCGCCGGTTCCGCGCCTATGTACGACTGCATGGGCCCATCGTGAGGACCGAGACAGAATACACTGGGCTGAAGCCGGGGTTCATCAAGCGCGCGCCCGTTGCTTGGTTTGCCTCTCATCGCCATTCGGCGCAGGGGGCCAATGAACCTTACTCGTACTGCTACCTGTATGCCTATTCTGCAGATTTGCCGGCCGATGCCAAAACCCTGACCTTGCCGGAGAACGACAAGATCCGCATCCTGGCAGTTACGGTGGCAGAGCAGGCCGGGCAAGTGCATCCCGCTCAACCCCTTTACGACGAGCTCGGCCAGTTCTCACGGCTGTAAAGACACGGGTTCCTCGGCCCGGCAACTTGCACCCGCAGCTCTCTCCGACCGCGGAGAGGCTGGGCGCGCCGGGCGCTAAGGAAGCGTGGAGGAGGTCGGGGGCGGGACGTTCGGTGGGTTGCTGCCGGAACTTCTGTTCGAGAGTCCACATCGTTCGGAAGACGTGGCCCCAAACAAATTCCCCGCCTGCGCTGTGCGGATCTGCGGGCTCGCCACCGTGCGGGTGGTGCCGCCGATGGTGCGTGGCCCGGTTGACTCAGACACTAACGCACTCAAGATAGCGGAATCGTCCTGTTGCCGTGCGCCTGACGACTCGCTTGGCCCCGGAATATACTTTCCCTACGGGCAGGCGAACCTCCGCTGCCTTCGGTGGTTTCCAGAGGAGTGAAGACTCCTCGCCACTTTGCGGTCGAGCAACCTCGTCCGGCGGAGGTTAAACGCGCTCGACGCTCGCCGCTTGCAATCCCTTCGGGCCTTTCTTTACTTCAAAGCTAACCCGGGCCCCCTCTTCGAGGCTGCGATACCCTTCACCCTGGATGGCTGAGAAGTGCACGAACACGTCCTCGCCGCTTTCACGCTGAATAAACCCGTAGCCTTTGGCGGCATTGAACCACTTAACCGTTCCTTGTTCCTTCATGCTACAAGCACCCTAATAATGAAGATAATTTGGCAATTTGTGAAGATGGCGACGGCGGGAATCCCCGACGGCCCGCTGTAATACCTTGTATCGCAAAACTCCCGAGCTGATCGACGCACTTGGTTCGTTTTTGCGAGACTCGTGGGAATTACAACAACAAACTGCGGGCCCACGGTACCACCTTTTTCGAGAGCACGCTATCACAAAAACGTTTTTTTGGATTCTTGATACTTATCAAACCTCCAGGGCGTTTACTAGTTGTATATATAGAAGTCGATGGACCCATGTCGAAGGGCCGGACAGAGAGTGACAAAGGTCACTGGCTTCCCCTGCTCCGCCGACGGAGCCAACCTGGACACTTTGTTGGCAGGGCTCAGGGATTTCTTCGGCACGCGCCAGCCGCGGCGCGCGAGACGGCCCGCGTGATTAGCGCACGCTCGTCGACCCGGCGCTTCTTACCTTCCTTTTGGATTGAGTTCTGCCGCAGCGTCGCGGCCGAGACGCGCGAGATGGCTTTCCTGCCGTAATGAAACACCACTCACACGGGGCTGGTCGTGCGGTGGCGAAGGTTCGCGACAAGACGCAGCGGGCAGAATCAGGCGCACCATGCGTTCAAACAGAAAATAATCCCACGCCCAATTGATCAGCACGAAAAGGCGATTGCGAAAGCCAATCAGGTTAATGAGGTGAACGCCCAGCCACGCCAGCCACGCCGGGAAGCCCGTGAATGCGAAGCCCCCCATTTGTGCGACGGCGGCGTTGCGGCCGATGGTAGCCATCATGCCGTGGTCGCGGTAGTGAAAAGCGAGCGGAGCTTTCCCGGCCTCGCGCCGCTGAATGTTCTTTGCCACCGTCACACCCTGCTGAAGGGCGACGGGTGCGATCATGGGGAGCGGCTTCCCATTCTCTTCCGAGCGTGCCAGGTCGCCGATCGCGTACGCGCCCGGAAGACCTCGTACCTCGAGCGTGGGTTCGACCGGAACGCGTCCGCCGCGGTCCGTGGGCAGTCCCCACGCGGCGGCTGCCGGGGCGCCGCGCACGCCGGCGGTCCAAACGGTGGTTTGCGTGGCGATAGAAGTCCCATCCTTCAGGTGAACCTCTTCGGCCTCCAGGCGGTCCACGACGGCTTTCAAGCTCACCTCGACGCCCATATTCTGCAAGCGGCGGAGCGCGTAGCAGCCCAGACGCGGCGGCAACCCCGGCAGGAGGCGTTCCGCGCCTTCCAGCAGCAACACGCGCGCGTCGTGAAAATCCAGCTTGGGGAAATCGCGCTTCAGCGGCCCGCGCAACAGCTCGGCCAGCGCGCCGGCGTACTCGACGCCGGTTGGCCCACCGCCCACGATGGTGAAGGTCAGGCGACGCCGGCGACTCTCGGCATCAGGATCTTTGGCGGCACGCTCATAGCAGCAAAGAATATGGTTGCGCAGGCGGATGCCGTCATCGAGCGTCTTCAGGGTGAAGGCGTGGTCCGCCGCGCCCGAAACTCCGAAGAAGTGCGTGGCGCTTCCCGCAGCGAGGATCAGGTGATCGTAGGGAACGGTGGTCACCGTGGTCTCGACGGTGCGGGCCGCGAAGTCGATCTTCTTCACCTCGGCCAGTAGAAAATCCACATTGCGCAGTGGGCGCAGGATGCTGCGTACGGGGTAGACGATCTCCTCCGGCTCGATCTCCGCTGCAGCCACCTGGTAGAGCAGGGGAAGGAACGTGTGGTAGTTGTTGCGGTCGATCAACAGCACCTGAAAAGCGGTGTGAGCGAAGGCGCGCGCGGCCCACAAGCCTCCAAAGCCCGCGCCGACGATCACCACTCGCGGCCGAGCGTCCGTCATAGCGCCTCCCACTTATTGGATTCAAAGCCCAGTGGAAGGGATTCAGGGGGGTAGGTAATGCGCAGGCCCTCCACTCGCGCCCAGGGGGTGAGCGCGTGCTGGTTGCGGCGCGTGGCACTCGCGATGTGCTCCACCTGGATGCCGCGTACGGCGAGGGCGTTCGCGATCAGCGAGCGGTGGCAGCGCCACGGCACGGCCTCCGCGCACATAATGGCGAGGCGTTGTCGTCGCGCGAGGTCGAGGAGTTCTTCCAGGTTCTTCTCGAATTCCGGCGTCTGCATGTAGTCCGCAAAGCCGCGAAAGCCGGTGTTCCGCCAGCCGGTATTGGGCGAATCGCGCCGCGGGTGACGCAGACCGCCCAGTCCGGGCAAATGCACGTACTTGATTCCCACCGCGGCCAGGGATTCCGGCAAGGATTCTTTGTTGAATTGCGGATTGTGGCGTGAGCACGGCACGGTGCGCACGTCCACCAGGCGCCTGACGTCATGCGCCTTCAGCAATTCGAGGAAAGTCTCCAGGGGCCGCGTGGAGTGGCCGACGGTCAGCACCACGACCGGCGGCGCGGGCGCTCGCTTGGGCATAGCAGATCAAGATTAGCACGATGGAGCGCGCAGTCGGCAAAGGCCCGACGCGGGAAAATCCTAGCCGGTGCGCGGAGAGGAGTGGGCGCAGAACCGCGGTGAGTGTTTTGCGGGCTAGTGCCGTTCCAACTTAATGAGGCTACGTATTCCGCTTCTGAGTTGCACTTCATCAGCACGCTGCGGAGCTTACGCGAATTAGTCAGAATAGGTTGGAACGGCACTAGATGGGCTGGCCCGGTGTCGCCTCGTGCTCGGCCTGCCCTTCGCCGGCTAGCCGGCTGCAGGCGTAGGCTGCAGCGCGCAGCGGAACGGAGACGTGGACAGTTTCCGTTTCGTCGTCTACATCGATGACCAGCGCGTTACCGATTTTGGCGATCTTGACGTGCTCGTGCCGGTCGTCAACCTGGACCAGGGGGCCGTCGGGGCAGCGCAGGAGCTCTTCGGTGGCCGCTCGGATGGTGGGCAGCCACGGTTGGAGCTTGCGCGAGGCCTCGCGAGCTTTCTCCTTGGGAACGAGCATGGCGCCGACAGGGAGCACCATCGCCGGGGCGATCACGCGGATGTGCTCGCCGCCGGGCGACTTGGACTGGACCTCCACGCGCACCGCGCCCATACTGCAGACAAATGCGCCGGTCATGGTGACCAGGGTAACCGAGGCTCCCAGAATGGCTACATTCGGGGTCATTGATATCACCTTCTTCCTCCCAAGGGTGCCATTTTCATTGAGCTGGGCGGCGCACACGCCTCCTCACATCGGGTAAAGCGGCCGCCGCCGGGCGTTGCACGGACGCGACGAAACCACTCAATCGGCCACGTTTTGCGAGTCGACCCAGACGCGCACCGTGCTGCTCTCATCGTTGACGGTGACCAGATCGACTTCCTGGTAATTGTTCAGGACACGAATCGCGGCCAGCACGTTGAGTTCGTCCTTTTCACCGGAGAGCAGGGCATTGACAACCGGAAAAGGGACTTTGATGTTCACGGTCGAGCCGCGTTTCCGCTCGCCAGCTTGAGGAGTTTTTCGGTTGACGCCGGGAAAGTCCTGAACCTTGATCAGCAGGAAGCCACCCGACTTTGCCACCCGGATGTCTTCGTGTGAGGACTCCACCCTGACGTACTCGTTGTCCTGCGCGTCGCGGACGGCCTCCAGCAGCGCGCGCAGGTCCACCTTGTCGGTGGTGTGTTCGCCTACCTTGATTTTGCCATCGCGAAGCTTGTCGGCCTTGATCGTCGGCAGGACCTTCTCGGCCAGGCTCAGCGGGATATTGATGCGGACTCGTTCGCCGTCTTCTCCGGCTTCGATGACTTTGACGTGCACCCAACGATCGGCAGCGGCTGCCAGGCCCGCCGTCGAAACCCACGCCAGTACCACCAGTGCCCATAGGTTGCGTCTCATGATTGCTTGGCTCCTTCCTAGACCCATTAACGCGAAGGGCTGGGAGAAAGTTCCGGGAATCTTCGGGAGCATCGCGGCAGGTGGAGGCAGATGTGCCGGCAGCGAAGACGGTTCTGCTGCCGCTGGCTCAGTCGGAGCCGGGGACGATATACTTTCGGCCCGGAGGGGCGAAGCGCGATGGACGACAAAGGGAATACCGAGTCACGGGACCGACGCTGGGCGGTATGGCTTGAATGCCTCACCATCGGATGGAACACGCTTGAGGCGGCGGTGGCCCTGGCGGCGGGGCTCGTGGCAGGGAGCATTGCGCTTGTGGGGTTTGGGCTCGATAGTGTGATTGAGACTGCCTCAGGCCTCGCCGTGCTGTGGCGTTTCCGCCAGAGGGGTCTCGCGGAAAACACCGCGGAGACACGGGCGGTGAAATTCGTGGGCATCACTTTCTTCGCGCTGGCGATTTATGTGGGTTACGAGGCCGTCGCGGATCTGTGGATGCGGCACGAGGCGCGATTCAGCTTGCCGGGCATGGTGCTGGCCGTCGCGGCGCTTGTCGTAATGCCGGCGCTGGGTGTGGCGAAGCGCCGCGTGGCGCGGCGGCTCGGGAGCCGGGCGCTCGCCGCGGACGGCATGGAGTCGATGCTGTGTGCGTATCTTTCCGCAGCACTCCTCGCGGGCCTGGCACTGAACGGCTGGCTCGGCTGGTGGTGGGCCGATCCGATCGCCGCGCTGCTGATAACCGGATTCATGGTTCGCGAGGGTCTTGAGGCCCTCACAGGCGCGGAAGCCGGAAAAGAGGGCAGGGAATCGGAGTAGAGGCGGACAGCCTTTGCTGGCGCGTCTCCCAAAGGCTGGGCAGGGGGGCGGGCGAAGTTACCCGCCGGGGCCGTCGTTCGAGAGGTACTGGTCGAGGGAGTGGAGTTCACGCGCGAGCTCGGCCACGCGGCGTTCGAGCAGGTTGCGGAGGGAGAGTATGCCTTTCAGCTCGCCGCGCGCGCCGACGATGGGTAAGTGACGCACGTGGCGCTCCACCATGTGGACGAGCGCGTCCTCCTCGGTGGTCGCGTCGGTGATGGTCTCGGCGGGAGAGGTCATCACCTCAGCCACACGCGTGCCCTTGGGGTTGCGATGGCGCAGGACGATGCGGAGCATGACGTCACGTTCGGTGAAGATGCCGCGCAATAGGCCGTTTTCGACCACGCCGACCGCGCCCACGCCGTGCTCGGCCATCACTTCCACGGCCTCCAGCACCGTCGTGTCAGGCGCGACCGCAGCGGGAGGAACACTTGCAATCTTGAGGAGACTCATCGCCACCTCCGGGCAAAGAGGGTTCAGGAATTAAGCTGAACTGATTTCGAGTGACCCTGAAAGATAGAGAGTAAGGCGGCGGAGGCCGGAAGTCAAGATGGGGAATGGGATCATGGTATTCCGGCATCGTTGCTTCATGCGTCGAGAGGCTAACCGCTGGACGCAGACAGTTCGATCGCAGTAGGCTTGTTTCGATGCTCCTCAGCGCCATGCAGAAAAACCCAGGGTTGAGCAGTTGGGCTAAGTGGGTCCGAGACGATGCTAGGCGGGCCGCCCGCGAAATACGGGACTTTCTCGAAACATGCTTTGTCAACATTGCCCAGAATAAGCATAAGCGACTCCTCCAGAGAATCGCCGTCGGCGATGAGAACGAGGTTGACGCGGCATTGCATGAACTGGTTGCGCACGAATTGCTTCGCCGCCTCCACTTTGAGCCAGAGTTTCAACCAGACCTTGGCACTTCTCTGACACCCGATATGGTGGTGAAGATCACGAATCAACAATTTATCGTCGATGTCTACCTGCCCCATAATCCTTCCCGAACTATCAGGCCACTGCCTGTTAGGGGACTGGGTGTTGAAAGCGAATCTGTGTACACCGTTGACCGCGGGGAGAGGGCCAAGAAGATCTGTGATGCCGTGTTGGGCAAGTGTCGCAGATACTCGCCGACCGGAAAGCCCATGATCCTTGTCGTGTTCCTGGGAGATCACTTCGTCGACATGGACGATGTCCAGAGTGCGCTATATGGTGCGTCGCTTGAGGATGCATGGCTGAGGGACGACTTTCCCCATGCAATAACTGATTTCAGACAGGAACTTGTGTCAAAGCACATCGAACCGCCGCCCGGCGGCGCAATGCTCCCCGACGATCACGGGCATCCTGGGTGCCCGAGACTCTCGGCCGTGCTCGCCTGTGATTGGTTTGATACCCTGAATCGTAGCCGCCCTGGTAAGCGTCTGCATTGCCTGGTCGTCCACCACTGGGACCCCGACGTCCCGATACCAACAGGGCAATTCGGTGAGTTTGCGGAGATCGCTTGGTCGTCCAAGGCCGCGGGTTGTTACGGGTGGGCACTTACCGGGTCGCCCCGCACGGTTACGAGGTTTGAGGGAGCAGATGAATTCGAATTTCGAGACTACGATCCGAGTAACCCATGGTAGCCCACGGTGACTACTCGCGCGTGGCGTTTTGATGGCGGCAACCCTTCGGTGGACTTCCAGCGCCGGGATCAAAGAGGAGACAAACGGGCCGTCGTAGGCGCCGGCTTCGCTGCCTGACCCACTACCCGCCGGAGGACCTCCTGGACCTCTCGCACGCCATGCACTATGCCGGACGGGACCCGCTGCGGAGCGGTACCCACGGTCAATTGGTTTTTGATTGACCGTGGGTTTGTCTTGCACCGAAAAGCCCACGGACAGAAAGGCACTGTCCGTGGCTACCAGTTCAAGTTCTTGTTACGCGCGACTACACCTCCTCCGGCACAACGTAGGGCGGGCGGTAGCCGCGGTCGGCGTCGCGGAGGATGCGCGCGGCTTCTTCGTCGCCGATCACTTCCTGCTTTTCGGGATCGAACTGCAGCGCGCGGCCCACTCGATACGACGCATTACCCAGGTGCAGCAGCGTGCAGGAAATGTAGCCCTCCTCGATGGGCGCGTTCAACTCCTCCTTCTTGCGGCTCCGCACGCAATCGATGAAGTTGGCCCAGTTGTTGCCTCCGGAGGCGCCCTGCGGTCCGGGTTCCTGCTCCTCGCCGAGCCACGACTTGTAGCTGTCGTAGCCGTTCATGGCCAGATAGCCTTTGGAGCCATAGAAAATGTTGCCGATGGTGTTCTGCGGCCCCTTCTGCTTCTTCGGCTCTTGGGCATTGCCGAGCGCCGCGGGGATTTCGCTTCCACCGAAGGCCGGCGAGCCGATCTCGGCCTCGTGGTTGGTGATCCAGTGGCGGACTTCAAATTCCAAAAGCCGCTTTTTTCCGTCCGGCACGGTGAATTCGTACGTGATGTTCAATACGTTGGGGGTTTGCTGGTCATCCTCAAACATGACGTGCGCGCCAATGGCCGCGACCCGGGTCGGGAACTTCACGCCTAGTCCCCAGCGTGCGGCGTCCAGCTCGTGGATGCCCTGGTTGCCGAAGTCGCCGTTGCCGGTGTCCCAGATCCAGTGCCAGTTGTAATGAAAACGATTCCTGGTGAAAGGCTTGAAGGGCGCGGGGCCGGTCCAGAGGTCGTAGTGGACGCCGGCGGGCACGGCTTCTTCCGGGGCGTGCCCGATGGTCTTGCGCCACTTGTAGCAGAGACCGCGCGAGAGATAGACTTCACCAATCAGGCCGTCGCGCATTTTCTGAATGGCCTCGATGATGGCTTTGCCGGAGCGGCTGTTGGTGCCGTGCTGCACGATGCGGTTGTATTTTTCCACGGCGCGCACCACTTGGCGGCCTTCCCACCAGTTGTGGGACATGGGCTTCTCAACGTAAACATCCTTGCCGGCCTGACAGCCCCAGATGGCTTGCAGTGAGTGCCAGTGGTTGGGCGTGGCGATGGAAATCGCGTCGATGGACTTGTCTTCGAGAAGCTTGCGCAAGTCGATGAAGGTGGCCGGCTTCTTGAGCCCCATCTTTTCCATCTGGCCCAGGCGCTCGCTCAACACGTTCTCATCCACATCGCAGACGGCGGCGATCTCGACGGCGGGGATATGGGAATATTCTTGCACGTGCGCCCAGCCCTGACCGTGGAGGCCGATCACGGCCACGCGTACGCGGTCGTTCGCTCCGAAGATCCTTTCGGGGTTGGGGAAAAGGCTGATGCTACCCAGAGCCGCCAGCCCGGCGCCGGTGCGCGCGGTGCTTTTGAGGAATTCGCGGCGATTCAGTTCCGAATCTTGGGACATGAGAAAGACTCCTTTCAAGGTTTGGGGGAATTATATGCTTGAGGAGACGGAAATGGCGAACGGAGTGTAGGGGACGTCTGGCGATTTTGCATCTGCAATTTTAGATTCTGCATAGACGAGGCGGGGGGAAAACATGAGGGCGGCAGGCAGGTGGAACTGGTCAGTAGGCACTAGGCACGAGAACCGGCCCCTTCACCGGTCCCGACAAGCCTGCTTGGCCTGACTGCCGCAGGCAGGCGCAGGCAAGTCGAGACACCCTCTGTCGTCCGCCATTAGGATCGGCAGACGTTCGGCCGCGGCGGGCGACGGTTCAGATTGAAACTGAGTGGGAGCAGGCTGGGGCATGGGAACGACCACCTGGCGAAAAGTTCTTGTGGAGAGAAAAAGCGGTTGTGGTAGCATTTGCGGTCTGCGATCCTTGCTTACCGTCCGGGCGCGGAGGAGACCAGAAAAGAGTCAGTAGCATGGCGCACCGAAGAGCATTTGCTATCGCTGGCCCCCCCAGATTCTACGGGAAGTTTGTCCTCCGACTGACGCGCCGGATTCTCATCTTCCTAGTTGTGCTTTTCTTGGCTGTGGCGGGAGTGGGAGGTTGTCTGACTTACAACGTCATCACGCGACAAAACCTCCAGGAAGCCGTCACGCCACAGAGTTATCTCTTAAGTAGTTACATTTCCCTGAGCTTCACCGACCGCTCCGGTGGCGAGCATGAGGGTTGGCTGCTGCGGGGCCTGCGGGGCGCGCCCGTCATTATCCTCAGCCACGGGTACGACTCGAACCGAGCAGATTTGTTGTCTCTGGGCACCATCCTGTGCGACAACCATTTCAACGTGTACATTTTCAATTTTCATGGGCCGAAGGCCAAGGAGGCTTACTCGAACTTGGGACCTCGACAGGCCTCGGATTTGATGTCGGCCATTGAAACCGCCACCAAGCAACCCCACGTCAACCCCAACCGCATCGGATTATTCGGGACTTCCGTAGGCGGGTACGCCTCGTTGGTGGCCGCGCAGTCGAATCCCAAAGTCAAGGCGCTGGTGGTGGACACCATCTACGCGACCCCTGAACAGATGTTCGATACGCAAATCGATCGCATGTTGGGCGGCTCCAGCGGGCTCTTCCGAGCCCTCACCGAGGCCGAGTTTCATCTCGCCACACGGGGTACGGACTCCTCCCCGATGCTTGCCAATCTGCCCAAGCTGGCGGCGGTGCGCAAGCTCTTTATCTCGGGACGCGACAATCCTCCCTTGGCAAAGATGACGGAGGGAATTTACAGTCAGGCCCCGCCGCCCAAGCAGTTGCTGGTGCTGGAACACTCCCAGGCAGGCTTGGCGTCCGAGGGTGAGAAAAAAGAATACGAAGATCAGGTCCTCAATTTTTTCCTGCAGAATCTTTCTCTCCGCGCCGATTGAGGCGTGCAGGGCAAGGGCTCGTGGGCAATCAGGATGAGCGAAGCCTCACGGTGTTTCCTTTGTACCTGAGCAACGAATGAAACCAGCGGCGGTTGACAACGCTTCTCAGGGTCTGGCGTCCGCGGAGCGGGCCGGAATGCGCCCGCGCTTGAGTCTCGGTCAACGCCTGGAGTATTGGGCCGTGATTGTGGTGCTCAAGACGCTCGGCTGGCTTCCCCACAAGCTGGCACGCGGCGTGTGCGCCGTTCTGGCCACTCTAAGCTACGGGTTCTGGCCTCGCCTGCGGCGAGTGGGTCTGTTCAATCTGCGCTTTGCTTTCCCGGAATGGTCCGAGCGGCAACGGCGCCGCGTGATCTTCGGCCTCTTCCAGAATTTCGGCCGCATGCTGGCGGACTTTGCCCACTTCCCCCGCTGGAATCGCGAGAACATCGAGAGCCTGATCATTTACGACGGGTTTGAAAATTACGCGCGCGCCCAGAGCCAGGGCCGCGGCCTGTTCTTCTTGACGGCCCACTTCGGCAATTGGGAATTGGGCTCCTTTGCCCACGGTGTATATGGTTACCCCTGCCAGTTCGTTGTACGCGAACTCGATAATCCTCTCATCGATCGACTCATCAATCGTTACCGCTGCCTGAGTGGCGGCAAGCCGATTGACAAGAGCGAGTTTGCACGGGAAGTCCTGCGGGCCTTTTCGCAAGGCCACGCGGTGGGTGTGCTCACCGATCAGAACATGTCGTCGAGTGAGGGCGTGTTCGTCGACTTCTTCGGCCGGCCGGCCTGCACGACCACGGGTCCGGCGCGGGTAGCCCGGAAAACCGGCGTACCCATCGTCCTGGGCTTGGTCATCTGGGATGCGAAGCTGAAGAAATACCGCCTGCGGTTCGACCCCGTGGAATGGGTCAAGCGCGACGACCCCGAGGAAGAGATCCTGGCCAACACGGCGAACTTTACCCACCTGATCGAGCAGTACGCGCGCCGCTATCCGGACCAATGGCTCTGGGTGCATCGGCGTTGGAAGACCCGCCCGCCCGGGGAGCCGCCGCTTTATCCTTTCTGAACAGCGCGGGCGCAATGCGGGACGAGCCTTCTCCTGCCACTCAGGGTAATCGAGAGGCCAATCATGACAGTCTTCGAGATTTCCGAATTGCTGCGAGGAAAGCCTGAAGGTGACGGCAAGCGCGAGATTCACGGAGTGGCGGCCTTGGACGCCGCCGGGCCAGCGGAGCTTTCCTACGCCGAGGGTCCACGCGCCGTCGAGAGGGCCGCGGGCGCGCGCGCGGGATGCCTGCTGGTGCCGGAGGGTGTCTCCTTGCCCGGGCAGACCACGATCGCCGTGCGTAATCCCAAGCTGGCGCTGGTTCGAGCTGCTGAGGCACTTCATCCGGCTTCGCCTTTTTCCCCAGGCATTCATCCCATGGCCGTCGTCGCGCCGGACGCACAACTGGCCCCGGACGTTGCGGTGGGCGCGCACGTCGTGATCGAAAGCAGGGTCAGCGTAGGGCCGGGAACGCGGCTCGGCCCGGGGGTCTTTCTGGGCGAGGGCGTGCGGGTCGGCGCGCGTTGCCTCTTCTACCCACACGTGACCGTTTACCCCGGCGCGCAGATTGGTGACCGGGTCGTGCTCCACGCGGGCGTAGTGGTGGGTTCCGATGGTTTCGGGTACGTCTTCGCGGAAGGACGGCATGTGAAGTTCCCGCAGTTGGGAAAGATCGTGATTGAGGATGATGTCGAGATCGGAAGCAACAGCACACTGGACCGCGGCTCGCTGGGCACCACAGTGATCGGACAGGGCACCAAGATCGACAACCTGGTTCAGATCGCCCACAACGTAAAGATCGGCCGCCACTGCGTCATCGCCGCGCAGACGGGAATTTCCGGGAGTGTCGAAATCGGTGAGTACGTGGTAATGGCCGGACAGGTCGGTATCGGGGATCACGTGCGCATCGAGGACCGCGTCACGATCGGCGGCCAGGCAGGGATTCTCCCCGGCAAAATCGTTCGCAGTGGATCGATTATTTGGGGGACCCCCGGCCGGTCTCTCGATGAATTTAAGAAAACTCACGCGCGACTGGCGCTGCTCAATCGCCTGGCAGAAAAAGTGAAGGCATTGTCGCGGCAGATTGAACCCCGATCCTGAAGTTGCCCGGGTGGTGGCCCCTACCCGGCTTCCTGCTTCGGGATCGGGGTTGAAGGGCGAGCCGATTAGATCCCGGCAGGAACTCGCCAGCGGGAGCCATCTGCCGGGGCGGGGACTACAACCCAACAGCCTGATAGAACATCCACCTAGAAGCGTGTGAGAGAGATTCTTGGTCCGAGGATTCGCACGACCTCAGTGAATACGCCTGCAAACAGGGCGCGGCCAGCTTGCTGGATTTCCTCGACGTGGAGCGCAGCTTTCGCGCCTCGCAGCTTACCTATCGACCGGCATTCGCCAACTACATGCCTTCCATCGAGCAGGTAAGGGAGGCGCTAGGAACATGGGGTTTGCCATGAGAAGAGCTCCAACAAGCGGCGAGTGCGAGGTGGCAACCGCGCAAGGGAGGCACTTCACGGGCAACGCGAGCATTCCCTCCCACCAGGTAGTCAGCGGAAAGAGAAAATGTCTGCCACACGCCATGTGAGCTGCAACCTTCGGTCATTCTCAAATGCAAGGGGAGAGATTCACAATGCGGTACCTGATCATCTTCTGCGGCTGCTTTGTTTTGTCGTCCGGGATTCTCCTGGCGCAAGAAAGAGATAACACGCAGGACCGATTCACGGCGCTCGAAGAGCGCATTGCGGCGCTTGAGGCCGAGGTCCAGGCGCTTAAGGCTGCTCGCGGGGTGGGTCCTGGCACGCCGGGCGCGGCCGCACAACCCGCCGAGCGAGCTGCGGGACCCCCCGAAACGGCTTCAGCCGCAACACAGGCAGCTCCGCCCCCGACACCCGAGGCGCAGGCACCGCCTCCGCCTGCCCCGCAGACGGTGGCTGCAACTGCGGTCTTGCCGGGCGAGTCTCGAGGCCAGTTGCCGGTTTACGGCGGAGCCAGTGCCGCCGCCAAGGCTTTGAACCCTGACATCAGCGTGATTGGCGACTTTCTGGGGTCCGTTGGCAAGAATCCGTTCAACCCAGTGCCAGCATTGGCAATGCACGAATCAGAGGTGGGGTTGCAGGCGATCGTGGATCCTTACGCGCGCGCCGACTTCTTCCTATCGTTCGGCGAGGAAGGAGTGAACCTTGAAGAAGGCTTCATTACGTTTACGTCGCTACCGTGGGGATTCGTTGCCAAGGTCGGCAAGATGCGCGCCGCCTTTGGCAAGGTCAACACGCTTCACAATCACGTGCTCCCCTGGACCGATCGACCGCTGGTGACTGACAACCTGGTGGGCGGCGAAGACGGAATCGATGATGCCGGTATTTCACTGACCCGCATTCTACCGGCGCCCGATGGCATCTTCTTGGAAGCGACTGGTCAGGTCTTCCGTGGGGATTCGGCGGACGTCTTCAGGTCGAGCCAGAGCCGGGATGCCAGCTTGGTGGGGCACCTCCGCGGCTACAAGGACATTACCGACAATACGAACGTCGATCTTGGCTTCTCTTACGCGCGAGGGCACAACGACGCGGGTGCGGTGTTGGGGAGCAATGCTTTTCGCACTCAACTTTATGGTCTGGATGCCACCCTGCATTGGAAGCCTCTGCGCCGGTCGATCTATCACTCCTTCGTAGGCCGCAGCGAACTCATCTGGAGTAACCGCGAGGAGCCTGGGGTGCCTCAGCAGGCCTTTGGGTTCTATACCTCTGGGGACTATCAATTCGCCCGGCGCTGGTTTATCGGTGGCCGCTTTGACCGTTCCGACCGGGCGCGCGCTGCCAACTTGACCGACAGTGGCTTTTCCACCATCCTCACCTACTGGCCGAGTGAGTTCAGCCAAATCCGCGGACAGTATCGCTTTGCCAGATACGCCGACGGACGGGAAGGGAATGAGTTGCGCTTCCAATTCCAGTTTTCGCTGGGTGCGCACGGCGCGCATCCTTTTTAGGAGCTTCCATGAATCAACGACATCGCTCAGTTTGCATCAGCTTGTTGATATCCACATTCTTGGTCGGGCTGGCTGCGCTTTCTGCAGGCCCTGCCGAAGCCGCGTCGAAGCTGAAGGTGGTGACCGCGACCACCGACATGGCAGCGCTCGCCGCAGAAGTCGGCGGCGACCGCATCGAGGTAGAATCAATCGCCCGCGGCTATCAGGATCCGCACTTTGTGGAGGCCAAGCCCAGCTTCCTTCTCAAGCTTCGCAAGGCGGACTTGCTGATTGTGGTGGGGCTGCAACTGGAAATTGGCTGGCTGCCGCCGTTGATCACCCAATCTGGTAACCCGAAGATTCAGGTCGGGGCGTCAGGCTACCTCGACGCCTCGGACTTCGCGGAGATTTTGGAGAAGCCCACCGGCGTGGTTACGCGGGCGATGGGCGACGTGCACCCGTTGGGGAACCCGCATTATTGGCTGGACCCGGAAAACGGCCGTCGCGTCGCTCACGGCATCATGATGAAGCTGGCGGAGATGAGACCTCAGGACGCAGCTTACTTCCAGCAACGCTGGGAGGATTTCAGCCAGCGCCTGACGGCTGCGGAAAAAGTTTGGGACGAGGAGATGAGGCCCTTCCATGGCCGCCAGGTGGTCAGCTATCACAAATCGTGGCCGAACTTCGCCAAGCACTTTCAGCTTGACGTGGTCGGTTACGTCGAGCCGCGCCCGGGTATCCCGCCCAGCCCGGGTCATACCATCGAGCTCATCCAGCAAATGCGCCGCGATCACGTGAAGGTAGTGATGGTCGAGCCTTACTTCGACCTGAAAACCCCGAACAGCATCGGCAGTGCGACCGGAGCCCAGGTGATCGTCTTGCTCCCATCGGTGGCCGCCGAAAAAGAAGCTACAGACTACTTCAAGCTTTTTGACTACGATATTGCGTTGCTGACGAAGGCCTTCAAGGCCACGCAATAGGCAAGTCGAGGAGGTCGAATGGAAGTTCTGCCCTTTTTGCTCATGCCGTTCCTGGCCAGCTTGATCCTGACGGGGATCCACGCCTATCTGGGGGTACACGTGGTCGAGCGCGGCGTCATCTTCGTAGACCTCGCCCTGGCCCAGATCGCCGCGCTGGGCGCCACGGTGGCGATTCTGTTCGGCATGAACCCGCACGCCGGTAACACCTACTGGATCAGTCTGGCGTTCACGTTTCTGGGTGCGGCCATCTTCGCTCTGCTCCGCATACGACGGGCGCACATTCCGCAGGAGGCGATCATTGGAATTGCCTACGCCGTAGCCTCTGCCGCGGCGATTCTGGCCATGAGCAAAGCCACCAGTGAAACCGAGCACCTGAAAGACATGCTGGTGGGCAACATTCTGGCTGTCTCCGGACCGGAGGTGGCCAAGACCGCGGCGCTGTATGCGGCCATTGGCCTGTTCCACTTTGTCTTCCGCAAAAAGTTCCTTCTCATTTCCATCGATCGCAAGGCGGCCGAGGCCCAAGGCATCTCTGTACGTTTCTGGGACTTCCTGTTCTACGCTTCGTTCGGATTCGTCGTCACGTCGTCGGTCGCTATCGCCGGAGTCCTGCTGGTTTTCTGCTACTTGATCGTACCCTCCGTGGGCGCCATGCTGTTCGCGGATCGGATTGGGCGGCGCTTGGCCATCGGCTGGACAATGGGAACGCTGGTTTCAGCGCTTGGCGTGTATCTCTCCGTCATGCTGGACCTGCCCACTGGCGCCACCATCGTCTGCACATTCGGAGGTGTTCTCGCGCTAATGTTTCTTTTTCACCTCCTTCTCTATCACCACCGCGGGGAAACAGGGGCGGGACTATCCGATACAGAAGCGGCTGTGGAGGCGCCCGGCGGCACCCGGAAGCTGGGTGTTGGCTAGGGCAGTTCCTCCGTGCAGGTACGTTAACGAGCCACGGCAGGTTCTCCTGCTGCAAGGCCAACTTCTTCACGGCAGCCTTTTGCCATCGTGAGGGGGGCCGACTTGAGTTTGCGTCTGTTTCTGGGATTCTTCGTCAACCCTGTGCTCCAGGATATGGTGGCGTCCGAGGGTGAACTCCTGCAGGCTTAGAGGTGCTTGGAGAAATCGGGTTTGCTTTGTGTGCGCCAGGTTCACTAGAATTATCTTTGGGCCGTCAGAGAATCCATCTCTCAGGGAGGATAAGAGTTACTTGAACGGGAAACCTTGGAAGGTCTTGTTGGTGGGAGTAGCCCTTGTCTTTTGCCGTGGGACTTCTCTTCTGGGGGCCCAGGCGCACCAGTCCGCAGCACCCCCGGTTCTGAGTGAAGCCACGCGCGAGAAAGTATTGCGCTTCGTCCGTGAGCGCTTTGGCGTGCCCAATACGGTGCACCTTTCCCTCGGCGGGCTGCGCAGCTCGTTCGCCTCCGGCTTCTACGAAGCCTCCCTCACCGTGGACGAGGGCAAGAACAAGCACGACCAGGCGGTGTGGATCTCCAAGGACTCCCGCTACCTGATCCTGGGGGGCTTGGTCGATCTGGACCAGACTTCGAACCCCGAGATCATTCGCCACATCCGTGCGGCGTTCAAGGTCCCTGATAAGGTAGGGCTCTCGCTGGGAACTTTCCACCGTTCCGCTTCGGCCGACTTCCAGGAGGGGACGCTCATCGTTGAAGAAGGCAAGGTGAAGCAGGAGCGGCCCTTGCTTCTCTCCCGGGATGGCAAGCACCTGATCCTGGGCGAGATCTACACCTTGGGCGTCGACCTTCGGCAGCAGGCTCTGCGCGCCATTTCGCTTCACAATGCGCCCTCACAGGGGCCGGCCAGCGCTCCCGTCACCATTGTGGAGTACGCCGACCTGGAATGCCCGTCGTGCGCAGCAGTGCACGAGTTCTTCGAGACCCAACTGCTGCCTCGCTACGGCAACAAGGTGCGCGTGGTCTTCAAGGAATTTCCGCTGACGGGCATTCACGAGTGGTCCCTTACGGGGGCCATCGCTTGCCAGTGTGCTTATGAGATCAACCCTTCCGCTTACGTGCCCCTGCGCACGGCGCTCTTTCGCGCCCAGCAGCTCATCAACGCGGCCACTCTGCGGGACTTGCTGCTCACTTACGGCGAGCAAGCTGGAGTGGACCGCGTGAAACTGGCCGCATGCATCGATGCCAAGGCTTCGCTGCCGCGCGTGGAAGCTGATCTCGCGGAAGGCAAGCGTGTGAACGTTGATAGGACGCCCATCGCCTTTGTCAATGGGAAGATGATCATCGGCCTGCCCTCCCCCGAGACCTATTATCAGGCTGTGGATGAAGCCCTGCGCGGCGCGAAGTGAGGATTACTGCAGATTCGCCGAGCCGGACCCGGATGCGGACGATAAATTGCAGATGTACTGCCAGGACCTTCCGCGCGCCAAAGCAACCGGAATTGCTTTTGAACAGAAGCGTGGCTAGAATCGCTGTTTTCGCCTGCACGGTTTCGTGCTCGGGCTCAAGCGAAAGGAGTTTGCCGTTTCGATGAGACGCCTTGCTTCCTCCCTTCGAAGCTTCCTAGTTCTGGGTCTGCTGGTTGCGGCTCTCGCGGTGTCCGCGCCGACCGCGGCCGCGCAGGCGCCGAACCAAGCGGCGACCCGCGAGAAAATCGTTCGGTACATCCGCCAGCGCTTTCATATTCCCGACACGGTGAAGGTGACGGTAGGTGATTTCCGCGAAAGCGTCTACCCGGATTTCTACGCGCTCACGCTCACCCTCGACGACGGCAAGGACAAGCGAACGCAACCCTACTTTGTTTCGAAGGACGGGCGCTATTTGGTGGATGGGAGCATCTACACGCTCGGCGGCGATGCGCGGAAGGATATCGTGCAGCTCATTTCGCTCGAGGACGAGGCCACGCAGGGTCCCGCCGCCGCCCCGGTCACGCTGGTGGAATACTCGGACATGGAGTGCCCCATGTGTGCGCGCTTCCATGAGACGCTGGAGACGGACATCATTCCCAAGTACGGCGACAAGCTGCGTGTGGTTTTCAAGGAGTTCCCTCTCACCAGCATCCACGATTGGGCGCTCACGGGGGCGGTTGCCGTGCTGTGCGCGTATCAGATCGATCCCTCCAAGTACGTTCCCTTCCGCTCTCTGGTCTACAAAAACCAGAGCGCGCTCAACGCGAACCATATCCGCGACATGCTGCTTCACTTGGCCGCCGAGGCAGGAATCGATAATATGAAACTGGCTTCCTGCATTGACTCGCAGGCTTCGCTCCCGCGTGTCGAGGCAAGCACCCGCGAAGCGCAGGCCCTCGGCATCGCGCAAACCCCTACCAGCTTCATCAACGGGCGGCCCGTCGTGGGCGCCCCCCCGCTGGCCGATATCTACAAGCTCATCGATGAAGCTCTGGGCGATTCCAGGTAATCCGCCTTGTGCAAGCCACGAGCAGGCTGGTTGCGTCACCGCCTGACGAAGTCCCGAGTGCGTTCCACCCAAGCGACGCCTTGATTGACTCCGGACGCTTCCCTAAAGCGCCTAACCAGGTGGGCACGCTCTCCCCAAGGGAGTTTGTGTGGCAACTCGGTTTTTCGGCCTTTTCCACAGTGCAAGTCATTGAATCTCCGTTCGCGAAGACGCGAAATCTGAGGTTTTCACACAGACTCCAAGGGAGAGGGCTGAAAGTAGAGATGTCGGCGCAGGGTGGCGCCCCCCGCTCCACTAATCCAAAATCGAAAATCCAAAATCGTGTGGCCCACTACGCCTGTCCACAACTGTGGGCAATGGCGAGATGTTAACTTTATCAAATATGCCTGCTGCAAGGAGTCGTCTGTAACGTATGGGGTGCGTGCTTCGTCTGAGAAGTGGAGAGGGAGGAGGTTCAAATATGCGTCGGAAATTTGCTTTTGGCACGATAGGCCTTTTGGTGCTGTTGGCCGCGGCCATTGTCGCGTGGGGTGGGCAAGGACAGGAGGAACCGGCCCGTTGGCAAGGGCCGCATGAATCCGCCAGTCAGGGTCCTTCCGGAGACTTTGGACATCATGGAATGGGTCGGTGGGACGGACGGCACGGATTCGGGGGTGGGGCGGGCATTGTGGGTCTGGCCGACAACCCCCGAGCGCGCGCCTATCTGAATCTGGCTGACCAACAGGTCGACCGCTTGCATCAGATTGCCGTGGATTCGGAGAAATCCTCTGTAAAGACTCGCGCAGATCTCGAATTGCGCGGCATCGAGCTCCGCGAACTGCTGCGGACTGATAACCCGGATCACGACGCGGTTATGAAAAAAGTTCAAGAGATCTCCGAGCTGCGCGGCCAGAGGATGAAGCAGCATATGGAGACCCTGCTCGCGGCGCGGAATGTCCTCACGCCGGAGCAGCAGAAGAAGCTGCGCTCCTTCCGAGAGAATCGCGGCTTCGGCGGTCCCGGGCGCGAACACATGATGGAACACCACGGAGGCCAGGGCCGGCCTTCCGAACACCCAGGCGCTCCCGGCGCCCCCGCTGCGCCTCCTGCGCATCCGGACGAGCCACCGGTTCAGTAGGGAAGGTCCTCGCCGTGATTCCCCTCCTGGACAAGGGGGGGCCAGGGGGTGGTTGACGTTCGGTCTTACTCCTTGAGCCACCCCCCCAACCCCCTCCTCAGCGGAGGAGGGGAGCGTGGCAATTCTCACGCCACTCCACACTCCCGCTTTGCACGCGGATTCCCTGCGACATATAATTGGATGTTTGAGCTTACTGTTCCGGGACTCACTGTGTCTCGCTGGATGCGGGGACAGACCTGCGGCTGCGGTGCCTCCCGGTTAGGGAGTAGGGAATCCTTGAGCGCGGGCGACGATCGACCCATCGACGAACCTGCCGTTGCCGAGGCGCCCGGACCGGTCGGGTCCATCGGGGGCACCCTCTGGGTGCGGCCGGGCGTGAACGCAGCGACCGAGGCCCCTGGCGCTGGCGCGGCCAGAACAAGTTCGCTTGGCGAGGCCATTGTTGTCCGCGGGGCGCGCGTCCACAACCTGAAGAACATCGACTGCACGATTCCCCATAACAAAATCACCGTCGTCACAGGGCTTTCGGGCTCGGGCAAATCCAGCCTGGCCTTTGACACCCTCTATGCCGAAGGCCAGCGTCGTTACGTGGAATCCCTTTCGGCTTACGCTCGCCAGTTCCTGGAACGCATGGAGAAGCCGGATGTTGACGAGATTACTGGCATTGCGCCTCCGGTGGCCATTCGCCAGAAGAACACCACGCGCAATCCGCGCTCCACGGTCGCGACGGCAACAGAAATCTACGATTACCTGCGTCTGCTCTTTGCCCGCATTGGCGTCACGGAGTGCTACCGCTGCGGGCAAGTTGTAAAGAAGGATCACGTCGATGAAATCGCCGGCCGGGTCCTGGCTTCGGAGCCGGGCCGCCGCTTCCACGTTCTGTTTCAGGTGAATCCCGGCGCTTCCACGCCCCCGGGAATTTCTGAAAGTGGTGCGCGCGAGCTGCCCTCTTCGAAAGCCCGGGGCAGTTCCGCAAGACGCCAGCCGCCTGCGGTAGCCGAGGCCGTCACGCTAACAACTCCGCCGCCCGGCGATGAGTTTAAGCCACGGCTCTTCTCCCTTCGTCAGCGTGGCTTCAACCGGTTGTACCAGCAGGGACGGGTTTTTGAATTCTCCACACCGGAATCGCTGCTGGACGTGGATTTCTCGAGGCCCGTCTACATTCTTGTGGATCGCCTCGCGGCCGCGCCGGAGATTCGCCAGCGGCTGATCGATTCCGTGGAACTCTGCTACCGCGAATCGGGCGAGGCGGTTCTGGAATTCGTTTCGCCCGACTTGGCCACACCGCCCGAACGCTGGGTCTTCAATGAGCGCTTCGAGTGCAAGCGCTGCAGAATTGTCTATCAGGATCCGGAACCGAGTTTGTTTTCTTTCAACAATCCTTACGGGGCCTGCCCGCGCTGCCAGGGATTCGGGAACACCATCGATTTTGATCTCGACCTGGTGATTCCTGACAAGAACAAGACCCTTGCCGAAGGCGCCGTCGAGCCCTGGACGAAGCCGCGCCATCGTATGCCTTACAACGAAATGCGTCGCACGGCGCGCGCCCATGGTATTCCCCTGGACGTTCCCTATTACAAACTCACCACCGAGCAGCGCCGCTGGCTGGTGGAAGGCGACGAAGATTTCATGGGCATTCGCGGCTTCTTTGAGTACTTGGAGCGGAAGAAGTACAAGCTCCATGTGCGGGTCTTCCTCAGCCGCTATCGCGGCTACACGTTGTGCCCGGAATGCCAGGGCGGACGGCTGCGTCGCGAGGCGCTGCACGTGCGCATCAACCAGAAGAACATTACCGACCTCTGCCGCATGTCGATTCAAGACGCCTACCACTTCTTCAACGAGCTTCGCCTCTCGCCCCAGCAGCAGACGATTGCGGACAAGGTGCTGGAAGAGATCCGGTCGCGATTGAAGTTCCTCTATCGAGTGGGCCTGGAATACCTGACCCTTGACCGGCTGGCCTCGACACTTTCCGGGGGTGAGTCGCAGCGTATTCAGTTGGCCACCGCGCTCGGCTCCAACCTGGTCGGGGCACTCTATGTTCTCGATGAACCTTCCATCGGTCTTCACCCCCGTGACACGGGACGACTGATCGAGATTTTGAAGACCCTGCGGGATCTGGGAAACACGGTGCTGGTGGTCGAGCACGATCCGGAGATGATTCGCGAGGCGGACAAGCTTCTGGACCTGGGCCCCGGCGCCGGCGAGCACGGCGGCCGCATCATTTACGAGGGGAATTTGGAAGGGCTCCGCGCCGATCCGCATTCGCTCACGGGACGCTATCTTTCCGGAGAACTCGAGATTCCCGTTCCTGCCGAGCGGCGTAAGCCCGGCAAGGCCCGGTTGCGCATCCGTGGCGCCCGCCAACACAACTTGAAGTCCATTGACGTCGAGATTCCCCTCGGGCTCGTGGTGTGCGTCAGCGGCGTCTCCGGTTCGGGAAAATCCACGCTGGTTCACGACGTGCTTTACAACGCGCTGATCTCACGCCGCGGCCTGCCCGCGCCCCGCGCTGAGTGTGAACGCATCGAAGGCGACCAGCAGCTTCGGGATATCGTGCTCGTGGATCAGTCGCCGCTGGGTCGCACCCCGCGCTCGAATCCCATCACCTATATCAAAGCCTTTGACGTCATTCGCGACGTCTTCGCTTCCACCCCCGAAGCGCGCAAGCGCGGTTACACTCCCGGCCACTTCTCCTTCAACATTCCCGGCGGACGCTGCGAGACCTGCCAGGGCGACGGCACGGTAACCATGGAAATGCAGTTTCTCGCTGACGTTGAACTGGTCTGCGAGGAGTGCCGCGGGCGTCGCTTCAAGCCCAGCGTTCTGGAGATTCAATACAAGGGGAAGAATGTTTACGACGTCCTGCAAATGACCGTGAAGGAGGCGTTGGCCTTCTTTTCAAATATCCCCAAGTTGACCGGCAAAATCCGCGTGCTGGACGAAGTGGGGCTGGGATACTTGAGATTGGGTCAGTCGGCCACCACGCTTTCCGGAGGCGAGGCCCAGCGCGTGCGCCTGGCCGCCCACCTGGCCCACCAGGCCAGCGAAAACACGCTCTTCATCTTCGACGAGCCCACCACGGGTTTGCACTTTGACGACATCAGCAAGCTGCTGGCGGCCTTTCGCCGCCTGATTGAAACCGGCGCCACCGTATTGATCATCGAACACAACATGGACGTGCTGAAAACTGCGGACTGGATTATTGACCTCGGCCCCGAAGGCGGCGATTCCGGAGGATATGTGGTGGCCGCGGGTCCGCCCGAGAGCCTGGTGAAGAATCCTCTCTCTTTCACCGGAAGGTTTCTGGCGAAATATCTCCCCAATTCCAAGGTGCCGCATGGCTTGGCGCGAACGAAGAACTAAACAACTCGCCGCGCATCATTCCCCCGAAAGCAGGATTCCAGAGGGGGCGCAAGGCCTTGCGCCCCAACGCGGGGGTGACACGACAGAGCGCGAGCCGTCCGCGACCCTACCCCCCGCGGTCATTCCCGCGAAAGCGGGAATCCACTTGCGCTTCCCGCTCCCGATCTTCGCGCTGCAACTTCCCCGCGCTTTCGTCGACACCCTCCTGGCAATCCTGCTGTTGACTCCGGCTTTGGCGCTTGGCGCGCAGACGCGCAAGCCGACTTCTCCTCCGCAGGCAGCGGATGTACACGCGCTTCTGGAGACCGCCCAACAGGCTCTCAATCGCAACGACTTTGCCGAAGCCGTGAAGGCGCTCGAAGCCGTCGTGGCAGCGCAGCCGGATTCGGCCCCGGCGTGGTTCAACCTGGGCTACGCTTACACGGGGCTTCACCAGGATACCGAGGCGATCAAGGCTTACCAGAAAACGCTGGAACTCGCGCCCCATCTCTTTGAAGCACGGCTGAATCTGGGAATCCTCTTTCTCGAGCAGAAGCAACCGCAAGCGGCGCTTGAGCACTTCGAGGAGGCTACAACTCTGAAACCCGAGCATGCCCGTGCCCACTTGTATTATGGCCGGGCGTTTGCCCAGTGCGGCCAGTCCGAGGCCGCGGCGAAGCAATTTCAGGAGGTTATCCGCCTCGACCCGCGGATGGCCATTGCCCAGTTTGATCTCGGCCAGCTCGAGCTCCAACAGAAACACCCGGCTGAGGCGCTGGCGGCATTTCAGAAAGCCCTGGGGCTGGATCCCAAACTCCCTCAAGCGGAGCTCGGGTCAGCCCTGGCGGCCGAAGGCCTGAAGGACACAACTCAAGCCGTTGCGCATTTCGAGAAATACCTGGCAATGAAGCCGGATGACTTGGAGACGCGCTTCCATTTAGCGCGACTGTACCTGCAGCAGAACCAGAACGAGCGAGCGCGCGACAGCCTGGAAGCCGTCTATCGCGCCAAGCCGGACCTGCCCGGCCTCACGGCGGCGCTAGGCGATGTCTACGCGCTTCTGAAGAAACTCCCCGACGCGGAGAAGTTCTATCGCCTAGCCCTGGCCACCCAGCCTGACGTTGCCGATCTCCATCGGGCTCTTGGACAGACCCTGCTCGATGAACAGAACTACTCGGAAGCTGAGGGGGAGTTCCGTACCGCCCTGACTCTGGACTCGCACAGCCGCGATGCCGCTTACGGGCTGGCCACCAGCCTTTACTTCGAAAAGCGGTACGCGGAGGCCATCCCTCTTTTCGAACAGTTGGCGCGCGCTCCTGACCCGCCCCCTTTGCTGTTCTTCGTCCTGGCAACGTGCTACGATCACCTGCAAGCCCGTCCAGAAGCGCTGGCGAATTACGAGCACTTCCTGCAACTTTCGAGTGGCCGGGCTCCTGATCAGGAGTGGCAAGCGCGCCAACGCGCAAAGCTCCTCCGACGCGAGCTTGGGAAATAGCTATAATCTTATACTATGCTGTGGCGACGATCTATCTGTCTCCTGGCCTGCTTGGCCGTTTGGGGGATGGTTTTTTTGCGGGGCATGTGTGCCTCCGCGCGCGAGACCGAGGAGCAGTTGCTGGAGCATATCCAGAGCGAACCCAATCCCGTGAAAAAGGCGAAGTACGAGATTAGATTCGCCAACTTGAAGCTCGAGCAAGCGCGGGACGCCTATGAACAGCGCGATGTCCAGTTGGGCAGCAAACTTCTGGAGGTGTTTGTCGAGCACATGAAGACTTCCTGGAGAATCCTCCAGGAATCCGGACGGCAGGCCGCGAAACAACCGCAGGGTTTCAAAGAGTTGGATATATCACTTCGCCAAGATGTCCGCTTGCTGGAAGACTTGCGGCACCGGGTGGCCTACTTCGATCGTGGCCCTGTGGACAAGGCCGCGCAGGAAATGGAGCGGGTTCGGTCTGAGGTCCTTCGGGCTCTGTTCCCCGCGGCTAAACCCCGGGACACAAACCCTCCGGCAGCCCCGCAGAATTTCGTTGCCTCCGGAGCCTCTTCGGAAATGCGGTGATCGTCGTATGCGGACCCTGTTGGATGCTGCACATTATGGTGACAACGGCTGTTGCGGGAAATGGCGTCACCATGCGTTGCAGACGTCAATCGTGGCTGCGATTTTGCTGCTCATGGTCGCGGTTGGAGTGACGCCCGGGGCGCAGAAGGGTGATTACCTCAGTGATGACGAGACGGACCAGCTCCGAGAAGCACAGGACCCTTTGCAGCGGATCGAGGTTTACTTGTCCCTTGCGCAAGTCCGGCTAGACCGGATCGACAATTTCCGTAACAAGCCACCCGACCCGGATTACGATATTGGTAGCTACCTCAACAAGCAGTTGGACCAGTATATCCACATCACCGATGAGCTGAAGAACTGGATCCAGGATCAGTACGACCGTCATGGCGATATGCGCAGCGGTCTGAAGAAGTTTCTCGATCTCGGCCCCAAACAACTGGAGCACCTTCGGCAGATTCAGCAAACACCCGATCCTTACACTGCCGATTACCGCAAATCCCTCAGCGACGCTGTCGACGATTTCAACGACGCGCTCGACGGCGCGACCAAAGCCCTCTCGAATCAGTCCAAGTTGTTTGGGGAACTCAAGCGGGAAGAAAAGGCGGATGCCCTCGCCGCCAAAGACCGCGAGAAGGAAGAGAAGAAGCGCGCCAATGAAGAAAAGAAACTGAGGAAGAAGGAGCACCGGAAAGGTGTCCCCGGCGCCCAGGACGAGGATTGAGGCTGACTTGTCATTCACAGGGGTTATCGAGCAACCTGAACAAATGGCCCTGCCGCTGGCTCAGCCGGACCTCAGCGAAGTGTTCCGACGGGTTTTTCACCGCCTGCGAATCAAGTCGCCGGTGGTGAGCATTGGCGCGAGGTTCCATCCCTTCGCGGGTTTGCGCAGCACGATCACCCTGCGGGACGGTGAGGTAAGAGCCCGCGTTTCGGATGTGCTTGCGGAGGCTTCACCGGTGGTTCTGGAGGCGTTGGCGGAAATTTTGCTTACGCGTATCTTCCGACGCCGCCCTTCGCGCGAGGCCCGTGAGTGTTACCTGGCTTACACTTTCCGACCTGCGATTCGCAGCCGCATCGACGTGGCGCGGCGCGAGCGCGGTTCCAAGCGCCTGTTGCCTGCCCGCGGCCGCTGCTATGACCTCGAAGAGATTTTCCGGGGGTTGAATCGCCGCTTCTTTCACGGCCAGCTTCCCATGACTCGCCTCGGCTGGAGCCGGAAACGCTCTCGCACGCTGCTGGGCCATTATGATTCCGGGCACGCGACGATTACCGTCAGCCGCACGCTCGATTCCCCCTCCGTTCCTCGTTATCTGGCGGAATACGTCGTTTACCACGAAATGCTGCACATGCGATTTCCCGTCGAGCGGCGAGGTCACCGGAGAGTGTTGCACTCGCGGGAATTCCGCGAGGCGGAGAAAGAGTTTCCCAGATATGAACTGGCCTGCCGGCGGATCAAGCACTTCTGCGCCTGATGATCCACTCTGGAAGGCGCTGCGAGGAGGAATGACCTATGGCCCGTGGATTCTTTTCCTTTCTTTGTGCGATGGCTTGTTTGATTCTCACCCTGGTTCCCGCTCGTGACGTCCGCGCGGCGGACGCGCTTACCGTGACTTCGCCCGATGGCAAGCTTGAGATTTCCTTCGCGCTCAAGTCCAATCCCCAACCCTACTTGCCCGGCGAACGTGCCTACTACCGCATCGCTTACCGGGGTGTCCCCGTCTTGACGGACTCTCCCCTGAGCCTCGACTTCGAAGGCGCCCCGCCGCTGGACCATGACTTCGAAATCGTCGATACGGACCGGCATTCGCACGACGAGGCGTGGACCAACGCCTTCGGCGCCTTGCGGAACGTTCCCGATCGTTACAACCAGCTCAGGGTTTCGCTCCACGAAAAGCAGTCACCCGGGCGGCGCGTTGATTTGATTTTTCGCGCCTACAATGAAGGGGCCGCCTTCCGCTATTTCCTGCCTCAACAAGCCGCTCTCGAAAAGTTCACGCTCATGGCGGAGAACACGGGTTTCTATTTCGCTCGCGATGCCTCGGCTTTTGCTTTGAACCTCGGCCGCTTCAACACCAGCAACGAAGGCGAGTACCGCCGCACGAGTCTGAATCTGATCAAGCCCGCCTCCATCATCAACCTGCCGGTGCTCGTGGAAATTCCCGGCGGGCCGTGGGTGGGCCTCCTGGAAGCCGACCTTACGGATTACGCCGGCATGTATGTCGGGGGTGTCCCGGGCTTCGAGAATGCCCTGGTCAGCAAACTCTCGCCGGGCCGCAACCGCATGGATCAGGTGGTCGTCGGCTCGACGCCCAAGGCCTCGCCGTGGCGCGTGCTCTTGATTAATGATCGCCCCGGCGGCCTCATTGAATCCAGTTACCTGATCCTGAACCTCAGCGCTCCTTCGGCGATCGCCGACACTTCCTGGATCGAGCCCGGCAAAGCGGCGTGGGATTGGTGGTCAGGAAGTTTCGCTCGCAACGTCAGCTTCAAGCCGGGCATGAACACCGCCACGATGGAGCATTACATTGACTTCGCCGCCGCACACCATCTTCAGTACATGCTCGTGGATGCGGGTTGGTATCCGGCGAAGGACTACACGCATCCGGAAGATATTCTAAGATACGTCCCGGAGGTGAACATCCCGGAGATCATTGCTTACGCGAAGCAGAGGGGCGTCAAAGTGTTGTTGTGGGTCTACTGGGGAGCGCTTGACAAGCAGATGGATGAAGCGCTGGACCTTTATGCGAAGTGGGGTGCAGCCGGCGTCAAAGTGGATTTCATGGACCATGACGATCAGGAGATGGTGAACTTCTACGAGCGCCTCGTCCGGGAGGCGGCCGAGCATCATCTCGTCGTGGATTTTCATGGAGCGTACAAGCCCACGGGTCTGCGCCGAACTTATCCCAACCTCCTCACCCGCGAAGGCGTGATGGGGATGGAATACAGCAAGTGGAGCGACCGCGTGACCCCCGAGCACGACGTCACCCTTCCGTTCACGCGCCTGCTCGCCGGTCCCATGGATTACACCCCGGGCTGCTTCAACAACGCCACACGCGAGCAGTTCAAGCCCCGGATGATCGAACCCATGTGCCAGGGCACACGCGCCCACCAGCTTGCCATGTACGTTGTTTTCCTGAGCCCTCTCGTGATGCTTTCGGATTATCCCGAATCTTATGACCACAATCCTGGCATGGAGTTTCTAGAAAAGGTCCCTACCGTTTGGGATGAAACCGAAGTCCTTAACGGTGAGCCCGCGAAGTACGTCACGATCGCCCGCCGCCACGGCGACGACTGGTATTTGGGGGCGATGACGAACTGGGACGCGCGCGACCTGGACATTCCGCTCAGCTTCCTGGGTGCAGGTGAGTACGAAACCCACATCTTCGCCGATGGGGCAAATGCGGATAAAGATGCAACCAGCCTCGCAATTTCAACACAGCGTGTGAAAGCGGGCGACAAGCTCACGCTGCATCTCGCGCCGGGCGGTGGCGCTGCGATGATTTTTACGCCAGCCAAGTGACGTGGGTTTTGCAGGTTCTGCTCTTCGCTGCCATGCTCGTGGTGATGTCAAATCGCCGCTGCGAGGCGCGTCATTCCCGCGAAAGCGGGAATCCACAACTATCCCTGATAGTCATTTGGCGCCACGCCCGCGCAGCACCCGCCCGGGCTTGGCCCCGGTGTGCTGGCCCTGCTCGATGACCAGCACGCCATTCACGATGACGTAAGGAATATCCCTGGGGTATTGCAGGGGATTCTCAAAGGTAGCTTGGTCTCTCACGGTCATGGGATCGAAGAGAGTGATGTCCGCTGCCATGCCGGGCCGGAGCAAGCCGCGATCGCTCAAGCCCGTGATCGCTGCCGAGAGCGAGGTCATTTTGCGAACGGTGTCGGGAAGCGTCAGCACATGCTTCTCGCGCACATAGACTCCCAGCACGCGCGGAAAGGTTCCGTAGAAGCGCGGGTGAGGCTTTCCCATGAACGCCATCTCCGGCGCGACCGCGCTGCCGTCGGAGCCGATCCCGACCCACGGTTGCTTCATGGCCAATTCCACGTCCGCTTCGCTCATGCTGAAGTAGATGGCCTCAGCAGATCCGCCTTCCGAGACTAGGAGATCCAAGAGCGCGTCCACGGGGTCGCGGCCCATCATTTTGGCCACCTCATCCATGCGTTTGCCTTCGTATTTCTTGTTCTCCGGCTTTTGCAGGGACGCCACCAGGACTCCGTGCCATCCTCCCACACTCTTCACTTCGTTATCTTCCCAGCCGGGCAGTCCCGTGGCGATGGCTTGGCGTATCTGTTGCCGAACCCTGGGGTCTTTCAGCCGTTTCACCACGTCTTCCGATGTGCCTTCCAGGAACTTCGGTGGAATGCACATCTCGAGCCCGGTCATCGCCGCGATGTACGGATACTGGTCCGCGGTGATGTCCACGCCGCGGTCGCGCGCGGCCTGAACCTCTTTCACTTGCTCCGCCATCTGCCCCCAATTCGCGTGGCCGTCAATTTTGAAGTGCAAGATGTGAGCGGGCAGTCCGGCCATCTGGCTGATCTCGATGGCTTCGTCCACGGACTTCTTCCAATGACTTCCTTCGCCGCGAATGTGGCTGGTGTAAATCCCTCCATACCGCGCGGCCACCCGAGCCAGCGCGGTCAGTTCACTGGTCTCGGCAAAAAGGTTGGGCGGGTAGATCAAGCCGGAGGATAGGCCGATCGCGCCGTCACGCATCGCCTGATCGACCAGTTCTTCCATCCGCGCGAGTTCCGCCGGCGTGGGCGCGCGATCCACGTTGCCCAAGACCGCGGCCCTCACCTGCCCGCTTCCCACGTAAGACGCGATGTTCAGGGAGATGCCCTGGCGTTCAACACGCGCAAAATACTCACCTAGCGTCGTCCAGTCGCGGGTCAAACCGTAGCGCACAAGGCCCTTGTCAAATTCCGGCGCGACAGGTCCCAAGACGGGCCCAGCCGACGAGTCTTCACCGAGAATCTCGGTTGTCACGCCTTGGCGAATCTTGCTTTGCGCGTTGCCGTCCACCAGGAGAGTGAAATCCGAGTGACTGTGCAGGTCGATGAAGCCCGGCGCCACGACCAGCCGTTGCGCGTCGATCACGTGGCGCGCCGTCACGTTCACGAGCCGGCCGACGTCCGCAATCTTGCCATCCTTGACGGCAACGCTACCCTTAAACCACGGACTTCCACTGCCATCGACGATGTGGCCATCGACAATCAACAAGTCGTATTGCGGTTCTTCCGCCCGAGGTTGACGAACCCGCCATCCGGCAATTCCCCCGAGCACCAGCAGAATTGCGGACAGTGCCAGCCTACCCATCTTCCCTCGCAAGTGACTCGACGCGGCCACGGCAAACCTCCGAAATGTGATATCAGGATGAGAGCCTGTGGCGGGCCACAGGCTTTGAAGTCAGGGTTTCGCAATCACCTGCCAAGCCCCTGGCAGGGCTCAAAAAGCCGGAAGTTCCTTGCAATTCGCCACCTATGCTTGCGGGGCCGCCGCGGGCAAGGTAGCAGAGCCGAAAGCGCCAGGACGTCCCGTTACTTGTTGCGAAATTGATTCAAGCTGATGGCGATCGATAACACCAGCAACGCCATCGAACCTCGCCAGAAGAAAACCGGATCCCCGAGGAATCCGCCCTTCACCAGGCGAATCCCCAGCCCAATCAGAATTCCGAGAGTAGCCAGGATGACGAGGAAGTGGGGAAGCCACCGCATAAATGCCTCCTGGGCAGAGCGGGTTTTGAGCTGCAATCCCTGCGACTGGCTCCGACGCAAAGCTCCGAATTTCGACTCGCATTATAGCTCGCGATTGCGCGTCATAGTGGAAATCCTGGGAGACGAAATCGAGCTCCCCGGTTCGCGAAGGGTCTATACTAGTGCCGTTTCAACTTGTCTTACCTAACTTTTCTACGAAGGGCCATCTTTCGGGCCGCGCAAAATGAAGGCGCCACAGATTGGGAGATTAAGTTGGAACGGCACTAGGAACGGAAGCCCGAGGTCTTGCCATGCCGTATTGCCCTCAGTGTTTCATTGAATACGTGGAAGGCACCGTCACGTGCGAAGACTGTGGCACTGATCTCGTGCCCGGCTCGCCGCCCGAGTCCCCTCCGCGGGTCGAGCTCGCAGAGACAAAAGACGTGAAGCTCGTCTCGGTGCGCGTTTTCACTGGCGGGACTGCGCAGATGGATGCCGACTTGGCGCGGAGCATCCTTCAGGCGCACGGAATTCCTTGCGTCCTTTCGGGTGAAGGCGCCGCGAATTTGCTGCCGGTACTGGATGTTCACTTGCTCGTCCGCGAAGAAGACGCCGAAGGAGCTGCCCGTGTGCTTCAGGAGTATCTCGACACGGAAACAACGGCGGACACTGAATAGGTGGACCCCCGCTTACGCGGGGGTGATAACGCAAAGCACGGCTGCCCCCCATCGTCGTCATTCCGACACAGAACATCGGGACAGGTTCCCGCGAAAAACTTGCCCTGAGCTTGCCAAAGGGCGGGAATCCAGGATGGACAGGATCTTAGTGAGGCAGGCTAGTCTTCGCAGCGTGGCTGTGCGGACCCACTTCCTTTTGCAGGCGCGCCACGGCTTCCTGCACGCCTTTTGCCTCTTGGGCGTCCTTTGTAGAGGGAAGCTCGTCGAGATAACGCTCGTAGGCCTCGAGTGCTTTCTGCTTGAGTCCCATCTTCTCGTACACTTTGCCCAGGCCTAGATATGCTGGGGCGTAATGGGGATTGGTCTTGACCGCCTCTTGAAAGCGGCTGAGAGCCGCCTGCAACTTCTTCCTGCGCAAATAATCGTTCCCGATTTCGACGGATTTAGCCGGTGAAGGGCTCACATATTTCCAATTGTCCTCTGGCGTGGGAGGCGGCGGCAGTTCTTTATCCTGCGCGTGAAGCGCGGGTCCGGCCAGGGCGAGCCCCAGAGCCACGGCCCAAGACGTCTTCAGCAACTGATGCATAGCTGGAATTCTCCCCCGGCGCCGCAGGGTGTGTCAACGTTCGCAGTTCGACATTTGTATGCCTTAATTCGCCTAAAGTGGTATACTATCGAGCCTCGATCAGTTTTTCTGAGCGACAACCATGCAGCGTGGTAGGCCACAGAATGATTGATTCTGTGGCTTTTTTGTTGCCCGGTTGCGCGGGCGGGACGGGCAAAATCAACCCCTAAAGGAGCAAGGTAATATGAGCACAGAGCAAGGTACGGTGAAATGGTTCAACAACGCGAAGGGCTATGGATTCATCCAGCGCGCTTCCGGCGAAGACGTTTTTGTGCATCACTCCGCGATTCGGGCCGAGGGGTTCAGATCTCTGGCCGAAGGGGACGCCGTGGAATTCACAGTTACCCAAGGGCCGAAGGGATTACAGGCGGAGAACGTCACTAAGCTTTGAGGCGTTGCCGGGCTGCCCGCCGCCTTTGCGCCGGCGGGCAGGAGCTAGGCGCGCCAAGGAGGCGCAGCCATGCAGATCCAATACCTGGGGTTCCAGCCCAAAGAGCGCGGCCGGGACTACAGTTATCTCGTCATCGATAACAAGTCAGCCGACCGGGAATTCACCTTTAGCGTCTCCAACCGGGCTTTGGCTGAGAGGCGGGTGCGGTATCAGGACGTGGCGGGTATTTGTTACCAAAAGCTGCAAAAGGCGCTTGAGCTTGAGACGGCTGAGCAGCCTCTGCCCCGTCGTTCCATCGTTTCGGATCGAGAACTCGACGAGTACCGGGAGAAGCACAGCCCCGCCAAGAGGCACGCTAGCTGGGGTCAGGTTAGCTCCAAGAACCGCGTGCGCGCATCAATAACCTAAGTCTCCGGGGAGGGTCGGCGCGCTCTGGATATCACCCCGGGTAAGAACTGAGCCGGATGCTGATTTGGAGCTGGCTGCGCGCGTGCCCGGGACGAGGATTCCTGATCGGTCAGCCACGGACAACCTTGCAGCGGAGCGATAAGCCCAGGGGGATCGTAACCAGCCCTCGTACTCTTTACGTGTTCCGGAGCACAAACTTGCATTGCAGGTAAGGCCTGCGTGAGGTGCATGGATGGCAAAGCCCAGTCAGACCTTCAAGAAGCGTCAGCGGGAGAACAAGCTGCGCGAGAAGGCGCAATTGAAACGGGAGCGCCGGCAGCAACGCCAGATCGAAAGGAAGACGTCACAAGCGATCGGCAGTGAGGATAGCGGCGCTCGCCCGGAGCAAAATCAAGTTGCATCGATGGCCTCCGATGACGCGGGCATCGAACAGGATGGCTAGCTTCATCGCAGCCGCGTGAAAGCCGCTAAACGCCGGACGCGCACTTCCACAACCCACTCGGCGGCCCAAGGACGGGCCGCAACCAGGAGGATGTATGGCTTCAAAGCTGTTTGTAGGCAATCTCCCGCGCAGCGCTACCGACGCTGCCTTGACTGATCTGGTAACGAACGCGGGTTTCCGCGTCGCCTCGGCGGTGGTGATTCGCGACAAGATGACAGGTGATTCCAAGGGCTTTGGATTTGTTGAGCTGGCCGAAGGCGAAGACCTTCAGGGGGCCATTCGCGGCTTGGATGGCAAAACCCTGGAGGGCCGCCCGCTCACGGTGAACGAGGCTCGGCCACCACGCACCGGCTTCTCGGGGTCACGCGCAGGCGGAGGCGGCGGGCGCGGCGACTTCAACAAGCGCCGGCGGGACTGGTAACTGCACCGAGACCCGGAATGCGCTCGCCAGCCGCTTTTCTTCCAGGTCCACTCACCGTCCCCCGGGATGACATTGGACGTTGTACAGGGAGGCGATCCAGTGTATAGTGCCGGCCGGCCGGGGCATCAGAATAAAAGTTCAAGCTGGAAGCGATAAGAAGGCATTTTCGAGTCCCTGGAGTTTCCCGAGCCTCTACGACGCAAGGGGTGCCTGCCAGAGCGGCTTGCCGTTCTGAACGCAGAGAGGCCTTAAGTAGTCAAAGGGATCCGATCTCAATCGCCCACAACCTGCTACAACCTGCTACGGCTACCCTGACAGGAAGAGTCACTTAAAGGTCGCGGGGATATGATCTCTAAACCTGACATGCTGCATGAACCCTGTCCGGTGTTTGCTCCACTCGGCAAGAAGATTCAAGCACTTCTGGTCTGGCCCAAGATCCCCGACTCCTTCTGGACGTTCTCCGGGATGCTTGAACTGCTCCCCGAGAAGGCCGTGATGCCGCCCCTGGGACTCATCACCTTGGCCGCGCTGTGTCCGGCGGAATGGACCCTACGCCTGATTGACGAGGCCGTGGAGGACCTGACCGACGACGACCTTCTCTGGGCGGATCTCGTCATGGTCGGCGGAATGATAGTTCAGCAAGCGGGATTGCAGGAGGTTCTGGCCCGCGCACGCCGCCTGGGTCGGCGCACCATCGTGGGCGGACCGTACGCCAGCGGCGAACCAGCCCGCATGCTTGCGATCGCGGACCATGTGGTGGTAGGCGAGCCGGACGAGGTGTTCCTCGAGATTGCCAGAGATCTTGAGGAGGGCTCGGCGCGAAGGCTCTACGAAATTACTGATAAGCCGGATGTCACCAAGACTCCCCTACCGAGGTTCGACCTGCTGAGGCTGGAGTGTTACGCTTCCATGTCGATTCAGTTCTCGCGTGGGTGTCCGTTTCAATGTGAATTCTGCGACATCATCATCCTGTACGGGCGAAAGCCGCGTACCAAGCTCCCGCAGCAGATGCTGGCAGAACTGGACAAACTCCTAAGCCTGGGGTGGAAGAAGCAGGTTTTCATTGTTGATGACAATTTCATCGGTAATCACGCGCGGGCTCTTGAGCTGTGCGTGGAGCTCGAAAAATGGCAGCAAGCGCGCGGTCACCCGGTGACGTTCTATACCGAGGCATCCATGGATCTGGCGCGCAAGTCAGCGCTCATTGACGCCATGGTGAAGGCAAATTTCTTCCACGTTTTCCTCGGTATTGAAAGCCCTTCGGAAGAATCTCTCCGGGAAGTGAAGAAGTTCCAGAACCTGGCGATCGATCCGGTGAGTTGCATCGAACTTCTGCACAGGAGCGGCCTGTGGATTACGGGCGGATTCATCGTCGGCTTCGACTCGGATACCGAAGCGATCTTTGAGCAGCAGATTCGCTTCATCGAGCGCACCGCAATCCCCTGGGCGTTGTTGAATTCCCTGCACGCGATGCCGGGCACGGCCCTTCACGACCGCATGCAAAAGGAAGGACGCCTGCTGGAGTCCAAGCTCAGCAGCGGCGACGCGACGCCTCCGAACTTCCGTACTGTCCTGGACCCTGCGGTTCTGCTTAGAGGCTTGGGGAAAACGGTCGCTTCGATTTACGAACCGAGGAGGTTCTACGAGCGCGCGTGGCGGTCTCTGCAGAATTGGCAGACCAAGAAATGCCAACGCCCCGCCCAGCAGCCGACGGCCGTTGAGATTCTGATCATTCTGGCGCGGTCGATTTGGCATCAGGGCCTCCGATCCTCATACCGGAAAGCCTATTGGAAATTCTTCCTGAAGATCCTTGGTCGGTACGGACTGAATCGGCCAAAGATCTGGCTAGCCGCTACCATCATGATCTCCGGCCACCACTTCATTCCTTATGCCGAGGAAGTGGCGAAGAAGATTGAACTGGAAGTGCTGAAAATCCAGCCTGCCCCTGAGCTGATTGCCACCTGGGTGGGAAATGAGGGGCGAGGGCCCAGGGGCTGGGACCCGCCGATGGAGAAAGTTCGTTCTCAGGCGCAGGGCGTGCCAGTTCACACTGATAAGTCGAAGTAACAGGCGGCTCTCACTGCCTGGACGGCCTACGACCCCCTCCTCTTTCCACGATCGGATCCGCCGCCCGCCGCCAGGCCGGGGCTACACAAGCTGCGGGAAAACATGTAGCGGCGACTTCACGTCGCCATGCTGGTGTTGAAAACGCACGGCATGTGGCGATGTGAAATCGCCGCTACCTCGTCGGGGGCGGGTTTTTCCGCAGCCTGTACAGCCGCCCCACCAGGTTTCCGTTCTCCCCAAGAACAGAACGAACTGCAAGATTTCTTGGATTGCTGCAAGAAGCAGCCCATCCCAACTGCATCGAGACAACTCGGGCGTGGCGAGTAGGCCCTGACTCTTGCATGCGGCTCACGTACACACGCCTCTTTCACAACCTTCAATGCTCGGGGATAATGGATCGTTGAGGTGCCGGTGAACCCAGCACTGCAGGAAAAAGCGGAGGCGCTGCCCGCACAGCCCGGGGTGTACGTTTTCAAGGACGAGGCGGGCCAGCCCATCTATGTGGGGAAAGCCAAATCGCTGCGGCACCGCGTGCGTTCCTATTTCCAGGAGTCGCGCCTTGGCGATGAGAAACGCGACCGCATGCTCGATGCCGCGCGCGACCTCGAGACCATCCTCGTGGACAACGAGCACGAGGCTATGGCGCTCGAAAACAACCTGATCAAGCAGTTCAAGCCCCGCTACAACATTCTCCTCCGCGATGACAAGACCTACCCCTATATCAAGTTGACGGCTGGTGAGCGGTTCCCGCGCGTGTATGTGACGCGCCGCGTCAAGAAAGACGGTTCGGTTTATTACGGCCCGTACTTCCCCGCGAACCTGGCCTATCGCATCGTGGATTTCATTCACCGGCACTTCCTCGTTCCCTCCTGCCACGTGGACTTGACGCGTTACCATGCGCGGCCGTGTCTGCAGTATTACATCAAGCGTTGCCTCGGACCGTGCGTGGAGAAGTTGACCACGCCGGAGCGTTACGCGGAGGCCGCGCGCGACGCGCGGCTGCTGCTGGAGGGCCGGGAAAGTGATCTGGTCCGCAGTCTGCACGACCGCATGGCGGAAGCTTCCCACCAGTTGGAGTTCGAGGATGCGGCCCGCTATCGCGACCAGATTCAGACGGTGGAGGAACTCCGCGAACGGCAGAAGATGGCGGCGTATTCCGGAGAAGAAGCCGACATTCTGGGGTTCCATCAGGAGGGCCCGCTGGTCGCTGTCAATCTCTTTCACCTGCGTGGCGGGCGCGTGCTCGACCGGCGCGAGTTTTTCTGGGAAGACTTGGAGGAATTCAACGCCCGCGAATTCTTCTCCTCCCTGCTGAAGCAAATCTATCTGGACCAACAGTACCTGCCGGGCGAGATTCATTCGCCCGTGGATTTCGACGATCGGGAGATCCTGGAAGAGTTGCTTTCGGAAAAGCGTGGCCACCCCTTGCATATCCTGACGCCCCGGGCCGGCCGGAAGCGCGCGCTTCTGGAGCTGGTCGGGCGCAACGCCCGGCACTCCTTCGATCGGCGCTTCCGGATTCTGAAGCCGCACACTCGCGAAGTCTTGGAGAGCTTGAGCGAGGCGCTCGACCTTCCCCGCCTACCGAACCGCATCGAGGCCTTCGATGTTTCTCACACCCAGGGGACCGACATTGTCGCTTCCCTGGTGGTTTGGGAAGCAGGGAAGATGAAAAAATCCGACTATCGCAAGTTCATCATCAAGGGTGTGCCCCAGAATGATGATTTCGCCAGCATGAAAGAAGTCGTGGGACGCCGCTATCGACGATTGCAGGAAGAGAAGAAAGCGTTCCCGGATCTGGTGCTCATCGACGGCGGCGTCGGGCAGCTTCATGCGGCGGCGGCCGCGCTGGAAGGCTTGGGGATTATCAACCAAGCGCTGGCGAGCATCGCCAAGCGCGAGGAAATCCTCTTTGTGCAGGGTCGTGAGAATGAGCCTGTCGTGCTGGACCACCACTCCCCGGCGCTACACCTGATCCAGCAGATCCGCAATGAAGCCCACCGTTTCGCGGTTACTTTTCATCGCGCCCGGCGGGCCAAACGCGAGGTCACCACGGAACTGCTGCAGATCCCGGGGGTGGGGGAAAAAACCGCCCGCAAACTCCTCAGCCACTTTGGAAGCCTGAGCAGACTTCGTGCTCTTTCTCCGGAAGAGCTAGGGCAAGTTGTGAAACCCGCTCAGGCCAAGCAGATTCTTGAGTACCTCGCCCAGCACGGCGGCGGGATGTGAAAATACACCGTCCGGCCGGTCTAATAATAATTGCAAATATAATCAGGAATTTACTTTGTCCCCTGCACATTAGGGTGATAGATTAGAGGCTCTGATAGGTGGAGGTATCCCATGGCACACTGTAATGTCTCAACAAAAGTCGCGTATTTCCTGGCTGGGATTGGGATAGGGGCCGCGGTCGCTTTGCTCTTTGCGCCCCTGTCCGGTGAGGAAACTCGCAAACGGATTTCCGACAAAGCTCAAGAAGGCAAGGAATATGTCACCTCCAAGGGCCGCGAGCTCCGCAAGCAGGCGGAAGAACTTGTCGACCAAGGCAAAGAACTGGTGAGTAAGCAGAAGGAGCGTCTGGCGGACGTCCTGGAAGCAGGCAAGCAGGCGGCGCGCGGCACCTTCGCGCGCTAACAGAGGGGAGGAAACCGATGAGTGAAGAAAACGGTGCATCCAAAGTGGGATTTTTCCTGGCCGGCTTGGGGATCGGTGCAGTTCTCGCCCTGCTCTTCGCACCGCGTTCCGGAAGAGAAACCCGGGACATGATTGCGCAGAAGGCGGGCGAAGGTCGTGACTTTGTCAAGACGAAGACCGACGAGTTCCGCAAGCAGGCGGAAGAGGCCGTTGAGAAAGGCAAGGACTTGGTCACCAAGCAGAAGGAACTGCTCTCCGCCGCGCTGGAAGCGGGCAAGCAAGCCTACCAGGACGAGAAGGCCAAAGTAAAGCAAGGCGCCTGAGGCGGCTAAGCCTCATGTGAGCGAACCATGGAGCAAAACACTGCGCTGACTGTGGCTGTGATTCTTGTGGCGATCGCGGTTCTGATGCAGGCCGGATCGATGCTGGGGATCTGGCTTACCCTCCGCAAAATCCCCGGGCAGATCGAGAGCGTGCGGGCGGACGTCAAGCAGCGTCTCGACCCTCTGACGCAGTCCGCGCTCGAGATCGTTAACAACTCGCGCGAGCCTTTGCGGAACATTACCGCGAACCTCTCGGAAATTAGTACTATGCTCCGCGACCGCACGAGCAATGTGGATGCGGTGGCCGCGGAGCTGCTGGAGAAGAGCCGACAACAGATTATTCGCGTGGACAAGATGGTTTCCGATTTGGTCGAGAAAGTTGAGACCACGGCGGAGGCTGTCCAGCGCGGCGTGCTCGGCCCCATCCAGGAAGTCTCCGCGGTCGTCAAGGGAGTGCGGTCCGGCCTGGAGTTCCTTTTCTCGCGCCGCCGTGTCACCAACGTGAGCGAAGCGACGCTGGACGAGCAGCTCTTCATCTGAAGGTCTCGCCGGTACCCGGCAGGACCACAGCCACGGCGGAGTCTCCCCATTCGCGCGCAGCGCGGGGGGAGACAGCGTGGACCTGTTGTGCAAGGTCCGCGGGTCGTCCGTGTAAAAGCGGCAGACCTCTCAAAAGCGAGGCCTGCGTTACGCGCCTGCTGCCGTCCGGCGTGTGGCTTGCCTATTCCCTGAGAGCACGCGTTGCCAGCCCGCCGACCCGCAGCCCGATTCACCGCTCGCCGCCGCACCACGTCAGCCCTTGCCGTCTTCACGCGCTCTGCCTCGCCGGGCCGGACCAAGACTCGACTCATTCCTTTGCTGGGTGCACAAGGCGCCGCCGGACTGCACGCGGCGCTGGTTTGCGACACCCTGCGGAAAGTTGATTCCCTGCCACCGGCGATTGCGCGCTATGTATTTCTGGCCTGCCCGCGCAGGCAGGCCGGTCCGGCGCTTGCCAGCCTGCCGCCGCAATTTCGCCTGCTCCGTCAGCGCGGCCTGGATTTGGGGCAACGCCTCCAAAACGCCTTTCGGATTCTCCTTCGCCATTATTCGCGACTCGTCGTCATCGGCACCGATTCGCCCTTGCTCCCTCCTCAAGCTTTGCGCGAAGCCTTTGCAGAACTGCAAGTCTGCGACGCCGTCCTCGGTCCGTGCCGCGATGGCGGCTATTACCTGATCGGCTTGCGCCGTCTCGATGCGGGTTTGTTTCAGGGCGTTGGCTGGAGCACCGCGCACGCTTTCCGTGACACGCTCTCAAATCTCCTGCGGCGCGGCTACTCGTGTTCAGTCCTTGAACCTTGCGGAGATGTGGACCGTCCTGCAGACGTGGTCCAACTCAAAGCCGCGCTGCGTCGCGAGTCGTCCGCGCGGCGCCTCGCGCCTGCCACCTGGAAGTATCTGCAGTTGCGGGGGGAGGTCGGGATGGAATCCGCGCCGTCTTACCGCGGGCAGGCAGCAGCGAGCAAATAGCGATCCCACTCAAGATACCTGCGAAATCCAGCCGCCGCCCAAAACCTCGTCGTCGGCGTAGAACACGGCTGCCTGGCCCGGAGTGATGGCGCGCTGCGGTTCGAGAAATTTCACCCGGGCTACGGAACCCTGGTACGCCTCCACCCGCGCCGCGGCGCCGGGGTGGTTGTGGCGAATCTTCACGTGCGCCTCAACTGCGTCGCCTGCCGCGAGTGGTCGAATCCAGTTCACATCACGCACCAGGAAGCGGCTGCGGAAAAGGTCGCGGTCCTGGCCCACCACCACGCGATTCTTCGCCGCGTCGAGCTCGATCACGTAGAGCGGCGCGCCAACGGCCACACCCAATCCCTTCCGCTGGCCCACGGTGAAATTGTGCAGGCCCTGATGCTCGCCCAGCACGCTCCCGTCGGTCGAGACCACCTCGCCCGGCTGCGGTTCCGGTTGGCGATGCTGCTCGGCCAGGTAGGCGTCAATGAACTCGCGATAGCTTCCCGTGGGCACAAAACAAATTTCCTGGCTTTCGGGCTTCTCGGCGACAGGCAAGCGCCGGGTGCGGGCGATGGCGCGCACCTGCTGTTTGGTCATTCCGCCCAGCGGAAATACGGCGCCCCCCAGTTGTTCCTGCGTCAATCCGAAGAGGAAGTAAGCTTGGTCCTTCGAGCGATCGACGCCGCGCAGAAGCTGGTAGCGGCCGGTCCGCTCGTCGTGATGGATGCGCGCGTAGTGTCCTGTGGCGATGCGGTCCGCGCCGATCTGGAGCGCGGTGTCGATGAACTGCGCAAACTTGATCTCGGAATTACACAGGCTACAGGGGATAGGCGTTTCCCCGGCCAGGTAGTGCTCGACGAAAGGCTGGACCACGGTTGCTTCAAACTGCTTCTCCAGGTTAATGACGTAATAAGGAATGCCCAGGAAATTCGCCACCGCGCGCGCGTCGTACACGTCGTCGAGGGAGCAGCAGCGTCCGCTCGCGTGGCCGCCTTCGCCTGCTTCCAAGCCGAGCAATTGCGGCAGGCGGCGCTGATTCCAGAGCTGCATGGTCAGCCCCACCACTGCCGGGGGAGAGCCGGTCGGGATGCACGAATTGTTTTCGGCAAGCAGAGCAGCGGCCGTCGAGCTATCGACCCCGCCACTCATGGCCACGGCTATGGTCATTTCAAGATCGGGTTTCGGGACTCGGGGTTCGGAGTTTACGTTTCGGCATGATTACAGACTCGTCAGAATACCAGTCAATAACTTCCAATCCCAATTCCCGAATCCCTAACCCCTAACCCCGAACCCCGCTTTTGTAGCGCGGCGAGACCGAGCGTAGTTGTTCCACCACGGCGGGAAGGATTTCAAGCGTAGTGTCGATGTCTTCAGCGGTGTTAAAGCGGCCCAGGCTGAAGCGGATGCTGGCGCGCGCCTGCTCGGGCTTGAGTCCGATGGCCGAGAGCACGTGCGAGGGTTCCAGCGAGCCTGAGGAGCACGCCGCGCCGGTCGAGCAGGCGATGCCGCGCAAGTCCATGGCGATCACAAACCCTTCGCCCTCGATGTAGTCAAACGCCAGGTTCGTGGTGGTGGGCAGCCGCCGCGTGCGTTCACCGTTCACAGCCACCCGCGGCACGCGCTCCAGGGTTCCCGCTTCCAGGCGGTCGCGCAACGCCGCCACCCGGTCAGCCTCTTCGGGCAGGTGAGCGAGCGCCAGTTCCGCCGCGGCGCCCAGCCCTACGATTCCCGCCACGTTCTCCGTGCCCGGTCGGCGGTCGCGCTCGTGATGGCCGCCGTGCATGAGCGGCCGCAGGATGGTGCCTCTGCGGACGTACAGGGCGCCCACGCCTTTCGGGCCGTACAGCTTGTGGGCGGAAAGTGCGAGCAGATCCACGCCGAGTTTGTCGACATCCACGGGAAGCTTACCTACGGTCTGCACCGCGTCCGTATGAAAGTAGATGTCGCGCTCGCGTGCGATGCGGCCGATCTCCTCGAGGGGCTGAATCGTCCCCAGTTCGTTGTTGGCGTGCATCACGCTGATCAGCACGGTCTCCGGGCGCAGAGCGCTCGCCACATCTTGCGGGTCTACGACGCCGCTCGCACCCACGCGCACGTAAGTCACGCTCACGCCGCGCTTCTCGAGCGCCTGAACGGTGTTGAGCACGGCGTGGTGCTCGATGGTCGTAGTTACCACGTGCTTCCGCTCGCCACGCGCCGCCTCGACGATGCCGAAAATGGCCGCGTTGTCAGACTCCGTCCCACCGCTCGTGAAAGCGATCTCGCTCGCTCGCGCCTCGAGCAATCGCGCTACCTGCTCGCGTGCCCTCTCCATGGCTGCCTTGGCGCGCTGCCCGAACCAGTGAATCGACGAGGCGTTGCCGTAGTCCTCGAGCCAATATGGCCGCATGGCCTCGAACACTTCCGGCGCCAACGGGGTCGTGGCGTTGTTGTCGAGATAAACCCTCTTCATGTTCTCTTCAGACCCTTAGACGGCTGCCCTCGTCATTGCAGCCGTCGTGTTCTCACAAGATTGGCCCAGAAGGCCAGCGTAGCCGACCGACTGCGATAAGTCAATTCACGCGATCGGGTGATCGGGCCAATGAAAACCCTCTGAGGCCGCAAATTGATTCATCTTCTGACCGGGCACTGTCGATAACCGATACGGGGAAGTGTGTCACGCGGGGGGATTGTCCGCCAGCTCCGCCCGTTTTTGTCCCCTCCGACATTGCCCGCTTCGCTGTCATCTCCGATGGCTGGAGTCCGATGGACCCCATCAGAGTCCTGAAATCGGACCTGAGGCGTCCCACCTTGCGAGAAAAGGATCTCGCTCTGCCGCTCCGCAGGATGGAGAATTCCAGGGTTTTTCGACGAGAGCAGCGCGATAAATCTCTTTTCTTTCAATAACATTCAAGGTTCGGAGTGAATTTGCGCCAGGTCAATTTTGTATCTCATTTATTTTCAGCAACATTCAAGGTTATACCTGCGTTTTAACATCCTTTTTTCTTTTTCAAGCCTAGCCTAGGAGAATGTTTTCTAACCGACCTATTTTCAAGTACTTGGTTCTTCGCTACGGCCATCACAATTCGCCTGATTCTCAGTTAACCTACTGTGTTTTCATTAACATTCAAGGATCGTGAGGGGTTTTCTATTCCTCCCGCGCTTGGCGTTTGATCTTCAGGAGCAGGTTGGTGACCCGCCAGACTTGCCGAAAGTTGGAATCTTGTATTCTCTCCATGAGCAAGGCGTTTTCGTCCCGGGGCGTCATCAGCGCGGCGTGAGCCTCGCCCTCCGACAATGAAATCGGGATTCAGGATCTGGGATTAGGGGTTGGGGCCCCAAATGCCCAGTCCCTAACCCCGAATCGCACAGTGCCTGATCGCCTACCGCCGCGCGTTCCGCCGAACCGCGGCCAGTTTCTTCTCCGTCATTCGGGGCCTTTTTACCAGGGACATCGGGACCTCACGAATCGCGGTTGTAGGGCCGAACGGCGTTCGGCCGCCAGGGGCGAGCGCCGCTCGCCCCGGAAGTTTGGCCATGTCATTCCCGCGAAAGCGGGAATCCACGTGCCCGGGCGGCGTTTCTCGTGCCGGTGCTGCGTGCGACCTCACAAACACACCGCTCCCTGCATCCTAGGCTAGCATTAATCGCAGGTGTAATGTCAAGGCCTCAATGCAGGATTTAGGCTACCGGTAGGAAAAAAAGTGTGCAGCGGCGATCCCGATCGCGAACATCGGGACAGGTTTTTACATCGCCACAGGCGGTAGGTGGTAGGTGGCATGTGGGGTGCGCCACTTGCGGGCTACCGGTAGCCCGGAAATGGACCGCGTGCTGCCCGTGTCCGGCGAGACGCGGAGGATTGGGCGAGGCCGCCGGGCTGCCTGAGACGATGAGGCAACTTGCAGGATAGACGATAAGTGGCGTTATAATGAAAACTTAACCATCCCGCAATCGTGGGGGTGTCGGGTCCTAGTCTGCCCGCCTTGGCGGTTTAGGCGGGTCGGTCTAAACAAGAGTAAGACTGAAACGGAGGAGCCGAGCAGAGTGACAACCGACCAAGAACTTCCCGAGCTCCGATCCATCAAGGCGCCTCGGCATCCCGGCGTATCGGCCGCAGTCTGTCAAGCCTTCTCCGAGGCGGCTGAGGTATGCTTCGCAAGGCACCATGAACCCCCTCGCACGTCGCTTCAGGTGACGTGCGTTGGCGTGGAATTGGTCAGGTCCCTGAAGTGGTCGGCGCCAGACGAAACGGCTAGACGCAGCTGGAGGAATCGCGATGATGCGACCCGCGACGGCGCCTACGTCGTTTCGCTTGCTGTCGTCGAGCATGAGCTGGGAATGGTTGCCTTGTCGCGAGCCGACACTCGGACGGGCGCCGACTACTACGTTGGCAAACCAGGATGCCATGACCTGGAGGAAGCCTTCCGACTCGAGGTGTCTGGAGTTGACGAAGGCGGTCCATCGGACGTCCGCAGAAGGCTAAAGAGCAAAGAAGATCAGGCAGCCAGAGGCGATTCCTTTCTACCAGCATACGCCAGCGTCGTGGGATTTCGTCAGGCGGCGGTTCTGGTGAGTCTGGTTGGGGGTTCCACAAGTGAATGACCGGCACACCACCGCTCAAGAGCTCTCCGCTCGCGCCGCGGCCTCCTTAGCGGGGGGCCGCACACAGGAGGCACAGAACCTATTCGCGGAGGCTGCAGAACACGAAGCGGCAGCCCTGGCAGCAGTGCCAACAGATAGAATCAGAACCCGAAGTGTTCTTGCCGTCAGTGTCGCTTCCCTTCTGTATAAGGGTGCCCGACTAGACGAAGCCGAGAGGGCTATTTTCAGATATCTCGCGCCTGGTGAGTTCGAGGGGTGGGCGGACACACAGCTTCGGGAACTCCTACACGTCGTTTCCGATGAGCGCCTACTGATGAACACTCTGGCCCGCCGCTATACGGGAGAGAACATAACCGTTTCCCTTCGAGGAGGCGAGATTGGCGCGGGCACCGGTCCGCTAGATCTGATTCTTGAGAAAGCCACCGCGTTTCGCAGTTTGCTATACCGCATGGCGGAATGGGTGGGCAGCTATCCACTGCGTCACCGTGGCCTCCCGCCCAAGGATCTGCAGAACCTAGTCCAAGCGCGCGCCACCGAGGCGGCCGTCGGCAGCTACAAATTGGAGATCAGGCTCACGGAGCCGGTCCAGCCGCGTCTCTTCGAGCCCCCGAGGGTCCAACCCGCTGAGCTATCGGATCGGCTTTTCAACTTCCTTGAATGCCTCACTGCAGGCACCTCCAAGGACCTGGAGGACTTGGTCCCTCAGTCAGACTATCGAAAAGCACTCCTTCAGCTGACACGGAATATTGTTCCAGGTGGCAAACGATTGCGTGAGGTCGGGATATACCGGACCAAGAACGATCGGCTGCAATCTGTCTACCTTACTGATGCCTTGCCGCCAAGGATTCGAGAGGTAATCCCGAAACAGGAATTGCCTTCGGAGGAGCGCAAGAGTTATCGCGGCACGCTGCGAGCGCTTCACCTGGATAGGAACTGGCTAGAACTCGCACTGGAGGACGGGGGCCATATAAAGTGCAACACTGTGCCTGACATGCTCGACGATGTCGTCGGCCCAATGGTCAACCGGCACGTGCTCGTGACGGGCCCCTTACGGCAGAAGCGAGGGAAGAGTCGGCTCCTGGTATCCGAGATTGAGCTGCTCGATGAGGAGTAGCAGACGTTCGGCCTAATGACGGCACCAACCTGCCGGCGGGCTGAGTACAAGGTGACCAATGGACAAGCATGAGATACTTCAAGAGCTGAGCTTGTTCTCGCTCCGAAACGGGGGCATTGGCAGCTGGCTGACTGAGAGCACCGACGCTGAGGTGTTCGCGCGCCTCGGTCGCATCGAAGCAGAGCCGCTCACGAAGGTCCAGCTGAACCAACTCCTTGCCTTTGGCCATGAAGCTCCTGTGTCCGATGACTTCTTCCGCTACTATTGGCTTACCGCCCCAGCGGAATACCCCTACGACGTCAAGACCCTTCCCAGCTTCCAGGCGGCCTGGCTGCAATCGGCAGCAATAACATCGCTCGATCATCTCAAGTGGGGGCTATACCGCCTTTTCACGGATGGTCTGTTATGGTTCGGCAACGTCCGTACGGCCTACAGAAAACTCCGTTCGTTGACCCGCCAAGATTTGGCCGCTTTGTTTGGCTCACGGCGCTTTGACACCCAACTCATAAAGGAGCGAGGTCCGGCACTGCCACTCACCCCTATCGCCAAGGATGATCGCTATCTGATCTCCGAGATGGCCTGTAAGTCTTATGGTGACCATCCTAAGTCAGCGGGCGCGCTCAAGAATGCGCTTCTGGAGGCGTTGCGCGCGCACCAGAGCGCTGGCGGAGGGCGAATTACCATTCGCCGCCTTCTTGAAGGAAATCTGGTGAAGGACAAGTACGCCGAACGGCAGCAGGAGCTTCTCTTCTCTGCGGATGATGTCCTGGAGGAGCCCATCGAGTCGGAGGCTGATATCGAGACGAAGTATGATGCCGCGGCTGCCAAGTTCTTCAAGGCTCGGGACTCGGCGTTGAAAAACACACGTTTCTATCTCTCCATGGTTGGTGATCTCGACGTGTATGTTGCCACTAGCATGAGGAACCGGCGGGATTTTCGAGAAATGGCGAACGCATGCGAGAAAATCTTCTCGGATGAGAGGCTCAAATCTCTTCAACTGCGGTACTTCGACCCTACGCTTAGTGCTGCGGCTGGGCACGAAGACAAGGGCCTTATCGAGTGCTTGATGGTAAAGTGCGCGAAGGTGCTCGTCTACTGCGCGGGCGAACAGGAGAGCTACGGCAAAGACGTTGAGGCCGCCATGGCCTTGAGCCTAGGTAAGCCTGTGATATTTTACTGCGACTCGGAGCGCAGGCACCGATTCTACAGAGACATTCACCCTCTTGCCCGGTTGATTGAGTTCGACACGGGAGTAGCTGTGGGTGCCGTGGTTACGGACGAACTGGCCGAAGTCTCCGAGTTGCTTTACCGTATCTTCGAGAACAAGATGGAGTATGAACTGGAACAGCCGAAGCCGGATTACCTAAGACTCAAAGAGAGACTGACGGGTTCCGTGGTGCGTCTCCAGACAAATGACACGATGCTCACGGAAACATTCTGGAACTACTATCACAACCGGCCGGATGCCGTAGGAGGCAGGTAGGCGCCGTTTGGCAGGGCCATGCAGCGGACGCGGCGGACCGCGCAGCTGATGGCTGACGTTGTTAGACGTAGCGTGTCCTACGCCGTCCCGCGGGAGTCGTGGTCGCGCTGTGTCGATCTATTTGGCCGGTACGAGTCAACCTCGGATGAAGGCGCACCCCGTCGATTGCCGGACTCCGTCACGGCGGAGGCGTTCGCGAGGGAGGAGGAACGATGGCAAAGGGCGCTAACGTATTCATTAGTTGGTCGGGAGACCGAAGCCTTCGCGTAGCGGAAACCTTGAGGGGCTGGCTGCCGAAAATCGTGCAGGCCGCCAAGCCGTGGATGTCGGACACGGATATCGACAAGGGCGCGCGAGGATTTGAGGAACTTGCACGCGCACTTGAGGACAAGAAGGTAGGCATCATCTGCCTTACGCCGGAGAGCCTGAACGTCCCGTGGCTTCTGTTCGAGGCGGGCGCCCTGTCCAAGACCATCGACGACAAGACTCGCCTATGCACCTACCTGATCGGTGGCCTCCGGCCGCAGGACATCAAGCCTCCCCTCGGACAGTTTCAGGCCACGCGCGCAGAAAGGGAGGAGACCCGAAAGCTGGTACACGCCGTCAACAAAGCAGTGGGCGAGGAGCCCGTACCGGCGGCAGACCTGGACGACCTGTTTGACGCCATGTGGCCGCACGTCGAGAAGGCGCTCAAGGGGCTGCCCCCGGCGCCTCAAGGCGTGCAGGCAAAGCGGCCCGTCGAGGACATGGTCGCGGAGATCCTCGAACTCGTGCGCGCCGAAGCGAGCAGGAGAAAGGACGTGGATTTCCAGGCACGAGCTGTACCCTTGTCCAGCCTCGCGTCGCCCACGGCATTGGATGTTGCCGAGGCAATTTTGGGTGCGCAGATACGCAAGCGGCACGAAGAGGCGGCCCCTTCCCCTATGGGTTCTCCGCCTCCCTTCCCTGGGGAGCCACCCAAGCGATAAGCGCCCAAAGCGCTCATCACGCAATGGCGTGATGAATTTACGCCTCCGGGATGGGCGCATTCTCTGCCGCGGCGACACCGTGGCCACCCGCTGTGCGACTTGAGAGGTTGGGGCCAGTGCCCCGCTCGGGGAGTACGATTGGTTGTACGGCCTGCGCGAAGAAAGCAACTGCAGACCCTTCGTCCGCCGCGGCGGACTCAGGGTGACAGGTGGCGGCGACGAAGCCAGCGTAGCGCAGCGTTGATCTGTAACTCTGCGGCTCTTCGACGGTTCCCGAGTATACGAGCCGCGGAGTTCAAGAACAACTCCGCGCTAGCCGCTGCCCGCCCCGCTATGCCTCAACCCAAAATCGCGGCAGGTGTCTAACTCAGCAGGCGATGGGCGTCGGCGAGCTTGGCCGGAACGTTCAATCCCTGTGGGCAATGCGGCAGGCAGGAGCCGCACACCAGGCAGGCGTCGGCGCGTTTATCGAGCTGCGCATAGAGCCGGCGCGCGCGCTCCCGTTCGCCGTAATCGGTGGCGTAGCGCTCGTAGCGCAGGATGTCGGCGATGGCTACGCCTTGCCCGCAATGGCTCATGCACTCGTTGCACAGCCGGCAGACTTCGCGATTGGCGTAAGCCGTCATCACTTCAATTGCCCGAGCGTCCGCCGCTCGCAGTGGCTTGCCGGCTCCCGAGTAGGTGTCAACGAACTGCTCGAGGTTATTGATCTGAATCACCGCGGCGCTGAGGTCGGTGCGCGTAGTCAGCCAGCGGGCCAGGGCGTTGTGGGGCGTCGTGCCCGACGGGAATTTGCTCATGAATTCGCGGTCGGCCTGCATGCGCGCCGCGCCTCCCGTGGTTTTCATCGCGGTGGTTCCGAACCCTTTGCTCTTGGCGAGGCCGACGAACTTGTTGAGGGCTTCCTCCTCGCCGAAGGTAAAGGCAAACTGGGCGTGCTCGTACACGCCGTCTGCGACGACGGCGGTCAGGATCGTGGCCCGATCTTCTCCATCAGGCACCCGGCCGTTGCCGTTGTAGCTATGCTGCGAGAGGCACAAGTGGCGCACCAGGCCTTCCTTTTTCAACCGCTCGAAGGTGCGAAGGAACGCCGGGTTGCTCTTCAGCTCCGCCGTGCGGTGATAGCCGAAGTGGAACATCATATCGTCGAAGTAGCGGAGGCCGGTGCGCTCGAGGGCGTGCTTGACGAATTCGTAGTGGGCCTGCTCATCGATCACTCCGGTTTCGTGATTGCCGCGCACGCGGTCGACGCAAACCTCGCAGTAATGGGCTTCGCGATTCTTCAAAATCGCCGGCGGGACTGACCGGCCGTCCCACTCATCGCTTTTGTGCCAGTAATTGATCCCGCACAAGATGCCGGCCTCCACGGCTTCTGGAGCCCACGTCGCCGCGCCGATCAGCACGCTGACCTTGCGGCCGGAGCGGTCCAAAGCGCGTTGGGGCAGGCGCCCGACCTTGGCGGCAGCTTCTTCGATTTCGCTCGCGGGCACGCGCCCGGAGGCGCTGCCCAGCCCCGCCGCCAGTGCTCCGGCGGAGGTGACGATGAACTCGCGACGACCCATTCGGCTTCTGCTGGCCATGAGGCCTCCTTTGCGTGGGGATCTACTTGCCCGCACCACTCTTGCTCAGCCTGCTGCTGACCGCGCGCGCCAGCTCGGTCAACGCCTTCCCAACTTCGGCCGAATCTTCGTAGGCAACGACCCGAACGAAATACGGTCCCTGGTGAAAGGTCAGACTGCCCTTGGAGAGCCGACCGGCCTCGCCGATGTCAACTGGCTGACTTTCTGCGGCCGATTCGGAATCGTAAATTTTCTTGGCGCCTTCAGGCTTGGTCATCACGTAGACGTCAGCGGTGGCATCGACTTTGTTGTTGAACCGATAGTCGCCGGTGAGCGTCTTCACGACGCCCGCTTGAATGTACCTGTCAGCGTCTCCGTCGATGTATTCCCACAGGTGACTGGCTTCAAAGGTGCGTGTCTCGCTGGATTTCACCCAACCCTGGACTGAGTTGCTTTCCGGAAAGAAATCGGCCGCGCCGGAAGGTGTCTTAGACCGGCAACCTGCCAGGAGAGCGGCGAGGGCAAGAATCATGGTGAGGGTGAAGGTTCTCATGTGGGTGACCCTCCTGTTTGGGGGTTCAGCAGAATCTGGTTCGATTTCGATCGGCTCTCCCCGATGCTGGTGACGTAGACAGCCGGGTGGTCCCTGACCGGGCAGGCGAACTCGCACGCTCCGCATCCCACGCAGCGGTCGGGATCGACATAAGGCTGCCGGATGTGCTTTGAGTTCCCGGCGGCGTCCGTCACTTCTGCCGGGTGAAGGTAGATGGCCTTGGGAGACGTGGGGCACCATTCTTCGCACACGATGCATTCCGTGGCCATCGCCCAGGGCAGGCAGTGCCCGCGATCGTAGAACGCCGTGCCCAGCCGGATGGGTTTCGAATCCTTGGCGGCGCTGGCCGGGAGCCAGGCTTTCTCCGCTTGCGTGATCTCCCAGATGGCGCCTGTAGGGCACACCTGTCCGCACAGCACGCAACTGGGTTCGCAGTAGCCGATGCGCGGCGCGAGTACGGGCGTCCACAGGCCCTCCAGGCCCGCTTCCAGCAACGCCGGCTGCAGGGCGTTGTTGGGACACACCTTCATGCACTGGCCGCAGCGAATGCAACGCGCCAGGAAACTACCCTCTTCGAGAGACCCGGGCGGCCGGATCAGGCGCGGATCGTTCGCCACCGCGAATCCCGGACTACTGCGCAGCACCGGCAACAGCGCTGCGCCCGCGGCAACTCCCGCGAGCGTGCGCCGCCGCTGCAGGTTGGGGCCATCGGTGGTCGTAGGGGTCACCGGAAAGAACTTGAAACGGATTCCACTCTCCGGACAATCTCCGACGCAGTTGAAGCAGAGGTGGCATTCCGCCTTGCGCCACTTCGCGTTAGGGATCGGATCGTCGCCCCCCTGGCAGTGCAGCAGGCAGCGGTTGCAGTCGTCGCAGTGGCTGGGGTGCTTTTCGAGGCCCAGGATCGACCAGCGCGAAACGATTCCCAGCAGAGCTCCTAAGGGGCACAGCGCACGGCACGAGAAGCGGGTGATGCGCAGGTTAAGCACCAGGATCACAACGAAAATCGCCCCGAGGAAAAATGCTTGGCGAAAATGCGGCTGTCGGAAACTCAGCAGGGTTTCGGTCAGGACGACCTGCGCTATGCTGCCCACCGACCGCATGGCCATGGGCGCGGGGGACGAGTGACGCAGCGCGCCGACCAGCGCGCCCAGCGCGTAGTCCAGACCGGGACCCATCGCCATAGCCAGCGAGCGCACGGTGAGCGAGATGGGGTCCAGAATTCCCACCACGGCCCCGCCGAAGAGCGCCGAGATCAGACCCGCAACCAGGAGGTAGTACTTCAAGGTCTGCCATTTCTTGTAGCGGTTCCGCTCCAGCCGCTCCGCTCCGCGCTTGCGCTCGGATTTCCAACTGCTGAAGAAATGATTCAGGGTTCCCAGCGGGCAAACCCAGCCGCAGAAGAAGCGGCCCAAGAAGAGGGTGGGGATCAGGATTGTCAGGCTCCATAGCAATCCGCGATAAAGCGCGTGCGAGGCAAGAACATCCAGGATGGCCACCAGCGGGTCCGACTGAAGGAAGATGCTGGGATAAGGTATCCGCAGCCGGATGTCGCCGCTCACGGCTTTGAGCGAGCCGCGAAACTCCGTCTCATGCAGATGCAGTAGAAAGAGGCCAAAGAAGAGGATCTGGGAAAGCCGCCGGAGCTTGGGTAGCTTTTGCTGGGTCATGGCTGAGAAAGTGACACCTCACCCGCCGTGAAGATTAGCAGCTATAAGGCCAATGGTGCATGCTGGATTAAGTCCATGTATTCTCAAGTGGTTAGCCACATTGTTGTTTCGTGGGTCAAGGGAATTCAGCGAGTTCAAATTGGGGTTTATGCCGCAATGGCCGGCTGCCGCGACGAGTTCCCCCCCGCCCTTTTGGGAACGTCTGGAGCACGCAACTTGCAGGGCCGGTTTCATTGGACGGCTTTCTTACCGTAGATGGAGTGTTCCAGCTCGGCGAGGTTATCGAGGTTGATGAACACCAAGTGGGGCTTCGCGTGGTCGCATCCCGGGTTGATGATGGTGGTCGTGCCAATCCGGTCGAAGAAGGTTCCGGAGA
>JBEKAK010000022.1:0-63857 GCA_050018275.1 Terriglobia bacterium | reverse complement strand
GACACCATCGCCTGCGCCTCGATGGGCTGCTGGTCGAAGTTCGCGCGTGTGCCGCCGCGCCGATAAAATCCGTTAGTGCCAACAGGCCGGAAGTGGCCATTCTCAGGGGCTTGCACTTCCTCCAGCCAACGCAATGCCTGCAGGCCTCGTTCAAACACCGTTTGTTGTCCGGTAGCACGTCCGCTGAGAATCAGGGCGTGCGCCAGCTTGGCATTGTCGTAGGCCAACTCCTCTTCAAACCAGGGCCAGTCCGGCTGGGCGGCCTTGTCGAAAAGCTCCATCAGCCGCGCCGTAAGCGCCTCGCGGGTTTGGTCGACCAGACGGTCACCGCTCAGCCGCCGCAGATATTCGTGAATGCCGATGAGGGTGAACGCCCACGCCCGTGGCGAAGTGAACTCCGTCACCACCGGCAGCGCTTGCGCGAAGAGTTGTCCGGCCATGATCTGAAAACTCCGATGCGGCGAACGGCCCACGCCCAGGCCCAGCGCCCAGAGCGCCCGGGCGTGACAGTCTTCGGACCCCTGTTCATCGAGCCAGCGCCGATCGAAACCCAGATGGTTGTGGAAGCGTTTCGTCTTGGGATCGAAAGCGTGATTCAAGAAGGCTGCGTAAGTTGTGCCCAGTGTCCGTACGCGCTCCGGTTGTTCTTCCAACTCGTCGAGCAGCACCGCGAGAATGAAGGCCCGGGCGTTGTCGTCCGTGCAGTAGCCTTGGGAAAAATTGGGCACGGAGAAAATGGCATGCTGGAAGATGCCGGTCGAATCGGTCATGCGCGAAAGATGGTCCAGCTTCAATTCCGGCAACTCCCGGGGCTGCTGGTCGAGCGTCTTCGTGGCAAAGATCTTCCGAGACAACACCGCCCCCTGGAGCCGCGCCAGCTCGAAGGAGCGCATGTAGAGCCGCGCCGCGTTGCTCCACACCATCTCGCGGCCCAGCTTGTAAGCATTTTTGCGGATGGCGTGCCGGCGCGTCGCGTCGTGCAGCAAGCCGATCACCTCGAGCGCGATGGCCTTGGCGTCGCCGAACGGCACCAGCACTCCGCGCCCTTCCGCCAGCAATTCGGCAGCGTGCCAATACGGCGTCGAGACCACGGCCTTGCCCGCGCCAAACGCGTAAGCCAGTGTCCCCGACGTGATCTGAGCTTCGTTGAGATAAGGCGTAATGTAAAGGTCCGCCGCGCCAATGAACTCCTTCAGTTCTTCGAGTTCCACGAAGCGGTTGTAGAAGATGACGTTCCTCTCGACTTTGTTCTTCTTGGCGAGGATTTCGAGGCTGAGACGGTAGGCCTCGCCTCGCTCGCGCAACTCGTTCGGATGCGTGGCGCCCAAGACGATATAAACAACGTCGGGGAATTTCGCCAGGATGTGCGGGAGGGCGTTGAGCACATGTTCAATCCCCTTGTTCGGCGAAAGCAGCCCGAACGTGAGCAACACGATCCTCCCCTCCACACTAAACTGGTCCTTGTAATAATTCGGATCGACGAAGGGTATGTCGGGAATGCCATGCGGGATGAGATCAATCTTGGCCGGTGGCGCCTGGTAAACCTCCTGCAACATCTGCTGTCCCCGCTGGGTCATGACCACCAGCCGGGTCGAGCGCGCGATCAATTCCTGCATCACGCGACGCTGGTCGACGGTCGGCTTGCACAGAAGGGTGTGGAGCGTGGTCACGACGGGCATTTTCAGTTCGCGCAGCAGCGCCAGCACATGGCGGCCGGCCGGCCCGCCGTAAATCCCGAACTCGTGCTGCAGGCAGACGATATCCACGTTGCTGATGTTAATGAAGTCGGCCGCGCGCTGGTAGGACGTCAGATCCTGCTCCTCAATCTCGAAGCGAACCACGTCCGGATACTCGTAACCGCCCTCGATGTCATTAACCGGCACCGCGAAGCACTGGCCTTGGGGGTGCTCCGCTGCCACGGCCGCAAGCAGATCGGTCGTGAACGTGGCGATGCCGCACTTGCGCGGCATGTAGTCGCCGAGAAACGCAACCCGTCGAATCTTAGATTCTGTTTCCACAGGTGTGTTCGTATTATACCCTGTCCGCGCAAGACTCACACTGTAGAACCGAGCGCAAGATCACGCAAAGCAGAGTGCTGCAACGGCGTGGCGATCCACCAGGGGAGTGACGGCGAATCGGAGTTCCCCGGGCGTGTTCCGGAAAAAAGGTCTGTAGGGCAGTCTGCTCCCACGCTTTCCTTTTGATTCCGGAGGGTCGACGGGAGAGCTTCTGTTCCGTCCGGGACGATGAAGGCGAGAGGGCCCAAGAAATCCCTTTCCCTCCGAAACCGCGGGATGACGTCCCCCCCGAGGATCCTGGTAGACTCCGCCCAGCAACCGGGCTTCACCTCGATGAATGCCACTCGTGTGAAGATAGTGCCCCTACGCAAGTCCACCAGATTCTGGCTGCCAGCGCGACGCACACTGCTTATACCCAGGGGTAATTTGCGTGTCAGCCCACTACGGCTCACACGTCTGGTCACAATTTCTCAGTCACGTTTGCGCCGGGGGACACACATGCTGGGACTCGTGGAGTTCAGTAAGGGTTCGAACTTGGAAATGATCTGATCATTCGCCCCGTGCGCCGTGACTGAACTTGCCATTTCACGATGACAGCCTCCAGCATTATTTGCCGCTTGGGTAGCTCTCAAGCCAAAAGACCCTTTCGGCTTCCCCCCCACCCTCGGGGCGACCCAGCCCGCGCCGGTTGAATCCTCCTCCGAAGGTGTGCTGGATGAATCGTTAGAACACGTTGAGTGTAATGCGAATGCCAGGACGCCTCAGATTGTACAAATAATAGGCGCCCCCCTCGTAGACGACATAAACGTCGTCGTTGTAGTCCCAGCCCATTGGCCATCCTACATTGAACCCGAACCAATAGCCGCCGTACTGGAAGCGGTTATACCCGCCGATCATCTGGGGACGCATCATGTGGAACGAGTGGTCATGACCGAAATGGGCACGGTAATGGTCGTCAGGAATGCGGCCATAATGGTTGCCGTTGTTGCCACGGTTGGAAGCAACGGCCCGTGGCTGCTGCTGGTGTTGCACCTGCTGTGCGCGCTGTGGCTGCTGCTGGTGCTGTGCCTGCTTTGCTTGCTGAGGTTGCTGCTGGTGTTGCGCCTGCTGTGCGCGCTGCGGCTGCTGGTGGTGCTGTGCCTGCTTTGCTTGCTGAGGTTGTTGCTGGTGTTGCGCCTGCTGTGCTTTTCCTCCGCCTCCGCCCTTTTCCTCCTGTCCTTTTTGTGCGAATGCAGGAATGGTGGTTCCGAGAAGTAAACACAGAACTGCTGTGCTGATAACTCTTTTTTGGTTCATAGGTGTTGCCTCCAACTCATCTCACATCTGCCTCTCACCGAATACTCGAGGCACACTTCTTATACCGCTTGTGCGCATGGGTGTCAGTTCAGTACGGCTCACGTCTTAGGTCAAAAATGCTCATCCCAGTTAATGGGGGAAACTACAGTGTGGGACCCAACGTGGGAATGCCGGAGAGGGTTTGACGATTGGCCGCTAACCCGTTTGCAGGAGCATCTGGTGAAGACTGGCGGCCGGTTGATCAAGCATGCGCGGTACTGCCGCTGGGGGCCAGTGGAATGAAGCCGAGACGCTGACAGGGGCAGACTTGGTGAAGGAAGAAATAGAGGATGGCGTAGTCGTAAAGATCTACTCCGTGGCGGTTAGCGCGCGGGTAAGTCCGACGCCAATGGCTTTCGCCACCGTCCGGCCAGGCAAACCACCATGCCCAGGCCGCACAGTCGGCCAGGATGCTGCGCCCGCGATCTTCGCCACGCGCCGGATCACCCCGGAATCAACCGTCAGCCCTACCCGCGAGATGGTCTGGAAGTAAAGCTCATCGCCGGCGATTTCGACGAGCATGAATGAACGGTCCTGGTCGTACCCGGCGGCGGTCAGGTCCGTCTTGCTCAGGTTGCCCTTCCGCAACGAGCCTGAAGCTCCTTCGGTGAAATAGTAGGTGCCATTTTGCGGCTTCACGCGCTCATAAACGTGCTCGTGTCCGGCGAAGACGACCTGCACCCCATATTTTACGAACAGAGGTTCCAGCAGAGGGCGGAGTTCGGTCGAAGAGCCATGGAAGGCCCCGGAAGAATAGAGCGGGTGATGGAAATAGCAGATTCTCCAATCCGACCCTGAGTTCTGCAGTTCCTTCTCCAGCCACGAGAGCTGCTGCGGGTCCATGTAATTGCTGTCCAGGGCGAGGAAGCGGACGTTGCTCTTCTTGTACGTGTAATATTTCTGCCCGTTCATGTTGAACGACTTGTAGAACCGCTCGTTGGGGGTGTCGTGGTTGCCGAGCACCGCGTAGAATTTTACGCCCGCATCAAGCAAGGGCTTGTAGGGCAGCTCGAACTTGTTTTGGTAGTCAATTGGGTCGTGCCCGCCGTAGATGTTGTCGCCCAGCATAATCACGAACTCAAAGGGAAATTTCCGGCGACACGCAATGATCTGCTCGGCCACTTCGTATTGCGGCTTCTCACCCGTCCCCATGTCGCCGATGACCGCGAAGCGCACCGAGTCCGGTTTCAGCGGCAGGGCCAGCTCCTGGGCGTAAAGCGACACGCTTATGGCAGCGAGAGCAACACAGGAGAAGAAGGCGGAGCGGCGCATAGCCGGCATAACAGAAGGCCTCAAGGAATGGCGTTCGGGATGAGATCCACAATCAATCTGGCTTTAGTGTCCTGCAACGTTAGGTCGTGCCCGACGATCCGATACACCAGCTCCTGAGGCAGTTCAGGCAGCCTGCGCAATAAAGTCGGCGGCGTCGTCGTCAACGGCATGTCTTCCGGGACCACGTCGTTTACATGCAGAACGATGGCCTTAAACGCGCTGTCCGGGAGGATCGTCTTGCGCGCCGGCCGGCCTTCGGGTCCCTGAAATGCTTTGCGGATGATCTTGCGGAACCGCTCCGTCACCTCGTGAGTGAAGATGTCACCCTGACGTGCGCCGCGGCGCGCGTCGGCAATTTTCCTGGCCAGCGCGTGCTGGTGTTCGACAATCTGCGCCGCGTCCTTCGTAGGCTTCAGGGTCGGCAGCGAAGCTTCCAGGTTTTTCTGCATCTTGACGTATGCCTGGACGCGGTCGGTAAAGGTCTTCAAGTCGCGCGCCTCCTCGCTGTCCCGCGCCTGGCCCGCAAAGCCGGGCGCTACAAACGCAAAAAGGGAAAGCCACAGGAGAAGGCGGGTGACCCGGATTCGGCGCTTCATGGATTCTCCCGGACGGAAAGTAGGACTGCTGAGATTGCGGAACTGCGGGCTCCGGCTGGCGAGCCTTCACTATGGCGCACGCGGTCCCTGGCCTGATGGATGAGTGCGCGGAGGAAATCGCAACCCGGCTTCACATTTATGATAACCGCTCGTGCGCACATGCCGCTCCCCCTCCCCGACATCCGCCTCCCACAAGATCCCAGTTGGCAGTTCGAGGCACACTTCTTATACCGTGACGGTAATTCGCGTGTCAGTCCACTACTGCTCACACGTTTGGTCAACATTGCTCATTCCCGTTAATGAGGGGAGAACTACCGTGTGGGGCCGGTCTCGAGTTGGTGATGGATGCTTCGCAGAGGTTAAGACTCCTCCAGGGATTCTTTCACCATTTCTTCGACACGCTCCCGGACCGCTTCCTTCACCGCTTCCTTGACCGTCTCTTTCACTTCCTGCATATTCAGACTCGCGCTCCCGGCTTCTGCCACCGCCTCTTTGAGCGCTTCTTTCACGATGGGGCTCAGCGGCGACAGCTCCTTGACCAGCTCTTTTACCCCCTTCTTGATGTCTTTTAAGTTGGCTTCGGACTGCTGGTTCTCTCCGACGGCGCTCATCGCCCAATCCGTTTCAAAAGTTTTGATTAAGCCGTTCACCACTTTCGGTTCACGAACAATAACGCCGACTTCGCGGCGCGAATCCAGTTCGGCCATGCGCAGGCTCTGGCTGCCCAGAAAGGCCTGATGGCGGTCGCGGATGATCGTGCGCGTGTGCAAGCGCAGCTTGGCGAGATTCCGGACTTCCAGACCAGGGTTTTGCTTGCCTACGCGGCCGATGACTTTGATCTCCACCCCCGCCTTCGTCCGCTCGCTGAGGGCGCGCAGCATTTCCGCGTCGGCGATCTTCGGGTCGTAGATGAGCAGCTCCTTCTTGGCCTTGCGGATAAACGCGCCGAGCACTTTGCGGGCGTTGGCGGGACTGACGACAAAGGAATCTAGTGTCGGTGTATAGGGATTTCGCGTGGTATCCGCCTCAAATAACTTCACCGCTTCCTGGATGAACCTGGCGTTCCTGGTGACGATGCCGAAGCCGCGACTATGGTCGATATCAAGGTGGGTGAAGTTGAAGGACAGGACGTAGAGCAGCCGACGGTCGATAATCACCAGCTTGTCGTGATAGCGTACCAGATCATCGGCGGTCCGCGAAACGGCGACGCCCACTGCGAGCAGACGCATCTCGAGCTTGCGCAGGTTTATCTCGCCGCCCCGGTTCGTGTAGGCAATCAGCGCGCTCACCGAAACGCCGCGGCCGACCGCAGCCTTCAGCCCCGCCTCAATCTCGGCGCGGTCGAAACGGAAGATTGCGATCTCGATGCTTTTCTTGGCGTTTCGGATTCCCGAAAGCAGCGCCTCGGGTCCGTCGTCAGGTTGGATTAGCAGTTTCACGGGCGCTTCACCAGGTGGTCAGGCCGAGTCTTTGGGCACCGGAGGGCGTCGGCGTCTGCCTCAAAGACTCGGGACGCGCTGGGGGAGTCTAAGCCGCGAGGCACGGCCAAGCAAACCACAAGCACACTCCTCACCCTGCGACTGAGGTTAAGATCTTTGAAGTCCCAAGTCAAGCGAGAGTATATGGAACGGGCCAGGGCATGCGTCGAGAGCATTGGGGAGGATCTCGTCGATCAGCTTTTCAATTCCAGCGAGAAGCGTCTGGCCCGGATTCTCTCCCTGCTGGCTCATTTTGGCAAGGAAGGTAGAGCCGAGATTGTCCTCCCCCGAATCAATCAAGAAAACCTGGCGCAAAGGGTGGGCACAACCCGGTCGAGGGTCAGTCATTTCATGAACAAGTTCAAGAAGCTGGGCTTTGTCGATTACGATGGCTCCAGCGGCGGGTTGATGGTCCATAGTGGCGTCCTCGGCGTCGTCCTGCACGACTAGCCTCGATGTCGACCGCCCGGTCATATCGACCCGCCCCGCGCGGTAGTTCCCCTCATCATTTGGCATGAGCAGTTTTGACCAGACGCGTGAGCCGTACTGACCTGACACGCGAACTACCCCAGGGTATAAACAGGGTGGCTCGCGCTGCCAGCCAGGATAATGGCGCAGCGCTTTGCCCTGTCTCCCTGCGGGATACACCGGACTGCCGCCCGGGACGGCTGTGCGGCAAACGAAGGAATTGGACTGCGCTCTTTTGAGGAGGGCCCATGCGAGTTTACAAGAGAATCTTCTCCAGCCTTGTTGTTCTCTTTCTGGCGCTGCCCACCTTCGCTCAGCAGGCCGGAACCACTGTCGCGCTATGGCGCGACCGGGGCGACGCTGCGGCGCTGGACCTCCTGGACGGGCCGGGAGGGAAAGAACACCAGCCGGGGACCAATTTCAAATTCATCGAGGAATCTAAGAGCGGAACTTCGCCCAAGTTTGATGTCGAAGATGAAAACGGCACCAAGTGGAAGGTGAAACTCGGCCCCGAGGTGAAGTCAGAAACTGCTGCGACGCGCCTCGTGTGGGCGGCGGGTTACTTTGCCGACGAGGACTACTACCGGCCGCAAATCCGCGTGCAAGGAATGAAACGGCTCTCCCGCGGTCGGCAGTACGTCTCAGACGGTGGCCTTGTCCGCGAGGCGCGTTTGGAGCGCCAAGGGGTCGGGAAGAAATTGAAGAACTGGAACTGGTACGATAACCCCTTTGTCGGCACGCGAGAGTTCAACGGCCTTCGAGTGATGATGGCGCTCATCAACAATTGGGACTTGAAGGAAATCAACAACGAGATTCTCGATGAGGGCGGCGAGCCCCGTTATGAGGTGGCCGACCTGGGCGCCAGTCTCGGGCGCACCGGCAACAACTTCGCTCGCAGCCGCGGCGTGATGAAGGACTACGCGGAAACTAAGTTTATCAAAAAGGTCACGCCCGAATCCGTGGACTTGGTCATGCGCAGCCGACCCTTCTTCCTCACCATTATCGATTTCCCTAACTACCGCTTCCGTACGCGGATGGAGAGTGTGGCCAAGCACATTCCTATCGCGGACGCACGCTGGCTCGGCAACCGGCTCGGCCAGTTTTCGCCCGAGCAGATCAGCGACTGCTTTCGCGCCGCCGGCTTCTCACCCGCCGAGGTTGAGGGCTATACCAGGGTTGTGATGAAGCGCATCGAGGCGCTGAAGAAGCTATAGGCGAACCCGCCCGCCGCACCACGAATTCTATGTCCTGGGCACAATACGTGCCCTCCGTTCTTATGACCTTTCACCTTCTGGTCCCGTCCCCTATCCAGGGCGGAAAAACCAGCGAAAAACCCTTGCGGGCAACATTCCCTCAATGCTCGGGCGGGATCTGGCCGCCTTCGCCGCACGCAGTCTTCTCTACGGTCCGGACTGAACAGGTTATGGTCGGCGTTGTCGGCTAACTTTTTCGCGTGTCCGCCGCTTGGGGATCTTCCTTGCGAAACTGGATGTCGTAAAGCTCCGAATAGAGGCCACCTGCCGCCAGCAGCTCATCGTGGGTGCCACGCTCGACGAGCGTATTGTCTTTCATCACAAAAATGACTTTGGCGCGCCGGATCGTCCCCAGATGGTGCGCGATAACGATGGAAGTCTTGCCTTCCATCAAACGGTCTAGGGCTTCGAACACGGCTTGCTCGGACACGGCGTCCAGTCCTGATGTGGGCTCGTCCAAAACGAGAATAGGAGTATTGCGGATAACAGCCCGCGCGATGGCGATGCGTTGGCGCTGGCCCCCGGAGAGGGTCACGCCGCGTTCGCCGACCATCGTGTCGTAGCCCTCGGGCATCTCGTCGATGAACTCGTGGGCGTTGGCCAGTTTTGCGGCGCGGATAATCTCCGCGCGGTTGGCTTCCGGGCGGCCATAGGCGATGTTCTGCCATACGGGTGCGCGGAAAAGAAGCGTCTCCTGCAAAACAAAACTAATCTGCTGGCGAAGCGATTTCATCGTGTAGTTGCGGATGTTAGTCCCGTCGATTTTGACTTCCCCGGACAGGGGATCGTAGAAGCGCGCAACTAGGCTGATGATCGTCGTCTTGCCGCCCCCCGTCGGGCCGACGAAGGCCGCGACCTGGCCCGGCTCGATCTCGAAGCTTACATCTTTCAGGATCCATTGGTCTGGGCTGTACCCAAACGAGACTTTATCAAATTCGATTTTGCCCTTGAAGCGCGCGGCGCGGCGCGCGCCCGGTAGGTCACGCATCCCGCTCTCGGTCTCCAGAACTTCGCGGATCCGCTCGAACCCCACCGCGGCCTTGGAGACCGTGTCCGTCATTTTGGAAAGGTCACGCATGGGCTTATACATCTTGCCCAGGTAAAGCAAAAAAACGACCAGCGCGCCAGCAGTGAGTTGGCCCGCCAGTACCAGGCGCGCGCCATAACCGAGCACCAAGCAGGTCCCGGTCGCTACGATAATATCGACGATGGGTGAGAGCTTCATCTTGATGCTTCTCGCCAGCAGGGCCATCTCGACATTCTCCAGGCTCTGGCGCTCGAAGCGGCGCTCCTCGTAGTCCTCGCGGGCAAAGGCCTTGACCACGCGGATCGAGGAGAAAACTTCTTCGACAATCGAAAGCAGCTCGGTCTCTTTTTTTCTTACGTCGCGCGAGGCTTTTTTGATGCGCCGGGTGAAGAAGTAAACTACCAAGAAGAGCGCGGGCGTAATGGAGAGCGAGATGAGCGAGAAACGCCAGTTCAGGTAAAACATGACCCCGATGATCCCCAGCAGGGTGAGGACACTGGCTAAAATGCCCATCAGCGCCGTGGTGATAAAGTCCTGAATGGCTTCGATGTCGCTCGTCACCCGGCCGATGAGGTCGCCGGTCCTTTTCTCGTCGTGCTCGGCCAGCGACAGGCGGTGGATGTGGTGATAGAGCGTGCGCCGCAGGTCGTGCATGACCCATTGGCCGACGCTGGTGGTGAGGTATTTCTCCAGGTAGGAGCTGAGTGCGCCAGCGACGGCGATGACCGCCACCGCCAGCACCGCGAAGTTGAGGACGGCCAGCTTGTCCTGCCCGATCCAGCCAATCATTGCGCGCATCCAGCCGGCCGGATGTTGGGACTGAAGCAGGTAATCGAGAACAATTTTTAGAGGCCAAGGTTCGAGCAGGTCGGTTCCGGCTTCGCCCGCCACCGCCAGCAAGGCCAGCGATAGGGCTTTCCAGTGGGGCCGCAAAAGGCCGATGATGGTGAGACCTTTAGGCTTCTTGGCTGCAGGCGGCGTCATCGTCATTCAACCTTTGGTTGCGGATCCGCTCGGCGACGCCATGGTGAATCATCATGCGTGTAGAATGGCTCAGCTTCGCGACATCCATCGGCGAGTGTAGCAAATTCCGGAGATGCAGGTCGGATAGAATTGGGCGTGGCCTGACGACGGCGGACAAAAATACAGGGCGCCGTCAAAAGGGAAGTAGCGCAGCCTGGTCGGCGCGAAAGAATCACGAGAAGTGGTTGACCCGATCCCATTCGACCTGGCAGGGGCGACCAGGTGAGGCGTAAAGAGGAACTGCGCCGCCACCAGCGGCTGGCTTTTTCCATTCGCGGGCCGTATCGTGACCTATTCACGAAAGCACACCTTGCCACGCACCGCAGCGGCTGCGCCCACTTGACACTCGGGTCAAGGCGCAGAGGGTTGGGTGGGACCGAGGGGGCGAGAACCGTGGCCCGGGCCGGTGGAGACCGTGGCTCCAGCGTTGATGTAAACCTTGTGTCGCTGCGCAGGCTTCCTGTAGGCTCCTGATTGTCGGGACTGGGTTAAGGCTTCGGAGCCCCCCGCAGACATCAATGACACCGGCAGTACTGCACTCTTAGCTTGCGCAGAGGAGGCGCCAGCCACCAATCGCGCACCCTCAAAGTCTGCGATAGCCCTCGGATGGCACATCCGGCGAAACCCGGCCGCCCGTCCACGGACGGGCTGGAATGGAGCCGCGGCCGCTATGTGCCACCCGCCCTGAACCAAGACCGCCTTCACCCTATATGCATCCTCGAGAGGGAATGCAAAACTCCAAAGACATTCAGGAGCCACAGGACTACAAAAATGACCACGACAACATTCAGGATCGACTTCATCGAGCCCGCCATCGGAATGAAGCTGTTGACGAGCCAGAGAAGAACACCAACTACGATCAGAGCCACGAGTATTTGAATCAAAGGCATGATTTGTTGACCTCCCTGTTTTTGGAGGCAGACGCCTATACGTCCGCTCCCCGTTATGCACTGTTGAGTATCGCCTGCGGCTTCTCTGTCAGGGCTGCGCCGGTGTGGTCCCCTAGAGCGAGTGGGAATCCCAGGCGCTCGGCCTGATCAGCCATGATCTGGCCGAAGATGGCATCGACCTGGAGGTAAACCCACAGGTCGGCCCGAGAGGTCGGCAGGTTCGACAAGTCATAGTCAGGAGTCATGTTCCCTCGAGTCTGCCTTGGGATTCTCGCAATCCTTGGCCAGATCCCGGCCCTTAAAGCCGACCCAGGAGCAGCAGGACAATCAGAATCAAAACGACTAGGCCCAGCCCGCCAGTGGGTCCATAACCCCAGCTTCGGCTGTGCGGCCATCTGGGCAGTGCGCCCAAAAGCATCAGAATCACAACGACGATCAAAGCAGTTGCGAGCATGTCGCCCCTCCCCCCCGCCACCGGCTGCGCACAGATCCTGGCTGGCAGTGCGACGCCCCGTACTTATACCCCGGGGTAATTTGCGTGTCAGCCCAGTACTGCTCACACGTTTGGTCAAAATTGCTCATCCCAGTTAATGGGGAGGACTACAGTCTGGAGCCGGTGGGGATTTGCCGAGGATTTGGCATGGACGGGGGCTACGTTCCGTAACAAGGTGGCACAATGCGGTGCCTCGCTTCCTGAGCCTGAGCGAAGGCTATCCATTGGAGAGCACTCCCTCCAAGCGAGATACTTCGCTCCGCAATGCCCCGCTCAGGATGGCAGGCTAAGCGTGCCGGCAACATCTAGTTTCGGTTACACGGAGCTAGTCGTGCAGAACCACGGTCAAGAGGCCACTGTTAACCGTCAACGCGCCGCTGCCCGCGTAATCGATAAAGCCCAACGTCCGGAACTTATTCATGAAATGACTGACCCGCGACCGGGTGGTGCCAACCATTTGGGCCAAGTGTTCCTGATTGATTCCGGGAAGTATGGTTTCAGCTTTAGCTTCCTTGCCAAAATGCGTCAGCAGCAAGAGAATCCGGGCCAGGCGCTTCTCGCTGGAGTTGAAAAGCTGATCGACGAGATCCTCCTGATATCGCATGTTGCGGGAAAGCAGGTGCGTGACGAACAATTCCGAGATGCCGTGCTGTTCGTGGAGCATGCGCATCATCAGCAGCTTTTCGACCTTGTAAAGAGTACACTCGCTCAGCGTGCTCGCCGTGGCGATGCGCAACGGCCGGCCGGCGAGGCATCCCTCGCCGAAGAACTCACCGGCGCCCAACACGGCGACGATCGCTTCCTTGCCTTGTTGGGATGTCACCGCGAGTTTCACCTTGCCTTGTTGGAGATACCACACGGCATCCGCAGGGTCTCCCTGCATGAAGATCGTGCGGCCCACATCGTATTCTATGACGGTTTTGCCGCGGGAAAATCCAGCGAGGAAGGCTGCCCAATCGACGGGCTGAGTCTTCTCGTTTGCTGTAGCAAGTGTAGGAGTGCCTTTGCCGTTGGCCCTGACAACCTTAGGCTGGCTCTTCTGTGGCGTCATAACAACCTCGTCCTTTCTCCTTGCGTCATGACAACTTCTCATCACTGAGCTTCATGAGCTTTTCAGGGGCCTGCTCGTTAGCGGCTTGCTCGTCACGTTCCATCAATCTCTCTTGACGTTTGTCCACTTTCAGTGCCCCGTCACGCCGTCCGTAAGATGGGTGTTACAGGGCATTCACCGTGGCTGACCCCAGAGCCGGAAATACTGCTCGCTTTTTTGCAGGAGGTTCGACGGCCACGCCGGCTCCGTTTGCTCCATCGCTCGAAATTTCTTCGTCAGCAATTTGTTTGACTATCTCCAGCGAAATCTGCTCGAAGTGTGTTTTCGATTTTTTCGCTTTGGGCATTGGAATTCACCCTTCCTCATCAAGTAAAGCCTAGCAGGCCGCAACGGATACGGGTTAAATCTTTTAGGAATCTTTTCTTGCCCTTTAGTGCGGCTAATCTGCTGAATTAACGGTACTTGCAGTGCCCCCACCCCTGCGGGTCACGCCGTTAGCGGGGGGATTGGCCCGATACTTTAGCGGTTCGAGTTTTTACTTGCAGTCTGTCGTCACGTTGAGATAGGATAGCGTTACGAATCTTTAACGTTTTGGAGTCGCGGAGGCGGGTATGAGTCCTCGGACCGACAAAGTTCCAGCCCATTTCAAGACGATGGCGCAAGTGGACGTCCCGCAAGGGCGAAACGGAAAGCACAAGCAGATTGTCTCCACAATCCTCAAGGATCTCGACAAGTTGAAGGACGGTTCTGCCATCAAAGTGCCCTTGGCAGAATTGGTGGAAAGCAAAGAGAAGGTACGTTCAGCCCTGAATCGTGCAACCCGCAAAGCTGGGCGGACCGTTGCGACCGCCAGCGACGCCGGCTTCCTGTACGTATGGAACGTAAGCGCATCCCGTCAGAGCCCGCAAAGGTCCAATTGATCGGGTTCGGGTTGGCGCCGGGCGCGACCGCCCGGGTGGTGATCCCGAATCCGAGGTCGTTCCGTGAAAACGCTTCGTATCCTGGCGGCGGATGATCACCAGGTGGTGCGCCAGGGGCTGCAAGCACTTCTCTTATCCTCCGCAAGCTCGGCACCCATTCCTTGAGCGGCGTGGTTCGCTGCGCCCTTCGCAATAAGATTGTGCAGTTCTAGGGCGTTCCCGAATCCCACAAGGGCAGTTGCCAATCTATCGCTGCTTCGAGTCAGAAAGCCGAATTTCACCCCCCAGTGCCTACAATGGGTGAGTAGCCCCCATTCCCCCTTTCTCAGCTACCCGAAGATCGCACGCGTGCCTGTATCCATGTCGAACCCTTCGTAATTTCCAGCGGTCCAACTCTGTGGATGACCTCACTAACTGGGATGAGCAATTGTGACCAGCCAAGTGAGCAGTATGGGGCTGACACGCGAATTACCCCCAAGGTATAAAAGATATGAGAAGTGTGCCTTTAGCTTCCATCCAGGATCTGCCTGGAGACGGGTGTTAGAGGGGAGGACCAACATGCTTTGGACCATTTTCGTGATTCTGCTAATCCTGTGGCTGCTGGGCTTTGGGCTTAACTTTGGCGGAGGCCTCATCCACGCATTGCTCGTGTTTGCAGTGGTCGTGTTGCTGTGGAACCTGCTCACCCGTCGCAGATCTGTTTTGTGAGGCGGCCGAACCGGCCAAATCCTAGAGGTCGACAAGATTTGACCCTGCTGCTCCTCTTATTCAGGGCCTGCTGGCCGTCGCTGTAGTGCTGGTTAGGGTCATCCAAGGCCGAATACCCGTCGAATGATCGCGGAGGGTGCGCCAATGCCGCAATACTGGTGGTTCAAGATTCGCGAAGCGGGACGGAGCTTTTTCTGCGCGACTGCGCGGCAACAGACCTCGTGGTTGCTTCTTCTCTATCTAGTCGGCGCAATGGCATCCACATCAGCTCAGACCGGAAGCTCGGTCCCAACTGCGGAAGCCATCACCGCCCGCATGGCGCAGGCCCGGGCTGAGAACCGGGCCCGCCTTCGTCCTTACATCGTCACGCGGAACTACAAGCTGTTTGGCAAGGAAGGAAGCAAGGCTAAGTCCGAGGTGATTGCCGATGTAGCCTTCGTTCCTCCGAACTCCAAAAAGTACACCATTCAGGAGACGAACGGGAGCGGACTGGGACAAATGATTGTTCGCCGCATGCTGGCAAATGAAGCAGAGGTCACGAAAGATTACGTGTCAACCGACTTGTCGACGGACAATTATGATTTCCGCTTCATCCGCGAGGAAGACGTAAGCGGCCAGCGCTGCTACGTGCTTGAGTTGCTTCCCAGGCGCAAAGAAAAGCATCTGCTCCATGGCGACATTTGGGTTGATGCGGACACCTACTTGCTTCGCCGCTTCGAGGGCGAGACTGCAAAGACCCCCTCTTGGTGGGTGCGGGACGTGAGCGTCACGTTTGTCTACGGCGAGGTCGGCGGAATGTGGCTGCAGATAGCCTCGGAGGCCGTGGCTAACGTCCGGATACTCGGGCGTTCCACGATGGTTTCGCGCGACGTGAAATATAAGATCACCGAACTCGTTGCTGACGCGTCCGCGGTCCGAACAAACTTCTTCGAGTCGATGCCTGGCCGATCTTTTCGCCGCGGCGTGATTCCAAGGCCGCCGAAGTGATTCGTTCGTCAGGGACAATCAACATGGAATTGGACAAGGCCCTTGAGTTTGCAGTGATTCTAGCCTGAGAAGACTTGATGAAAGTCACCAACCCATGTTCAGCACGGGTTGAATACCGCTGTGCACCTGGAACAGCGTTGGATTACCTGAGCATCTGGTCGGTTAATGCCGAGGGTGAACAGAATATGGTGTGCGACTACTGGACGTGGACTTCTTCGGCTCACCCCAGGGGAATATGTTTCAACAACAAATTCCATTCTCAGCAGCTGGGTCTGGCCCTTGACTTCATCCTGATGAACCAGGATCAGTTCACGCGTCCAGCCGATGCTTGCCCTGAGGGGCTGGCTCTGGTCTACCCGCCCACCGGAGCTGAACGTACAGAAGCCGCCACTTGGATGAGCGGGGTCCATGGCGCTGCTACTAACGTCGGCCACGCTGGGGATGAAAGGGTTGCAGCACTCTAGTGCCGTTCCAACTTAATGGTCCTATACATGACATCCGGCAGCAGCCTGAAGATCCCCACTTCCTGAGCCGAAATGCATAGTCCCAGATAGTTGGAACGGCACTAGCCGGGATTTCCCAGTGCGCCCCAACGGCGCAGATCACCCGTGGGTGGAAGACCCACCCAGATAGATGTCGGTAAGTCTAGTAGCTGACAAGCGGCTCGATCGGGCAACCGGGTGGGCCGGAGCCTTGTGACCAAGGCCACGCACGGTGGCCGAGCAACCCTGCAGGCCGTAACGCGAGTGAAGCTTAAGCAGGCCTCGAAAGTGAAGTCGTGGACGCTGACCCGCCGAGATACGGGGAAGGCCGTGCGGACAGGGAAGAAACCGGCAAATGCACCTGTTTGGTCCACGGGGGTAGAGCTCGGCATGTCGGGAAGGTGGTCTGGGTAATTGAGGGAGCAGAAACTTGTTTGGTCTTGATCGCCACGCCGCACGTTACACCTGGACAGCAGTTTTTATTCTCCTCCTGGTGGGACTGCTGTACCTCATTCGCGAGACTTTGTTTATCTTCGTCGTGGCACTGCTGTTCGCCTACCTTCTCTGGCCACTGGTGAAGCTTCTCGATCGGCGGCTACCGGGGCGGTCAAAGGTGCTGGCGCTCACGCTCGTATACCTCGCGCTGGTCGGGTTTCTGATTGTCATTGGAATTGCGATCGGGTCTCGTGTAGTCCAGCAGGCAAATGCACTGGCAGCCAGGCTTCCAGAGCTCCTTTCGAAATTCGAGCCTCCGATCGCGCCCGTCGTTTCACCCTCCGCTCAGACGCTGAAGAGCACTGTCATTTCGACTCTGCAACAGCAACTGGCCAATCATTCGCGAGATCTCCTGGCACTGCTGCCGAATGCCGCCTTGGGGGTCATCTCGCGCGCCGGAAGCCTCATCTTTATCGTCCTGGTTCCGATTCTCAGTTTCTTCTTCTTGAAAGATGGGCGGGAGATTCGCAGTTCCGTGCTAGGCTTTCTTGCCGAAGGGTCCCACCGCGACATGGTCGAGAGAATTGCCGCTGACCTGCACCTGCTGCTTGCACAATACATGCGGGCGTTGGTGTTGTTGGGAGTCGTGGCATCTTTGGCTTATGGACTCTTCTTCTCGATGATTGGCGTTCCGTATGGGATTCTGTTGGCGGCTGTCGCCTTTCCTCTCGAATTTGTTCCCATGGTGGGTCCTCTGGCTGGAGCCGTCATCGTCTTGCTCGTTGCTGGCCTGAGCGGCTCCCACTACCTGCTCGGGATCTTCGCGTTCCTTGTCGCATTCCGCATTGTCCAGGATTATGTTGTGTCACCGCATTTGCTCAGCGCCGGCATGAAGCTACATCCTTTGCTGGTCATCTTCGGAGTCCTGGCGGGCGGCTCTATCGCGGGTATAGCCGGCAGCTTTCTTTCGGTTCCGGTGCTCGCTACTTTGCGAATCGTTTACCGGCAGATGTTCACCAAGGCCCCTCCCACGGTGGTAGCGCCAGACGGTGCTGCCCCTCAGTGAGGAACCTGACTTCCGCTTAGCTTGCTAATCGGCCTTTTCCTCAGAACTCCACCTCGCGTTGCACCGCGATTCCCGCTATGTCGGTCCAATGAACAATTCAGATGTGCTGAAGATGTACAGGACTTCCTTCGGCCCGCGAACCGTGTTGGTTGGAGTAGACGTGGGTGACTTCCGCGCCAAAAAGGACAATCTGTGCTGAGCAGTAAACCCAGGTGAGAATAATGACGAGGGATGATGCTGCCCCGTATGCTGACGCGACAGTGGACCTGGTGTGAACGACCCGAAGCAGATCCTCATAATATGTTGGTCTATTCTTGGGGTTGGGTTAGGAATTCTCCTTTTCACTTTCGTTGCTGGGTTTTCGCATGATATCGAGAGACAACGGGTAGTGCACAGTGGCTAGTCAAGAGTTTGTGCTTGTCAGGCTCTGACCCTATAGATGCGGCTCTTATTCTGATAAACCTCCACTGATTTACCAACATACGAGCGCGGAGTCGCGGGCGGCTGGCCGCGCGGCAGGGAGAGGGGTGGTCGCCGCGGCGGCCCTTGTGGCGCAGGGCCGCGGTCCGGCCCTGCGGCTTTTCCAGCGGCGCGGTGGAATGGCCGCAAGGCTGGAGAGCGAGCCTTGCGCTACATCTCTTCCGCGGGTGGCGGGCGCTGCATCGTGAAATCTCACAGTTGCGTAGTGGGCAGGGCAGGTGCGCACGCCAGGCAGAACTCGGCGCGTTTCAGGTCGATGCGTTCGACGCCGTGGGAGGCGCTCATCACGCAGAGGTAATCCGCGCAATGGCGCAGGCCGTAGGTATGGCCCAGCTCGTGAAGGGCTTCTTTCAGCAGCCGGCCGCGGAGAAGCTCCTGATCGGCGGGCAGGCCGTAGAATTCCTGGCGCAGGCGATGCGTGGAGACGACGGCCCCGCCGTCCGACACTTGCGCTTCCCCGAACACGAAGGTGAGGACGGGAATGTAGAGGTCCATTTCCGTCACGCCCAGCACCTTCCAGCTCTCGCTGGGCGGCTTCTGCAGGAGTTTCTTCAGGATCTCGGTGGAGTGATATTGCCGGCGCAGAGGGTTGAAGGCGAACTCAGCCTCGAGCCCATCCGGCTGGATGGAGCAAGCCACGCGCAGGCGCTGCGTCAGCCCCTCGGCGAGAGGTTTGAGGAGCGCCCGGTCGACTCGTCCAACAGGCACCAGCGAGATGATTCTCATGACGCGGCCGGGGCAGCCTTCCGGAATCCGTATTTCTTGATCTTGTTGTACAAGGTCACGCGGTCGATGCCGAGCACCTTGGCGGCTCGAGTCTGGTTCCACTCACAAGTCTCGAGCACGTGCAGGATGTGCCCGCGCTCCACGTCCTCGAGCGCCAGCCCGCTCTCCGGCTGCGGCGGCGTGGTGACCTGCAACGGAAAATCCGCGGCCTGGACTTCCGGCCCGCGGCCGATCACCATGGCACGCTCGATGGCGTTTTCCAGTTCGCGCACGTTGCCGGGCCACTGGTAATTCATCAGCACGTCGAGCGCCGGGCGGCTGAGGTTCGTGAAACGCTTGTTCATAGCGCGCGAATATTTCCGCAGGAAATGATCGACGAGCAGTGGGATGTCCTCCTTGCGCTCGCGCAACGGCGGAAGCGTGATGCCGAAGACATTCAGGCGGTAGTAAAGATCGGGGCGGAAGGTCCCCTCGCGCATCAGGGTGCTTAGGTCCCGGTTGGTGGCGGCGACGGCGCGGAAATCCACCTTGATCGCCTGGGTGCCGCCCACGCGCGTGATCTCCTTTTCCTGCAGGACGCGCAGCAGGTCGGTCTGGGTCTTCAGGCTGATGTCCGAAATCTCGTCGAGAAAAACCGTGCCGCCCTCGGCTACTTCGAACTTGCCTTTCTTGCGGTACTGCGCGCCGGTGAACGCGCCCTTCTCGTGGCCGAAGAGCTCGCTTTCGAGCAGCGTCTCAGTCAGCGCGCCGCAGTGGATGGTAACCATGGGCATGAAGCGGCGCGGGCTCAAATTGTGAACGGCGCGCGCCACCAGTTCCTTGCCGGTCCCGCTCTCCCCGTGAATCAGCACGGTCGTGTCGATGGGCGCCACGGTGCGGACGCTCTCCAGCACGCGCTGCATGGCCGGGCTCTGCCCGACCAGCTCGACGGCTTGGACTTCCTCTAGGCTCTCGCGCAGCCGCAGGTTCTCTTCCCGCGTGCGGCGATGGTCGAGGGCTTTCACGACCGCGTGCGTCAGGTCATCGGGATCGAAGGGCTTCATGATGTAGTCGTAGGCGCCGTCTTTGAGCGCCTGCACTGCGGTCTCCACCGAAGCGTAGCCGGTCATAATGATGACGATGATGTTGGGATCGACCTCGCGAATCTTGCGGTGCAGCTCCAGGCCATCCATGCCGGGCATCTTGATGTCTACCAGGGCCAGGTCCCAGCGCTGGCGGGGCAGCTTGAGAAGCGCCTCGCGCGCGCTGGTGGCGGTGTCCACGCTGTAGCCCTCTTCCTCGAACCATTTGGCGAGCGAGTCCCGAACCACGTTCTCGTCGTCCACGATCAGAATGCTGGCTTTGGGATTCATGGCGTGCTCCTTCCAGGTTTGGACAGGCCCAAGAACTCTCAGGCCGCGCTCGCCGGACTCCCCGGCGTGCCGGTGGCGAGATTGGCCAGGGGCGGCTCCTCCGGCAGGAGGACGGTGAAAGCCGTCCCCTTCTGCGGCGTGGAGACCACCTCAATGTTCCCTCCGTGCTGCTGCACGATGCCGAGGGCAATGGCCAGGCCCAGGCCTGTCCCTCTCCCCTCTTCGCTCTTGGTGCTGAAGAAAGGTTCGAAGATGCGCGAAAGGACCTCGGGGGGAATGCCCGGCCCTTCGTCGGTCACCACCACGCGGCCCAAACGCCGGGTCGGATCGTAGGCGCTCTGGACACTCAGCCGGCCGCCCTGCGGCATCGCCTCGATCGCGTTCATCAGGATCACCAGCAAGGCTTGCTGCACCTGGCCGGTATCACAGTAGAGCGGCGGGAGGTGGGGTTCCAGGCTCTTCTCCAGCTCGATGTTCTGCAGGGCCATCTGATGGCCGATCAAAAGCAGGCAGCGTTCCACGATCTCATTCAGATCGTTCTTCTGCGGGTTGATCGGTGTCTGGCGGGCGAAGGTGAGCAGGTTCTTGACGATGCCGCCGCAACGCCGGCTCTCCCCTTCGATGAGGTGCAAGTAGTTCTTGGCCTCGCTCAGCCGCTGGTTCTCGTTGAAGCCCTTGCCGGCCATGCGCGACAACAGCTTGCTGTACGTCAGGATTCCGGCCAGGGGATTGTTGACCTCGTGCGCCACCACCGCCGCCAGCTTGCCGAGTGACGCCATCTTTTCGGACTGCGTCAGACTGCGATAGGCGCGCTCGAGTTCCTCGGTTTTCTGCCGCACGCGGTCTTCGAGCGTCTGTGTCCACTGGAGGTTTTCCGCCTGCGCCTTCTTCAATTCCTGCGTCATGTGATTGAAAGAAACCGCCAGGCTGCCGATCTCGTCCTGGCCCGTCTCGGGCAGCAGATAGTCCAGGTCGCCCTGGGCGACGTGCCGCGTGCCCTCGGCCAGCCTGCGGACAGGCTTGTGGACCGTCACCCAGATCAGCCAGGTCGAGAACAGGCTCACGATGAGGATGGCCGCAGCAGTGAAGATCACGAGCTGACCCTGATGCTGCGCCACCGCCAGATCCGCGGCCGCGAGCGAAACGTTCGTGTCGAGTACGCCCAGCACTTGGCTGCCGCCGCTGTGGGCGTGGCAGGCGGCGTTCGAGCAATCGGCCTCGTTCTCGATCGGCCGGATCAGCCCCAGCACGCGCGTCCCGTCCCGCGTGGGGTAAATGCGCATCCGGTCAGGCCGGTCCAGCCGCGTGAGCGGCTGGGCCTGCGCGTGGCAGGCGTAGCACGCCTCCGCCTTCTTATCCACAAACTGGCCGACCTCTTTCTCGTCCGTGGAAAAACTGATTTTCCCTTCCCTGCTGAAGATGCGGATGCGGCTGATGCCGTTTTCGTGCCCGATAGTGTTGATGATGTGGAACACTTCCTCGCGTTGATTGCGGAGCATCGAGTAGCGGATGCTGCGGCGGACGGTGTCGCTGATCCGATCGGCATCTTGAAAAATGATTTCCTGCTGCGATTGCCGCCAGAGCCGCAGGTTCCAGTACCCGTAAAGACCAAAAAGCAGGGCCATGCCACCCACCACGCAGGCCGTCAGCTTGATCGCCAGACTGTGAGTCAATCGGGGCATCTGCTGTCCTCCGGTCTCAGGGTTACGCCCCTGGGATTCCATTGCCTGGACGCAGTACAAACCGTAATCTTCCCCAGCGAAGGGTGGGGGTCGCCACGCTTGCGTTCGGCAGGGCGAACCTCAGCCCGGCTGCGATGTCGCCAGCCCTCGCCCCTAGCCCTCTCCCAGGGGAGAACGGGGACCCGCCCTAACGCGTGGGTGAGAGGTCCAACGGTCGTCCCGCTCTGCGGGACCGCCTTCCCGACCTGGCAGCCGACAGGTCGGACATACTGCCCGTGACAAAAGTCCGACCCGCTGGATTCATAAGCACGCGATGTGCCGAGAAATTCAGCGGTTGAACCCCTCGATAGGCCTTTTAGTCCGAGAAACACGTAGTTCTTTTTCATTCATCTCCAGGCGTGGTGAAATCGCGCATCTGGACCCTCTTCCAGGGCGGAAGACTGGGGGGGGAACGGGAGACGATGGCTCACCTACTTACTTGGGATGAAGGGTGTACAGGCGTGGCGGCTGCGATCCCAGGGATGAAGCTGCTTCCGCTTATAGTCACGCGATACTAACGGGTGGCGACCGAGGCGGGCTCTGGGCGACAGCGCAGGAAGGCTGCTCCGTAGGCGCTCCAAGCCGTCGAATCGAGTTCCCTGAGGCAGTCGGCGTCGGGCGGTCCACCGTCCTGACTGGTGACTCCCAGGTCGAAATCCGGCAAGAATGACGCGGAGATGAATTCGCGAAAGCGGGCAAATTCGTTGTCGAACCACCTTGCCGCTTTCTCACCAAAACGCAAGCTCATGGCGTGCTCGTCGACGAGCGTGGACGTGAGCTAGCAGATCCCGCCGCTGCCGCGGGAACCCCCGAGCTCAGCAGCTCGGGTCAGTCTTGCAGGCGGCTGTTCACGGCCAGGATCCGGCCGGTGACCACGTGAGGTATGGTGAGGGTGCAGCCCGTCTGGCATCCCGAGCGGGGCCTCAAAACAGCAGCATTTCGCGGACAAACTTCTCCCACTGGAACTCCGGGACGAGGCTCAGCGCGTCGCTGATGGCCTGCCCGCCGTCCTGCAAGCGTGCTTCCGCGCCCGGGCTGATGTGCGTGTGCAACGCGGCAACGGATTCCTCCATCCAGCGCTGCGCCAGGCGCCCATGCAGCAGGTTCTTCAGATTGCCTTCCACCGCCGGCGCGTTCACAGCCACCAGCCAGCCAACGCCGTAAGGGTCCGTGTGAGCGAGGGAAGGATCGCGCAGGACCTCCGGATTGACGTCCACTACTTCACCCTCGATGGGCGAGAGCATCTCGAAGCGATGGCTGCCGCGGCCGAGCGACCAGCCGCGCTCACCCTGACGCAGCCAGTGGCCGCGCGCGGGCAGATTGACTTGATCGATCTGGCCGACGAGCCGCGCCGCGAAGTCATCCAGGCCAATGCGCACGACTTGACGCGATTCTTTCATCGCCCAGGCGTGCCCGGGGTGATAGGAAAGATGCGCGGGGATCTTGAAGCCTCCCACGATGTTCATCGCAACCGGACGTTCGTCGAGTGGCGCTTCCCGCGCCGCGGTCTTCACCTCCACCCGTTGCGGTTGGCGCCTCTGGAAGTAATAATCAACCACCACGAAGAGAATAAATGTTGCGAGAACGAGTCCAGCGACCATTTTCCACCTCGGGACACTCTGCTCCCTTGCTTGGAAGCGAAGCCCTAGAATCTCCGTCTAAATGTAGGCAGGCTGCGGGCCATCGACAGGGATAATGTCAGCGGCGGGTTGACAAGACCTAAATAGCTTGAAATCCGCCGGTTAAATGGTGCTAGCAGGGGTTTGAGCAAACGGACAGATTTACAGAATCTGTTGCGCTTGTTGTGTTTCTCAATAGTAGGTTCACGAGGAAATGCCTGATGATCGACTCAGGAGCTTTGTTTTCAGACCGATGCACGACTGCTGCGGGTTACAACAGAGAGTAGTGAAAAATTCAACACATTGGCGTGCCGCGTCGTGAGCAGAACCTCCTCATCGTCCAGTTGAATTCCTGGTCACAAGCCGTGCCCGACAGGTGCCAATCGGGCACACTGCGGCGGGCCGGCAGGAAGGATTAGACGCTAGATCCAGGCGCGAGCGCAGCCCCTCCAGCGGCGTTTGCCTGTATCGTGCAGGATTCTTTGCTGGCTTGGCGTGCTCCGAATCTGATATAAAAACGCCTTTTGGACAATCGAGAAACTGGGGGTTGAATGGTGCGCAAACGGATTCTTCTTCTCTTGTTCACACTCTGGGCGGGACGCGTGCTCGTCGCTCAAGAACCTTCCCCGCCTTCCCCGCTCGTGGATCGGGTTGGCCAAACGGGCTTCCTGCAACTCGAGGCGGAAAGCTTCAAGGGTCTGCCGCACCGGCAAAAGCTGCTGGCGCACTGGCTTTCGATGGCCGCCATCGCCGTCAACCCCATCGTTTACGACCAGAACTCCGCTTACGGCCTCGAACTGAAGCACGTGCTCGAGCAGATCCTGACACACTCACAGGGCATCGACCCCGTGGTTCTCAAGAAGCTCACCGACTACACCAAGCTCTTTTGGGCGAACCGCGGAAACCACAACTCTTTCACCTCACAGAAGTTTCTGCCGGAGTTCACCTATGAAGAACTTCAGACGGCGGCCGAGCGGGCGCTCCGGAACCGCGCGCGGCTGGGCCCGCGGGCGAAGCTCCAGGAGGAACTCGCAGACCTGCGCAAGCCGATCTTCGATCCTGACTATCAACCTTACCTTACGGTAAAGAACCCCAAGAGCGGTGCAGACCCGCTCATGGTCAGCAGCAACAATCTTTACCAGGGCGTGACGATGAGCGATCTAAAGGATTTCCACGACAAGTACCCGCTCAACTCGCGCCTGGTGAAGAAAAACGGCAAACTGGTCGAGCAGGTCTACCGCGTGGGCGGTCCGGGCCTTTACGCCGACGAGTTGAACCGCGCGATTCGCTACCTAACGATGGCGCTGCCTTACGCTGACGCGCCCAAAAAAAAGGTTTTGCAGGACCTGATCCGCTACTACCAGACGGGCGACCCCGCCGACTGGCGGCAATTCAATATCGACTGGGTGGGTGATGACTCCCCGGTGGATTTCACCAACGGCTTCATCGAGGTTTACAAGGACCCGCGCGGATTGAAGGGCGCGGCGCAGGCTTACGTGACCGTCGTAGACGAGAAGTTGAACAAGCTGATGAAGGCATTCGCCGCCAACGCCGGGTACTTCGAGCAGCGCGAACCGTGGGAGGACAAGTACAAGCTCGAGACGCCCCATCCGCCCATTGTGAACGCCGTCGAGGCGCTGATTCAGACCGCCGATTTCGACGTCACGACCATCGGCGAGAACCTGCCGAACGAAGCGGAGATCCACGACAAGTACGGCAGCAAGAGTTTCATCTTCACGGGCTCCACGCGCGCTTTCGCGGCGGCGACGGGCATGAAGGTGGCACGCGAGTTTGCCTCGTCTGACGAGGAACGCGCCCGCGCCGAGAAGTACCAGACCCTCGCCAACGATCTCTACACCGCCATGCACGAAGTGCTCGGCCACGGCTCAGGAAAGATGAATCCGAAGCTGACCGGGGAGCCGGCCGTCTATATCAAGGAGTACTACTCGACGCTCGAAGAGGCGCGTGCGGACCTGGTGGCACTGTGGAATTTCTTCGACCCCAAGCTCGTGGAAATCGGGGCCATCCCCAATCTCGACACCGCCAAGGCCGCTTACGACGGCGAGGCGCGCGCCGCGCTCACGGAGCTGCACGAGTTTCCCACCGGCGACACCATCGAGGAGGACCACCGGCGCGGCACGCAGCTCATCGTCAACTACATTCGCGAGAAAACGGGCGCCATCCAGCCCGTCGAGCGCGACGGCAAGGTCTACCTGGTGGTGCGCGACTACGACCAGATGCGGCAGGGAGTGGGCATGCTGCTCGCCGAACTCATGCGCATCAAGGCGGAAGGCGACTACGAGGCGGCCAAAGCCCTCATCACGAAATACGGCATCCACTTCAACACCGCTTGGCGCGACCAGGTGGTGGAGCGCTACAAGCAGCTCGACCTGCCCACTTTCTGGACCGGCATCAATCCCGACCTCGTCCCGCACTTCGGCCAAAACGGCAGGATCGACGACGTCGAGATCCTCTACCCGCGCGACATCGTGAGGCAGCAGCTTCGCTACGCGGAGATCGCGGGGCATTAGCGACGTGGCGCTGGCGCCCCCGACGCGACTGCGCTAGGGAGGGTAAGGATACTCAATCAAGGCGACAACTTTTGGCATTATGGAGGCCAGTCAGATCCTGGCGGACGGGCCGCTCTCCGTTGTGTGAAGATCCGGGCGGCAGGCAGGATTTGACCCTGATCTTTTGTGTGACCTATGGACTTTCCATGTTTTCTCCGAGGGAGTCTCAACGCTGGCCGATGCGCGGGCGGATAGGCGCCAGCACGCACCCGCAAGATGCCGACAACGCAGCAATTATTCCGGGTGCGAATATTGAAGGAGGAGGCACGAAATGAGCAAATCGGTCAACCGGCGTGAGTTCATCCGGAGCGCTCTGGCTGTCGGGGCGCTCAGCGCGGTGAGTTCAAAAGCTGCCGAAGACGCTCCCGGCAGGCTGCCCACTCGCACTTTCGGGCGCACAGGACTGCGACCCTCCGTGCTGGCGATCGGCTGCGGCAGCCGCCTGATGGCTTACGGACAGGACGACCGCATCCTCGAAGCACTCGAACTGGCGCTTGCGAGCGGCATCACCTATTTCGATACGGCGCAGGATTACGGCGGCGGCAGGAGCGAGCCGCTGGTCGGCCAAGCCACCAAGGGACGCCGTCAAGGGCTCATTCTCGCCACCAAGACTCACGCGCGAACCGCGGACGAAGTGATGCGGCGCGCCGAGCAGAGCCTGAAGCGGCTGCAAGTGGACCAACTCGACGTGCTGCACATCCACGAGGTGCTCGGGCCTGACGACTTGCAGCAAGTCGAAGCCAAGGGCGGAGCCCTGGAAGGCGCCTACAAGCTGCGCGAGCAGAAGATGGTGCGCGCCCTCGGGATCAGTTGTCACGGGAACCCCGAATCCCTGGCGCAAGCGCTGGAGAGACACGATTTTGACTGTGTGCAGATGGCGCTCAACGCGGCGCTTCAGGGCAGGATGCCCAACTGGCTGGGATTTCTGAAAAAGGACCAGCAGGACATGTTCTCCGAGGCCCGGATCGAGCTTCCAGGACCTGGTGCTCCCCATCGCGCTGCGGAAAAAGATGGGCATCATCGCCATGAAGGTCACCGGCCAAGAAGGCCTGATCGGCTCGGGACCGGAAAAAGCCACGGCGAGCGAGTTGATTCGCTACGCGCTCTCGCTCCCCGTGTCGGTCGTCACGGTCGGAATGCCGCGTCTGGAGTTTATCCGCGAGAACACGGGCCTGGCGCGCAACTTTGTGCCCCTCACGGAAAGTGAAATGCGCGCCTTTGAGAAGCGTATTTCGACAGCCAACAAAACGGCTCTTGATCTGCGCTTTATGAATCATCGCGACGTTTGAGCTTCGGGAGAACAGGCCCTTCTATGAAGAATCAGGGGGTCTTCCTGTCTCTGAGCACCCTCACGCTGCTGGTATCCAGTCTGACCGCTGCCGAAAACCCGCCCACGTTCACCGGCCGGAGTGTTTTGTTGGGACGCCTGGTCACGGGGGCAACGGCGTCGCTTGTCAAATCAACTTCGGGCGAGTGGGGAATCAAACTCGCAGGTGGTGGCACGCTATAAGCAGCTCGACCGGCCTACCTTCTGGAGTGGCATCAATCCCGACCTCGTGCCGCACTTGGGCCGAGATGGTAAGATCGACGATGTCGAGATCCTCTACCCGCGCGACATCGTGAGGCAGCAGCTTCGCTATGCCGAGATTGCGGGGCATTAGCGCCGCGGCACTCGGCGGGGCGGCGCTAGAGGAGCCGCGAACCGGCGGCCGGTCAATAGCGCTTGGGGCGAGTACAACCAACTGCAAAGGCCGCGGCCCGCCCGCAGAGGGAACTTCTCGCGAGCCTGTACACGGATCGAGGGACACTCTGCGCCATCGGGGCGACTGCGTTAGGGAGAGTAGGGATACACAATTAGCCGAGGAGACATCTTGTGATACTATACTGCCCAGACGAACGCTGCCGCACGGGCGCACCGCTTCGCTTCGTTCGAAGGTCCTAGCGGCAGGCGGAATCTGACCCTGATCCCTCGTGTGGCCCATGGGTATCCCGCTTTTCCTCCGAGAGAACATCAACCCCAGCTTATGCACGGATGACGTCGGCAGCTCTTTCCAGAGCTTCGTTCATGAGCTGCTGGAACCCGAATTCCCCGGTTTAGTCCGATTCCCTGCGGGCGGGAAGGATGGATGCATCGATCTCGTTCAAGATTTGCCTGGGGATCGTCTGGTCATCGAGTGCAAACATATTGGAGACGGCGGGTTTGCCGAAGCGCGGAAACGCTGGCGCCAAGTGGCGGCTAAACTCGAAACACACTTAGCGGATCCCGCGGGGCCGACGAAAGGCCAAGCGCAATACGGCCCGTGGTACGAAACTGACCCGCCGATCCAGCGGTTCGTATTTTGTATTAGTTCCTTGCTCCCCAATCTCGACCAGCGCAATGAGCTAACAGGTGAAATACGCCAAACCTTCGTCACGCTGGCCTCGCGCCACCCGCACCTCTCTCACCTCGCGAACCTTTCAATAACTCTCCACCACTGGGGCGACCTGGAAACCCGCCTTCGGAAGAGTCCGTACCTGCTCTTCCGCTGGTTTCCAGCCACTCGCCCATTTGGATTGGTCCCGCTAGACGAATCCGCCGAAGCGGGCACGCTCCGCTCCTATCTCTCGAGCGCAAAGCTGCCTTACTACTCGCGCGATCAGCACTTGGCTGCCATGCCTGCACCCGCTGGTGCAGATATTCCAGGGGAAGATGCGCTGCTTGATCGCTTAGAGGGCACCGAGTTTACGGGCCTGGTGGTGACGGGGGCTGGTGGTGTGGGAAAGACGCGTTTGAGCCTGGAAATTGGCCGCCGCGCCCAGAAGAGGGGATGGACGGTGCTGCGCGTCCGCACCCGACTCCAGAAAGACACCCTGTACGCTTTGGGCGAGAGACTCACCCCTGCCGCGCGCGTGCTCCTGGTCATCGACTACATCGAGACCCAGCGAGATTTCGCGGAGGTCGTCGAAATCCTGAATGACCTGAACGATAGGCTTCACTTCAACGTCCGGTACCTTGCAAACTGTCGAACCAGTTATTACCAAGCCGTCGCCGCCACCTCGCGTCACCGGGAGGTTGATATTTCCCCTCACGGACTCGGGCGAGCCGAACATTGGTTTGAGGGTTACCGAAGTGCAACGGTCCGTCATATTCTTGGGCAGAGTGGCCTCGAAGTCACCGAGAAGCATCTCGCTGTCTGCCGCGACATACCTGTGCTAGCGGTGTTGCTCGCCTACCTCCACGCCACTGGCCGAGGAGACGAACTCGAAGGCCTCCTGGAGGAGGAAGACTTCGCGAGATGGGTGGCCAAGCGGGTTCAACTCAGCTTTCCGGGGGCCTCCATCGACCGTAAGTTGGCGACGCTCATGGCGCTCTTCCCCATGCCAGACGCTCTCGCCACACAAGGCGCCTTGCAAGAGTATCGCGCGTTGCTTGATCCGTTGGCGACGGACGGCTGGATCGAGAAGCTTGCCCTCAGCGCCGCCCCGGAGGGTCTGGTTTGGACGACCGCGCACGATGTTCTTGCCGACCAGGTCGTCCTCTCGTATCTCCGCACAATTCCACACACGGTCGAGCACTTTGCGGAGGAACTATTGACGTTCGCCGCCCGCGCTGGCTGTCTTCGCTCCGCACTCCTGAGCTTGCAGCGCCTCGCCGATCAGCCCGCCGTCAAGACCGTTGATTGGTCGCCATTGGTCACCCGGCAGATGGATTCGAATCCTGGCGCTTGGAGGGAAGTCCGGGACCTTGTTGTTCGCCTCCCGCTGTTGAGCCCTGCCGAGCGGATTGCGCTTCTGGCGGGCCGGGACGAGATCTGGGGAGATGCCGAGGAGGAAGTGGACCTCCAGAATGCCATTGGCTGGTTTGCCCGGTGGGCGGTTGAAGAGGGAGCTGCGACTATAAGCCCGGATCATCGCACCATTCTCACTTCCTGGGTGGAGAAGGCTGCGCGGCATGTTAGCGTGAGCAATTTCGTTCTGACGTGGGGCATCCGGTTTGCGCCGGAGTCCGTACACGGGCCAGCCCTGGAATGGATCCTCGCCCGCCCCAAGCTCTTTCAAACCCACTACCTTCTGGTGGCTTGGCTAGAGAGGGGCTTGCCTCATGATGGAATCAGAGATTCAGTCACGAGGTGGTTGGAGAAGTTCCCGAGGGACCCCCATGTGAGTTTTGTAGTGGCCGCTTGGCTCGACGCCAAGGGCGAGTCGGAGCTGGTCCGCGAACCCGTCCGGGAGTGGCTAAAAGAGCATGCCACGATCCCCGAGGCCCAGTTCGTCTACCGCGCTTGGCTCGTCGCCGAGGGAGAGTTGGAGCTGGTCCGAAAGGGGATTGAGGAGTGGCTAATGGACCATGCCACGATTCCCGAGGCCCAGTTCGTCTACCGCGCTTGGCTCGACGCCAACGGCGGACTGGAGCTGGTCCGTGAACCCGTCCGGGGGTGGCTCAAGGATCATGCCGCGACCCCCGAGGCTGGGTTTGTCTACCGCGGCTGGCTCGACGCCAAGGGAGAGTCGGAGCTGGTCCGAAAGGGGATTGAGGAGTGGCTAATGGACCATGCCACGATTCCCGAGGCCCAGTTCGTCTACCGCGCTTGGCTCGACGCCAACGGCGGACTGGAGCTGGTCCGTGAACCCATCCGGGGGTGGCTCAAGGATCATGCCGCGACCCCCGAGGCTGGGTTTGTCTACCGCGGCTGGCTCGACGCCAAGGGAGAGTTGGAGATGGTCCGTGAACCCATCCGGGGGTGGCTCAAGGATCATGCCGCGACCCCCGAGGCTGGGTTTGTCTACCGCGGCTGGCTCGACGCTGGGGGCGAAAAAGAATACATCGAGGCGTGGATGAAAGACTGGCTGGATCTCCATGGGCGCGCCGTCGACGCGGACTTTCTATTTCGGGCGTGGTTGGACGCGGGCGGCGATTTCTCTGTAATCCGCGAACCGGCCCTACTCTGGTTGAGCGAAAACTACGACAAGCCCGAAGCCTCTTACCTCGCAAAGAAGCTGGCGAAACAACCTAACCTGCCCCTCGACACGGTCAGAGAGATCCTGAGTTGGTGCCGGAAATTCAACGAGGACGAAGACGCCCTTTGGCGGCTCACACAACTGGGGAAGTATCTCCTGAATAACGAAGTTGCTGAAGAGGTGCTCTCGACGTGCGAAACGGTCCTTCGTCCTTTCCTCTCAGCGCAGAGTCCAATCCCGGCCGTCGCTAAGGGTCAAATTGCTACGGTCTTTTCGTACTTGACAGATGCCCCAGGCCTTCACGCTGGTGAAAATCGCACTCGCGTCGATACGCTGTTCGTGGCCTGGCTGCGGAGTCCTTCCTCGTACGGGATCGATCCGAAAGCGCACTGGGCATTACAGCGACGATCTTATTTCGTTGGCGTCGGGAAGCTTCTCGAGTCCGGGGCTTTGACATTGCCGTGGGATCGAGACGCGCTGGAGCGTTTCCTTCAGTGGGTGAACACTTGGGAGCCGTCTTGGAAGGAGAAACTGCGCACAGCCCTCGCTTGGCTCAAGCAACACTACCCTGAGCAGGGTCTGTGGGAGATCGTGGAGTTACCGGAGGAGCCAGCGCATCCTGAGACGGATTCGACCGCCGCCGCCCCGTGATACATCGCTAAGGGCAGCGACAAGTGACGAGTGGAGGTCCCCCGCCGCTGGGGAGGGGCAAGCGGGTAGCGCAGAGTTCGGCTTTTTCGGACTCTGCGGTTCTTTCGATCAGGAGAGCCGCAGAGCTTCTGGGACGCGAACTCTGCGCTTGTATCTTGGCTAGCGATGTTAGAAAACCTTGTATCTTGGCCAGCGATGTTAGAAAACTCTCTCCGATGGGTGTTTGGGGTTTCGGGGAAGCCGCTCTGCGCTGAGGCCGCCCGACTTGTCGGGCAGAGCCTGGTAGGTAGATCGGCCCCCCGCCCTCTTCTACCTGCTCCTGGTGCAGCTAATTGATAGGCACGGCGGGGGGAACAATCCAGCCGTTCATCGGATTCAGGGCGCGGCAGTCCAAACAAACGGTGGCGGGAAAGTGCGCGGCGCAGTTGGGGCAGACGGCTCGCGTTTGGAAGGTATCGAAGGGCTGTCCGCATTTGCCGCACTTCCAATAAGCGCCTATGGGGGGCGCGGTTTTACACGATGGACAGGCAAACCCTTCGTGGCGCGGCAGCTTGGCCAAGCGCAACAGTACTCGCGCTTGCTTCAATCCGCTCCAGCAATTCATGAGGATGAAGGCAGCCAGAATGCCAAACCAGACGGATTGCATCCACAAGGCGAGGGCGATGAGCCCCGCCACCCCGACAAACCCGATCACGGTGGCGGCCATCAAGCTGCGGGCCCTTCCGAGCACAAACCAGAGCAAAGAGCGAAGAATCTGGCCGCCATCCAGCGGATAGATGGGCAACATGTTGAAGATCAGCAAGCCCAGGTTAATGAGCCAAAGCGTCCGCAGGAACAGGTGGGCATTGGGGATTGCGTCCGCCCACCCCGTCGACCGGTTCAACGTTCCGAGCAGCGACAGGATGACAAGGAACGCCACGTTCACCAGCGGCCCTGCCGCGATGCTCCACAGCGTAGCGCCGGGCCGTTGCGGCGGGTTCACGTACGCCACTCCGCCAAGAGGCCAAAGCACGATGCGATTCGCCGTTCCTCCCACTTGCCGGCAGGCCAGCGCGTGGCCGAACTCATGCACCATGACGATGAGAAACAACGCCAGATACTCCACCACGTTCCAGGTGATGGAGGAATAACTCTTCGACCGGCTCTCGATTTCATACACCGCGACCAGAAACCAGGACCAATGGAGAAACAGATCAATCCCGGCGAAGCGGAACAAACGGAGTGACCCTTGCGGTGTGCCCGTCATAGTCAGGCCTTGTAACCTCGCGCGACTCGGCGCCAATCCTATTGTCCACCACTCCGAAGGGAGGCGCAGCGGTTCGGCTATCATACCCTAATAAAGGAGTCGAAGGCGGGTAGCGCAGAGTTCGGCTTTTTCGAACTCTGCGGTTCTTTCGATCAGGAGAGCCGCAGAGTTTCTGGGACGCGAAACTCTGCTGAGCTAAAGCTCAGCGCTACGTTAGCTGCTTCAGGATGTGCATGTCCGGGTCGAGCTTGCATGGATCACATCCGCGGCTTCAGAAGCGCCTGATAGACGGGGGGGCGGCTCAACGCCTGCACATTGGGCCACCCGGGGCCAAGCATTCGCTGGGTCATGCCAACAAGAATCAGATCGTTGGTGGGATCGACCCAGAACCAGGTGTCCGCCGCTCCCGACCAGAAGAAAGTGCCCTTGCCCACCACTTCGTCGGCTTCCAGCGGGTCCGTATAGACCGCGCAATCGTAGCCCCACCCCATACCGGGCCGGATGATCGCTGGACCAATTGAGAACTCGCCCGTCATGAGGCTGGGAGCGAGATGGTTGGTGGTCATGAGCTCGACCGTGATCGGCGCCAGGATGCGCACGCCGTCCAGCTCGCCGCCATTCAGGAGCATTTGAGCGAAGCGCAGATAGTCCTGCGCAGTCGAGACCATACCGCCGCCGCCCGAGGGCATCGGTGGCCGCGTCGCATAGTCGGTGGGCACTCCCCCGGCGGTCACATCCGCGGCCAGTTCGCCTTTTTGGTCTTCTCTATAAAGCGTGGCAAAGCGGTTCCGCTTTTCCGGGGGAACGAAGAAGCCGGTGTCCTTCATGCCGAGGGGCCCGAAAATCTGTTGCTGCATGAAATCGGGGAGGGATTGGCCCGACAACTTTTCCACGATATAGCCCTGGATATCCATCGACGCGCCATAGACCCACCGCGTTCCCGGCTGGTAGAGCAACGGGATCTTCGCCAGCTTGTCGATCATTTCTTGCAGGGATTGGGATTGCCACACGTGCTGGTCCAGGTACATCTTATCGACCAAAGTATTGCCGAAGAACCCGTAGGTGAAGCCCGCGGTGTGGGTCATCAGCTCGTGCATCGTGGGGGGATGGACAGGGTCTTCCACGATCATGTTGCCGCTCTGATCCACGCCCTTGAAAACTTTCAGGTGCGCGAACTCGGGGATGTACTTCGAAACCGGATCCAACGGATACCATTTGCCTTGTTCGTAGAGGATCATCATGGCAACGCCGGTGACCGGCTTGGTCATGGAGAAGATGCGGAAGATCGTGTCCCGCGTCATCGGCGCGCCGCTCGCGAGGTCCTTCTTGCCGTAGGTTCTCTCCTCAACCACTTTGCCGTGGCGCGCCAGGATGGTTACGATCCCGGCAAGCTGCTTCTGGTCCACTTCCTGCTGCATTACCGCGTGGAGCCGCTCGAGTCGCTCCGACGAGAAGCCAAGCGCCTCTGGCTTATTCCCGGCAAGTTGGGGGGTCTTGCTGTTCGCTTGCTGAGCCTGTATCCGATGCGCACCGGCCACTAATAGCAATCCCGCGAGCAGCGATAGAGCAAAACGCAAGAGATGTGAGTTTCTCATTGTCTTAGTCCTCTTCAGGCTCCGCTTCCCTGGTCGGTCGCAGCAGCCACTCGTTTATTATTGCCGTACCGATCCGTGCCGGAAGCAACCGATCGATTCGGTCGGTGCGAAGAACTCTGAGCGCGGAAAGAGGCATATGATCGAGTCAGCTAAGTTTACGCGATGAAAGAGCAGATTGCACCTGGATCACATACTCGGAAGAAACCTTGCCACCTTAGCGGCAGCGCAATGCAAATGGGTGGAATAACTCGCTCGTGGTAGACGTGCAATCCCCCGAGTTTCCCGAAGTCTTATGCGATGAAGTTTGGCTTGGCATAGCTCGTTGGGATTGATCGCGAGTAACGCCGTAGGGTAGAGCGAAGTTGCTCAACTCCTGTGTCGTCGCGTATTCGGAGACTGACCCACTAGGTTACGGCTTGTGAAGTTTGCGCTTAAGGTCCGGCCAGAATTCTTTCAATTCGTAAGCGGCAGCGTCCCAGCCGATTTGAGTCCACCAAATACAGATATTATTTCCAAGAGTCCGCGGTGCGGGACGGTAAGCGTTGGAAATGGCAGCGGCGTAGCCCGCGCCCAGGTTTGAGCGGAACAGCGGTCTCTATTTCGCTGCGGTCGGACAATGGAGCGTTTATATGCCTGACTCAGCTTTCCCCGCTATTCCTTGCGTTCGTAGGGTTCGAGAATCTCGAAATACTTCTGCAGCAGAGCGCGCAAGGCAGGCAGGTCGGGCTGCCCCTGGCGCATCAAGTCCACTTGCCGGGTAGGCGGCTCGCGCATGGCAGTGAGTTGCCCCGCCTCCAGCAGGTTCGCCGCCGTCTCGGCCAAGTCCAGGCCCTGATCCCAAGAGGCGTCCGGCTGCGCGAGCCACTTCTTGCCATTGGTCACCACCCGGGTGACCCACCCTTCCCGATCCACGTTTTCCGGCAGAATATTCGGCCCACGGTTGCGAAAGAAGCCGAGGATCGCCGCCGCAATCGAAGGATCGCGCACCGTTCCATCCTCGTAAAACACGCCGTGAACCGGGCCCCAACCCTGCCGCACAATCATGAGTTCCCAGATGTACCAACCCATCCCGGCCTTCATATGCTCCTCGAGCGTCACGTCGTAGGGGTTGGCGCGGGCTATGCAGCCGATCTCGCCATTGACGACCGGCTTGCCCACCTTAGCGGCAAACTGCTTCGCCCGCGCAATGTTGGCCCGGATTACGGCGCGGTTCTGCATATAGTCATGGAATTGGAGAACGTCCACAGAATCGGCAAGCTCTTCCATTCCCGGCACAAACGCCATGCCGATGGTCACCGGAGTCCGCGGGTCCAGCTCATGGAAGACCCCCGCCATATATTTCGCAAACTCGAATCTCTGCCGCACCCACGACTCGGGAGTGGTAGGCCAATCCGGCTCGTTCAGGACGTCCCAGAAGGCCAGTCCGGGCTCATTTCCAATCGTCTTCACCAGATCCGCCGCCCACTCCCGGGCGAGCGGCCAGGATGCCTTGTCCGCAACGATTTCTCTGCGGTACGTGACCACCGGCATGACTTTGATGTCGCGTTTGTGGCAGGCGCGCACGAAATGCAGGAGGTGCTCGCGAAACGCTGCCTTGTCTTGCACGTACGCGTCATACGCGAGGAAGATTCGAACCTGGTTCAAGTTGAGCCGCTTGGCGAGATCGAGGTCAAACTCCGTCGTCGCCGGGCTGTAATTGAGCCAGTGATCTATGTGGTGCCTGGGGCTGGCTGCAACATTGGCAGCCGTGTAATTGAAGCCTCGAACGTTCGATAGATCCTTGGGAACGTCCTTGCCGCTGGCTAGCACCGCGCCGGCCAAGATCGCGAAACCCAGCACGAGAGCATTAGCAATTCGCATTGATAACCCTCCTTGGATTTGACGACCGGGGATGCTTCTCCCTTAGGGGATCGGCGCCTGAATAGCCGCTAGCCGGGATTTCTCACCACCGTGGTGAGAAATCCGGGTTACAGCCACTCAGTGTAACAGATGATCTTTGCGGATCGGAACTATCGCGGAGCACATGCATCGTTCTCCCCGAGACAGCGTTGTGGGAAAGCACGTGTCGCCGGCCCCGCCATTGGGGTTTCCTTACGCGCATGTCGCAGAAATTCGCTGCCGGCCGTTTCGAACCCAATTAGCGGCGGCCAGACGATAGGGAATGAATGGTCGCGTACTCGGAAACTGGCCCACCACGTCGGTTACGGCTTGTGGATTCGGCGGCGGATATCGGGCCAGAATTCTTTCAATTCGTAAGCGGCGGCGTCCCACGCGATCTGGGTCCCCCAGATCCTCACGTTGCTCGTGAGCGTGCGCGGCGCGGGATGGTAGGCATTGGAAATGCCAGCCGCCACGGCATTTCCGAAAATCTCCGAGAAGTTGAACTCTCTCCGCCCGGAATCCGAGCGAATGACCAGGACCCGGCTGGCCGCGTGAGCAGCGCGGCGGAAGAACCCACCTTTCCCCAACTGGTAGTAGCGAGGGTCCTGTCGCAACAGGGAGGGAAACACGGCGCCGGTCATAAAGTTGCTGATGGTGCTGTCGGCAAACGCTGTCCCGTAGCGCTTTGCATAACCGCGAAATCCCTGCCCGTAGGTCGGGTCGCTATCGGTGGCTTGGTTGATGAGAGCGACAAGACCAATCCAAGGGTATTCGGCGCGGTCGAAATTGCTGCGGGCCACGAGCTTGAATTTTTGCCCGGCCGTCAGCGGCGAGACGTGGGAAGCGTTCTCGACGGTCAGGAAGTTGGGCAGCGCAAAGAAAATCCGGTCATTCTGCGGGCGGCTTTGCTCCCCGGTTACGGGCTCTTTATTGCCCTCGCTCTTTTCCCCTGCCTTGGCTTGGCCTTGCGGAGCCACCTCTGGGGTTGCCTGCGGCGCTTGCTGCGCCATCAACTTGTGAGATAATACCATTGAACAAATTACCATCGCGCCTAGAACCCCGCTCGACGCGCGCCGTTGTCGGTTGATCATCGTCGTCGGTTGTCTCCTCGCTCGCGTGTCTGTACGTGGAATCCAGTTGCTTAGCGTGCCCTGCGGCTCCGTCGCATACTGAGTATAACGCGCCAAGGGTCACAGGAGTTACTTGTCACCCTCCCCACGTATCGGCAGAAAAAGCCCGGCCCTTTACTGTACCTTGCGGGTGGGTTGCGAAATTGGTTTGCCGGGGGGAGGGTCGCAAAAATCTCGCTCCGTCCAAGCCCCCCGAGGCGGCCACGGCCGGCGTTACAGGTAACGCTCGAACCACGCCACCGTGTGGGCCATGACCTCGCACTCCCAGGGTACGGAGGTGAAGACGTGGTCGGCGCCCGGGATGATGGCAAGCTCCTTGGCGTCGGCGCCGGCGGCCTGGAAGAAATCGCGCGCGTGCGAGACGGGGATATGTTCATCCTTTTCCGGGTGGATGATGAGCGTCGGGCCTCTGTATCGGGCGAGATGCCGAATGGGCTCGACTTTCAGCACGTCGTCCAGGAAGCGCGGACAGATTTCGCGCGCGTCGAATTCGACGGCGCCCGGCTTGCCGGGAATCGGCTGGGCGGACTTCTCCGCGATTTCGCGCAGCCGGGTGGTGTGCGCGACTGCGCTCCACAGCACTACGGCGCCTGCCTGGACGCTCGGCGCGAGCGCCGCAGCCACCGCGCCCCCCAGAGAAAGCCCCAGCAGGCCCACCCGCGCCGGGTCGATTCCTTTCTGCCGGCGCAGGAAGGCGACCGCCGCGCGCCCGTCGGCGATTTCCCCGCGCAGCGTGACTTCACGAAAGTCGCCGGCGGATTCACCCGAGCCGTAGAAATCAAACCGCAAGGAGGCGATCCCCGCCTGCGCCAGGGCGCGCGAGCACTTCACGAAGATCCAGTGTGACTCCATGCGGCTGCCGGTGAAGCCATGAAACATCGTCACCGCCGGCACGCGCCGGTGGGAGGCCCCTGCGGGCCGATGCATCATGCCGCGCAACGTCTTGCCCGCGCGGTTGGGGAACTCCACAAACCTCTCGATGCTGGAACTCTTCACAGGGTCATGACCTCTCGAAGGAATGACGATCACATTTGTCAGAGCCGTCCATAGGTGGAGTTCCTAATCCGGCGCAGCCGGAATCAAGCAAGGTCGTCGACAGTCCAAGGTCGAGAGCTGGCCAGTTTCAGAGGCGTACCGAAGCCGCACCAAGGCGGGTCCCCATCGAGACGGCCCAAGACCTGCGGTCAGAAAATATCACAATGCGACGATAACGGTAATACGCTTTTTCCGAGAATGCGCTCGCAAAATGCTACGGGCGCGAAGCGCTGTAAGGTTTATTTGCTGGCCTGAATTTCTCACCACGCTGTGCTGCTTTTCATCCGGCGGGCGGGAGGGCGGCCCCGCCCTGCAGCACGAAGGGCACGCCCCCACAACCAGCGGTGCAGCGCCCGCTGCGGGCGATACGGACGTCCACGTAGGCCCTGCGAAACGCGGCTGTTGAACCCGGCGCGTGTCGAAACCGGCATGCATTGAAACCGGCTTTTGTCGCGGCGCTATTTGCTCTAGAATGGGCAGGCCAGCGGGGCGCCGAGAGGCCACGCGAGCGCGGTGGAGAAGATGCGCACGTTCACCGGCATGCTCCTCGGTCGTGCCGGGCTGGGGCGGGTTTGCGGTCCGCGCGCGCTTTGCCCCGATCGGGCCCTGCCGGCAGTCGGTGTGTTTACTTTCACTGCGATTGTCTCCATTCCCATGCTGCTATCCCGCTGGACAGTTCGCATCTGCCTTTGGTTGCTAGCCCACACGTTCTACCGGGTGGAAGTGCGCGGTGCGGAGAACCTGCCCAAGCGCGGCCCGGCCTTGCTGGTGTGCAACCACGTTTCGTTCATCGACCCGCTTCTCATCAGCGCGGGCGCGTCGCGTCCTAGCCGTTTCCTGATGTCTCGCCCCTTCTACGAGACACGGGGAATCCACTGGCTGGCAAAGCTGATGGAGGCGATTCCGGTCTCCGCTGCGGACCCGCCGCGGGAGATGGCGCAATCGCTCAACGCGGCGCAAGTCCGCTTGCGTGCGGGCGAGCTGGTTTGCCTCTTTGCGGACAGTGCGCTCATGCGAACCGGCCACTTGCCGCGCTTGGGGCCAAGTCTCGAGGGAATCTCGCGCGCCGTCACGGTCCCCGTCGTCCCCGTGCATCTCGACCGCGTGTGGGGGAACATCTTCCGCTTCGAGCGCGGGCGTTTCTTCTTCCAGTGGCCGCGCCGCATCCCCTATCGCGTCACCCTCAGCTTCGGCGCAGCGCTCGCTCCGGGCGCGAGTGCTTTTCAGGTACGGCAAGCGTTGATGACGCTGAGCGCCGAAGCCTCCTGCCGGCGCGAGGCGGTGCAACGGCCGCTGCCAGAGACGTTCCTGGACTGCGCGCGGCGCAACTGGCGGCGCTTTGCCATGGCGGATTCTTCCGGCCGCGAGGCCAGCTTCGGGCAGGCGCTGATCGGCGCGCTGCTGTTCCGGCGCTTCATCGTGAGGCGCTGCCCAGACGAGAAGATGGTGGGCGTCCTGCTGCCGCCCTCGATGCCAGCAGCGGTGATGAATCTCGGCATCAGCCTGGCAGGCCGCGTGTCTGTGAACCTGAATTACACCGCGCCGGCACAGGCGATCGATGTGGCCATCGAACGCTGCGGAATCAAGATGATTTTCACTTCGCAGAAACTGCTGGAACGATTCGGAATCGCGAAGCGGCCGGGCATGGTGATGATCGAAGGTGTGGCGCAGAGTTTCGCGAAGCGCGACAAGCTTGTCTGGGCCGCTGTCGCCCGCCTGGTTCCCACCGCGATTCTGCGCCGCTGGCTGATTCCGAGCGACGTGAAGCTGGACTCGGTCGCGACGATCGTCTTTTCGAGCGGCAGCACGGGAACCCCCAAGGGCGTGATGCTCAGCCACCGAAACATTCTCTCCAACGTGGAAGGCATGGAGCAGGCGCTCGACGTCGACCGGCGTGATTGCCTGTTGGGCATCCTGCCCTTCTTCCATGCCTTCGGCTTCACGGTGGGACTGTGGTTGCCCGCGATTTCCGGGTTCGGCGTGGTGTACCACACGACGCCGCTGGAGGCGCGCAAGATTGGCGAACTTTGCCGGAAATACCGCGCCACTATGCTGATCGCCACGCCGACTTTTGTGTGGGAATACATCCGGCGCTGCGAGCCGGGGGACTTCGCGTCGTTGCGCGTGGCCATTGTGGGCGCCGAAAAGATGCGGCGGGAGCTCGCCGACGCCTTCTGGGAGAAATTTCATCTCGACCTCTTCCAGGGCTACGGCTGCACGGAGCTTGCGCCCGTGGTTTCCGTGGAGACCGCCGGTTGCTACGCCCTAAAGCACCTGGGCGTGGCACCCCGCGGCACCGTCGGCCGCCCGATTCCCGGCATCGCCGTGCGCGTCGTGAATCCGCAGACCTTTGCGGAGTGCGGCCCGGGCGAGGAAGGCATGTTGCTGGTGAAAGGGCCGAACGTGATGGTGGGCTACCTCGCCGAGCCGGAAAAAACCCGCCAGGCCATCTGGGAAGACGGCTGGTATATCACCGGCGACGTGGCCCAACTCGACGACGGCGGCTTCATCACGATCACCGACCGGCTGTCGCGCTTTTCGAAGATTGCGGGGGAGATGGTCTCCCACGTACACGTGGAAGAAGCGCTCCACCGCGCGCTCGGCTGCCTGGAGCCTCGATTGGTGGTGACGTCGGTTTCCGACGATCAGAAAGGCGAGCGCTTTGTGGTGCTCCACACCGAGCTGGGGATGAGCGTGGATGATCTGCTCAAGCGCATGCGCGATTCCGGATTGCCTCCCCTGTGGGTGCCGCGCCGGGAACATTTTTTCCGGGTCGATTCGCTCCCGATTATGGGCAGCGGGAAACTCGATCTGAAACTAGTGAAAGAAACCGCCCGGCGACGCTCCGCGCGAGTGGCCGCAGCGTAAGAGGGCCGTGTGCCAATTCGGGTTGCGGCGTTCCCTCTGCCATCCTGAGCCCAGTGGATTGTAGGGGCGAGCGGTCCCTCAGCGTCGCTCCTGACGGTGAGCGAAGTCGAACCGCACTCGCACCCAGCAGGCTCCCGCTCAGAGCGGGACCGTTCGGCCCTACCGTCAGGCCTCAACCCCCAGGCTGCGCAGATCCTCCTCCAGTTGCGCAGCGTTCAGAAATTGGATCGTGTGTAAGCCGAGCCGCCGCGCACGTCCGGCTCGCCGGGGCCACCTCTTGCACTCACGTCTGGGCGGCGAGGCAGGTTGGAGGCGGGAAACAAACCACGGAAGTCGGCCGAAGGGCCGAAACGAGCCGCTATGCCACCTGAAAGGAGCCGTGGCGATCTGAACTGGACCCAAGAAGGGGAGCGGCGTATGTTTAGGCGAAGGTTCGGCACAAATTGGAAATTCCGGTTTCCATCGGCAATCGACTTCGTTCAACAGTGTGAAGGTCAGTTGTCCGTATCTGGCATAGGCAGTGCTTCATCTGGGCAGTGCCCGGACCCGGCGGACAGCCTAGTTCTCGGTCAAAACCTCGTGCTTTTCCTCTCCCTTGGTTATGCCTACCAGGTACCCATCTGCGTTGTCGGCTGGCCAGAGCTCCGAAAGGAATTTCCGGTCCCCGACTGCATCGAACACCACCCTTGCTTTGTGCTTCTCTAGGGGGCTCGTTTCGGCAAGCCGCTCGACGACGGGAACGAACGTAGCCTTGCTAGTATCCAGGTTGCGAAGCAGAAGGCTGGATTGCGGTGCCCCTTGCTTCGTAAATTCGTACTTCCCAGCCGGCATCTCCTTCGTGCCTACCATAAACTTGAACGGTATATCCACTCGCGCGATCTCGTATTGGCTCTGCCCATAAGCTAACGCCATCGCGAGGACAGAAACGACACTCAATGCTATCGTGACTCTTGTTTTCAATTAACTCCTCCTGTTTAGTTGAATTTTCCAGTGTACTTGTCACAACCCCACTCTTCCCGCCACACACGGCATCGCTGCGCCGCCCGATGGCAGGTGTAGGCATCCCGTTCTGGGGTGCACTGAACGTACACCCCGAGACGCGTTTCAACCCAACCGTCGTGTCTTCGCCCTATCCAGATGAAGCCGTATTAGCGCCCTGAGGAGATTATACTTTAGCACACCTTCCAGGCGGAAACAAGCAGAAACTGCAGCCCGAGCCAACCTGCGAGGCGGTTACGCGGTAGCTTGTTGCAGGGCAGGGTTGCGGATGAGCGGAACGCGCTGGCGTGGGATAGAAACCGAGAGCAGCCGCAGCGTGAGAGCTTCCCTCCCGTCAAACCTCAATTCCCTGTCTCTCCAGCCCCTGGTCCCCAACACCTAGCCCCTGCTCTTCTGCCCCCGGCCTTGGACGGACCTTTTCCTGAATCCTCGATCCCGAATCCTTCTCTTCCTGTTGCCTAGCCCCTAGCCCCCAACACCCAGCGCCTGCTCCCCGTACCCTGTGCCCTATAACCTGAGCTTGCTATGTCAACCGAATGGGTGTATAGAAGTCGCAGCTAACGCCCTGGTAAAGATTGTGCGGCCAGTGCTTGCCCTTGTGATAGTCGGGCCGCGTATGTCACAAAGTGAACAGCCATCAGGCCGATTTGAGTCGAGCCAACCATGACGGAGGAGCGAAGTGACCCAAGCCACCCTTAATGTCCTCTGCGGATTAATTGCCAATGGGCTCACGGGCCTTCTTGGGAGTGCTCTGGGAAGGGCGCCAGGCAGGTCCAAGCGTGAACAAGAGCACCTCCAGCTCATAAGGAAAGACGCTACCCTCGGGACAATCCTGCAAAAGGCTACGGCATCTGTAGCGAGGTCCTCCCGGCCCGGAGACCAACGACGAGCGGAAAAATTAAGATTTTTCCTATCTTCACCCGATGTAGAAGCCATGGTCCGGCAGATCTATGCCAGCCAGTTGACACCTTCCCGATCGGGTTCCTACATGGAATCGATCCGGGCAGAATTCTTGGCCTCGCTCTCATTGCATCTCGGGCAAAGCGAGGGTGATGCCACAGACTTGGGGAGCGGGCTTCTTGAAGCCCTCGTCGCCGGGTGTACCCGCGCCTTGGCAGCATCGATAGAAAAGGGACTTCTACCCGCCCATGAGGCGATGGCCGAATTCCGCCATCACATGGTTCTTGACGAACTTGCAGCCATCCAGAAGAACTTCGAACTTCTGACGGGACCGACTAAGCCAAATCTGCAGTTATTTCTCCAGTTCGAAAAGAAATATCGCCAACAGGTGGGCAGCCGGCATCGACACATCATGCCTCCTCACTTCGATGCAGCCAGGAAGGTGCCTATAGATCAAATTTATGTCCCCCCCAATTTCGTCACTGCGCCTAAGAAAAAGAGAGGTGAGGAGCCAACAGTCCTAAAAGCTTCAGACTTCCTTGCGCGTGTTTATCGGGCCATACTTCTCGGGAACCCTGGTGGCGGAAAGTCAACCTTCACGCACAAACTCTGCCACGACCTCGCAACGCGCTATTCCGACCGCATGTTTGCTGGGAGACAGATCACACCGATCCCCGTCGTCGTCCGCGAATACGGAGCGCGAAAGAAGTCGCACAATTGTTCGATCCTTCAATTCATTGAGGAAACATCGAACTCGACATACCAGGTTCAGCCACCGGCTGGCGCATTCGATTACCTCCTGCTAAACGGTCGAGCGGTCGTCATCTTTGATGGCCTAGACGAACTTCTCGAGACAAGTTATCGCCAGGAGATAAGCGGCGACATAGAAGCATTTTGCAATCTTTACCCCCCCTTGCCGGTACTAGTTACCTCAAGAGAAGTCGGCTACGAACAGGCGCCACTTGATGAAGAACGCTTCGAAACCTTCCGGCTTGCTCCTTTTGAGGAGAATCAGGTAAATGATTACGCCAGAAAATGGTTTGCGGTCGACAAGGACCTGTCGCCGGAACAACAAAAACAAAAGTCCGAGGGATTCCTCCGCGAGAGCCAGATCGTGCCTGACCTCCGCAGCAATCCTCTCATGCTTGCCCTCATGTGCAACATATACCGGGGCGAGAACTACATTCCAAGAAATCGCCCAGAAGTTTACGAAAAGTGCGCGACAATGCTCTTTGAGCGCTGGGACAAGAGCCGAGGCATCCTTGTCCCCCTTCCGTTCGAAGCCCATATCAGGCCGGCGATGCAGTATCTGGCTCAGTGGATATATGCGGACGAAGGTCTGCAGGGCGGAGTGACAGAAAGGGAACTTATCGCGAAGGCTTCGGACTACTTGGCGGAGTGGCGGTTTGAGGATACCTCCGAAGCTGAAGGTGCGGCTCGTGAGTTCATCGAATTCTGTAGAAACCGTGCTTGGGTCTTCACGGACACAGGAACTACAAAGGAGGGGGAGCGACTCTACCAATTTACTCATCGGACGTTTCTTGAGTATTTCACGGCTGCACATCTCGTGCGAACAAACCCTACGCCCGACCGCCTAGGCGGTCTTCTGCGCCCTAGGATAGCAAAGAGGGAATGGGACATAGTAGCCCAATTGGCGTTTCAGATTCAGCACAAGAACATTGAAGGTGCTGGGGATGAATTGCTCGCCGGAGTTATCAATGAAGCGCGAAATGGTGAAGGGGACACAGGGTGGAACTTGCTGTCTTTCGCCTCGCGGTGTTTGGAGTTTATGGTTCCCAAACCAAAGGTAACCCGAGAGATTACTGAAGCCTGCGTTGAGAGCTGCATCAGATGGGGACTTATTGCGACCGACGACGAGAGAGAATCGTTAACCGACGAACCTGCATCGGTTCTGGGGGGCCTTGTCTGGGCTGCCAGTGAGAATCGTCCCACAATTGGAAGCACGATCCAGGGGCTGCTAGTTGATCGAGTCAACAATGCCGATGAAAAGGAAGCCGTCCTAGCCTTCGATATGGGATCGAATCTAGCGCTCTTTCTTCATATGAGGCAAGGGCAGCCGGTACCCGAAAGCGAAGTCTCCAGTTTCTGGTACGGTGTCTCGAATACGATCTTTGACGCCTGCTCTAGCCGGGCCGTCGCCCTATCCTCTCGCCATTTTCAGGTTTTCCATGAGTTATTCTTCCGACGCAAAGCCAGCGTATCGGATCTCATAAAGTGGTACGGAACTGAGGCCGTTTTCCGGCCGAGTAGCCACCCGATGATTGGGCATTTCTGGTTTTCAGCCCCCGGCGCGTGGCTCCTGCATTCTGCTCTTTTGGCAACCGTCCCGTCTGCGGCTAAAGAAAACTTGGATTTCAATCTCACGCAATTGAGCGAGCTGGGCAGAATTCTGTTGTCATCATCCCCGCCCTGGCTCAAGCGAACGGAGCACGAACCGCCGCAACTCGCTAGATGGATCTTCGAAGTGGAAGCCAGCGAAACCAAGAAGCTCAAGTACGCCCACCCGCTGAAATCAGAGACCGCGTTTGGCGCCTTCGTCATCCTTGCTCCTCTACTGGAGGCAAGTGACGACCGATTCTTACGCGACTCGCTCCAAACACTCAATGAAACCCAAATCCCTTTCGTTGTTGGCCTACGCCCTCTGCTCCTGGCAAGATTTGGTCCTGTCGAGCCCCCAACCATTCAGCAGGCGATGGAACGGGCTGGTTTCGACACGAAACAACAAACTCTCATATCAAGGTGGATACGGAAGGAAATCAACCTCGCTGGGGTAAAGGCACTCCATCCGGGCGGCGCGGACGTGGCGAAGTGATGTCTGCGAATGGGGAATGGGTGGGCATGTGGATTCCCGCCGGAGCCTGCCCCGATTGCATCGGGGCGGGAATGACGGGTGCCCCCTCACCCCGGAAGGACAGTGACAAGCAGCTAGTGCCCGCCCCGGAACGTTCCGGGAACGGCTCGGGGACAAGCGACGAGCAGGCCGTGACCCCTCTCTCAAGGACAGTGACAAGTGGCTAGTGCCCGCCCCGGAACGTTCCGGGAACGGGCCGGGGACGAGTGACGGGCCGGCACGGCCGATTCATGCCCACCTGAAGGTGGGCGCTACGGAACTTGACCGCGGCTGGCGCAGAGCCCAGCTCTACGCTGCGAAGCCAGCATGGCGACGTCCCCATGAAATCGGGTCCGATTTCAGGACTCCGATGGAGTCCATCAGACTCCAGAAACCGGAGACAGGTTCCCTCGCCGCTACACTCACCCCAGCCAATTCGGGTTGCGGACCGTGCCGTCGAAGTTGTGCGTAGTCTTGAAGGGCTCGAACTCGCCCTGCGCAGCCGCGAGCGCGGTCTTCGCCAACAGCGCTGCGACTTCCGGTTCGTTCAGGGGCTTGAACGTGCGCGCGGCTTCCAATCCCTGCTGCAACCGTTCGAGAGAATCGCAGCCGTTGATGACCACCGAGGTCGGCAGGTTCATGGCGTAGTGCAGGCACTCGATCGGCATCGCCGTCCTGCTCTTCAGGATGAAGCCATCGCCCATCGACTTCATGCCCAGCACGCCGATGCCGTGTTCCACCAGCTCCGGAAGCACTTTCTTTTCGAAACTCCGGAAGTGCGCGTCCATTACGTTGAGGGGCATCTGCACGGTGTCAAACGTGAACCCTTGCTGGAAGCCGGTGTACAGCATCTTCAGATGGATGTCGGGATCCTTGTGGCCGGTAAAACCAATGTAACGAATCTTGCCGGCTTTCTTCGCGGCCAGCGCGGCCTCGATGGCGCCGCCGGGGCCGAAGATGCGGTCGGGATCGCCGGGGCGAATGACCTCATGGAACTGGAGGAGATCGATGCTGTCAACCTGCAAGCGTCGCAGGCATTCGTCGATCTGCTGGGCAGCGACGTCTTTCACCTGCCCATCGATTTTGGTCATCAAGAAAACCCTCTTCCGGTAGCCTTCCTGAAGCGCCTTGCCCATGCGAACTTCGCTCACGCCGCCGTTGTAGTCCCAGCAGTTGTCCATGAAATTCACGCCGTTGTCGATGGCCGTGCGGATGATGCGAATGCTTTCCTGCTCGTCGCGCTGGAGGCCGAGGTGATGCCCGCCCAGGCCCAGTAGCGAAACCTTTTCGCCGCTGCGGCCCAGCGTGCGATAAGGCATGTCACCACTGGCGACCGCAGCCGTCGCGGCCAGAACGTTCCCCGAGATGGCCGCGCTGGCGCCGGCTATCCCGAGCGTCACCTTTTCCAGGAACTCGCGGCGATTCTGCTTCATCGAGCGCATCGAGGTGCCTCCCACCGAGAAATGGATTTTGACCAATGAGAACCCCGGCCCTATCGGGGTCAAAAATATATCATAGCACGATATTGGGCGGGCGGCATGTGGCAGCAAGCCAGCCGGCGAAAACCGGCAGGCGGGGCTCCCCACCTGGGGTGGGAGCTGGGGAGGCGCGTCGTATCTTTCTGTTCCGGCTCAGTTGCCTGTAGGGGTGAAGGATTCCAGCGCCGCGCCGAAGATGCGCTTGTACTTTTCGTATTTCTCCTCGACGCACCAACCGGTAAAGATGAAAACGATCGTGCCGCGGCGGAGCAGGGTCACGCGCGTCAGCAGGGGACCCAGGTCCTCGGCCGTGCTCTTCATCAGCGCGTCTTCCAGGCTGCGGCCTCTTGAGTCGAGCTGCTGCCGCGTCACCAGCGTGCCGTTGTTAGCCTTGACGTAGTCATCGATGACGGTTGCGAGCGGCGTCTCGGCGGGCACTTTGAGGTATTGCACGTTGATACCCACGTCGTCCGCGCCCCCGGGCGCGAATTCGGCCATCGGCACGGGGGCTTCCCTGTCGTGGGCAAGCTGGTCGGGATCAACCTCACTCAGATGGGACTCCCAGCGGTTCGGGATGGAGATGGCAAAGCTGAATCGGCTGTCCCCGAAGGGTGTGAACTGATGCGCTCCGAAGGTTTGGCTGAACTCGCCGGAAGCCAGCAAGTCGCCGAAGGGAAGCTGCTCCGGCGCCGCTGAAGACGCCGCTTGCGGCGGCACCGCGAAAGGCCTACCTGCCTCGGCGCGGGTTGAGGAATAGCATGAGACAACAATCAATCCGGCCGCGAGTACGGGAGTCCACAAGCGTTGCATTTCTGGTCTCCTTTTTGCGCTGTGCGCCCCCAGAGCGACGGCAGGGGATTGTAAGGCTGCGCCGGGCAGGCGTCAATGGCGCCGCGCGGACCGCCTGGACGCCCTGCTATAATGAACCTCAGATTCCAGGCGAGTCGGTTCTGGCCCAAAGGAGTCGCGATGCCTCTTGAACTGCACCAACTCCAGAAGCTCGACGACTACCGCTGGCTGGTGCCGCGCGGCACCAAGGCCGGCATGTTGACGGACGCGCTCGTCTACACGGACGAGCGGCTCCTAAAAGACCTGCTGAAGGACCTCTCGCTCGAGCAGGCGATCAACGTGGCGATGCTGCCGGGCATCGTGGGCCGGTCACTCGCCATGCCCGATATTCATCAGGGTTACGGATTCCCTATCGGCGGCGTGGCAGCCACCGACCCGCACCAGGACGGTGTGATCTCACCCGGCGGCGTGGGCTTCGACATCAACTGTGGAGTGCGCTTACTCGGCAGCTCGCTGAGTGTCGAGGAAGTGCGGCCCAAGATTCGCGAGCTGGTGAACCAGTTGTTTCGCGACATTCCTTCCGGCGCCGGCCAGAGCGGGAACATCCGGATATCCTATGCGGAGCTCGACAAGTTGCTCCAGGACGGCGCCGCGTGGATGGCGGAGCACGGCTACGGCCGCGCCGACGACCTGACGCACTCCGAGGAGAGCGGCGCGATCGAGGGCGCGGACCCTGGAGCCGTGAGCGATCATGCGAAAAAGCGCGGCTTGCCGCAGGTCGGCACGCTCGGGTCGGGCAATCACTTTCTGGAAGTGCAGTATGTGGAGCGCATCTTCGATGCGGCAGCGGCGCAGGTGATGGGGCTTTACGAGAACGAGATTGTAGTGCTTGCTCACTCCGGCTCGCGTGGGCTCGGCCACCAAGTGTGCACGGATTACCTGCGCGAAATGGGCCCCGCCATGCGGCGCTACAACATCGACCTGCCGGACCGGCAACTGGCCTGTGTGCCCGTCAAGTCACCGGAAGGCCAAGCCTACCTGGCCGCCATGCGCGCCGCGGCGAACTTCGCCTGGGCCAATCGCCAGGGGATCACGCACTTCACCCGCCAGGCGTTCAGGCGGATCTTCGGCGAGAAGGAGGAACTGCGCGTCATCTACGACGTGTGCCACAACATCGCCAAACTCGAGCGTCACCGGGTTGACGGCCGCGAGCGCGAAGTGATGGTCCACCGCAAGGGCGCCACGCGCGCTTTTCCCCCGGGCCACCGCGACGTTCCGGAAGTCTACCGGCACGTCGGCCAGCCGGTGCTGATTCCCGGCTCGATGGGTACAGCGTCCTATGTATTGGTCGGCGCAGAGGGCGCCATGCGGGAAACTTTCGGCACCACCTGCCACGGCGCGGGCCGCGTGATGAGCCGCACCGCCGCGAGGAAATCCCCCTACGCGCAGAACGCCAAGCAGCGCCTGGAGGACCAGGGGATCCTGGTACGGGCCGAAACCCGCGACGGAATTACAGAAGAAATTCCGGAAGCCTACAAAGACGTCGATGCCGTTATCGACGTGGTCCACAACGCCGGGCTGGCGCGCCGCGTGGCACGGCTGAAACCGATCGGGGTGATTAAAGGATGACGCGATTAAGCAAGGAGGAGCGTGCGCTCGACAAACGCTACCGAGACGGTTACCGCCGGGAGCCCGAAAGCACGTCGGTGGGAAGGGCCGGTGAGAAGCTGGCTGCGGAGGTTTGGCCTCTGGAGGTCTAGCGTGACTCTTCAACCTCGCGTCAACGAAGGGGGCACGGCAAGGGTTCCAAATAGTTGTGAAACAAGCTCGCCCCTGCGCTCGCAGCGTCGGCCACAGCTCCCGCCCTGCGGGACCGGCGCTACAGTCACATCTGCTGCGCGAGGTAATTCTGAGTGCCGATTTCCTCGATGAGGCCGAGCTGCTCCTCCAGGAAGTCCACGTGCTCTTCCTCGTCGGCCAGGATTTTCCGCAGCAAGTCGGCGGACGCCTGGTCATCGGCCTTGCGGCACACCGCGATGGCCTGGTTGTAAGCGGCCACGGCATTCTTCTCGAGCGCCAGGTCATTTTCGAACTGCTGCTTCACGTCCTTGCCGATATTCAGCCTGGGCAGCTCGCCGAGGTTAGGGGTGCCCTCGAGGAAGAGGATGCGCTCCGTAAGCTCTTCAGCGTGTTGCATCTCGTTGATCGATTCCTTCTTGGTGTGCTCGTAAAGCTTCTTGTAGCCCCAGTTCTGGCACATCTCGCCATGCAGGAAATATTGGCTGATGGCGCCCAGTTCCTCCTTGAGCATCTCCTGCAGGACTTTCAGGACTTCCGGTTTGCCTTTCATGATGAGTCATCTCCTTCAGTCGCAGAACTCGATTCGCTAGAGTGGACTACCAGAGATAAAGGGAAAAAGGGCATTCGTCAAGGGGAATGCGCTGAGAAAGCGGTCCGATGTCCGGCGTCCAAGGTCCGAAGCCAGAAATGAGTAGGGACGGTCCGCTCAAGAGAAAAGGCGGGGGTGAGGATACCAGGGCAGATTTGTTACCCAGGAGCTATTCAGGGCTTGGAGGTAGGGCCAGCGTTGGTGTGCTTTTCGCGCACGTGGCTAATGAGATTACGGACGCTGTCGGCAAGCTGGACGACTTCGCTATCGCCCTTCACGTCAAACTCGATTTCATAATTTCCCGCGGCGGCGTGGTCAACCGCCTCTTTCAGATCGGTCAGGGGCTTGACGACCTGGCGAGGCAGCAAGAAGCTGACCCAGACACTCACCAGCAGGGTGAGCGCGGAGATGATTCCTCCTATCCACTCCGCGCGCCGCAGCAGCGCGCGGGCGCGTTCGTGGTCCTGCTGCACGCGCTGCCAACTGCGGCTTTCGAGCTCGGTGGAAAGGTCGATGATCTTCTGGCTGGCCGTGCTCAAATGCTGGGAGGTCTGACGAAATTGCGGATCTTCGGCTTGCACCGTCGCCGCCACTTCCGCGTCGAAGGAGCCGATGCGGGCGCGCAGCATTTCGATCAATTGCGCGCGGCTTTCCCCGCCGGAGTGCGCCAGGACGTCGTCCAGGTCTTTTTGATACGTGCGCACCACCTGCCGCAAGCTTTCGATGGGAGGCAGATTGCTTTCCCCCAGGCGCTCCACCGCACGGTTGAAGTTCTCCCGGTAAAACTTGACCTGCGCGTCCAACTCAACGAAAGTGGGCTTTTCCTCCGGTTGCAAGGCCCGGCAGGTCTGAATGGTTCGCTCGAGCTGCCGCAGGTACTCGCGGTTCGCGTCAATGTCGGCGGGGTCGTGCAGCAGGAAGTAGTTGCGCTCCGCGCGCCGGGCGTTGAGCATCTCGATCGAGGCCCGCTCCGCGTTGGTGGCCACCGGGGCATCCACGCTGACGATGCGGTCCACGATGGATCCCATGGCGAAGAGGTAGTAAACCGCCAGGAAGATGACTGGCACCAGAACCAGCCGCACCAGTCCCAGACTGAAGGCCACGCGACGGCGCAGGGAAGAACCTTCCAGTGAAATGATGAGTGCTCTCCTCGATCGCCAAACCATTTGCAGTATGCCCCGCCCCAGGGCGGAAGATTATGCCTCTCGAACAGGATTTTTGCGATGGCGGCATCTTACTCCAAAATCGTGTCAAGGGTGTGCGAAATCGTTTGGGGGATCGCCTTTCTTCGTTGGCAGCGTGCAAAGAAACCCCTATCTGGTAGAGTAGTAACTATTCTATACAGACTGGAGAGGCGGAGTTACCCCGGCACACGCCCTTGGCGAAGTGAAATCGCGCTACGGGTCGTCCAACCTACTGCTGGAACACCGCGAGCCCAGGGCCCCTGCGAGAGGGAACTTTTTCGGCCCGAAAGGCGTATGCTGAGACAGTGGTGGTCCCCCGAGTGGAGGTGGAGTGATGTTTTGTCCCCAATGCGGCAAAGAATATACCCAACGAGTGAATTTCTGCTGCCAGTGTGGCATGGCTCTGTTCACGCCGGTCGCCACTTCGCCCAAGAAACTGGTTCGCTCGCGTACTGACAGGAAGATCGCCGGCGTCTGCGCGGGATTCGCGGATTACCTCGAACTGGACGTGACCCTGGTGAGAATTCTCTGGCTGATGCTCACCTTGTTCGCGGGCTGGGGCATCCTGGGCTACCTGATTGCCTGGATCGTGATGCCGCAGGAACCGTTGCGGCAACCTGCGGTTGCACCGCAGCCCTCCGCCAGCGCGCAGCCGGCGGTGAGTCAGTGAGGTTGCCCTGCCGAGGGCTCATAAGCCGCACTGCACACTAAGTCTTTATCCCCCGACGCAATCGGGGCAGGCCCTGCACCATATGGTGCAGGGCAGGCTCCAGCGGGAATCCACGCGGCTGCTGGACCCCCGCGTGCGCGGGGGTGACAAGAACCGGTGCGGTCCTACGGGGCGGGTTTCATTTCCAAATTGAACGGCGCGAGTTGGTCCTTAACGACCTTTTCGACGCCGACCGCGACGATGGTCTGGCGCGCGGCGGGGAAGTACTTGGCGCCGGCCTCATCCACATCCTGAATCGTCACCTTCCCGATGCGCTCGCTCTCCAGTCCCAGTTCTTCCGGCGGCAGGCCGAGAATCCACAGGCGTGCGAGCGAGCGGCCGACGGAATCCTGTGCCTGCAGGTCGATGGCCTGATTGCCAACCAGGTACGTCTGGGCACGCACCAGTTCGTCCTGAGCGGGGCTGGTGGTCGCCATACGGTTCAGTTCGTAGTCGATTTCGTTGAGCGTCGCTCCCGTCACGTCGTTCTGCACCGGCGCCCACGTCTGGAAGATCCCCGCCGCACGCCGTGCGGACAGGTAGGATCCGGGCGAGTACGTGTAGCCCTTGTCTTCGCGGATGTTCAGCGTCAAGCGTGAGCCAAACATCCCCCCGTAGAGGGCATTGGCCACCTGGGTGGCAGCGTAGTCCGGGCTGCTCTCGGTGGGGCCGAGCGAGCCCAGAGCGATGGTGGTCTGGACCGAGTTCGGGCGATCCACGAAGAAAACGGTGTGCGGCGCCGGGCTCGAGGGCTTCTCAACCACCGGGACCGGGGCCGTAGAGGGCGCGGGCCACTTGCCGAAGAGCGATTCGACGGTGGCCGTCATCTTCGCCGCATCGAAATCACCCACCACGACCAGAATCGCCTGGTTTGGCCGGAACCGGCGCGCGTACTCACTCCGCAACTCCTCAGCGGTCGCTTTGGCGATGGAGTCCTGGGTCAAGGAAGTCACGGCGTAAGGATGCTGCCCGAAGATGGCTTTCGCCAGTGCGCGGCTGGCCAGGAAAAATGGGTCGGCTTCCTGCTGCTGCAACCGGTCGGCGGCGTTACGCTTGGCCAGCGCCACTTCGCTGTCAGGGAACGTAGCGTTTTGAACGACGTCCGCGACCACCGCGAGTCCCACTTCGGCTTGGGAGGAAAGGACGCTCGTGGCAACCACGATCGATTCGCTCCCCGCGCTGCCGCTCAGATCACCGCCCGCCGCCTGCACCTCTTCGGCAATCTGCTTCGCGGTGCGCGTCTTCGTTCCCTGATCGAGCGTGTCCGTCAGGAGTTGTGAAAGCCCTGGGCGGTCCTGGGGATCAGCCGCCATGCCGCCGCGCACGGCCAGTGCGAAAGCCACTTTGGGAAATCCCGGGCGAGGCGCCACCCACAGCGTGAGCCCATTCGAAAGCTTCAGGGCGGCGACTTGCGGCGCCTGGAAAGGTTTGAGTTCGCCGTAGGGTGGCAAATCCTTCGGCAGAGGCTTTCCCTTCTCCACCGCCGCGGCAACCGGCACAGCCAGAAAGAGCAAGAGGAGAATTCCGAAGATTCGACGGGTCATCATTGGGCTCCTCCCTCGCCGCCTGCGTTCTTTTCGCCCGAGGCCGGCGCTGGGATGCGGTCAATCAGGGTGCGCTGGGTTTTCACCAGATACTTGCCGGCGAAGGCGCGGACTTCTTCAGGAGTGACGCGCGCCAGCTCATCCGGGATCTCGTTCACGCGCTCCGGGTTGCCATCGAACAGCGTGGCATGCGCCAGAATCGAAGCGCGGTTGACGGGAATCTCCAGGTTTGAATACCAGTCGGAACGCATCTTGGCGCTGATACGCTTGAGCGCGGCCTGGCTCGGCCCTCGGGTGGCGAGGTCGCTCAAGACCGCATCGTACGCGCCGAGAACGTCGTTCTCCTTCAGGTTCGGCGGGTAGAGGATAAAGGAAGTCAGCAGAGTGGGGCCGTCATACTCAAAAGGCGTTCCGAAGATAAAGTTGACCCCACCGTTGACCTCGAGCGCTACATTTTTCTCCTTCACCAGCGCCTGGTACAGCAATGAGGCTTGCCCGTTGTGCAGGAGTTCGCCCACCAGCGCCCCCACGACCGCGTCAGGCGAAGTGCGCGGCGGCATGCGATAGCCGACGGCCAGTGCCGGCACGCGCGCCAGCTTGTCCTGCTGCGTGAAACGCCGCTCGGCGGTCTGCGGCGGCTCCGAAACGTCCGGCTTGGGCGGCACCTGCCGCGGCGCGATGGCGCCGAAATACTTTTCGACTTTCGCAAAGACTTCTTCCGGCTTCACATCACCCGCAATCGCCAGGACGGCATTGTTCGGGGCGTAGTAATGGTTGAAAAACGCTTCCACGTCCTGGATCTTCGCCGCGTCCAAATCCTTGAATTCGCCATAGAAATTGTGCGCGTTGGGGAACTTGTCGAAAGCCTTGCCGGGCAAGTCGATGGCGTAGAAAAGGCCATAAGGCTGGTTCAGCACGTTGACGCGCACTTCCTCTTCCACTACCTTGCGCTGGTTCTCAAGATTGGCGGGGGAGAAATCCAGCGTCTTCAGGCGGTCGGCTTCCAGCCAGAGCGTGGGATCGAGCGCTGAGATGGGCGCCGTGTCAACGTATTCCGTAAAGTCATGACGCGTGTCGCCGTTGATCGAACCCCCGCCGCCTTCCAGCACGCGGTCGAACGTCCCCTTGGGAGCGATCGGCGTGCCCTCGAACATCATGTGCTCGAATAGATGCGCGAACCCCGTGCGGCCCTCGGGCTCCAGTCGAAACCCGATGCCGTAGGAGATGCACAGCCCGAAGGTCGGCGCGGAGTGGTCCTCCGAAACGACCACCACCATCCCGTTCGAGAGCTTCTTCGTCACGGCCGGTACCTTCCAGCTCCCCGCGCCGTATGTCGTGCCTGCCTCCGCAGGCAGGCCCACCAGTCCCAGTAGGCAGGCCAAAACCGCCGTTAAGTGCCAGAACCTCATGAATGCTCCTTTCGCCGCAGACTGTAGCGCCGACCTTGCCCGCGCTGCGCGCTTTCCCGTCGCCCCAAACCTCCAACTGGAAGCCAAGCATTATAAACGAATAAGACGCGCGGGAAGTTCTTTCCTCTCGCGGGAACTCGGTCAGTTTAAGCCTGAGCTTGCGCGCCGCATTCCGGGGTCTACAGGCCCACCACCCCGCTCTGAGGGGACCTCTTTCCTCCTGCGGGAAAGAGAACCGAGGTTCCGGGCAGCCGGAGTCCCTTCCTACCGCGGCGGACGGGGTGGTCGCGTCGAAATCCTAAATTGACGTGCTACCTAAATTGACTTGCCGCAAGAACATCTTCGGCCCCAGAAATGCAAAAACTGTCATGTTGGGGACTACAGACCGGACAAACTGTCAGTCCGGCGGCAAGGGGAGTGAGAAAATGCGCACCCATTTGGGATGTATGGGGTCCGTTGATCTGGGCCGCCTCGCGGCGGAGACGCAGAAGCGGCTGGAGCAGGTTGAGGCGAGCTGGCTCGAATATTCGCCCGAACCTCCCTCCCTGGCCGTCCGTCACGTGCAACCGGACGATGTCCCGCCGCTGCGAGAGATCGCGGGCGAGCTCCTGGACTTCCTGCGCACGGTTTCGGATAAAGAACGTGCCCAGATCCCGGGCGGCGCCTTCTACTACCAGGACGAACCGACAGGGCAGTACATCCGTCTGAAAGTGCAGAAGGGAGGCTTCCTGACCGTCGCCTGGGCGCAGCCCGATTACACCCACGCGCAGTGGGAAGAGTTCCGCAACCAGCCCGTGACCGTGGTCTTTGACCCTTTCCAACGGCTTAACGGCTCGGTCAGTTTCGAAGGCAGCCCCGTCGCCGCCGACAACCTCCGCAAGGTCCTGGAGAGCACGGCCGGGCAGTACTCGCAGGGCGACTATGAAATTGCTGCTTCGCTTGATCGCGTCGAGATCACCCTCCGCGATGTTAATGCCGACGTCCTGACCTTGGTCAACACCCTGCGGTATTCGGCCAGGAACGCCACGCTGGCTGGCGAGATTGACGTCAGTTCCTTCCGCGCCGGCGACCTGGATGATTACTGCCGGTTTATTTTCCGCGGCGGCCAAACCTGGATTGCACGGCCCGCGCTCTGGTCGGACGCGCCGGAGACGGCAGCGCCGCCCCTTGAGCCCTTGAAGCACGCGGCGTGAAAAAAGAGCAGTCGAAGGAGTCGAAAGTCGAAGAGTTGAAAAACTGAAAGTTCGCGACTTCCAAGCAACGGCCCGATTTCAACAGTCTTGACTCTTCAACTTTCGACTTTAGACCTTCGACTTTTCACCATTTCGACTCTTCGACTTTCGACTTACTTGCGACTTCCAAGGAGTTCCTCATCATGGATTACGGCTTCACTGAGTATCAAACAGCCATTCGCGACCTGGCGCATGAGATTGCCGAGAAGGAAATCCGCCCCGTGGCGGCGGAATATGACCGCGAAGGAAAGTTCCCCTGGCCCATCGTAAAAATCCTGGCTGAGACGGACCTCTTCCGCGTCTATGTCGACGACGCCCACGGGGGCATCACCGAAGGCGCGCCCATCATGAACATGGTGATCGTCACCGAGGAGCTCTCGAAGGCCTGCGGTGGCATCGCGCTCAGCTTTGCAGGGACGGCGCTCGGCACGCTGCCCATCATTCTCTCCGGCAGCGACGAGCAGAAAGCGCGCTGGCTGCCCGACATCGCCGCGGGCAAGAAACTCGCGGCCTTCGCGCTCACCGAGCCGCAAGCCGGCTCCGACGCCAGCGCCGTGCGCACCACGGCCCTACGCGACGGCGACCACTACGTGATGAACGGCACCAAGCAGTGGATCACCAACGGCGGCGAGGCGGAAGTCTACTCCGTCATCGCGCTCACCAACCCCGCCAAGGGCCCGCGTGGGGCTTCCTGCATTGTGGTGGAGAAAGGCACGCCCGGCTTCACCTTTGGCAAGAAGGAAGACAAGCTCGGCATCCGCGCCTCCGCCACGCGCGAGCTGATCTTCCAGGACTGCCGTGTGCCCGTCGAAAACTGCCTGGGCCGCGAAGGCACCGGCTTCATCACCGCCATGCGCACGTTTGACGTCTCGCGTCCCGGGGTGGGCGCGCAGGCGCTGGGCATCGCGCAGGGAGCGTTCGACCTGGCGCTCGAGTACGCCTGCACGCGCCGCCAGTTCGATGCCCCCATCGGCTCGTTCCAGGGACTGCGCTTTATGCTCGCCGACATGGCCATGAAGATCGAAGCCGCCCGCGCCCTCGTCTACGCTACGGCGCGCTACATCGACACGCGGCCCAAGGAGCGACCGACGCTCTACGCCGCCATGTCCAAATGCTTCGCCAGTGACGTCGCCATGGAAGTCACTACCGACGCCGTGCAAGTCTTCGGCGGCTACGGCTACATGCACGATTACCCCATCGAGAAGTATATGCGCGACGCCAAGATCACTCAGATCTACGAAGGCACGAACCAAATCCAGCGCGAGGAGATGTCGAAGACCCTCATTAGCGGTTTCCACTCGCGCCGCCCGGCCGCCGCGCGCGCCGCGTAGCCTCCCGGGGCAGCCCCTCAGGCCGCTTCTGGAATCTCAGGTCTGCAATCTGCCCGCGAAGGGGATCAGCCCTGTCCCGCGGAAGCGTGCCCAACAATCCCAAATCCACAGCCCTCTACCCAGGGGAGAGGATGCCCGAGGTACGAGGGCAGGTGAGGGATCTTTCCCTCGCCTACGAAATCGCGGACCTTAAGAAGCAAGGTCTGCGCCAAGCAGCGAAGGACCACGGGTGGAAGGACGCCACCCGGGGCTAGCAGCGCGGTATCTTGATAAGAAGAATAATTCAGTGTCATACTCAATTAGAGACTTTGCCGTGGCCTGAATTTGGGGCGGGGGCAACGGAAGAACAGTAAGTTGTATGCGGTAGACAGTAGACGGGGAAGGATCCCTTCATGCTTGAAGAGCAGTGGCAAGTGAAGAGGGATTGAATCACTGAATCAGTGAGTCAGTGAATCAGTGGATCGTGTGGGGTAGACGGTAGACGGGGCGGGTTCCGTCGGCAGCACCACCCGGCGAGATGCTCCGAGGAAAGTAGCAAAATCCGTAGAAGAACAGGCTGGCGCACGGCTCTTACTTGAGCAGCCGCACCCCACTCGCGGCCGCGGCTCGCCGCAGGCGCTCATCGAGTGTCGCGAGCGGCAGCCGTTCTTGCCGTGCCACATTCAGATAGGCCGCATCGTAGGCCGAGAGTCCAAAGCGGCGCGCGGTTTGGAGCGCCGGGCCCAGGGGAATCAACCCGCGATCGGTTTCAATCGCCTGCGCCAGCAAATTCTCGATATCCACTACGCATTCGTCCACATCGGCTGCTGTCAGGACGCCCCGCCGCTCCGCCACCGCGAGACCGTTGGCCACCTCGAGGTGCCATAGCGAGGGAACCACCGCCCGCGCACCCGCGAGCATCTGCTGCTTCACCCGGTCGGCGTAGGCCGACACGGGATGGTCTAAGAACCATCGCAAGGCGACTGACGCGTCGAGCACGAAGCGGGTCAAGTCCGGCCCTCCTCGATCAGATCCTTGACCGTTACGCCGCGCGGCAACTTGGCGCGTTTCCGCACCTGCTCGATGCCGTCAAAGACTTCTTTCAGGTTGACCTCGGAGTGCGGGGACACCAGCACGGCGGTCAGCTTGCCGCGCCGGGTGATGCCGATTCGTTCCCCTTGCCGGGCACGCTCGACCAGTTCGGACAATCGGTTTTTGGCTTCGAACAGTCCCAGGTTCTTCATGCTCAGTCCTCCTAAACATCTAGCTTAATAATCTAGATGATTCTCAGCTCAAGGTCAAGCGTGCGTCGCCTCCGCGAGATGTCTCCTCGCCGTGGACTTTTTGGGGCGGACGGCATCTCCTCACCCCCTGGCCGATTGAAGAAGACTGACCCGTCACGAGTGACGAGGGACTGAATCAGTGAGCCAGTGAGCCAGTGCGTCACTGAGTCAGTGATTCAGTGATTCAGTAAAACAGTGGGTCGTATGCGGCGCTCGGGTCGCGCGGCGTGGGCATTCGAACTTGTGCCACCGGCGCGTCGTGAGTAGAATGGGGCGCACGGAAAACCTGCTGGTCTCAGGGCGGTCGTCACAATCTTGCGAGGAAGGGGCCAAACCATGACGGAGACGCTCGACGCGCACGTTCACCTTCTGCGGCACGCACTCGCCACGCTGGCTTATCGTGGCGGGAAGGCTGTGCGCGGCGCTCCCACGGAGTTTGCGCGATTCCAGGCCTCGCCGGGATCGCGCACTCCCGGCCAGATTCTGGCCCACATCGGCGATCTGCTCGACTGGGCGCTCGGGCTCGCGGAGGGCCGCCACGACTGGCACGACTCCACGCCGCTGGCCTGGGAGGAGGAAAGCGCGCGCTTCTTCACCGCGCTCCAGGCGTTTGATCGTCGACTTGGGTCCGGCTCCCCGCTGAAGACGACCGCCGAGAGGCTCTTCCAGGGCCCGGTGGCGGACGCCCTCACGCATGCGGGCCAGATCGCCATGCTGCGCCGCATGGCCGGCTGCCCCGTTCGCGGCGAGAACTACTTCCGCGCCGACATCCAGGCGGGCCGCGTCGGCCCGGAGCAAGCGGCGCCCGTGGTGGAATTTGATTGAATCCCGCCCCGCCCCGCTACCCCGGCTTTTCCCTTCTTCCCGTGAGCGGCGCGGCGCCCACGAATGGCGACAGCCCGTGGGAATTCCGGCTCAAGTTCCAACCCGAACCCCCCGATAAGCACCATGGGGCAGTGTGCCTCGCGGAGGGGGCCCACGACGGTCGGCAGCGCTCGCCGCGCGTGAATCCCCCCGCTCCTGAATTCTGTCTTCCCCTGTAACCTGTTCCCTGTCACCTGAAGGCTGTTCTTGGGACCGTCTCGTTGCCCCCAGTCCCTAGCCCCTGCACTTGAGCCCCCGGCCCCTGGTCGGTTCCTTTGACACCGAACCCCAACCCTCGCTAGCGGCTTGACAGTGCCTAGCACGGGTTTCTATAATTCCCAAGGTGATACACGGGAGCGTATTCCGGCGCCGGCGAGCGGGAATAACTCAGTGGTAGAGTGCGACCTTGCCAAGGTCGAAGTCGCGGGTTCGAATCCCGTTTCCCGCTCCAAAACCTCAGTGACCAGTGCCCGCCCCGGAACGTTCCGGGAACGGGCCGGAGACGGGTGGCCCGTCATTAGGGTCAGCGGACCTTCGGCCACGGCGGGCCGAGCAACCCGGTATGCCGGCTTCTTGCTTGTCCCTCGTCACTAGTCACACGTGACTGCTTTCTGGGCGCGGTACCCAAGTGGTAAGGGAGAGGTCTGCAAAACCTTTATGCGTGAGTTCGATTCTCACCCGCGCCTCCAACTTCCCAACAGCTTACCCCTGACAGCTTAGGGTCCGTGGGCCTTTGCGATCCCACTGGTAGCTTATGGGTCCTTGCGTGATTTTCGCGGCTGGTCGCACCTGGACTCAGGCGGCACACGGTACACCTCTACTATTTCGCTTGAGAGGGCACAAGAATCGCACTGCTCGAGAGGGGGCTCTGGTCCATGGTAGCTGCCGCAGGAACCTACATCAGTTGGGGAGGCCTTATTTCCATGACATCCAGTTGTCCCAATCTGTTACCTCGAGTGGCGCTTTGGTTGATTGCCGTCCTGTTCGGCTGGCAGGCGGCCTCATCATCGGCGTGTTCAGGTCCTCCTGATCGGGTAAGAGCAGGACGTTTCCTCAAGATGCTCCTGGTTTAGCTGTCAGGTTCCGGGTCAGTCAACTACCCCTGTACATGAACTACTGCTTGCTTCGCCGTGCTCCCTTGACTATCATTGCGGCCAAGGGAGCCACGGAGAGTGGTCACTTTTAGAATCTTGCTATACTTAGTTACTTATTGACCGATTGTGGAACACTGAATGACCGGCAGCTCGCAACCCGTGGGGCATCACTCCCCCGTACATGTAATTCTGCTAGTTTTCGTTTTTCCCCTTCTGCCTGGGGTTGCATTGGCCCAGCAGGAGGGGCGCGGCACATCGCGGACCCTACCGGTACTCAAGGAAGCTCGCCAGGTCAGAGAACTCTCTTCAGAAAAGGCCACGCTTGGCTACCCCATTCAACTGCACGGGGTGGTCACGTACGCCGATTTCAGCTTCAGCCACGCACACTTGTTTGTCCAGGATGCAACCGCCGGAATCTACGTCGACCCTCACCATCTGGCGCTCAATTTGCGCGCTGGCCAGTACGTGGAGGTTGAAGGCAGAACGGGGCCAGGGTTTTTCGCCTCTGAAATCACGAACCCTCGAGTGCGGATCTTGGGCGAAGCTCCGTTGCCAGTGCCACGAAGGGTCTCTGGAGAAGAGTTTGCGTCGGGAGTACAGGATAGCCAGTTTGTTGAAGTGGAAGGCATCATCGTGTCTACCGGCGAGAATGATGGACGCTTACTCCTGCACATTGCCTCCAGATCGGTTGAATTTCTGGTCTACGTCTTGGGCCAAAAGCCTGCCCCAGAAAACTTGCTAGGAGCAGCGGTGCGACTGAGGGGAGTGTCCAGCGGCATCTACAATGCTAAGATGCAGTTCATCGGCGCGGCGCTGATGGTCCCTGGCTTCGACTATCTCCTCGTGGAGCACCCCGCACCGACCGACCTTTTCTCGGTTCCTTTGCGTCCCATTGGCATCGTTCTGCACCTCGGTTCACAAGGAGCATTTAGCCAGCGCGTGAGGGTTCAGGGGGTGGTCACTCTTCAGCGCCTGGGGAAGTCGATTTTCCTCAGTGATGGACAACAGGGCGTGGAAGTCCAAACGGGCCAGACAACGGTGCTCAAGCCCGGGGATCGGGTCGAGGTGGTTGGATTTCCTGCGGTGGGTAACTACAGCCCCGTCTTGAAAGATGCGATCTTCAGAAGAATCGGAACAGGCCCGCCACCCCAACCTGTGACCGTGACGGCACAGCAGGCGCTCGCAGGCAGCTTTGACTCTGAACTGATTCGAATCCAAGGACGATTGTTGGACTTCGGAAGGCAAGCGGGCCTACGAACACTTTCTATCAGCGCGGACAACCTGAATTTTAGGGCTGAGCTTGAGGAGGCGACAGCAGGGCAAGCTCTCGCCGACCTCCGTGTTGGGAGCCTGGTGCAACTGACCGGGATATGCAACATTCGTGTCGATGAGAACAGGGCCCCCGTCGGCTTCGAACTTGTGCTTCGGGCGCCGGAAGATGTGGTGGTTATTCAACAGCCCCCGTGGTGGACCCTTAAGCACGCTCTCTCCCTGCTGGGTTTCACGGGATTGGTCATCCTTTCGGCGCTAGTTTGGGTTGTCATGCTTAGACGGCGCGTGCAGAATCAAACCGAGACGATTCGGGCGACATTGGAATCCACCGGCGATGGAATCTTGGTTGTCAATGAACGAGGGAAAATCACCGCTTTCAATGAGAAGTTCGGAGAGCTTTGGCGGATTCCGAAGTCCATTCTCGCGTCGAGCGATGAGAACAAAGTGGTCTCCTACGTGTCCTCACAATTGACAGACCCCGAAAGGTTCCATCTGCGCGTGGCCGAGCTCTACGCCCATCCGAACGAGCAAAGTGACGACGTGATTGAACTCAAGGATGGAAGAATCTTCGAAAGGCACTCCCATCCCCAGAGAGTTCGTGGGAAGAACGTTGGGAGGGTCTGGGGATTTCGGGACGTTACCGAGCGCACACGGGCCGAGGAAGTGCGCTCGAAGCTGGCTGCCATCGTTGAGTCGTCCGACGATGCCATTATCAGCAGGACATTGGGAGGGACGATTACCAGTTGGAACAAGGGCGCTGAAGTGATCTTCGGCTATCGGGCCGACGAGATCATGGGAAAGCCCATATCAATCCTTACGCCCTCCGACCACATTGTCGAATTGGCGGCGATTCTGCACAGGGCCGGGCAGGGGGAGAGAATCACCCATTTTGAGACCGTACGAGTGCGAAAGGATGGCAGCCGGATTGATGTCTCCCTCACGATGTCTCCGATCCGGAATGCCGCGGGAGAGGTGGTGGGTACAGCGAATATTGCCCGCGACATCACTGAGCGCAAGCGGGCGGAAGCGGCGCTGATGGAGGAGAGACATTTGCTCCGTACCCTCCTGGACAATCTCCCCGACGTGATCTACTTCAAGGATCGCGAGAGCCGCTTTGCCCGGATCAACAAGGCACACGCTAACGAGTTTGGGCTAAACGACCCTGCCCAAGCGGTCGGCAAGACCGACTTCGACTTCTTCACCGCAGAACACGCCCAAGGGGCTTACAACGATGAG
>JBEKAK010000021.1:0-64999 GCA_050018275.1 Terriglobia bacterium | reverse complement strand
GAGAACACGACGGCAACCGCCAGGGGGGTGAAGAGGAATCGCGCCGGACCGTAAAGCAGAACCACGGGGAAGAAGACGATGCAAATGGCCAGCGTGGCGACGATGGCAGGCACGGACACCTCGCGCGCGCCGTCTAAGATCCCCACGGTCAGGGGCTTCCCGAGGGAAAGGTTGCGATGGATGTTCTCGACGGCTACCGTCGCATCGTCGACGAGCATGCCGATCGCCAGCGCTAGCCCGCCGAGCGTCATGATGTTAAACGTGTTGCCGGTCAGCTTCAGGCCGATGATTCCCACCAGAATGGAGAGGGGAATCGACGTGCAGACGATGACCATGCTGCGCCAGCTTCCCAGGAAAATGAAAATCATGAGCGAGACAAGCAAAGAGGCCAGGATAGCTTCGCGAACGACACTCGTGATGGCTCCGCGCACGAACACGGACTGGTCGAAATCCATCTTGATGCCCAGATCCTTGGGCGCCACCGCCCTGACGAGCGGGAGGATATTGCGGACCGAATCGACCACTTCCAAGGTGGAGGCGTCAGCATGCTTCAGAATGGCCAGGTAAGCAGCCCGCTTGCCGTTCACGTGCACCATGTTTACCTGATCGGCGAATCCGTCCTCCACCCGGGCTACTTCGCCCAGCAGGACGGGCGCTCCCCCCACCACCTTGACGGGAATCTGATCGAATTCCCTCACCGCCGAGGGGCTGGAATTGAGCATGATGTTGTACTCAGTTCTCCCAATGCGGGCCGTCCCCGCCGGCACAATGATGTTGGAAGACTGCAAAACGGTGACGACATCCCAAGCGGAAAGCCCTTTGGCAGCCAGGTCCTTCGGCAGGACGTCCACGGTGATTTCGCGCTGTTTTCCCCCGTAAGGCCCGGGAAGTGCAATGCCCGGAATCGTGAACAACTGCACGCGTAGGAAGTTCAGGGCGTAGTCCGCGATGTTTTGCTCCGGCATCGTGTCGCTGGAAAGCGTCAGTTGCGTGACCGGGACATTGGAAGCGTTGAATTGGAGGATACCGGGGGCTTGCATTCCGGGCGGCAATATCCGCAAAAGGGTTTCTGACGTGGCGGAGATCTGGGCAATCGCGCCGCCGACGTCCATCCCCGGCTGGAAGTAGACTTTCATCAGACCAATTCCGGGGATTGATTCCGACTCGATGTGCTCAATGCCGTTGACGCCGCTGGAGTAAGCACGCTCGGAAATCAAGATGACGCGCCGTTCCATTTCTTGCGCCGAAAGGCCCGGGTAACTCCACACCACGATGACGACGGGAATGTCAATGGTCGGAAAGATGTCCGCGATCATCCTGCTCATGGAGAGGATCCCCATGAACACAATGGAAAGGGCCATGACCGCGATGGTGTAAGGACGGCGAAGAGCGAGACGTACAATCCACATAAATCAAGCCGGTGAAGCCACGCCTAGGCGTTTAATCCTAAGGACTTGGAAGCCACCGTGGCAGTATAATCTAGCAGTTTAGACATGGCCTTTTGAGCTAGTCAAATATAATATTTGTCGTATATTAAGACGCTGTGGGTATTAATCGTGGAAGTCCGACATTTGCGTTATTTCGTCGCCGTCGCAGAAGAACTGCATTTTGGTCGGGCCGCCCAGAGGCTGGGAATGGCCCAACCACCTCTCAGCCAGCAGATCCGTCGTCTGGAGCAGGAACTGGGCGTTCAGCTCCTGCAGCGCACCAAGCGGCGCGTCCAAATGACGGAAGCGGGGCGCGCCTTCCTTGAGGAAGCCCGGAAGACGCTGGCCCAGCTGGATCACGCCATGGAAGTTGCTCGGCGCGCCAGCCGGGGAGAAGTGGGGAGGCTGGCCATCGGCTTTCTGGGTGCCGCAACCTACAGCTTGCTGCCCGCCATTCTTAAGGTCTTTCGCAACCGCTTTCCGGGCGTGGAAATCGAGCTCCACGAGCTGAAAACCTCAGAACTCATTCAGGGTCTCCGCCAGAGGCGAGTGCACGTGGGCTTGGTGCGTATGCCTGTCCGTGACGACCTGCTCTCAGTGGAGCCGATCCTCCTGGAGGACCTCGTCGTGGCGCTCCCCGAGCACCACCCGCTCGCCGAGAAACCTCGTGTCGCCTTCCGTGATCTGGCGGAGGAAGCTTTTCTGCTGCCCCCGCGCCAGCTCGCCCCCAGCTTTTACGACCAGTTGACAGACCTCTCCCAACAGGCTGGATTCGACCTCCGCGTGGGCGCGGAAGCCAGCCAGCTTCAGACCATCCTCAACTTGGTGGCGGCCGGGATGGGCGTGACCCTGGTTCCGGAGTCCGTCATGCAAATGGGCGGTCGAGGGGTGGTATTCAAGCGAATGCCTGAGCCGGCGCCCACTATGGAGATCGCCATCGCCTGGCGACGCGACGACCCGTCCCAGGTTTTGCAGGCGTTCCTGGAAGTGGTCCGCGAAACGGCGCATCAAAGTGTCTCGACGAAATGAATCCGGCTGGGTTTCAAGCGGCGAGGGATAGTGCGACACTCCTGCAGTTTGCTGAACGGCTCGCTGGGGCCGTCATTCTGAGGTGCTGGCGCGGCCAGTGAAATAAAGCTTGGGCAGTGCCCTAGATCTGTGTTGGTGTTTGGTGGCGGCTTCGGGAAGCGGGCCGCACGGGGTCATCGGATGGCTGGAATGTTGTTCAGGTCGAACCGCGGCGGGTCAAGGGAATGATCAAAGTTAACAAGGAAGTTATCAAAGAACCCGTTGCGCCCCAGGATTATCGGCACTGATAGGCTGTCCTAACGTCGTCGGGGGAGCCGTGAAGGGATTGGCGGGGGCTGCGGCTGGAGGAATTGAACGATTGGAGATGCAATCATGCCGGCGGATTGTCTGACCAGCGCGTCCCCTGCGCTGTTCTCAAAGACTTTGCAGACCCCGGAGTTTGCAAAAAGGATATCGAGACAACAGTATAGTTCGTCCACAGCTGCGTACAGTCCTGCATTCGTCCTTATGTCAGTCACCTTAACCCCGACGGAAACAAGGTCGGGGATTTTCACGGGACGGGCATGTGACTTAAAATTCGCATGGCTTCCCAAGTACTCGCTGATCCGACTAGACTTCTCCTCCGCCGCAGGGTCGCCCGCCAGCATGTAGGTTTGCGTCCAAGTTTTTACCAGCGCCTTTGAGAGATCGATTGCATTTTGAGAGTCGACCAAAAGTGACGGGCCTAACGGGCTAAGGATTGGAATCCAGCTGGGCAGCTTCGTGGCGTCGGCCTGCAATTCCGCTTGAGCTTTTGCAAATTGTTCCAAGATCGACTCTGCGGGCGATGTACCGTTTTGAGTGCGCATCTGCGGGTCAATTGGTCCCAACTCCGCGTCCCGATCCATCAAAATCTCGTTGCCTGACATCACGAACATAGTCGCAGCGCTTTTGGCATACGAGGGAACCATGAATCTGACATCGGAATACTTGGCGCGAATCTGCTGGACGATCGACTCCGCTGCCTCAGGATATCCGCCTGGACTGTGAATGAGGATGTCCAGGGCAGGTGGCGCGATGTTATCCGTGACTGTCTTGAAGCCAATCTTGTCAGTGAAATCAAGCATTAACATCTCAGCCCCGACCGGCTTGGCCGGAGAGGTGCAGGCGCTCGCATATACGATCAGCGGACGTTGCGTGACCTGCTCGACGGAAGCGATTTTGCGGCGACGATACCGATCATGGTTGCTGACTTGGCCCGGCTGTGGAGGATTCTGCTGGTCCTGAATGCTGAGGCGGGTTATGTCCTCGAGAATGCGATTCCAAGTCGATGTCGGCATTTTCTTTCCTAGAGTGTGAGTCGCGTCGAACTCGTGGAAATAGAGGACTGCTGATTCATCGCCTTTATGGCAGTCAGGTACTGCTGGTAAGAGATATTCATCACCTTCATCGCCTCGATCAACTCTGGGTACTCCCGCTCAAGGCGTGCGAAGTAGGCGCGCACCTGTTCCTCATTTCGAGGATCGATCTGCGGAATGGACGTTGGGGGCATCGAACGCTTTCCGTCCTTTCTGTTCTTAGGCATGGTCAAAACTCCTCTCCCATCTTTGCCAGAAGACTTGGCACGGGAGGATAACGCACATATTCTCTTTCGGCAGATAGAAATCTCGCCTTAACTCTACAGCACAGTTTCCTGCCCATGGGAATTCATGCATTCTAATTCGACATTCCAGCACTTTCAAGCGCGAACTTTAAAAATCGCGCCACATTCTCTCTTGAGCAAGATGCGTTCCATGCCAGACAAGTTGCGACGGCCGGCATGTTAGGTAAAGCTTACTATTAATCTTAGTTGATTGTCAAGTTCAAGTTTACAAATCTTGGACGAGAAATCCTCCTGAACACGCATTTAGTATTCTATCAAGGCTTGACGCCCCTTTTCTGTGTGCTATCATGACGATGGACTTGCTCCCCGCTCGACATGGCAAAAGGCCTCGGGCGGGGTTATTGATTTTGGGGGCCCCCCTTCTCCCCTGAACCCGCCACGAAGCGCTGCATCGTGTTTTTAGATGGCCAGAATCTGTTCTACGCCACGCGTGAGGCATTTGGCTGCACCGGTCCGAGTTTTGAGCGCCAGCGGCTCCTCACGGGACCGCAGCTTCTCCGCTTGGCCCTTGTGCTGAATCCTGAGTCCCTAATCCTGGCTCTGGTCTTCTGGTTCCTGACTCCCGCCTCCTGCTTTTCACTCCACCACATTGACAGACAGGGCGCAGCGACCTAAGATGACGCCCAGGTAGGTTGGGGCAAGCGACAATCAAAGTTGCGTTTCGAACGCGAGAGGAGCAGGACGCTATGAAGCGACGAACATTTGTTGCCACAGCCGCGGCTGCGGGCGCGAGCTTTGCTGTCAATCCGGGGGGAGCCGCCAAGGATTGGACCTTGCCTACGATTGCCAGGTATCCCGACCCCGCAATTGAGGTCGTCGATCCGCGTTTTGAGAAGTATCGGGTGGGCAACGCCGCCATCGAGCGCCTTTACACCGGGGCGCGTTGGTCGGAGGGCCCGGTGTGGTTTGGCGACGGGCGCTATCTGGTTTGGAGCGACATCCCCAACAACCGCATGTTGCGCTGGCTGGAGCAAACCGGCGAGGTGAGCGTTTTCCGTTATCCCTCAAACTACACGAACGGCAACACGCGCGATAAGCAAGGCCGCTTGATCAGTTGCGAGCACGACGCGCGTCGCGTGACACGCACCGAACTCGACGGGACCATTACCGTGCTTATCGACCATTACCAGAGCAAGCCTTTCAATGCGCCCAACGATGTGGTGGTCCACTCGAACGGGAGCATCTGGTTCACCGACCCCGGTTACGGGATCATGGGCAATTACGAGGGTCACAAGGCGGCGTTTGAGCTTCCCGCCAACGTTTATCGGATCGACCCCAAGAGCGGCGAGGTCGCGGTAGTCGTGGGCGACATGCGGCGGCCGAACGGCCTGTGTTTTTCGCCGGACGAGACGAAACTCTACATTGTCGACACGGGTATGACCGACGGTCCGCAGTATCCCCACAACATCCGCGTGTACGACGTGGTGGAGGGCGCGCGCCTCGCGAATGGCCGCGTTTTCGTCGAGATGGGCGCAGGGCTTGCCGACGGCATTCGCTGCGACGTGGACGGCAACGTTTGGGCGGGCACGGGCTGGGCAGGCGAGGACTTCAACGGCGTCCAGGTTGTTGCCCCCGAGGGCAAGCTGATCGGCAAGATTCACTTGCCAGAGATTTGCGCCAACATCTGTTTTGGCGGTGCGAAACGGAACCGGCTATTCATGGCCGCAAGTACTTCCCTTTATTCGGTTTATGTCGGAACCCAGGGCGCGCAGACGCCCTGAATAGGGCAGAAATATACTTGACACCTCCATTCCCGTTCTGGTAAGAATTAACCATTAAGACACTGGTGGATAAATTACAACGGCTCTAGACTCGCCAGACACGGACGGTCGGCACGCGGGAAGCGTCCAAATGCCAGTAGACGTTAACGAAATCACCGACAAGCAACTCCAGGAAGTGCTCTCGTACACCGAAGGGCACTTCGTGGACGTCAAAGCCAAGGAGATAAAGCCGTCCAAGCTCACAAGAACCATCTCTGCGTTTGCAAATGCGGATGGAGGAGAAGTTTATATCGGGATTGCGGAAAACGTGACTCTGCCGTTCCCGCACAAATGGCGGGGGTTCTCCAATCCTGAAGAGGCGAATGCCCATCTTCAGGTGTTTGAGTCTTTATTCCCGCTCGGAGAAGACTATCTTTATAATTTTCTATCACATCCGAAGCAAACCGGTTTGATTCTCCAGGTCATTGTCAGGAAAACAAAAGGGATCATTAAAGCCAGCGATGGTATCCCGTATATCCGCAGGGGGGCACAGAACCTACCGGTAAATACCCCTTCCAAGGTCACCCTTTTAGAGCGCAACAAGGGAATTACGTCTTTTGAAAACGAACCGGTGTCCGTGGATCTCAGCAATATTTGCAATTCTGAGACGGTTATCAAGTTCATTTTGGACGTGGTTCCTACTTCGGAACCAGAACCCTGGCTCAGAAAGCAGGAACTCATCAAAGGCGGAAAACCTACAGTTGCAGGTGTACTCCTGTTTGCAGATTTGCCGCAGGCTATCCTGCCGAAGCGAACCGGTATCAAGGTCTACCGGTATAAGACGAGCGGGGAAGAGGGAACTCGGGATACGTTGGTCGGTGATCCTATCAGCGTCGAAGGCTGCGCCTATGACCTCATCAAACAGGCCGTGGAAATAACTAAAGAGATCATCAGCAAGATTCAGATTCTTGGGACAAGAGGCTTGGAACCGGTTACCTATCCGACTGAAACCTTGCATGAGGTAATCACGAATGCTGTTTTACATCGTGACTACTCCCTTGCTGATGATGTGCATGTTCGAATTTTCGACAACAGGGTTGAGGTGGAAAGTCCAGGGCGTCTGCCTGCCCACATCACAACAAAAAACATTCTAAACGAACGATTTGCGCGTAACGGCAATCTTGTGCGAGTTATCAATAAGTTCCCAGACCCGCCCAACAAAGACGTTGGTGAGGGACTGAATACCGCCTTCGAAGCCATGAGAAGCCTTCACCTGAAGGACCCGGTGTTTCTGGAGCCGGAGAATTCAGTGATCGTCCAGATCAAGCATGAGAAACTGGCTTCAGCGGAAGACATCATCATGGAATACCTCGACAATCCGGATAACGAATTCATTACAAATCGCGTCGCCAGAGGACTAACCGGTATTAAGTCGGAAAACTCAATGAAAAATGTGTTCTTGAGACTTCGGGACAGGAAGTTGATTGAACCGGTTCCCGGGCGATCAGGCTTTTCTTCGGCTTGGCAAAAGAAGCGACGTAACGGCCAGCAAAGGACAACGTCGAGATGAAACCAGAACCAGCACTTCCTTCACCGGAAGGCACCTCATGGGCACGGCTTGACCGCGCACTTCGGACCGTCATCAAAGTCTCGAGAGAAGCTATCCTCAGAGAAGAAGCGAGCGAAGATATAGGAGGCCTTATGAGTGAGCGAATCATTTCAACACAGCCCTGCCCGGTTTGTCATGGCACGAAAAGATGCGGTGGGGAAGTATGCAGCAACTGCAATGGGACTGGAAACGTGCCAGTCTACGAAGAAGACCGAGACTACAAGCCCAGCGAAGATTAAACTCCTAACTCAGCTATTCTACATCAGATATGGATTTACTCCATATACTCTGAGTTGTTAAATACATGGTTTACATGAAGAGGGCTGGCCTCCCCAACGCATAGAGGAACCCCTTGATTCAGCTCGCCACACTGCGCGAGCTGTACGAGTTCAATTACTGGGCACGGGACCGCCAACTCCAGGCGTGTGCCGCGCTCACATCGGAACAATTCCTGCGGCCCCTGGGCGGCAGTTTCTCCTCGGTGCGCGACACCCTGGTGCACCTCCTGGCGGTCGAGTGGATTTGGCTGGAACGCTGGCGCGGCAAGTCGCCGACCAAGCAGGATGCGGCGGAATTTGCAGCAGAGAAATTCCCCACCCTTGAGTCGATTCGCGAAAGGTGGAAACTCATCGAACAAGGCGTGCGTGATTACCTGCGGGACTTGACGGAGCAGGAGCTCTCGCGGCCGCTCACCTACAGGAACCTGCAAGGCCAGGCCTGGACTTATGCGTTGTGGCGAGTCCACTTCCACGTGGTTAATCATCAGACCTACCATCGCGGGCAGATCGCGACTCTCCTGCGGCAACTGGGTGCCCCCGCCGTTCCGATCGATTACTTGGTGGCGCAAGACGTCCACTTCGCACGCTGAGCCCGGCCGAATCGGGGCGCCGATCAGAAATTGAAACCCAAGCCCGTGGTCAGGGTCAGAGCGTTTCTCATGTGGCCGGGGAGGGGAAGACTCCGTGCTCTCTGCACTACTGCGGAAGCTCTGCGCCGTCGCGCCGTCCTGCTGTTTGGCCCACTCCGGATTATCGCTTCAGGTAGGTTTTCCAGGGCTCCCAGTAGTATTTGGGCCACCCCTGGCTGACCCCTTTGTGGTCATGTTGCGGAACTCCCACATGGACCAGGTCGATTCTGCCACCCCCAGGCGCCTTGGAGAAGGTCAAGATCAGAATTGAGTCGAGGTCGGATTTCTTCCAGTGCGACGCGCGCCAGGCTTGAACAATCAGGCGATTGGGAACCACGATGAGGTTCTTTCCCAGAAGCATTCCATCGAAGGCCGTGAACTGCACGCCGGCTTGGGCGCTGACATGCGCCTTTGCTCCCGTCGCCGCGGAGTGCTTTTTCGAATCCGTGTAGATTCGAAACAGTTCGGCGGGGGAGACTTTGAAAGTCACCGATTGCACGATCGGCTTGGTCATGCCGTTCCTCCTGTTGTGTGGGTTGCCCTAACGCGCTCATTGTACCATCTCGAAACAAGTCCACGAGCGGATAAGGGAATTCAGCCACCACCCAGGACGCCCAGGGCGGCATTTGCGCTGGCTGAGCCCAGGAAGTATATTGACCTATTGATACAAGCAGCGGACCGGGCAGGGAAGTCCCGTCTCCTGAAAAAACGTGGAAGTTATGCGGGCGGATCGTTTCTACCAGTTACTGAACCTGAATCGAGTGGTGCGCAGCCACCGCGTCAAATTCGCCGGCCTGCTGGGGTTGTATTGGCTTCGCCAGCGTCACTTGTGGCTGCGCTTCGACCCGGTGATGTCGTGCAATCTGCGCTGCCAGATGTGCTACTTCAGCGATCCGAGCTTTGTCAAAGAGCACACGGGTCGCTTCAACAATACCGACATCGCGAGAATTGCGGAGGTCTTTTTTCCCTGGGCGGTGCAACTGTACATCGGGTGCGGGACGGAGCCCACCACGTACAAGGGATTCGTCGATGTCATTGCGCTCGGGAAGCAGTACAAGGTTCCGATGGTGGGGTTGGTTTCGAACGGGCAATTGCTGACGGCGGAGCATCTCGAAAAGTTCGTGGACCTGGGACTTGACGAGCTCACGCTTTCCACGCACGGCGTCGAGCGCGAGACCTACGAGCGGATGATGCGCAGGGCTTCTTTCGACACATTCCTGGAGGTGCTCGACGAGCTCGAGACCGTCAAGAAGAGCAGGGCATCGCACCGCCCGCAATTGCGCCTGAACTACACCGTCAACGCGCAGAATCTGGAGGAACTGCGCGGTTTCTTTGACGTGTATGGGAAGTACTCGATCCGAACCTTGCAGGTCCGCCCCATCATCGACCTGGGAAATACCGAGTGCACGGACAAGGACATGAGTCCTTACGCGGAAAGGTATAACCAGATTCTCCGCACCATCGAGCGGCAGTGCCTGGAGAGAGGAATCCGCCTGTTGGCCAACTACGAGAACTTGACGTACGAAAAGAAGACCACGCGGGCGGCGCTCGCCAGCGAGGTTCTTGTCTACCTCAGCCCCGAGGACGTCTCGAAGCGGGGATTTGACTGGCGGAACGAATCCTACCCTGCCTATTGCCGCCGGACAAAGTGGGCGAGGACCCTGCTCAAGGGCGTCTTCGCTCGAGCCGCGCAGTTTGAGGCAGCCGGGCCCTACCTTTCCTACAAGATCATCGATCAATGACCGTGCCCCGTCGGGTGCCCCCTGTCAGCGGCGCCTGCCCACAGCTCGCCAACGTCAAATCACAATCTACTGCAAGAAACGCCGCTGCAGTGTCCGGGCCAAGTATCCCCATCGGTGAGCCTGGGCGGATCTCCGGCGCTATGCGACTATGTCGCTAGGGCAACCAGAGTTCCGGCGCTTCCTTGCGACTACAGTCCTTCACCACCCAACCTTACACAGTTGTGGTTCAGGTCAAAATGCCGCCCGCCGTATCCGCGAGCTGCGCGCCTGCATCTAACCACCCAGGGCTGGAGGGACAATATGTACCTGATTGAGGAATCGCTGGCAATGGCCGGCCTCGTGGTGGCACTGGCTGCAGGGTTATTCGTCGCTGCGACCCTAGTTGTGCTGACCCAGGCTTGCACCCGGACGCTCTCCCAGTGGGCGCGACGGGCGGCCTTACGGGGTGCTGCCGCGCTGGCCGAACTCGAAACGCACGCCATCGTTCAGAGCCTGAGGCATTAGCGGTTGACCGTTCGACCCACGCACGTAAAGCTCGTCGGGACGCGACAGCGGTCGTCGCCTGACGAACAGGGCGAGCCGCAGGCGCATCCGGATGCCTCTTTCCCACCCGGGTTGATTCGCAGACAAGCATAGGAATTGCCAGGCGAAGCCTTCCTGAACTACCCCAAGAGGCGCTCTCGAGCGGGACGCCGGGAGTTCGGCGGGTGTCCGCCGGTAGGCTTGGCACGAGTCTTGAAAGGGAAGTGTGCGCGAGGGAAAGTGCTCTCAAAACTCAGGAAGTGGAAGTATCCAGAGCGATCGGGGAGTAGGTTTCTAACGTCTGATAAGGTATGTTATGTTAACTAAGAGATGAGGTGAGCAACGCCTCGCTTTCGGCTGCAGCCGTCAGTGTGCCACGGAATGGCCGGCCCGCTTGGCGTGCTTTTGACCTAAGCCGACCGTGCGGACACCCGGGCGGCCTAGGGTTTAGAGGTGGCCGGTTGCTTTTTGCCTTCCCAGGTTCCCTTGTCGGTGTCACTCGTCCAGGTTCCGGAGAACTGGCCCTTTTTGTACTTGCCCATGATGACGTAGTTTCCCTGGGGAGTCTCGAGATGAATCTCCAGCATGCTGCGGCGGAAGGTTCCGGAGGTGATTTGGGTTCCGCCGATGGGCGATGAGATGGAGCCGTCCACGATCTCCTTGTTCTGTTGCAGGTAAAGGGTAAAAGCCATGTCGCCTTGCGAGCCGCCGTGGGCCTGGCACTCCCAGGTGCCGGTGAGCCGCCCGGGCTTGCCTTTATTTTCTTTGGCGGTGGAGAGGCTGGCGGTGGCCAAGACGGCCAGGCAGATGGCAAATAGAGTGAGTTTGCGCTTCATATGTATGCTCCTTGGGGATGTCCCGTCGTCGACTCGGTCGCGGCGAGCTGTTTCCCGGGTACGACTACCGGGCCGCATTCTACAGCGGCTTCCCTCGCACGTCCAGAGGGATTGACGGGTGGGATTGGGCCGAGTTCGGACGGCGAATCTCGCAAGTTGTTGATGGCACGGAAAAGCAGGTTCTTTGCAGAGTCCACCCTGAGGGTTCTCCCCGAAGAGGTCAGGATGACATTCTGGGAACGTTTCTACAACCCGCTAGAGCCAGAAGTGCCAGATGGCATCGACGAGGGCGTGAGTCAGGCCCGAGGCGCACAGCCGTTGGCGGGTGCGGTAGACGTTGCCATAAAAAATGCCCGCCAGCGTCCCCAGGATGGCGTAACGCCAGTTGGGGACCGGCGCGTGGTGCAAGTGCGATGCCCCGAAGACGACGGCGGCGATCAGCAGGCCGTACAGGCCTCGCGGGCCGCTGTGGATGCTGCGGACGAGGAGATTCTGCAGGATTCCCCGGAAAAGCAGCTCTTCAGGAATGGCCACGGTCACGTAAATGCCGACGAACCGAGAAAGAAAACCCAACGCTGTAACTGTTTCGGAAGCATGGGGATGCAGGAAGTTCAAAGCGATGCCGAGGGGGATCGCCAGGACCGCAAACGCCGCCACGTTGACCAAGCCTTCGAAAACGTCGGCCTTTCGCCACACCAGCCGGTAGCCGACGCCCTCCAGGTTGCGGAGCACCATGAATCCGTAGCCGCCCACCAGGACACAAAAGATGGGCTGGAAAACGTAAAGATCCTCCGGCCAAGTCCAAATTCCCTCCAGCCAATGTGCGGCGACCGGGACCGCCAGGGCCAGCATGCCTGCGACGTCGCGCCAACCGAGGCGTTCACGATGGTGGAGGCGATCGGGCCACAGCAGTCCGATGGGCACTGTAATATAGGCTACGATCTTGCCGAGGGCGGGCCACGAGAAGGCGCCCGTTCCGAGCGCATAGAGGAGGTAAGGAACCAGGAGCAGAAAAGGCATGCCCACCGCCAGCGCGGCAGACGTCACCGCCCACTGGCGCAGTTGCTTGACGAAACCGGAATTCGTCAGGCTCACAAACGCGCCCAGCAGCAACGCGACGCTCTCCAGCAGAGCCGCTAGCCGCCAGGGATCGATCGCCACGCGCAGAAGGATGAGGGCCTCTGCCAGGGCGGCGAGGGCGGTCAAACCGAGCAAAACCAGCAAGCCTTTTTTCATGGGTTTCCGAGGGACACTACTTCCCTGCCTTGCCTTGCGCCCGAACCAAGTCGGGTGAGCCGAAGTCCATTTCGCTCAAGGGGATAACCTGCGCAGGGCCGAGTTTCTTCAAGTCTTTCTTGAAGTCTGACACGTTCCCGACCAATACGATCACGTTGCGGTCGGGGTCGAGATAACGTTGCGTGGCGTTCCAGACATCGCCGGTCGTCAAAGCCTGGATCTTCTCAGGGTAGTGATTCCAGTAATCCAGCGGCAGGCCGTTCTCAATCAGTTCGAGGACTTGGCTGGCGACGTCCTGAGAGGTTTCGAACTCCAGTGCCAAGTGGCCGACCAGGTAGCTCTGTGCCGTTTCCATTTCCTGGCGGCTGATTTCGTGGTCGCGGAGGGACTTCATTTGTTCCAAAGCGATGTGTGCGCTTTTCAGCGTTTCCGCGGTGCGCGTGAAAGTCTTGGCGACCCAGGCACCCAGGTTGCGACGGCAGACGAGGTCGCTGGAAGCTCCGTAGGTAAGTCCCTGGCGGCTGCGCAAGGCCTTGAACAAGCGGTTTTCGGAGGGTCCCCCCAGGATTTCGTTGGCCACGCTCAGGGCCAGGTAGTCCGGACTGTTGCGCGGCACGCCGAGGTTGCCAATGCGAATTTCCGTCTGCACGGCGTCCGGCTTGTCGATGGCGATCACCCGGCGCGGGCCGGGCGGCGCAGGCGCAGCGGCGAGGGGCGGCGGCGCGGAGGCCGCAACGTTTTCCCAGGTGGAGAAAAATCGAGCGGCACGCGCGAAAGCTTCGGACGCGGTGATGTCTCCCACCACTGCGAGGATACAGTTGGCAGGCTGGTAGTAACGCGTGTGGAAGCCGCGCAAATCCTCCGCGGTGATATGCGGCACCGACTCGAGGGTTCCGTCTTCGGGATGACTGTAAGGAGTGCCTTCGAAGACCAGCTTTTGGAAGAGAGTGTCAGCGATGTAGGCGGGGTCATCATGCGCCACCTTCAGGCCCGAAAGGGTTTGCTTCCGCTGCCGTTCGATTTCTGCAAGCTGGAAAGCGGGGTGCTCGATCATATCGCTGACCAGATCGAAGGCGAGATCGGCTTGGTCACTCAAGACGCTCAGGCTGAGAAAAGAACTGTCCCAGCCCACGCCGTTGTCGACCAGTCCTCCCACCGAGTCGATGGCCTCGGCAATCTGGCGCGAGGTCCGGTGCGTGGTGCCTTCGGTGAGCAGGCTGTTCACCAGCGCCGCGGTGCCCGGCAGCCGGGCGGGATCGAGCTCAGCTCCCGCCTTGACCACCAGCCGCAAGGTGATGAGCGGCAGGGTGTGACGCTCTACCCCGACCACCTGCAGTCCGTTCGGCAGCGCCTGGATGGCCGGCGCCGGAATCGCCGTGGACTTGGGTGGAGGGACGTCCGGCGGGATATCCCGCGCCAGGAGGGGAGCGGTTAGTGAAAAAAGGATCAGTCCCGCCCAGTAGACGAGGGTCCCGCTGGCGAAGCGTCGCGCCGGCGCTTCTGCCCTGCCAGTTCTCTTCCCGTTCTCAGCGGGTGGGATCATAAGGTGCCTCGCCCCGATAGCGAGTTTTTCCCAAATTGATCATCGAGGCCTCGCCCAGCCAGCGGGGTCTTTCCAAATCGATCATCGGGGCCTCGCGTCGCGTCGCTCACGGCGGCCTGTTCTCGCGGTCCCTTCCGGGGATGAACCTCGACCAAGGTCAGGTTCTCCGGCACAAAATACTTTTTGGCAACGCGCTGGATATCCTGGGGCGTGACGGCAAGAAAGCGGGCCAGCTCCGTGTTGACCAGTTCCGGATCTTTCAACACTACGGCCGCGTAGCCCAACTCTTCCGCACGGGTTTGGACCGTCTGGCGGCTGAGAATGAAATCACGCAGGATCTGGTTCTTGGCTTTCGTGAGTTCCGCGTCGGAGACGAGCTCCGTTTTCAGGCGTACGAGCTCGGCTTCCACTTGCGCCTCCCCCTCGGCGGGAGTGTGCCCCGAGTTCATGATGGCAAAGACGAAAAACAGGTTGGGGTCCTCGGTGAAGTTGCCGGTGCTTTGCGCCTCCACGGCGATTTGCTTTTCGTAAACCAGGCGGGTGTAGATGCGGGAACTCTCGCCGTCAGAAAGAATCCTCGAAGCCAAGCGGAGCGGATAGGCGTCCGGAGTTCCGTCGGCGGGCATATGGTAGCCTTCCACGAAGGCCGGCAACGCCACGTTCAGATCCAGCTTGATCACGCGCTCGGCCGTCTGCGCAGGCTCCTGAGGAATGGCGTGGGCATTGAGGGGCTTTCCCGCCTCGACGGGCCCGAGGTATTTCTGCACCTCGACTGCGGCCTGGCGCCAGTCCACATCGCCGACAATCATCAGCGTGACATTGTTCGGAACGTAGTAAGTGTCGTAGAAATCCTGAATGTCCTTAATACTGGCGCGCTCCAGATCCTGCATGCTGCCGATGGTCATGTGCTGATAGGGATGAACCGCGTAGGCGTGCGCGTAAAGGGTCTCGACCACGCCGCCGTAAGGGAGATTGTCAAAGCGCAGGCGGCGCTCCTCCTGGACGACTTCCCTTTCGTTGCTGAATACCTTGTCCGTGATCGCCAGATTGCGCATGCGGTCCGCTTCCAGCCACAGAACCACGGGCAACATGTTGCTCGGCACAGTTTCCCAGAAAACCGTGGCATCCTCGGTGGTGTAGGCGTTGTCCGTGCCGCCGGAGCGAACGATGTAATCGGAGAACTCGTTGGGGCCCAGGTTTTTCGTTCCATCGAACATCAGATGCTCGAACAGGTGCGCGAAACCGGTCTTGCCCGGCGCCTCGTTCTTCGATCCGACGTGATACCAGACCTGTACGTTGATGACGGGCGCGTCGTGGGACTCGACAATCAGGGCCCGCAGGCCGTTGGCAAGTTCCACCATATGGATGTCTGTGCTAGGAAGTTTGACGGAGGAAGCCGCCGCCGGTTCCAGAACCAGCAGGAGCAGGCAGAGCGTCACCGCCAGAGAGGTGACAGCGCGCCGGCGGAATGGGAGTGAGAATGTCAACGCGTTCCGGTCCTGAACCCTGTGGTCAAGCCAAGAAAGGATTCTAGCACAAGCGGGGGCGCCCTACCGTGCTGCGGCGTCGAGAGGCAACTTATCGTGAACCCCGGAGCCGCTCGGAGCCGGCGGGCTTGCAAAGTGCTAAACCATTGGTCTGCACCCTGGATGGAGGTCGTTCATGGGCAAAGCCGGAATTGTCAAACTCTCTCCCAATGGCCGCAGCCAAGGCGGCCGTCTCGGGACGACGATTTCGCCGGTTTTTCGCTGCCCGGTGGCTATTTATCCTTGCCTCCGAAGAGAAGTCCGGCCGTACTTTTTGCCTCCAGCGGGTAAGAATTCTGTAACCCGTGGCTGCGGGCGTCCTTCCTAGAGTTGTAACTGATTAAAAACAAAGGCCTTCGACTAGGGAAAGTTGGCCCCTGGCGTGCTTTCCGTCGCCGGGGAGGTGAATCGCGCGTCGCGGGCGACGCTCCCCGAGGCAACCTCGAAGGAAGAAGAAAAGAAGGAGTGACTAACATGGCGATCGACGTTGACTCCCGGCGGAGAGAAGACCGCATGTTCTATGGGCAGGCAGACAGAGCAGGAATGCCTAAGGCCCACCTTTTTCGTCGAGGCTGGCGCTTCCTCATGGACGGACTGATTCAGAGCGTCCCAGAAGAAGATGCCCTCTGTGAATTCGATTGCCGCAAGCAGCAGTGCGCTTTGGATGAGTGGTCAACCTGCGAACGGCGGCTGCAAGCAGTGGCGGCGCAATTAAGGTTTTCTGGGCGGCCAGAACCGTCGGGGAGCCAACCGAATCTCGGCCCGACGCGGCATATGGAACCGCACCCTCGTCGTCCATCCATAGCCCCATCTTCACCAAATTGCGCCCTCACGCCTGTACTTCGCTAGCCCCTCTGGCTTGCGAGCCGTAGCTACGTAGCGCGAGTCAGCTCAAACCTGCCCGTGATCCCCTCAAAAGCAAGGTAGCGAAGAGTTTCGCCTTTCAGGAACTCTGCGGCTTGTTCTGGATGAAACAAGCGCAGAGTTCGAAAAGCACGAACTCTGCCCAACCCTGCTGGTTTCGGCGTCACGTGCTGCCGCCAGGGCGCACGGCCCCTGCGATGGGTTCGGCGCAAGCGCCTATTCGTAGAACTTCTGGGCGATGGGGTAGCGGCGGCCCATGCCGAAGGCTTTGGCGGTGACTTTGAGTGTGGGAGGCGCCTGCTGGCGCTTGTATTCCGCGGCGTTGACGCGGCGAAGGGTCTCGCGCACCAGGGCTGGGTCGAGCCCCTGCGTCGCGGCGATTTCGTCGGCGCCGAGATTGTCCTCGATGTAAGACCTCAGGATAGTGTCCAGGACCTCGTAAGGAGGAAGCGTGTCCTGGTCAATCTGGTTCGGACGCAACTCGGCCGACGGCGCCTTGTCCAGGCACGCCTGCGGGATACGCTCGGCGGAGCGGTTTACGTAGCGAGCCAGGGCGTACACGGTGGTCTTGGGAAGGTCAGCGATCACGGCTAGGCCGCCTGCCATGTCGCCGTACAGCGTGCAGTAACCCACCGCCAGTTCGGATTTGTTCCCCGTGGTCAGCAGCAGCGAACCGAATTTGTTGGATAGCGCCATGAGGACGTTCCCACGAATGCGGGCCTGGATGTTTTCCTCGGTAACGTCGCGGGGCTCGCCTTCAAAGGCGGGATCGAGCGTTTGGAGGTAGCTTTCAAACACCGGCGTGATGGGAATGACGCGAAATTCGATGCCGAGATTCTGCGCCAGCGTTTCGGCGTCGCGGATACTGCCGGGTGAGGAATAGGGACCCGGCATGCCGATGCCCAGCACGTTCGCCGGCCCCAGGGCGCCTGTCGCAATCGTGGCCACCAGGGAGGAATCGATTCCGCCGCTCAGCCCTACCAGGACCTTCCGGAAGCCACATTTGTGCACGTAGTCCCGCACTCCGAGGCAGAGCGCCTGGTAAATCTCCTCCGCCGTAGATTCCGGAGCGGGGTGGATTTCTCTTGCGCCATCGTCGGTATCGAAGATGACCAGATCCTCCGCAAACGACCGGGCGCGGGCGCAAAGCTCTCCCCGCCCGTTGAAGGCCAGGCTGGAGCCATCGAAAACCAATTGATCGTTTCCGCCCACGTGATTGACGTACACCACCGGAATCCCTTGCCGGGTGGCGATACTCTTGAGCATGTCGTGGCGCAACTGAATCTTCTCGGTGTTGTAGGGCGACGAAGCGATGTTCAGCAGGAGATTGGCGCCGGCCTCGACGCACTCCTCGACGGGGTCGCGCGTGTAGAGGCGGTTCCTCCAGAAATGTTTGTCGTTCCAGACATCTTCGCAAATGGTGATGCCCACGCGCCGCCCGCGAAAGTTGTGCACGCACACCGATTGGCCGGGCTCGAAGTAGCGCGACTCGTCAAAGACATCGTAGAAGGGGAGCAAAATCTTGGCGTAGTCGACCATCACTTGGCCGCCCTCAAGAAGCGCGGCGGCGTCGGCAGCCGGCTTGCCCTGCTCAGCTTGCGAGCGTCGAACATAGCCCACCAGCGCGGCAATAGGAGGCAGCAGGTGGGCCAGTTGCTGCAACGCGATTTCCGAGCGCTCAATGAACCCGGGGTTTTCCACCAGGTCACGCGGCGGATAGCCGCAGAGCGCGAGTTCGGGAAACACCACAAGGTCCGCGCCACGGTCGCGTGCGTACCCGGCGTACTTGGCGAGGCGGTTAAGGTTGCCGGCAAAGTCGCCGATCGTGGTGTCAATCTGGGCTAAGGCTATTTTCAAGGTACGTCCCCAGGAGATTGCTGAAAAACTCGCCCCCTCGGTCATTCTGAGAAGCCCCTTCGCTACACTCAGGGTAAACTCCGCAAAGGGGCTCAGGGTGACATGCCCGAATCTTTTTTCGCAACCTGTCAGAAATGCCAGCGACGGGCTGCCCGTCGCGGTATAATTATAGCGAACCTTTCATGGGGCTTGTTGAAAACTCTTGGGAACCGCCATGGCCGAAAACGAGTCGCTCGACCTTGCCGTCCAGTATTTCCAGGAGGCCTATCGCCACCAGATGAAGGGCGAGTTGGACGAGGCCGTGGAACTCTACCGCAAGTCAATTGAGGCGTATCCCACCGCAGAGGCGTACACGTTTCTCGGCTGGAGCTACAGCTTCATGGGCAATTACGATGCCGCCATCGCGGAGTGCCATCGCGCCATCGAAATCGACCCGGACTTCGGCAACCCTTACAACGATATCGGGGCTTACCTGATCGAGAAGGGGCAGATCGAAGAAGCCATTCCCTGGCTGGAGAAAGCCACGCGCGCGGCACGTTACGACAATCCCGCCTTCCCTTACTTCAACCTGGGCCGGGTCTGGGAAGTCAAGCATGATTATCCGCGCGCGCTTTCCTCGTATCGGAGAGCGGTGGAACTCGATCCGCATTACACGCTCGCGCTGACCGGAATCCGCCGCCTGAATGCCCTATTCAATTAGTCGGAGCGCGGAGATTGCCTCGGAGGTTTCCTTTTTTCAGAGCGCAACTTTCGGTTCGTTGACGGGTTGGAAATGGTAGCTTCACGGAACGCTCAGTGGAGGCTTATAGGCAAGTCGCTAGGGCTGGAATGTAGATAATTTTCTCGGCCCTAGGAAATTTTGTCCACACCAGCAACTTGTGGGTATCTTTCTATGAGACATAAGTTTTGTATTTTCAATAAGTTATAAATCTGGAGGTCTGGTACGCGACGTGCTTCCCGGGGGCGGGTAATGTACATCGGGCATTCAATCAATCGGGGGGGCGTGGGCCGAAACACCCAAATCTTTCAGATGTGACTCCCGAACCGTTTACAATTCAGGGGTAATCTAAGCGATTCAAGGAGGATCGGCATGAGTAAGGTGAAGCGTTTATTCTTGCCGGCGCTGGCCGCCGGTCTGGCAACAGTCCTGATGGTGGGGTGCGGAAGCGGAATGGGCGGGGGCACATCGGCTACGACCAGCGGGCCGACTGGATCGCTCGTCGCTTTCGGAACTGACCAGCCCAGCTGTGATGTGGAATCGTTCATGGTGACGATCAGCTCGGCTGCCCTCGTCCCGCAAGGCGGAGGTACGGCGGTCACGATCACTCCCCCGAGCCAGCCGGTGGATTTCGCCAGCTTGGTGGATTTCACGAACATTCTTAGTTTGGGGAGCGTTGCCGCGGGGACCTATGACCAACTCCAACTGACGCTTACGAGCCCGGCGTTGACCGTCCTCAACACCTCGACCACCCCGCCATCTGCCCAGCTCGTGACCACTACGTTCTCCAACGGTACCCCTACGGACGCGCTCACCGTCAGTATCAATCCGGCCCTCACGATCACGACCGGCGCCACGGCAGGGCTCGTGGTGGACTTCAACCTGCGGAAGTCGGTGCAGACCGACCCCACCACCGGTCTGGTAACGGGAGTCGTAGACCCACAATTCACCCTCACGCCGTCCGTTGCGTCGGCGGGACAGTTGGGTGAGGCTGATACGCTGTACGGAGTGGTTCAAGCTGTGACTCCCACGAGTACCGATCCGAGCTTCACCGGCAGCTTCACGCTCCAGGTGCAAGGTGGCGTGGGGCAGATCCTGACGGTCCAAGTCAACAGCACCACGGACTTTGAGGGTGACAGCCTGACCGGCCTCTCGACCCTCACGGCCACGACCTTTGTCGAGGTCGATGCCATCGTTGACACTAGTGGCAACATTATCGCGCAGGAAGTGGACGCAGAAGAGCAGGTGGTAACGACCGGTCAGCACGCGGGGTTCTTGGGCAAGATCATCGGGGTCACGCGCGACAGTTCCGGCAACGCCACGGGGTTCAACTTGCTTGTCGGTCGTGAAACTCGCGACATGACCAGCGAGGTCCCGTTGCAGTCCTCGCTGACTGTGACGCTGGCGGACACTACCCGTTACAGGACGAACTGGCACCATTGGAACCGCAGGGCTTTCCGATTCGGGCCCCAGACGTTGGGTCTCGCGGAGAAGGTGGCCGTGTTCGGCGATCTGCAAGCGGGCTCGGCTGGCCCACCTGCCACCCCTACTACGCTCACCGCCGGCTTTGTCTTCCTGCGGCAGCGGAACGTGCTAGGGACCTTCGTCTCGTCGCTTGCCGTAGGGTCCGACGACAGAACCGGTGGCTTCACCCTGCTGCCTTGCGGGCCGCTCTTCGGGGGGCAAACGATCACCGTACTGACTTTCGGCGATGGCAGGTTTCGCGGACTGGGCGGCTTAAAGGATCTGACTCCTGGCCCAATCCTGAACGTTGCTGGACTGCTCTTCTATGAGCAAACCAATGGCCCAGGGACTCCGCCTACTTGGACTGCACCTACCTGGGTCATGCAAGGGAAGGTGGTTCACCATTTGCCACAGTAAGAGTAGGTGGGGCGTCGCGGAGCGGACCTGCTCGCGGGACGCCCCACCAGAGTTCGTGTCCTTGGGTGGCTCTTTCCTCCCCTGGGCAGGTAGTGTGGGCAAGCGCGAGGGTTGAAAGGGCTCTCGGGGTTGGATGAAGATGGGAATTCCAGCCTTACGGGGGTCGTCAGGGCACGGTTTTGCCGGCACGGAGCCGTGCCCTCCTCGCTTGAATCCCGTTCTCAAGCCTGCTGGCCCTGTCCTGCCTCGCGGAACAGTAGCGTTATCTCCGGCGCAGATGATGAGCCGCGGAATCGAAGAGTTCGCCACATCGCGTCGCCGTGGCGACAGCCTCACGGTATCTCTTCTCAGGGAATCCTAGCTCTGGCTCCCCAAAAGCAAAAACCCCCGGCACGCCGCTGGAAGGGCGCCGGGGGTCCGCGCAACTGAGAGCCTACGAGCTTACACGCTGAACGAGCTGCCGCAACCGCAGGTTGTTTTCACGTTGGGATTTTCAAACTTGAAGCCTGCGCCTTCCAGGGTTTCCACGTAGTCGATCTTGGTGCCGTTCAGGTACATCAGCGAGGCCTGATCCACAAAAACCTTCAGTCCCTCGAACTCATAAACCTTGTCGATGGGGTTGTTCTGGCTCTCGAAGTTCATCTGGTACGAGAAGCCGGAGCAGCCACCGCCGGCGACTCCCACGCGCAATCCGAGCGGCTGAGGCTCCTGCTGGGACATGATCTCCTTGACCTTGGATACGGCTTTGGCGGTAAGCTCGATCGGCATAAACACTCCTCCTGGGGCTTGTCCTAAGGGATAAATCCCTGCTTCCCCACACATTCAAATGTACCAAACAGTCACGAGGAAATCAAGTCGTGCGGGCGGTTGCAAGCCTTGCTGGCAAAAGGAAGAGATTGTCTACACGGGCCACTTCAGTTTTGTTTGCCTCACTACCGCTGTTTCCGATCATACCGTCGCAGGTATTCGCCGACGTGAATCCCCGCTGGCAAACGGTCGTCGGGGAGCGGTTGACCCGTGGTGAGGCTTAAGGGGAGGACTCCCGCCCACACCGGCAGGGTGTAGTCTTCCTCGTCGTCAATCGGCGGGCCCGTCCGCACCTTGGCGGAAACCTCTCGGAGCGGGACGGCCAGGACCGTGGTCACCTGCAATTCCTTTTCGGAGGGCGGGCGGATTTCACGCCAGCGCCCCGGCGCCACGTGCTCTGTGAACACCCGTAAGGCTTCCAGCTTCGTGGCAGGGTCATCGACCACTGACGCCTGTCCGAAGATGACGACCGATCGATAGTTCATGGAGTGATGAAACGCCGAGCGCGCCAGAACGAGTCCGTCCAGCAACGTGACGGTGACGCACACCTCGACACCCGCGCCCAGCGCGCGGAGCATGCGGCTGGCCGTGGATCCATGGATGTAGAGGGTGTCATCTCTGCGGCCGTAGCCAGTGGGAATGACGACGGGTCTGCCGTCCGCAATAAAGCCGATGTGACAAACCAGGCCCTCGTCGAGGATGCGATATACCGTGTCGCGATCGTACGCGGCTCGTCTGGGGAGGCGGCGGACCTGCGTCCGCTCCGTAGGTGTGAACTCATTCATAGAAGCAATATCCGGGACTTCCCTTTTGGCTTCCCTGCAGCTAGAAGTGTACACCCTTTTGTCATCAAGCGCGCCCGCCCAGCGCGGCTTTTGCCCGGCTCGGGGGCCAGCCAGGGGCGCCCCGTCGGCAGGAATCCCCGCCGACGTCACAGGCATCGTAATTAACGAGGATTGGTTGTAAGATCTCTTGGGAGGTCGGGTCAACGCGTCGAGGGCGTAGGGCAGGCACGCCAGGGTGAGTCACCTGCCCGCGTGGCCAAGGACGGAGGAGAATCCCCATGCGCAAGCAGCTCCTGGGTATGACCCTGGTCACCGGAATCGCGCTCGTCATCCAGCTCGGGTGCACGGGCACGGTGAATCCCGGAGGGGGAACGGTCAACCCGCCGACGGGTACTGTCGTGGTGTTTGGAGGCGATGCGCCCCTGTGCAGCATTCTTTCATTCAATATGACCATAACAGGTATGACCTTGACCCCGGCCAGTAGCACGTCGCCTGTTTCCATTCTTCCCGCCGGACAATCCCTGACGCTGGATTACGCCTCGTTGATGGATTACAGCGCCCCGATCACGCTGGCCAGCGTTCCCGCGGGATCGTACTCGACCTTAAACCTGACTCTGTCCAACAACGCGCAGCTCACTTACTGGGACACGACGAAGACCCCTGCGGGGCCGACTAGCATGAGCTTGACCCTCCCGTCGCTGACTGTAACGCTAAGTCTGAGCCCGGCACTCACGGTTTCGAGCAGTGGGACCTCCGCGTTGCAGCTCGACTTCGACATGCTGCATTCCGTCGTGCTCGACCAGAGCAACCAGATCACCAGCGATGTGCAGCCGGCGTTTACACTCACCCCGGCGACACTAGGAACCACCAGCACCTTTGCAGAGATTGAAGACCTGCGCGGCATCATAACCAGCGTCACGACCACGGGCTCCAATCCGGCGTACACAGGAAGCTTTGCGTTGCAGAGCACAGCCGGCCCGACAGTGACGGTGAATGTCTCCGGGTCGACAACGTTCGACGGTGTTACTGGGCTCAGCAGCCTCGCGAGCGGCACCTTTGTGCAAGTTGACGCTTCGATCGATAGCCGCGGCAACTTGCTGGCGAACGAAGTGCAAGCCGAGGAGCACGAGGATGCTGCCAATGGGCAGGCGGCCTTCAAGGGGCTCATCACCTCGGTCACGCGCGACTCCTCCGGCAACGCGACGCAGTTCAAGTTGTTCGTCAGCGAGGAAGCGCCCGACGTGAGCAGCCAAGTTTCGCTGCAGTCGGTTCTGACCTTCAACGTTTCGACCTCTACGAATCTTGCCATCACCGCCCAAGCACAGGCCTCGAACCTGGCGAATTTCACGTTCAACCCCCAGACGTTGGGAATCGGTCAGCAGGTGGTGGCGCACGGCCAACTGCCGGCGGCGGGTACCACGCCCTTCACGGCGGACGCGCGGGCCATTTATCTCGGGACGCAGTCGATCCTCGGGAATCTTTCTACGGCGCCAAGCACGCCCGTGGTGACGGGCAGCGATGGCAAAACCGGAGGATTCACGCTCGTACCCTGCTCGCCCCTCTACTTGCCCCAACCCCCCGTCACGGAGATCTCTTTCCTCCAGACCACCTTTACAGGTACAGGACTGACGAACTTGAACTCACTGGAGGTCCCTGGGACGCACTCCCTGCTGGTCAAAGGAATTCTGTCCTACCAGCAGACCACGGGAAACAAGAACGGTGTGGCTTGGGTTCCACCCGCAAACGTCCAGGTGGCGACGGAGGTTCGCCAGTTACCGCAATGAAGGTGGCTTGGCGGAAAAATCGGGGGAGATTTTCTTGATGCCTGCCCTACGCACAATTCGGGTCACGGTACTGGTGGTTGCCGTTCTCGGCATCCTCTGCTTCCCCGCCCCGCTCGCCGCGGACCAATTGCCGCAGGAGGCGCTTGCCACTTTTCCCGCCGATACCCTGCAAGTTGCTTTCACCAATCTTGCGGAGCTGCGCTCGCTGCCCGTCTATCCGCAAATCCGCCAGCGGTTCCTGAATCAGCAACTGCGCGCCTTCCAGGATTTCCTTCGCCCCATAGGGGTTGATCCCGACAGAGACGTTGACGAGGTAATGGTGGGATGGCGCGGCGAGATCGCGGGCCCCGCGGGGTATTTGGGATTGGCCGCGGGGCGCTTCCAACCTGACTTGGTGGAAAAGTATTTTGACCGTACCAACTTGCCCACGCGTGAGTATGCGGGCGCCAACCTTTACGCGTTTGGGTCGGGCAGCGATCCGGGGGACCTCTTCTTCACGTTCTTGAATAGCTCGATCGCGGCGTTCGGCCGGCTGCCTGACCTGAAAGCCATGCTGGATGCACGGCAAGGGTCGGCGAACGCACTGAATGCCAATGCGGATTTTGTCAATTGGGAGGGAGAACTCGAAGGCACCGCGCCGCAGTGGGGCATCTTGAATGGCAAATCCGTCTCCAACCTGGCGGGGTTATGGCTTGCCGGGGGCAAGAAGAACGTGGATTTGAGTTCGCTAGGCCGCTCCGTGCGAGCGCTCCTTTACCGTGTGCATTGGGACACGGGGTTCTCGAGCCAGCTGATCCTGGTGTGCGACAGTCCCGACAGCGCGGCGGGGTTTGCCGCGCTCCTCAATCTGCTGCAGAAGCCACCACCGCAACCCGCCGCTGCGGGCGGCACGGGACTTCCCCCAATTCTTCAGAACATCGACGCCCACCGCGACGGGGCCCGGCTGGAGTTGGACGTGTCGGGTCCGCCGGAAACGCTTGAGCAGATTCTGCCCGCTGGGGGCGGAGGCTGAGCCCCCCTTACCAAATAGGCGTTGCATCGTTTGCCGGGCGACCCCCTCACCCGGGCCGACAAGCCGGCCCACCCTCTCCCCCAACGGGGCGAGGGTAGTGGGTTTTCGGCTGCCGCACCGCGACGACAGAGCGCCCCCGCCGCAAACATCATCGCTCATCGCGCACTGCCTCGGGATGAGATGGCGCGCGCCGCAAGAACATCTTCAGTCCTAACCTTCTCCCCAAGGGAGAGGGGTGAGGCCTTTGGGCTGTCGGGCGGTCCCGTTCGCAAGGGAGAGGGCAGCTAGACCCACGGATGACTCTCCCCTCTCCCCGTTGGGGGAGAGGGGTCGGGGTGAGGGGGGCGTGCCTCTTCTGCAATTGAGTGTTACAGAAGCCCACTTAGGCCGGCATGAAGGGCTTGAGTTCGAGTTCAATCTGGGCTGCGCTCACTGCCTCGCCAGCGTTCAGCCGCGCGAGCAGCTTCTCGATCGCTTCCTTCGCCTGATCTTTGCGAAACGTGCGGATGAAGCCGTCGAAAACATGCTCGCCCGCTAAAGCGTGGCTGATTTCCGCTTCCTTGTTGTGATCCTGCAGCTCGGTGAAATAGACGACGCAGTACTTCCCCTGTACGTCGTTTCTCTGTAAATCTCGAACATAATCTTGTCAGATTCGAATGGCATGTACGCTCTTTGCCTTCGTGGCCTGCTTCCGAAGTTTCCCCGTTGCGCACAAGAACGCGCGGGTGCCCGTCCGCCGCACACTTCCATCAATACCAGAGGTGCGGATTCGCGTCAATCGTTTGAAACAGTAAGGGAACAACAGTGTGGAGCCATACGATTGAAGCGTCCCAAACGGCGCCAACGCCGTACCTAGTCGCGAAGTGCAAAGGTCGGGCTATCAGGTCGCCTGGGTTGCGCGGTACAAATCCTCAAGCACCTTCCGCGTGTCCTCGACAAGACGCCGCAACTGGTCGTCGCGGCCCCAACACTTCCGGAAATCCTCAAGCCGATGGATGGCCTCGTCACCCGCGTCCTTCACGTTACCTCCTGCTTCAACCCTGCTACCATCAAGAATGCCTTCCTGTAGGGCGCGGTCGAGCAACGTCAGGATCTTTGATTTTCGTCTTTCCTCAGGTGGCAAGTCCTTGCTGGGCCTCCACGTTGTGCCTTGCTTCTGTGGCTCGTACCTTGCCCTAAGTGCAGCCTCTAGGATAGCCCGGCATAGTACCGCACACGCAACGGGGAAGCCGTACAAGAAGCAGCCATGTACCTCTTTGAAATAAGCGCAAATGGGCTGCTGGACCTGAGTCACATCAACCTCGTGAGGACCGAGTAATGCGGCGCGTTCAACTATCTCGTCGAGTTTTCCTATGAGCTCCGAAGAATAGGCGGCGTCCAAATAGTCAGCAGCCTCTGACGGATCAAGGTCTTCCCTGGCTCGCCAATCCGGGCCAGGTTCCATGTCTGCCGAGTTTTCGAGACCTCGAACAACCGCTTTAGGAGGTTGGCGATTCAGTGACGTTCGCCTTGCATCGAGTACCTTCCCTACATAAACCCGAAGGTCTCCCGACATTTGGTAGGCTCGTTCATGCTCAGGTTTGCTGCGGTCATATAATTCCTCTATCTCGCCGTCTGTGAGGCCCGTTACTCTAATGACCCCCTTGTTTCCGAAGAGCATCCAGGAGTCGTGATCCTCGAACCAACCCTGATTCACCCATTCGAGGACCCTTTTCAAAATCCCTGCTCTTTTCGAAAAACCCTCATCGGTTGGCATAGTGCTACTCCTCATCCACGAATGGCGCTGAACTGTTCGCAGAGAGAATAGCACGGTGGGGGGCATCGAGACACTCGTTCACTCTTCCTGCCGAATGGTGTTGATGCCGAAGGCGATTCTCACGTCTCAACTGCCAAGAACTTTACACTTCCCAAGATGTGGTAAGCGGAGATGGCGGCAGAAATCATTCAGCGGGGCTACTGATCAGCAGTTTAGGAGGGCTCGGGGATCTCGAGGTCCCGGCATATCTTGCGAGCCAGGATGGTGTTGATCTCGGTGTGGCGGGGTACAGCGGAAACCTTCTTCCGGCGCGGATTCACATACATGGTGTGCTTGCTGCCTTCCCGCAGTTCCCGGCATCCGTGCTGTTCCAGATGCCGGATCAATTCCCGCCGCCTCACAGGGCTGCCACGGAAACGGACTCCTTAAGGACTTCCTCGTCCTGTAGGTCTCGCCCCGTCAGTTCACGGTTTGCCTCGAATACAAGCCGGATGGCTTCTTGAAGATTCTCACGGGTCTCTTCCAGAGTCCGGCCTTGGGTATTGGCACCCGGCAGTTCTTCCACCCAGGCGATATAACCTTCCGGCACTTTCTTAAAGACTGCGGTCAGCTCCATGTTCCCTCCGCTGCATCTTATTGATAATCCTAGCATGCTCTGCCGTGCAGGGCAATTGAGCGCGGGTCGTTCAACTCCCTGGAGTTGAGGTCCCGCCGGTCGTGAGCACGGAGCACTGAATGGCGTGGGTAGAAAGAAGTCGCCGTGTAGGAAAGCGCAAGTAAATTCCCCCTCGAACGATGGCAGCGGGACACGAGACTCACATCCCTCCCTGGAATTATTTCTCCCGGTGGATAGCGTTGATGCCGACCGGCGTCTCGAGTTCGTAGGGGGCTGGCGGCGGCCCAGGCAGCGCGCCGTCAATTTCAGCGCGCGGTCGAGCATGAAAATGCTCCACGTGATTCCCCTCCCGTCACGGCGGGAGGGGGCCAGGGACAAGCGGCTCCCCTCCTTGATAAGGAGGCGGCCAGCCCTGCACCAGATGGTACAGGGCCAGAGGGTGGTTGACCTCTGCTCTTCCTCCCAGACCCACCACCCCCTAACCCCCTCCTCAGCCGAGGAGGGGGCTATTTTCATGACAGCGCGTGGAGATCCGTTGAGCCGTCAACGCATTTACGATCTGCCGGCAAGGGGAATCAGGGAGGAGGCTCAGCCTCGCGGGACCGGGTGAGGGGGTTTGCGACGCGCCACCAAACTCTTGAAACGCAGTACTTAGGCGCAAGCTAGGAATCTTCAGGTTTCACTTACAAAGCAGGCAAGGCGGCGGAACTTCGCCTGGCGGCGTTGCAGAAGCTCGGCAAGGGAAAGTTTGGTAAGCCTGTCCAGACAGGCGCGCAAAATGGGCCGCAGGAGTTCCGCCGCCTGCGCGTGGTTCGAGTGCGCCCCACCCATCGGTTCCGGCACGACTTCGTCGACGAGCTGCATGCGGTAGAGGTCTTCCGCGGTCAGCTTCAGCACGCGCGCCGCTTCCTGCTTGTGGTCCCAATCGCGCCACAGGATCGACGAGCAACTCTCCGGTGAGATGACCGAGTAAACGGCGTTTTCATGCATCAGCACTTCGTCGCCGACAGCGATGGCCAGCGCGCCGCCGCTGCCGCCTTCCCCGTGCACGATCACAATCACCGGCACCAGCAACTTGCACATTTCTTTCAGGTTGTAAGCGATGGCCTCCGCCTGGCCGCGCTCCTCCGCCCCGATGCCCGGGTAGGCGCCGGGCGTGTCGATGAGGCTGATGATGGGCATGCCGAACTTGGAGCCGAGCTGCATCACGCGCAGCGCCTTGCGGTAACCCTCGGGGTTCACCATGCCGAAGTTGCGATGCAGTTTCTGCTTGGTGTCGCGGCCCTTCTGATGACCGATCACCACCACGGGGCGGTCCTCGAATTGGGCGAAGCCCGCGATCATCGCCGCGTCGTCAGCGAAGCGGCGATCGCCGTGCAGCTCCACAAAATCCGTGAAGAGCATCTGGATGTAATCGAGGGTGTAGGGCCGCTGCGGATGGCGGGCCAGCAGCACACGCTCCCAAGCGTCCTGCGGGGGCCCGGAAACCTTTTGCCGCAGGGCGGCTACCTGCTGGCGCAAGCGCTCGATTTCTTCCTCCGAGGCGGTGGAGTAGCCGGCGCTCTGGAGTTCCGAGATCTGCTTTTCCAGTTCCTTCGCGACCGCCTGTTCGTCTGCCGAATTTCCCATATCGCTTCGAACTCCTGACTGCGCCCTCTTGGACGATTGCTGAAACCCCCGGCCTGTCCGTAAGGCCGATCGGCGTTCGTCCCGGGGCCGGGACGGGGGCGAGCGCGGTTCGACTTCGCTCACCGTCCCGGGCAACGCCGAGGGACCGCTCGCCCCTACTTGACCTGCGCCTGCTTTTCGAGCTGAATCGCGCCCTCGCCGCAGAGTTCGTGCAGCCGGTCGAGCAGTTCGTCGTCGGCCTTCACAACGCGCGGCACGCGCGGCTGCAAGCGCACGAGGAAGTCGCCGGGGCGCGTCAACTCGAACAACACCGGGCTATCGCCGGGATGAGCCTCCAGCAGCCGGCCGAGCTCGTCCACCAAGCCCGCGCGGGCCGATTCCAGATTGACCCGAATCCGCAACTGGGCTTTCGCACCATTCACCGCGGCTTCCAGCGGCCGGGCCTCGCTTACGACCACGCGCGTTTTCTGATTCTCCTCGTGCCGCACGCGGCCCTTGACGAGCAGCGGCGCGTCGGGCTTCAGCACGCCCTGCAGTTGCTGGTAAGCCTGCGGGAAGACCAGCAACTCCACCGAACCGCGTAAGTCCTCGAGCTGGGCGCTGGCCCACAGGTCGCCTTTCTTGCTGGGCTTCACGCGCAAGGCGCGCAGAATTCCGGCCAGAGTCACGGGCGCTTCGTGCGCCATCTCCTCCACGGAGGATGTGTCGTGCCGGGTGAGCGTTGCCAGGCGCGCCGTGTACTTCTCGAGCGGATGACCGGTAACGTAAAACCCCAGAACCTCTTTCTCACCTGCCAAGCGCTCGGCTTCGCTCCACTCGGGCACGTCGGGCAGCTCGAAAGGCGGCGGAGGGGCGGCGTCCGGGCCACCCACAAACAAGCCGTGCTGGCCGCTTTCGGATTCCCGCTGGCGCTTCTGGCCAAGTTCCATGGCGCGATCGAGCACGGCGGCCAATTGCGCGCGCCGCGCGCCGAGGGAATCAAACGCGCCGGCCTTGATGAGGCTCTCCAGAACCCGCTTGTTCAGGAGGCGCAAGTCCACATTCTCGCAGAATTCCACCAGGTTTTCAAAGCGTCCGAGCTTTTGGCGCGCCGCCAGGACCGATTCGATGGCCGCGGCGCCGACGTTCTTGATGGCCGTGAGGCCGAAGCGGATGTTGGGGCCGGCGGGGGTGAACGCCAGATCGCTGGAGTTGACATCGGGTGGGAGGATTCCGATGCCCATATCCTTGCATTCGTTCAAGTAGCGGGTGAGCTTGTCCTGGTTGCCGATTTCTGAGGTAAGCAGCGCGGACATGAACTCGACCGGGTAATGCGTTTTCAGATAACCGGTCTGATAGGCGACCAGCGCGTAGGCGGCGGAGTGCGATTTGTTGAAGCCGTAGCCTGCGAACTGCTCGACCAGGTCCCAGAGCTTCTGCGCCTTCGCGGCGGGGACGCCGTTGCGGCGCGCGCCGGCCAGGAACTTCTCCTTGTTCGCCACCATCTCTTCCAGCTTCTTCTTGCCCATGGCGCGGCGAACCACGTCGGCTTCACCCAGGGTAAAACCTGCAACCTTATTAAAGATTTGGATAACTTGCTCCTGGTAAACGATCACGCCGTAGGTCTCTTCCAGGATTTCCTCGAGTTGGGGCAGCTCGTAAGTGACGCGCCGCTTGCCGGTGCGGCGCGCGATGTAATCGTCAATCATGCCGCCCTGGAGGGGTCCGGGCCGGTAGAGCGCGTTGAGGGCCGTGAGGTCGGCGAGGCGATCAGGTTTGACGCGGCGCAGGATGTCGGTCATGCCGCGGCTTTCAAACTGGAAGACGCCCGCCGTCAGGCCTTGGCCGAGCAGTTCGTAAGTCGGAGCGTCGTCGAGGGCCAGGGCGTCCAGGTCGAGCTTTTCGCCGCGTGCGCCCTCGATCAGCTTCACGCAATCGTCGATGACGGTGAGTGTGGTGAGCCCGAGAAAATCCATCTTCAGCAGGCCGATCCTCTCGAGATCGTCCATCGCATACTGCGTGGTGATTTCATCTTTGTTGCTCTTGTAGAGCGGAACAATTTCCTGCAGCGGCTGCGGCGAGATCACCACGCCCGCAGCGTGGGTGGAGGCGTGGCGGACGAAGCCTTCCAGATGCGAGGCCACTTGCAGCAGGTCCGCGACGCGCGGATCGGTCTGGCGGAGCTGTGCGAGTTCCCCCGACTGCTTAAGAGCCTCTTCGAGCGTAATGTTCAGGACGTTGGGCACGAGCTTGGCAATGCGGTCGGCGTCCGCGTAAGGCATGTCGAGGGCGCGGCCGGCGTCGCGGATGACGGCTTTGGCGCCCATGGTGCCGAAGGTGATGATCTGGCTGACGTTTTCGCGCCCGTATTTGTCAGTGACGTAGCTGATGACCTCGCCGCGGCGGCGCATGCAGAAATCGATGTCGATGTCCGGGAACGAAATTCGCTCAGGGTTGAGGAAGCGTTCGAAGAGCAATTCGTTCTGCAGCGGGTCGATATCCGTGATGTGCAGCGAGTAAGCCACCAGGCTGCCCGCCGCCGAGCCGCGGCCGGGCCCGACGGGAATGCACTGCTCGCGGGCGAAGCGGATAAAGTCCCAGACGATCAGGAAATAACCCGCGAAGCGCATCTGCTTGATGAGCTCGATCTCGCGCTGCAGGCGGTCTTCGTAGGCTTCGAGGGGGTACTTCAAGCGGCCTGCCGCGCGCAGCCGCTCCAGGCGCGCGTGGCGGTGGCCGAAGCCTTCGCGCGTGACGCGTTCGAAATAGCTGTCAAGCGTTTCGCCGGAGGGAACTTCAAAGTGCGGGAAGACGTGCTCCTTGGCCTCCAGGTGCAGGTTGCAGCGCTCGGCGATTTCCAGCGTGCGGGCCAGCGCTTCCGGCACGTCGCGGCCGAAGAGAGCGGCCATCTCTTCGTAAGTCTTGAAATAGAACTCGTTGGTGCGGAATTTCATGCGGCTCGCGTCGCTCATCGTCTTGCCGGTCTGGATGCAGACCAGCACTTCCTGGGCGCGCGCGTCCGCCTGGGTCAGGTAGTGGCAGTCGTTGGTGGCGACCAGCGGAATGCCGGTCTCGCGCGCGAGCCGCGCCAGTTGCGGATTGATGCGGTGTTCTTCCTCCATCCCCTGGTCCTGGAGCTCCAGGAAGAAGTTCCCTTTCCCGAAGATGTCGCGCAGATCGTAGGCCGACTGGCGCGCGGCTTCGTAGCGGTCGGAAGCGAGCGCCACAGCCACCTCCCCCCGCAGGCAGGCGGAGAGCGCGATGAGGCCGTCGGCATGGCGAGCCAGTAGGTCCTTATCAATGCGCGGCTTGTAGTAATAGCCTTCGATGTACGCCGAGGAGGCGAGCTTCACCAGGTTGCGGTAGCCCCGCTCGTTTTCGCAAAGCAGGACGAGGTGGTTGGGGCGGTCGGTATTAGCGGCGCGGTCGAACCGGCTGGCGGGCGCGACGTAGACTTCGCAGCCGATAATCGGTTTGATGTTGCGCTTCTGCGCGGCCTCGTGAAACTTCACGGCGCCAAAGAGATTGCCGTGATCGGTCACCGCGACGGCCGGCATTTTTAGCTCCGCGGCGCGGTCCATCAGCTTGCCGATTTCACACGCACCGTCGAGGAGACTGTAGTCGGTATGAAGATGCAGATGAACAAAATTCTCGGAAGCCATGCGGATTGATTGTAACAGAAAGTCAGGAGTCAGGATTTGGGATTCGGGACCAGGGGTTCGTTGTCCGTTGCGGCGTTTTCACGCCGCCACGTGCCCGCTGGCGCAATCGGGAACCCAGGAGAGCGTCAATCCCGCGAAGGTAGGAATCCAGATCATGAATTGGATTCCCGCCCTGCCTGCGCAGGCAGGTTTCGCGGGAAGGACACGCCGCACACCTGGCCCACCGCAGCATGGCGTTTCTGGGCGCGCAGAGCTGTGCTCTGCGCCAGCCCACCTCGGGGTGTCAGCCCATCACCGCTTCTTTGGCTTCTTGGTTGACTTGGCCGCGGGCTTGGCAGGTTTCGCCGGGGCCTTCGCCGGTTTCCCAGCGGCCTTTGCTGGCTTTTCTGGCTTCTTCGCGGGCTCAGGCTGGGCCGCCTGCTTCACAGGTTTGGCCTTCTCAGCGGCCTTGGGAGCGCCAGGCTTGGCAACCGGTTTGGCAGGCACTTCCGCTGGCACGGCAACCGCCGCTTCCTTGCCCTTCTTAGGAGGATGGGGTGGTGGCGCAGGCGGAGGTTCCTTGGCCTTCTTGGGAGGATGGGGTGGGGGCGCAGGCGGAGGTTCCTTGATTCCTGCCAGCGCGCGCAGCTCCTTCATGAGCTGCTGATGCGTCTTGATCTTCCCGTCCAATTGCAGTGAAAAGATCCGCTCAAGGATGCGTTCGGATTCCGGCCCGGGCTTCAGGCCCAGCGACTGCAATTCGCCCCGCGGCAGTCGTGCACGAATCAGTGGGAACTTGAACAGATAACTCTTGACGCGATTCTGGACTTTGGCGCGCGCGGAATTGGCGAGGAGGAACAGCAGCAGCGGCCGGGGTAGCGGAGAGAGCAAGGTATAGACCTGGCTGGGGAGTTTCGCTTTGGCGCTACTCAGCACCCGCTCGAGCTTCCGGGCGTCGTGGTCAAAGCTGAGCGCCAGCTTGATGGACTTGCTATCTCCAATGATCTTCCTGGCCAAACGCGAGGTGTGTTCGCTGCCCAGCCTCTCGACGAGGCAGTGGAAATTCAGCAGGAGAGGGTCGGCGCCGGGAACGTTTTGCAGCACGTTGCGGATGCGAGCAAAGCGATCGTAGGGGATGCGCGCCGAGGCGACCTTCTTGTCCAGGCCCGCCAGGAGTTTCCGCTCGGCAAGCATTTTGAGCACCCGCCCGGGATGATCCTCGTAGAGTATGGCGGCCAGCTCGCGCGCCTGCGGGTCGGCATCGAGGCGCTCCCAAGCGCGGACTTCGACGGCCGTGTCGAACCAGCGCTGCGTGCGTTCATCTGGTTTGAAGTCGAGCCGCATGCCCAGACGCAGCAAGCGAAAGATCCGGGAGGGGTCTTCAAAAAAGCTGCGGGAGTGGAGCGTGCGAAGTTCGCGCCGTTCGATATCGCCGGCGCCGTTCGTGGGGTCGAGCAGCAGGCCGCGGGAGTTCGGATGGAGCGACACGGCCATGGCGTTGATGGCGAAATCGCGACGCTTCAGGTCTTCAAACACCATGGCGGGGCGGACCTCGGGGCGCTGCCCGGGACGCGGGTAGAATTCTTCCCGGCACATGGCCAGTTCGGCGCGCACGCCATTGGAGAAGTGGAGCTCGGCGGCGTTCAAACGCGAGTTAAAAACCTGGTGCGCAAGGGCGAGCGGCGGCTCGCCGGCCGGGCCGCCTGCCCCCCGGCGGGATTTCTGAGAATCCGCGGTGGGAAGGAGGCGTAGAATTTTCTGCGGCGGGCCCTCCACGGCGAAGTCGAGGTCGCGCACGATTTGCTGGCCATAGGTGAGGTCGCGGACGGCCCCACCCACCAAGTAGAGGTTCAGTCCCTGTTGGGCCGCCAGGCGACTGATTAGAACGAGCACCGCGTACTGTTCCGGGGAAAGCCGGCTTTCCATCAGGAAGTTGTAGTCGCTCATGGCATTCGGCTTCCAGCGTTCTCCCGGGCCTCAGGTTCAGGCCCGAGGATGATGGGATTGGTAGACTTGCTTCAAACGCTCCTTCAGCACGTGCGTGTAAATCTGGGTCGTGGAGATGTCACTATGGCCCAGCATGAGTTGAATCGAGCGCAAGTCGGCGCCTCGTTCCAGCAGATGCGTGGCAAACGAGTGGCGAACCAAGTGGGGGTTGAGCGGAGTCGCCAAGCGGGCGCGGCGGCCGTACGCGCCCAGAATTTTCCAAAATCCCACGCGGGAGAGCGCGCCACCCCGGCGATTCAGGAAGAGCCAAGGCGTGTTGCGTTTTCCCGCTAACGGCGCCCGCCCTTCACGAAGATACGCCTCCACGGCACGCAGGGCGAACTTGCCCACGGGAATCAGCCGCTCCTTGTGGCCCTTCCCCAGGCAGCGCACGATGCCCAGGCCCAGGTCGAAATCCCCGGCGCGAACACTCACGAGTTCCGAAACCCGCATCCCCGTGGCGTAAAGCAACTCGAGCAGGGCTTTGTCGCGAAGACCGCTGGGTGTGGAGGCGTCGGGTTGCGCGAGGAGTTGATCGACCTCCTCCGCCGTGAGGTATTTGGGTAGCGACTGGTCGAGCCTGGGCGCTTCCACTTCTGCGGTGGGGTCGCTCGCGAGGCGGCCCTCGCGCACCAGGAATCGAAACAGATTGCGCAGAGAAACCAGATGCCTGGCTACCGAACGCGCGCCCAGCCCGCGGCGGTAAAGTCCAGTAAGGAAGTTGCGGATGTCGTCGCGGCCCACTGCGGGGAAGCTCTTGCCCTGGCGGCGGAGAAAAGCCGAGAATTCGGTGAGGTCGCGACGATAGCTCGCGACGCTGTTGGCCGCCAGCCCTTTTTCGACGCGGGCGAAGTCTAGGAAGAGCTGCACCTCCGCTGCCGGAAGGGCGGTGGACACGCCGGGGACGGGAGGGTCGGCGGGAATCCCTTGCGAGGGTCCAGCGGCAGGCGGTTGCACGTCAACCGGATTCGTCCGTGCAGGCGTTCGATGGCGGCGGATGCGACTCGGCATGCTGCTCACGCTGGAATGAACCGTCAATTCAGTGCCGCGCGAGAGTGGTCGGACGATGAAAAACAGTCCTCCCCGGCCGGGCAATGGGCGCGCAGAGTCCTCCCCCCTCCAAAGCCTAAGGCATTGTTTTTCAAGCAATTAGGAGGTTTCTTCAATAATTGCACTCCGGCTCTCTGCCGAAATACTTGACAGACCCGACTCGGCCCCTATACTAGCACAAGCTAATTTCTATGACCAAGCGGCATTTCAAGAATACCGCACTGCGATGGAAAGATACCACCGGTGAAAAGCGACCCCTCCTCAACCCGTAAGCGCGTCGTGGTCCGAAAGCTCGACAAAGGGCTGATCAAGGGCTTTCTCGACCCCGGCCGGTATCTCGGCCGTGAGATCGAGGTGCTGGATCGCGAGGGTCGGCTGGTCCACGTCCCCCTGGATGAGATCAAAGGGATCTTCTTCGTGCGCGACTTCGAGGGAAATCCGGATCGGGCGGAACGCAAGATCTTTCGCAGCCGCCCGAGGCTGGCCGGCCTCTGGGTGCGCATGACCTTCAAAGACACCGAAGTTCTGGAGGCTCTCCTTGCGAACAACCTCCTGGAAGCCGATCCGCTGGGATACCTGGTGACTCCGCCGGACGTTTACTCGAATAACCTCAAGATCTTCATCCCGCGCACGGCGCTGACCAGCCTGGAAGTGTTGGGCGTGATCTCGGATGGAGTGGTGAATCGGATGTCACAACGAGCGGCCCAAGCGCGGGCCGCCGCTACAAGCGATCAGCAGTTTGGCCTCTTCGGGGCGAGCAACCCATCTGAAAAGAAATAGCGGCGGAAGGAAAAATCAGGAGCTCGGAGTGGATGCCTGAATGGCAGGCAGCTCCAGCCGCTGGTGGATGGCGTACAGGACGAGCTCCAAGCGGTCAGAAACTCCGACCTTGTCGTAGATCGTCCGGAGATGGTTTTTCACGGTCTGCTCGGAAATGGAGAGGTGCGTGCTGATTTCCCGGTTACGCCACCCCTGCATTAAGTAGCTGATGATGGTCTTCTCCCGGCGCGTCAGCGTGTCAGCCGGGCGGGGGGGATTCTCCGGACGCGCCTCAAGAAGCTTGGCCATGTGGGAAACATGCCGTTTGGGGATCCAAGTCTCCCCATCCGTTACGCGGCGGGCGCATTTGACGAAGAGCGGAGGGTCAACCGACTTGAGGATGACCCCGGCAGCGCCACTGCGGATATGACGCAGAGAGGTTTCTTCGGCCGACACGGAGGCCGTTACGACCACCTTGCTCTTCGGCGCCAACCGATGTACGTCGGCGATCAGATTGGCGCTGGATTCTGCCAGGATCTCTTCTTGCACAAAGACTACGTCCGGCCGGAAGCACTCCGTGCGGGCCAGAAGCTGCGCGGCATTCACGGTTTCGCCAACCACGCGCAGGTCGTCTTCGACGGCGAAGAGTTTCTTGAGGCCCAACCTGAAAATGCCTTCCCGGTCAGCCACTAGAACGCGAATTTTCGTTTTCGCTAGACGGGAGGTTCGCATTCTGGCACGCCACACCAGTCGCTCAGTTCGAGGCCCGCGCCGGTGCAATATATGCTTAGGAATAGTCATTGCTGCCGCGTCATACGCGGCGAGTCTTCGGCGAGAATTCGCAGACCGGCAGGCAGAACCGGTCAGTTCTCCTCAGGCGGGAGCTTGCGCGCACGCCCAGGCCGTTGCGCCGGCCGTAACTCATACTCATCGATGACGGCGCCCAGACCTTGAGTCTTTCCCCGCTGGCTCCATCGCACGACCCGTCCCTGACACAGGAGCTCCAGGGGAACCTGCGTGACCTCACGCGGGAGCAGCACCTTGATCGTTACGCGTGTCGCCGGGTGCGGGCGGACAGGGACTTCGATGAACAATCCACTGCCGCTGATGTTGCCGGTTTTGCCCCGGGCCTGGCGATGAGCTCCGGCCCGGCTTTTCCACCGGATCTCGACCGGCAGCTCTATCGCAATTCGCTGGCTCGCACGAAGTTGTTGCATACCTGCAATGACTCCATAGGACGGGTCCGCGCAAGAGCTTAGCTTGTTTTGAGCCGCCCTGCAAGCGCGGATGTAGTTAATGATAGGGACCCTCTTCTTTCCGGGGCGAGAATGCTGCATACCGGGGTGGCGGGGATGTCACGCTGGTTCACCCCGGTACGCTGCCACTACCACTTGACCCATCCCCGCCAAGCTTGAGAACCACCGGTTTCCAGCCGGCCCGGAGCCAGCCCATTACTTCCCCTGCCTCAGCCGACGCCATGTGCCTTTCCCGCGCCTCGGGTGGAAGGCAACGTTAACTGCACTTTACGCAAGGAGCAGTCCGCAACCAAGATTACCGCCGTACCAGTACTCCGGTACTAGGGCTTGCCTCCGACAAACAACGTCATTTCGGAGACCGGGAGGCCATGGTCCAGGGGAGCATCCTTGCGGCCCTTCCATCCCGCCCGGCGGGAGGACGGGACCCGAGTGGTGGGCCCGTTGATCCCGCAAGCCGTTTTTGCCTTTGCGGTAGGTCAATCCTTTGGAGGTCGTAGCGCGGGAGGTGGCGAATCCCCACTTTGTGCTTTGACCCCGAGCGAGGCGGCGAGGAAAATTCCCAAGATAGCGAGAATCCCCAGCAGCGCAAGACCCGTGGGGATGCGTACCCAATAGGCCAGCAGCATCTTGGCGCCAATGAAAATCAAGATGATCGCCAAGCCGCTGCGCAGATAACGAAATCGAGTGATGGCTCTTGCCAGCAGAAAATATAGGGACCGCAGGCCCAGAATAGCAAGGATATTTGAAGTGTAAATGATGAAAGCATCTTGCGTGACCGCGAAGATGGCGGGAATGGAATCGACCGCAAAAGCTACGTCCACAACTTCGATCATGATCAGAACCAGGAAGAGCGGGGTGGCGCAGAGCCGGCCATCAGAGCGTGTAAAGAACCGGCCGCCTTCATAGCGGTCAGAAATGGGGAACAATCTCCGTGCCAGCCGCAGCGCCACACTGCGCATGGGATCATATTTCTTCTCCTTTTCACGCAGTAATCGCAGGCCCGTAAACAGAAGGAAGATCGCAAAAAGGTAAAGCACCCAGTGGAAATGCCGAACCAGATGGACTCCGGCGAGGATAAAGGTTCCCCGCATGATGATCGCGCCCAGCACGCCCCAATAAAGCACCCGATGCTGGTGCTGGGCGAGCACGCCCATGCTTCCGAAAATCACGGCGAAAAGAAAAATGTTGTCCGTGGAGAGCGATTTCTCCAGCAAATAGCTGGTGAAAAACTCCAAGGCAGCCTCCGGACCTTGCCGGAGATAAATCCCCAGATTGAATAACAACGAAAGAGCAACCCAGAACGTGCTCCACACGGCAGCTTCACGGAAGCTGACGAGGTGCGGACGCCGATGGAAGACTCCCAGGTCCAGCGCCAGGAGCGCCAAGACGAAGGCGTTGAAGATTACCCAGGGTAAAAGGTCGTTCATCGTTTATCGTTTCGCGCTGTTACCGGAGCTTGGTCAGGGCGGAATACTACTTCACGTGCGGGGACTTCTCAATCTCGCTGAGGGTTTCCAGCACTACGCGGCCGACAATCGTTAAACTGAGCGGACTGCAGTGATCGAGCGTGTCTTTATCCGTATGCCAGTAGCTACGGTTGGGCCCGTAGTCAAGGTCAATCAGATCAGCCGCGGCGACGCCGGCGTTCACAAAGGGAATGTGATCGTCGTCGACCGCGGTCGGCGTATCCAGAAAGTATTTCCCGTACCCCAGGCGGCGGGCGACGCTGAAAGCTGTATCCATCAACCAAGGCGTGGAACTGTCGTCACGATGAATATCCAGGTCAGCGTCCCCGATCATGTCTACCAGAAGCATGGCCTGGATACGCGCCAGATCTCCAGTCGAAGCGAGCTTCTGGACGAGGTGGCGGCTGCCGTAAAGACTGTCAGCGGGGGTCCACTCCTGAAGGGCCTCTTCTCCATCAAAGAAAACCAGCCAATAGGTGAGCGCATTCTTGCGCGCGCCCAGGACGCGCGCCAACTCCAGGAGCAGCGCCGCACTGGAGCCGCCGTCGTTCGCCCCTACAAAACGGAAACCCTCTTCTCGCTTCGTGTCGTAATGACCCGCCACGATAACCACTTTAGGTCGCAGGCCCGGGAACTTGGCGATGACGTTGGTCATGGGCAGATTACCGATGGGGGTCGCGGCGGTAAAGGAATCTTCTTCGACTCGCGCTCCGGTCTTCTTAAGCTGCTGGATCATCCAGCGTCGTGACTGCGCCAGAGCCGGTGAACCGGGTGGCCGTGGCCCAAAGGCTACCAGGCGCTTTAAACCCTCAAAGGCGCGACCGCCACTGAAGGCCACGCCGTCCGCTGCCCAGAGGCCCCCTGTCGTTGCGAGCCACGCAACGGCAGCAAGCAGGGCGAGCACCTGTGTCTTACTGCGCCTGTTGCTCACGCTTCTGCTTCCATCTCTTGCGGAGATAAACCAGCCAGGAAAGCCCGATGCTGAGGATGTAGAGCCCCACCATCGGAATCCAGAACATGAAGAGGGTTGTCCAATCCGGCGTGGGAGCAATTGCGGCAGCCACCACGGCCGTGATTAGGATGGCATAACGCATATGGCGAATCAGGAATTTAGGCGTGACGATGCCAAAGACCGAGAGCAATAAAATGATCACCGGCAGCTCAAACACCAATCCGACGCCCACAATGATGGTCAGCGCGAGATTCCAGTATTCGTTGATGCTAATCATCGGCTGGAATCTCTTCCCGAATTCCACTAGAAATCGCAGCGCGGCGGGGAACGCCATCTTGTACGCAAAAAGGCCCCCAGCCAGGAAGAGGCCGCTGGTGAGGAGCACAAAGGGCCACACGTAGCGCTTTTCGTGCCGATACAAACCCGGAGAAACAAAAAGCCACACCTGCCATAGGATGTACGGCGAGGAAAGAAAAAGCCCTGCGACGATGGAGAGTTTAATGTAAAGGTTGAAAGGATCGGTGGGGTTTGTGTAAACCAGCTTTTCCGACATGTGCAAGGCGTGCAGCGTGTCGGTAAGCGGGCGCGCCAGAAGCCCGTAAATCCGGTCGGAGAAGTAGAAGCAAACTCCGAACCCTACAACGATGGCTAGCACAGACCGGATCAGGCGTTGACGCAGCTCCTCGAGATGCTCGAGGAACGACATCTGCCTGCCCTCGAGCTGCGCTTCCTCAGGATCGGGGTCCGGGTTCTTCGTGGGTGGGTTCGGGGTCGTGGTGGACATACGTGGAGGTCGATTTGGGCGCGCTATCCTCGTAGCGGTCCAAATTCTTGATTTCCTCTTCCAGCGAAGTCTTCAGCTCATTTGACGCGCGGCGCAACTCTCCCAGACCCTTGCCCAGTGTCCGGGCGATTTCGGGAAGTTTCTTGGGTCCAAAAAGCAGAAAGGCAATGAACAGTATAAAGCCGATTTCGAAAAATCCGCCGCTAAACAAGGTCAACCTCTTTTGGGATGATAGGGGAGCCCTGCGGTGTTGTCAAGGTGAACCGCACATCCCGGCGCAGTCATCCCCTTGAAAAGCGTGAATTTGGCGGGAATCGCGGGCCTAGTCCCGTGCCCGCCTGGTTAGGTTCTTTTGGGAAGCGTTCGAAGTCAACCAAAGCGCCGTGTGGCCAGAGTGGGTTCGGGACTTCTTTAGGCGGTCACGGGACTAGGGCACTGCCGACCGGTCAGGCCCCTTCCCTGGCCCGGTGCGCGGAAGCCCCTCTGGAATCGTTCCGTCGAACCCCCGGCCCTGGATCGGCATCATACCCAAGCGAAAGCGGGCCGGGTCGTGGGTCAATTACGGACTCTGGAGCGACCACGGCGCTGCTCATGGGCCCGTTGATCCCGCAAGGCGGCACGGCCCGGAACCTCAGGCGTAGACCGACCCACTGCCACGGGCTGCCTTTGCTTTTCGGGCTCACAGCCCTATGTTATACTGATTAAGCAGGGTGAGGAGCTGCAAAAACATGAGGCAAGCACGCCGGGTGGTTTGGTTTATCTTGTCGACGGTCCTTCTGTGCGCGCTCCTGGGAGGGCTCTACGGGCGGCAGGTTGAGGCCACGACGGGAGGCGATGACTCGGATGTCAAGGCCAGTCTGAATGAATTCACCCGTGTCTACGATGTGGTCGAGCAAAATTATGCTGACCCCATCGACCCCGACCGAACCATCTACGGCCCCAGCAACAGCAACATCGGCGCGATTCCCGGTGCGCTCCGCACCCTTGACCCGCACTCGAATTTTTTCGACCCGCGTTCATTCGCCCTGCTTCGTGAAGAGCAAGAAGGCAAGTACTTCGGCGTGGGCATGTCGATTCAGGCGCGTCCCGGCAAGATGGGCAAGCTCGTGACCGTGGTCGTCGCACCGATCCCAGGATCCCCTGCCTTCCGGGCCGGGTTGCGGCCGGGCGACATCGTGGCGAAAGTCGACGGCAAACCGACCGAGGGCCTGAACACCTCGCAAGTGGCGGAAATGCTCAAGGGTCCCAAGGGGACGCAAGTTCATGTCACGATCCTTCGCGAGGGATACGACGAATCGCTGGAATTCGACATTACCCGCGATGAGATTTCTCAGCGCAGCGTGGATGACACTTTCCTGATTCGGCCCGGCATCGCCTATATTCACGTCGGTAAATTCAACGAGAACACTAACGACGAGCTTACCGAGGTGCTGAGAAAGTACAATGAGAAGAGCCTGCAGGGATTGATTCTCGACCTGCGCGGCAATCCGGGCGGGTTGCTACAGGAAGCCGTGGAAGTTTCCGACCACTTCCTGGAAAAGAGCCAGCTTATTGTTTACCACTACGGAAGGCATTCGCAGGAGAAGCGCTATTACGCCACGAAGGGTGACAACGGCAATGAGTATCCCATCGTCGTCCTCATTAACCGCATGACGGCGAGCGCCGCGGAAATCGTCACCGGCGCACTGCAAGATCATGACCGGGCGTTGGTGATGGGGGAGCCGAGCTTCGGTAAGGGCCTTGTGCAGACCGTGTATCCGTTGAGCGAACATGCCGGGCTGGCGCTGACCACGGCGCGTTATTATACACCCAGCGGACGACTCATTCAGCGCGAATACGCTAACGTTTCCCTCTACGATTACTACTATCACCCCGAGCATACCACGCCAAACCATTCCGCGGTCCGCCTGACCGACGGCGGTCGTGAAGTATACGGTGGAGGCGGGATTACCCCCGACGTGCGCGTTCCCGATCCCCCGTTGACCCCGGCCCAAGAAACGTTGCTCCAGCGGAGTGCCTTCTTCAACTTCGGCAAGTACTATCTGGGAATCCACAAGACCATCCCCAAGGATTTCCAGGTGACTGACGACGTTCTGGATGAGTTCAAACAGTTTTTGGGCAAGGAAAAGATCGCGTTTTCCGAACGGGACCTGAAAGATAACCTCGACTTCATCAAGACCCGCATCCGCTTCCAGTTGGTGGAGTCGATCTTCGGCGAAAACGAAGCCGACAAGATCAGTATCGAGAACGATACGCTTGTACAGAAAGCCCTGGAGAACATGCCGCAGGCCAAGGAACTCTTGGCAAAAGCCAAGCGGTATATAGCGAGCAAAACGCAGCAGAGATAGAAGCCAACCGCCGCCGCGCGTTTCCAGACCTTTTCCCTGTGCTCAACCAGCCCAATGGTGGGGGGCTAATCTCCCCGCAGTTTTCCCAGCAGAAACTTCACGAGTGAGAGTCCACCCGTGATGGGTAACAGAAAGATCTGCCGCCATACGGTGGCTCGCGCCTTAGCGCGACTACGCTGGGCGTCAGCTTCATCGCGAGCGCGAAAAGCCAGCATCGCGGCATACTTCGCAAAATCCACTCCACACTTCTCACAGCTTCCGCCCTGCAACTGCACGTGCTTGCAGGCAGGGCAGGTGTACTTTAGGGGCGCGTGGCAGCGCACGCAGTAGGGGACCGTCTCCGAATTCTCCTGCTTACATTTGGGGCATTGCATGGGCTGCACTAGACTTGGCGCCGAAGCCACCGGGTTGACCCGGTCACCCGATGCCGTGGCGAAGTCTGATTATACAAGAAACAGAATGGAATGAGGCCTCTTGGTGGACGCGAAGGGATTCGAACCCTCGACCTCAGCGTTGCGAACGCCGCGCTCTCCCAACTGAGCTACGCGCCCACACCGTCAGTGACCTTTTAGAAATATAACACGACCAGCGAAAAGCCGCCAACCTTCAACCCAGAAGACCTTTCGCAAAGGCCAGAGCTTCTTCCAGGTGGCTTTCCGCCAGCCCGCCACCTTGGGCAAAATCCCGCGTTCCGCCGCCTTTACCTCCGAATTTTGCCAGGGTTTGCTTCAGTACTGCGGCCACGTCCACGCGTCCGCCTGCCGACTGCGAGAAGAAAAGCGCGGTAGGCTTCCCCTTAACGCCTAGCAACGCGATCGCCGACACGTGCTTGGCCACAGCGTGGGCCACCATCTTGGCTTTCTTCCCTTCCTCCGCCTCGAACAGGCGGCGAACCACGCGTGAGCCGCCCTTTTCCGGCGCGCTCTGCCACCATTGCAGGGCTTCCAATTCCGCCAGATCCTCCACCAGTTTGTCACGCAACCGTGCCGCCTCATGCAGCTCATGTGCCTGTTTGGCAATGAGTTCCGGAACATTCTCAAGCCCCGTTGAGAATAAGCGTGCCGCCTCGCTCAGAATCGCGAAGTCCTGCCGGGTCTTACGCAGGGCGCGGCTTCCACACAGGAATCCGACTCGTGTCAAGCCCTTGGTGTGATCCACTTTCCTAATGCTGATCAACCCCATGGCGCCCGTCTGGCCGACGTGAGTTCCCCCGCAGGCGGAGAGGTCAAATCCCTGCACCTCCACCAGCCGGATATCGCCTTCGCGGAAGGTCGGTTTACGCAAGTCCATCTCACCCGCTTCCGCGGAAGGCCGGAAAGAGATCTGGACGGGTCGGTTTTCGAAGACAATTTGATTTGCCAGTTCTTCGGCCTCCTCGATCTGCTTTGCGCCCACGCGATCAGAATCGAGGTCAATCGTCGAAGCGTCTGTGCCCAGATGAAAGGACACCGTTTTGTAGCCGCCCCTCCTTTCGAAAGCGGCCGAGAGCACGTGTTGTCCGGTGTGTTGCTGCATATGGTCGAATCGGCGGTTCCAGTCGATGATCCCCTGCACACTCTCACTTGCCGGACTATCTCGGAGCAGGTGCGCGATTTCCTCACCCTCGTCCAAGACCTCCAGCACCGGAATACCCGCCAGCGTACCGTGGTCAGCCGGCTGCCCACCCGACTCCGGGTAGAATGCCGTGCGGTCCAGGAAGACGCGTACTCCTTTCGCATCAGGGCTTGTCCTGATCACGCGAGCCTGGAATTCCTGCACATAACAGTCCGTGTAGTAGAGTCGTTCGGTTCTTGCCATGGGACCTCAATCAGACAATCCCCGCGGAGCAGGCGGCTCGATGATTTGGGTTTCCCCCTGCGGGGCCGCAGTGCTCCCTCGCCATGTTACGTCAGCCCCGCAGGGGCGCAACGTCAATAGCCGGGGGCAACGCCCCCGGAAACCCCGCCCGCCCCCTCACCCCCGACCCCTCTCCCCGCCCGGGCGGGGAGAGGGGTGCCGGAGGCGGCGTGTGGGCGTGCCGTTTATCCGTGGGTTTCACCCACGGCTGTTAACGTGGTCCCCCTTCGGGGAGCGCTCGACGGTCAAACCTTTTTCAAGTGTCACTGGTCGACCCAGGGACTTACCCGAGAAGCAAGTTGCTGCGTTCCGGCGTAAGGGTCTCGAGAGCCTCCAGATACTTGTACCCCGTCGCCGTGAGGAAGAGAACGATCGTCTCGTGCCCAGCCAGGAACCCGTCCGCTAAGAGTTTCCTCAGCCCTGCCAGGGTTGCTCCGCCTTCCGGTGAGGTGATAATCCCTTCGGTCTCTGCGATCTCGCGTACGGCCGTCAGCATCGCGCCATCGCAAACCGCCAAGGCAGCGCCCCGGCTCTCGCGGAGCGCTCGCAGGATCAGGAAATCGCCGATCGCCGCCGGCACACGCAAGCCGGAAGCGAGTGTCTGCGCATTCACCCACTCTTCCGCTCGCTCGGCGCCAGCCGCAAAGGCGCGCACCATCGGCGCACAGCCCTGTGCCTGAACGGAAAACATGCGAGGACGGCGCGCCCCGATCCATCCCAGTTCCTGCATCTCGTCAAAAGCCTTCCACATCCCAATGAGCCCGGTCCCACCACCCGTCGGATAGATCATGGCGTCTGGCAAGCGACCACCGAGTTGCTCGAAGACCTCGTAGGCCATGGTCTTTTTCCCTTCGACACGATAGGGCTCGCGCAGCGTCGAGACATCGAACCAGTCTTCGCCCTGCAGACGCTCGCGCATCAGGCGTCCGCAGTCTTTGATGCTGCCGTGGACCAGCGTGACTTTCGCGCCGTGCAGGGCGCATTCCAGACGGTTGGCCAGCGGCGTCTCTTCCGGCATGAAAATCGCGGCTTCCATCCCTGCCTTGGCAGCGTAAGCGGCCAAGGCGCCGCCCGCATTCCCTGCGGAAGGAACCGCCAATCGTCGGATTCCCAGTTCGTGAGCCATGCTCACCGCCACCGCCATGCCTCGCGCCTTAAACGAGCCGGTAGGATTTTGCGACTCGTCTTTGAGATACAGATTCGGCAGCCCGAGCTTATCGCCCAGCCGGCGGGCAAGCATCAGTGGGGTGTAGCCCTCACCGAGGCAGACCCTCGAGGACTCACGGGTAACGGGGAGAACTTCCCGGTATCGCCACAGATCCGGGGATCGAGACTTGAGGTTTTGCAGTTGCAGTTCCGTTGAAGCGCGCTGCAAGTCGTAACGCACCAGGAGAGGCGAGCCGCATTCGCACAGGTTGTGGATTTCGCCCGCAGCCAACCGCTTGCCGCACCGTGCGCACTCCAGATGTGTCATGAACGACATGAGGGCGGGAGTCCAGCAAACCCGCAAAAAGCAGGTCAATCGGAGATTCCCCTAGAAGGAAGACACAACGACAAATTCAGCCCACCTCGCCGGGGTTCCCGACCTCGTGCTAAGATTGCACATTCCATGTCGATTCGGCTTATCGCCCTCGATCTTGACGGCACGCTGGTTAACAGTCGGTGGGAAATCTCCGAAAGGGACCGTCGCGCCCTGGCGGCCGCTTTCGAACGGGGAATCCAGATCGTGGTAGTTACAGGACGGCGGCCACTGTCTGCGGCGCCTTACGTGGCGCAAATTCCCTGCCCTGTCACGACCATTACGTCAAACGGCGCGCTGGTCCGAACGCCCGCCGGCGAAGTCGTCTACCAGGATTTTCTCCCCCGCGAAGTTGCCCACCAGGCTCTGGAGGTTGCGCACGAGTACCGGCCCTACACCGTGGCCATCTTTCACGTGCCGGGCCGTGGACAGGTCACTATGCAGGACAACGCCATCACGGAGGGCCCCCTGGGGTGGTATGTGAGAACCAGCTTGGACCACCTGCTCCTGGTGCCGGACCTGAAAGCTGCGGTGACGTCCGACCCCGTTCAGTTGATGATGGGTGGTCCGCAGGGGCGGATCGAACCCGCGGAGATACTGCTCCGCGACTCGGCGGTCGGGCCCTCCGTGAACCTTACCTGGACGAAGTACCCTGCCCGCGACATCGCCATCCTCGACATCATGAATCGCGGTTGTTCTAAAGGACGAGCGTTGAAGTTCTGGGCTACTCGGGCCAGCATCGCTCCCTGTGAAATTATGGCTATCGGCGACAACTTTAATGACCTGGAGATGCTGGACTTTGCCGGCCTACCTGTTCTGATGGGAAATCATTGCGCGGGGCTCGACCGGCCGGGCTGGGCTATCACCTCATCGAGCGATGAAAACGGTGTCGCCACCGCGATTGAAACCTACGTGCTGAACGCGTGAGGTGGGCTCCTGCCCAGCGAGGCTGTAGAGGCGCTGACTTCAGTGCTGATCGATGATCTCGGTGTCAGGCGGCGGCGTGAATTGAAAGAGCGACTTCGGCAATGGAGGGTTGCGCTCAAGGTGCTCGAATCGGAACTCCATCCGACTGTGATCCGCATAGTCTACGACCAGCCCTCGCACGTCGAACTGGGCGCTCAACTCGATCAAGACGTCTTCGTAGTCTTCTGCGTATTCCCTCTTAGGGTACGCGCGCAGCACGCGGTCCGCGGGATCGTGGGCCACCTCATCGGCAAACTCAAATCGCGCAAACACCCGCCGCAAATTCAAGCGGGTGAGAAGTAGCCGGAACGGTACGTGAATATCTTCACTGGACTTGACCGGTGAGCGAGTGAGTTGCTTTTCTGCGGGAATGTACAGCAGCAGGTGTTTTCCGTCGGAGAGAAAGAGCTTTTCGCTAGGACGCTTGTAGGCCCAGTGCATTAACCCTCCGCGGGCGAAACAGATGACCCCGGACTCAAGGCGGGTCCTTCCCCCCAGGGTGTAGGCCTGCGTAAAATCCGCGCGCAGGCTTCGCACCTCGCGATAGCTCGACTCAAACTGTTCAACGTACGCCTCCACCGGGGTAGGTGTCTCAGTCGGCTTCTGCGCATGCGCCACCGGGCTCCCTGCGAGCCAGCACGCCAGAACCAAGGTGACCAATCCTCTGCCAAGGCGCGGCCAGAATTCAGTTTTTGGATGGGTTGGCATGTGACGAGTTCGCCGTAAGCCGCTTCAGCGCGGCCTGAGCCTCCGGGTTGAGCGGGTCAACGTTCAGGCCTGCCTGGTAATGTCTCACAGCCTCCTCCGGGCGGCCCGTCGCTTCCAGAATGCCTGCCAGTCCAAAATGCGCGTGGCTGTTGAGGTCATCCAAAGCGATAGCGCGCCGATAGGCCTGCTCCGCCAAGTCCCGCCGCGCCAAGCGCGCGTTGATATCCCCAATCGCCTTATAGGCATCGGGATTTGCAATGCTCGCCAACGACGATTGAAACTGTGCCTCGGCCTCCCTCCAGCGACGGGAAGTCACATAGAGGTTTCCCAGTTCGTTGCGCGCCTGGACGCTCAAGGGAGCCAGCGCCACCGCGGCTTTTAACTGTATCTCAGCCTCAGGGGTTTTTCCGATTTCCTCGTAAAGCCGCCCGAGGTTCAAATGGGCGTCGGTGTAGTTTGGGCGAAGCCGCATGGATCGTTCGAAGTAGTCCGTCGCTTCGCCGTATTGCTTCTTGCGCATAGACACGAGTCCCAGGTTGTTGAGAAGGAACGCGCTATTGGGCGAGAATTTCAGCGCCTCTCTCCATTCGCGTTCCGCGGCGTCTGGCTTCATATGATTCCAATATACCGCTCCCAGGTTGAGTCGGAGGCTGGAGGCTTCGGGCTCCGCCGCCAGAGCCACGCGATAGTAGGTGACCTCATCCCTCCAATCACGATTGCGGGTGACGATGCGGACCATGGTCAACACTCCGATGACACCCAGCACAATGCCAAACGCCACGCGCCAGGCCAGCACGCGACGGGAGGCTTTGGTCCAGATTCGCAGGATGCCCCACGCGGCTACCCAGCAAAGACCAACGGAGGGAAGGTAAAGGTATCTTTCCGTGAAGACGTTGGGGCCGAGCCAACGTGCATTCAGAACCGGAGCGAGGGTGATGAAGAACCAGACCAGACCAAAGGAAACCCGCTGGGCGTGCTTCCAAAGGGCCCAAAAGGCACCCCCGCACAGACCCAGTGCTACCGCTCCCGCCAGAACCCGTGGGTCCAGTAGCGTGACGCTCTTGTGGAAGGCGTAATAGGCGCTGAGGTGAACCGGCCAGACCATTTTCCACAAATATTGCCCCACCAGGGGAACGCTGGAGAGAACGGCCTCATACCACGTCACTTGGCGCGTGAGCAGTATCGGCGCAAAGGTTCCAAAAAAACGAATCCGAAACAGTCCGTACGCAACGACGAGCAACCACAAAACGCCGTAACGAGCCACTTTCTGACTCCAGGTGCTTGTGGCGCGATCGCCCCGATAGAAGTGTTCGTAGACCGTGGCGAGGAGCGGCAGAGTCACAGCTTGCTCCTTGGAGAGCACCGTCAATAGAAAACTGCCTGCCATGCCCAGTTGCGCCAACTCGGATCGCTCCCCGTTCGGCTTCGCGCTGCCCAGGAAAAACCAGAAGGTGAGCAGGTAGAAAACGGCCAATTCCAGGTCCGTCACCGCCGACACCCAAGCCACGGATTCGGTATGAATAGGGTGCAACGCAAACAAAGCGGCCGCCGCGAAGCCCAGCCACACATCACGGAATAGTCGTTTCGTCAATCCGAACAGAAGGCAGACCATGAGGGCGTGGAGCACCAGATTCGCCAGATGAAACCCGTAGGGCAGAAGCCCGAACAACTTGTAACACAGCAGGAAGCCAAGAATGCTGACCGGCCGATAGTAATTCGTTGCCCCCCGCGCCCCGATATGCGCCAGGATTCGCGTGCTAAAGATATCTCCCAGGTGCGCGAAGCTTCGGATATAGGGGTTGGTCAAGATTTCGTTGTTGTCGTCATAGACGAAGCCGTTTTGGAGCGTGTTGACGTAAGGGACGACGGCAAGCAGAAGCAGCAGGACAATCAGCCAAGTACGAGGGAGACTTCCCTTCCCGCCCGGGCGTTCTGAACCCCGATCCCGAAGCTGACATTGCATCCTTAACCTAATCCGACCTGGTTTCGCTTTGCACTGCACGAACAAATCTAACTTCAGCGAAGTTGGATTCTCAGAGGGCAACTCCTTGCTCTCACAAGAGAAAGCGTTCGTTAAGGCCCTCCAACTTCGGGATCGGGGCTGAGGGTTCCGGCGGCCCCGTGAGAATGCCCGGAGGGTGTCCGGTCATCGCCCCCCCGCCGCCTTCTTGGTGACTGCCTCATCGCGCGGCGTGGCGAGCCAGGGCAGGCGTGCTGCCCAGCTTGCCGGAAGGGCCACAGGCACAGGAATTTCACCAAAACGGTGGAATAGCCCATTGGCGAGCCAATAGGAAAGGGGAGCGAGGATCAAGCCGGCCAAAACATCAACCAGATAATGATAGCGGAGATAGACTGTGGAGAACCACAGGCTGAGAATGAGCGGCGACAAGATCCAGAACAGGTTCTTGGAATTCCGGTAGGCGTAAAGCCAGACCACAAAGGAGATGGCCACATGCATGCTCGGGAATACATCCCGGCGGATGCGGGCAAAGTCCATGAAATCCACCTCACGATTGAATACCCAGACGGACTGTCGCAACGGAACCGTGTATTGATTGCGAAGGGTGTAGATCGGCCCAATGGCAGGGACGAGCAAATACCCCAGCAAGCCCAGGAAGGAAACCACCATCAGGCCGCTCATCATTTCGCGGAAGCGGGACCTGTCCTTGCAGATATAGATAAAGCACGCGACGAGAGGAATGTTCAAGATATGATAGAAGTAAGCGACGTCCATCCCCGCCGTGAGCCACGGGGAAACCACGCGTTGCAGAACCAGGCTGGCTTGAAACCCGAAGAGCCGTTGATCAAGCGCCATCAGCGCCTGGTCGCGGTCATTCCCCACGAGCAGCAATGTCGCGTCACCCCACAGGGAGTAATACATCAGCAGGATCACAAGAAAAGGAAACCAATCCCGGATGATTTCCCAGTAAGGCCGCACAAAGTCCCAGGGCCCCTGGCTGGAGCTTGCGCGTTCCGGCATCCCCGCAACAAAGTAATGCACGAGTTCCTTTCCCAGCAACAAAGTCACTGCAGGAATGATGATGAGGACGTCGGCGGGGCTCAGGTTTTGCCGCTCCAGCCCGCGAAAGAGCATTCGCAAGAGGAGATTGAGCAGGAAAAACGTCAGGGCGACAACGTCTTCCAGCCGCACTCGAAGCGTGAGGCCGTGCCTACTGGTCATAAAGCCCCTTCAGCGCCTCAAATCTTTGCCGTACCACCGCCGGAAATGGGTATTTTGCAGTCTCGTCAAGTACAGCCAACGCGCGCTGCCGGTCCCCGGCAAGAAAATACGCGCGCGCCAGACCTTCCACCGCGGTTCGATGACTGGGGAAAATCTGAAGGATGGCAAGGAAACTCTGTTCCGCCTCCGGATACTTCTTCTCAGCGATGTTCGCAAGGCCCTGCAGGATGTAGGGGGCGGCATAGGAAGGGTTTTGGCGAATCAGGCGCAAGGTCGTAGCGACGACCTGGTCATACTGGCCGAGGAAGAAAGAGCAAAGCGTGAATTGGTATTCGTCCACCTCGTCCAGGTTGCCGCCGCTGAGGGCCCGGAGCGTCACCTCGTCGTCTAGGGCAGATTGGAACTGGTGCAACCGCATTTTGCTTTGGACCAACGCTCGCCAATAGACCAGATCGCCGGGGCGCAACGCGACGGCTCGCAGCGCGTTGGAATAGGCTTTGGCCAGCTCCCCTCGGCCCAAATTACTGTTGCAGCTCCACAAGTATACTTCTGCGGCGATGTCGTTGCCGGCATACCACGATCCGCCGGCGGCTAACCCAAGGATGAGCGCATAGAGAGCGGGTTTGGTCCAAACCCGTCGCAACGACAGGTTGGCAACTGCCTTGGCAGAGAGAAGACCGAGGAAGGCCAACCCGAGAACTTTAGCGGCTTCCCAAAAAATGAATCTGATAATTTCCACGCGCCCTCCCTGCCCCCGGGCATCCCCTATGGCAATAGCCTCAGGTCAACCTTGCTTTTCGATCCCAAGCGCGCACGGCCATCAGCCCCAATGATGAATGGCTCACCCGATGGGTCAAGCGGAAAACCCCGCAGATAGCCCGCCGCGATCAGGTCTTGTATGGAGCGGGCTTCTCGGCCTTCCTTCTGTCGATAAGCGGATAGCAGGCCGTCGAGTCTGTTTAAGGCTTCCTGAGCATCAAGGGCTGCCAAATGAAGTTCTGCACTGCGACGTATGGATTCGTTCCCGGCGGTGCGCGCAATCTCCAACCAGAGGAAACGCGAAGTTCGAATGTCGCCGCCCTGGGCCGCAACGGATGCGGCGAGCGCGCGCATCCAGGGCAGGGCGCCTGGCTGTTCGCTGCCGAGGCGAAAGGCTTCGGCCGCGCGCCCGTAGTCCTTTAGATCCCAATAGTAGATAAATCCCAGGTCCTCCCACAATCGCCAATAGTCCGGGTTGGCGACGATCCCGCGATGAAGCAAGTGGATGGCTTGGTCGGGGCTCCCCGCGCCTTCGGGCGGCTTCCCGGCCAAGAAAAGAGAACCAAATCGGTAGGCAATCAACAAGTGCGGGTCGAGGTCCGTGGTGATGCTGAGCAACGTCCCAAGCAGCGGGAAATCCTGGGCGCGTGCAAGGCGCCGGCGTCCATAATATTGAACCGCCCTCGTCCAATAAAGGGCAGCCAGCAGTCCCGAATACCCTCCGCTCGAGCGGCGAAGCATCACCCCGGAAAGCAAGAAGAGGATTTCCTCTCTGCGACCCTCGGCCCCGCCGCGCTCCCGATCGATACTTTGCTGGAGCGGGTATAAGGCGAGCAGTCCGCTGACCACGATACCCACACAGACGGGCCGCGTGAGTTCCTTCCGCCAAGTCTGCAGCCAGGAGAGTGTCATCAAAATTCCCGCTCTTCAAAGACCAGCACAGATCCCGAAACCAGGATGGCAATATAGAGAAAGGCGTAGCAGGTATTGGCAGCGACGAGTACGCCGGGAATTCTTACCCCATGCGCGGCTTGAGTGATGACATTGAGGTTGCTGAAGTTTGGCAGCAGGTAGTACAGGGCGGAGGTCGCCTTCTCGAGCAAGAGGCTTTGGCTCTGCTGCCCAAACCAGCGGATGTCACTCGAGAGGTTCCCGATCACGAACAGGGAAAATGTAAAGACTGCAGAAAGGATAGGGGTGGAAATGCACGAGAAAAAAATCGCCACTCCCACCACGATGGCAAGCTGCAGCAGTATGAAGTAAACCGCGACCAGGAGTGAAAGGTCGCCCGGGGTCAGGCCTTTCTTTTCAAAGGCCAGCGCGAGATAGAAGCCCGCGGTCATGATGGCCGTGTTGACCAAGAGGGTGAGCAGCAGTCCGGCGTATTTGCCCAGAATGAATTCCGTCCGCGAAACGGGCTTCGAAAGAATGTTGTAGATCGTCCTGCGCTCAATCTCCTTTGAGACCAGTCCTATGCCAATGAAAATTGCCATCAGCAGGCCAAAGACGGAAATCGCGGCGAGCCCCAGGTTCACAAGGATGATCTCTTCCACGCCCACCGAAATGCTTCCGAGCAGAATTGCGGCTGCGATCATCAGGAAGGCAAAGACAATCAGGTTATAAAGAACCCGCTCCCGCACGGATTCCTTGAAGGCACCGAGCGCAATGGTCACGATGCGCATAACGCCACCCCTACCGATCCCCTGCACCCACTATCGGCGCCCGCTCCTCTCCCTCGGCAAGTGAAACGTGCGCCAGGAAATAGTCCTCCAACGACATCTTCACCGGATTAAGGGAGATAATCTTCGCCTTGTGGCGCAGCGCCAGTGCCAGGACCTTGCCGATGCTGGTCTCCTCGCGGATTCCCAGCCGCACCCGCTCCCCCGTCCGGGTCACCGAAACCACATAGGGGCGTAACACCTCTAGGATCCCCTCGGGGGGCTTTTCGAGCACCAACTCGGTCGTGGAAACTCCCAAGCGAAGGATTTCGCGCAATTCCCCACAGCCTTGCAGCCTCCCGCGATTCAAGATGGCCACTCGATCGCAGAGCATTTCCGCATCGGACAGGATATGCGTCGAGAAGAAAACCGTTTTCTTCTCCTCGCGCAATTGCAGCACCAAGTCACGGACTTCGCGGCGTCCCAACGGGTCCAGACCTGACATGGGCTCATCCAGAAAGACCGCATCCGGGTCGTTGATTAATGCTTGTGCGATCCCGACCCTCTGCACCATTCCCTTTGAAAACTTCCGCAGCGGTACTTTCCGCGACTCGGTAAGGCCCACCCGCTCTAGGAGTTGATTCACCCGGCGGCGGAGATCGTCTTTGCCTATGGCGAAGAGCCTGCCCGCGTAGTTCAGCAACTCCTCCGGCGTCAAGTGGTCGTAGAAGTAGGGATTCTCGGGAAGGTACCCGATCCGTTGGTAGACCGCGCTATCGTCGAGTTCTCGTCCCAAGATCCGTGCCGTCCCTGAAGTCGGGAAGACCAAGCGGAACAATATCTTAAGCGTGGTGGTCTTCCCCGCCCCGTTCGGGCCCAGCAAGCCGAAGACTTCACCGGTCTGGACTTGCAGATCAAGGGAGTCCAAGGCCCTATGGGATCGGGTCTTCCAGAAACCTACCTTGTAGTCCTTCGTCAGCTTGATGGTTTCGAGGGCTAGCATGGTTGTGGACTGCGGACTGGATGGCGACGTCGGATTCTCATCGCGAGATTTCTGCCTGCATCAGGCAAGGAGCAGGATTATACCTGACCTAGCACGCACACTGGAAAGATTCCAGGCCTCCCCAAGGCGTGGTCGCAAGAAGCGGAGAACGGCGGCCCGCACCCCGCAGAGGGCTCTGCCCCTCGCCGTGGGAAGTCTTGCGTCCAGGCATCCCCGCGCCCAATAAAGAAAAAGGGGAGTCTTCTGACTCCCCTGGCTGAATTCTTTTCCGCTTGCCTGCGCAAGCAGGGTTTTTGCAGACCTAGCCAGCAATCGGCGAGTCTGTAGAAGCGGCGGTCGTCGTCGAGTTCTGACGAATCACACCCGACTCGTCGGTGTAGTAGTAGTTCGTCCCCGTTGCGTTGCTGACCGGCGTGGCCGTGATCCCGTACGTGTTGATCCGGCCTGTGGCGTCGCTGGCGCCAGGCGTGTACGCAAAGTTGTACCCGCTCTTCGCCCCTCCGGCCAGGACGCTGTCAATCAGACCCGCCGCCGTTGAGTTCGGGTTCGCTCCGGCGGTCGCCGGTGGTGCCAGGTAGGACAGCACGGAGGTAAACCCAACGTTGTACGTTGAAGAATAGGTAATCTCGGCGGTGTTGAGCGTGCGAAGTGATCCCACGGCCGACGCTTGGTTCGCTGCAATCCTCGAACGCAACAGGTTCGGGATGGCGATTGCTGCAATGATCAGAATGATCGCGACAACGATCAACAGCTCAATCAACGAGAAACCCTTTGAGTTCTTCTTCATTCGATCCTCCTTTACTCAGGTTATCACCACTTGGGGATTCCCAGGAAACAATCCCAATATAGTAAGGCAACTTGCTTTCCAAACTCCGCTGCTTTCCTTTTCCACGATGGAAAACACAATCCCTGTTTTCAATAAGTTAGAGAGGGGCCACTTCTCCCCCTACCTCTTACTGTCTAATGGGTTGACCTGTTGCCGGTTTTTGTCGAGCGGCCGGACAAAACCTGTCATCCCGCCGGGCGCTGCCGGCAACAAGGGAGATAGTTCCCGATAGAGAAGGCGCCGCTTAGGCCGTCAACCAATCTTCAGGACCACCCTGGCCGACTTGCACCCGGCCTTAGCAGAATCATTCCCCGCAGGTGTCGGATGCCAGTGTTCCGCCACATCGAATACGACGCCCAGGTCTAAACTGGCCCAATAAAACAGCAGAGGCGTCCTTCGACTCCCCTGCTGCACATTCCTTCCCGGCCCCTGCAGAGTTAGCCAGCAATCGGCGAGTCTGTAGAAGCGGCGGTCGTCGTTGAGTTCTGACGAATCACACCCGACTCGTCGGTGTAGTAGTAGTTCGTCCCTGTTGAGTCGCTGACCGGCGTGGCCGTGATCCCGTACGTGTTGATCCGGCCTGTGGCGTCGCTGGCGCCAGGCGTGTACGCAAAGTTGTACCCGCTCTTCGCCCCTCCGGCCAGGACGCTGTCAATCAGACCCGCCGCCGTTGAGTTCGGGTTCGCTCCGGCGGTCGCCGGTGGTGCCAGGTAGGACAGCACGGAGGTAAACCCAACGTTGTACGTTGAAGAATAGGTAATCTCGGCGGTGTTGAGCGTGCGAAGTGATCCCACGGCCGACGCTTGGTTCGCTGCAATCCTCGAACGCAACAGGTTCGGGATGGCGATTGCTGCAATGATCAGAATGATCGCGACAACGATCAACAGCTCAATCAACGAGAAGCCCTTTGAGTTCTTCTTCATTCGACCCTCCTCCTTTGTTCACTGGGTGCTTGGTAGCTCCCCAGTGGTACTCACCCTATCCTTCCTGCAACTAGTATTCCATGCCCACAGATCTATACGATTCTTAACGGCTCTATTCCTTTTGTTATGAATATGTTGGAAGAAGCAGTCCGGCCCGCCTTCTCCAAAAACAGCCGAGGATTTCAGAACTGCCCCTTCTTGTCGAAAGGGGCTGACAAATAATGTCACCCAGCGGACCGATCGGGTCCTCTCAGCCCGTCCCTCTCCGCGCCGCAGAAATGCCAAAGGCGCGAGCCTTTACGCTTCTTGTTCCATTAAGTTTGAGCCTCCAGGCTGCACGCTAATGACACACGCGTCGTTTCGGCTTTACCTGCCAGGCATCTCCATAGGGTCGGGTTTCTCAAAATCTAGAGAAGCATCCTGGAAGAGGCAAATCAATGGCGGGGTGAACTGAAAGGAACAGGCGTTGAGCCCGGCGGAGCTGCAGGCTGCCCTCCACCGCGGGCTCCTTCGATCTCCGCAGCTTGTTGCCTTGCGGCAGCATTGTCAGGATCAAGTTCGAGCTCAGTTCGGAATTCCGACAGCGCTCCCGGAAGGTTACCCTGCAATTTCAGAATAACTCCGAGTGCAAAATGGTAGCGCTCCGCGTCCGGCCTTATGGTTATTGCCCGCTGGACATCAGCGGCTGCGCCGTTCACGTCTCCCATTTTCAATCTGGTCAGACCGAGATAAAAAAAACCATCCGGCCGGCTCGCGTCGATCTGCACAGCGCGGCTCAGATAGCGGTCTGCTTCTGGGAGTTTCCCCTGCAAGTAATAAGCATACCCAAGGTTGTAGTTGACCTCCCAGTTGCCCGGCTCGCTCGACCAGACTTCCTGGTAAAGTCTTATTGCTTCATCTAGGTGGCCCTGATGCCCCAGCAGACCGGCGAGGTTCAACTTTGCACCCCCGCTTTTGGACGACGTGGAGATGAGGTACGCGAAGAACGTCGTGTCGGTGGCGAAACAAGCCGTTTGTCGGGTGATACTTGTGGCAAGTGCTAGGGCCAGAACGACCGCAAGTGCGATTTGTGGGGCGGGCTGACCCAGAAGTCTGACAGACCCTATTTGTAAGGACCGCAAGCCCAGTGCGACCAGCAGGGCGAAACCGAACGAGGGCAAATAGAGATAACGGTCATGCACGAGGTGCCCCTCGACAAAAGCCTGCAGGTTCAACACAGGAAGAATCGGCACTACCAACCAAACGGTAGCAAGGGCGGCCCGCTGGGATCGCCTTCCCCAAAGCCAGAGGCCCGCACCGACTATCAAAACCGCCAGGGCGGGCAAAAGGACGTTTCTGGCGCCCGCATGGACGACATACTCCATGTCGTAAAACGGACTTAGTCGCACAGGCCAAATCAGATGTCGAATGTAAAACCAGAGCACGGACGGCCAGGTCAGGACCATGCTCAAGAACGTGTGTGATTCCATAGAGTTCTGGAACCCTTGCAGCGCCATGACCCGCAGGGCCACATAAGCCGCGGAAAGTACGAGGTAGGGAGTGACGACCGCCAGCGCCGCCATGCCTCGTTGGAACCCCGCGCGCAATCGTGAAGTGGCGGTTGGCGCACTCCAGATGAATTCGCTGACGAAGATGATCAAGGGGAGAACGACCGCAGTCTCTTTTGCGAGTGTCGCGAGCGCATACAGAGCAAGTGAAGCCGCAAGATAAGCTCGAGCATGCTGGCGCTCGGTTCGCTTCTTCAAGTAACAAAGGTAGGAGGAGATCACGAAGAGTGCAAACAAGGGCTCGGTGACACCCGATATCCAGGCAACGCCTTCCGCATGGGTCGGATGCAGGCCGAAAATGAGCGTGGCGAATAGAGCGGCAAGACGGTCCTTCAGAAGGCGCACCGACGTGTAGTAAACAAGAGCTGTTACACCGACATGCGCGAGAACCGTGCAAAGATGCCATCCCCATGGTCTTAGCCCGAACGCCAGATACTGAAGTCGGAACCAAAGAAGAAAGACAGGACGGTAGAAAGTGCCCCGAAAGGCCGGGTGCTTGAACGCCCACACATCAGCCGTGAAATACCGGGGCAGATAGCTCCACGATCGGAGCCAGGTGTTTTCTACGATCTGGAATCGATCATCGTGAACGAACTGAAACCAAAGGGTGTCGAGGTAGGCCAGAAACACCAGGAGGAGAATCACGACCAACGCGAGAGCTGCAGCCCCTTGGGCTACTGGGGCAGCGGAAAGTTCTGTCGAAGATGCACGAACACTAACTTCGACCGGTTCGGTTTCCCGCGCCAAACTGCGCCTCCCCAAATCTTGCCCGCTTCTACCAGTTCAGTCCGCTGCGCGCAGCGCGCCGCGGGGCTGCGAATCGCAGTTCCAGGCGAACGGTCGACCCTGCGCGCTCCGCTTCGCGCCTTTAGCCGCGTGTCGAGCGACTCCGAAGAATCCGCTCCTGCCGTTCCAACTTGTCCTACCAAACCTTTCTACTAGGGGCCATCCTTCGGGCCGCGCAAAATGAAGGCGCCACAGATTGGGAGATTAAGTTGGAACGGCACTAGATTGCATGCTTCTTCGCGTAATGTCGGAAGGAGCGGTATGACATATGAAGAAGATCTGCAGCGTGCAGGCGAACTCCACCGGCTGCTCGCAGTGCTGCCAACAAGTATTGCTTTTCCACCTGTGAAATCTGGCTCTCGAAGTCAAGGCCCTCCGGTGGGATCTGAATTACTTTCTCACCACGCAGGGCAATTCCTGTCACGGACGCGGGAAGATGCGTGAGGTGGACCAGTCGGTCCCGATCTTCGCTCACGGCGACCGCATGCTCGACGGCGTTTTCGAGCTCCCGAACGTTTCCTGGCCAACTGCAGCGTTTCAAAACTTCCGTGGCCTCGGAATCAAAATCACTCAGAGGCTTTGCCATCTGGAGGGCAAACTTGCGCAGGAAGTGTCGCGCCAGGGGCTCAATATCCTCGGGACGTTCTCGCAGGGGCGGTACATGAATGGGGATGACGCTGATTCGGTAATAGAAATCTTCGCGAAACTGGTCATTTGAAACCATTCGCTTCAGGTCGCGGTTGGTGGAAGCGATCAAGCGCACGTCGATGGAGACATCCATATTGCCGCCCAGAGGCCGCACCGTCCTCTCCTGGAGAACCCGCAGTAGCTTGACCTGCATTCCAGGGCTCGTTTCTCCAATTTCATCCAGGAAGAGGGTGCCCCCATTCGCCGATTCAATAATGCCCTTCCGGTTCGAATCAGCGCCGGTGAAGGCTCCTTTGTAGTACCCGAAAAGTTCGCTTTCCAACAGCGTTTCCGGAAAGGCCCCGCAGTTAATCGAGACGAAAGGCTTTTCCCGACGCGTGCTGGCTTCATGGATCGCGCGCGCCACCAGTTCCTTGCCCGTGCCGCTTTCTCCGGTAATCAGAACCGTACTGGTGGTCGGAGCAACCGTCCGGACCATTTCCAAAATAGCTTCAATGGACCGGCTGCGGCCGACGATGTTTTGTGCGGCAAACACTCGCAAGAGCTCTCGGCGGAGGCGGATGTTCTCTTCGCGTAAAGCCAACTCCTCCAGTGCCCGTTGCACAGCCAGCTTCAGGTCTTCCACCAGCTTGTCGGTCTTGACAACGTACCGGTAGGCCCCCAGATTCAAAGCTTGGATGGCTGTAGACATCGTGGGTACAGCCGTGATGAGGAGAAAGGCTGCCGGGTTGCGCGTTTTACGGGCAAACTCCAGCAGTTCGATCCCCGTCAGATCGGGCATGCGGATATCCGAGATAATCAGGTCGTAGACCTGCGACTCAATCTTCTTTTTGGCAGCTTGGCCGCTGGAGACCGTTTCAACAAGGTGGCCGTCTTTCCGGAAAGCGATTTCGAGCACTTGGCACAGCGATCTCTCATCATCGACAATTAGGAGTCGGGCCATCAGTTTTTCCTTAGCGGAGAATTCCGACTACGGGTTACTGGGGTTTGGCCAGAGGCTGAGCGGCTCCGATCTTGGAGACCGGGGGCGGTAAGGCTTCGCGTGGGAGTTCAATCACGAAGCGCGCCCCCTCTCCAGTCTTTGAATCGACCCGAATGGAACCCTGATGCCCTTGAATGATCTGATAAACGAGGGCCAACCCCAACCCCGTCCCCTCACTGAAACCAGATTGAAACGGTTCAAAGACCTTCTCGAGCTGCACTCCCGTGAAGCCGATGCCGTTATCGCCCAGAACCACGCGGATTTTGTCGCCCACCTCTTCCGCCTGGGCCGTGAGAGTTCCGCCCCTGGGCATCGCCTTCAGTGAGTTGTCGCATATGTTCCAAAAGACCTGTCGGAGCTTGTTTGCGTCAGCCGATACCATCACCGCCCGGCGCGGAAACTTGCGCTCAATGCGATATTGAGGCCCAAAGAGCGGATGATGCTCGACCAGCAAGAGTGTCTCTGCGAGCAGGTTCACGACATCGGCACGATGGAATTCAAATCGTTGCTCGCGTGAGTAGAGCAGAAAATCAGAGACCAGCTTGTTGAGTCGCTCGGACTCACGGCTCACAATCGCCATCAGCTTCGATTGATCGTCGTCGAGTTGGCTGAGGGATCGCAGGAGCTTCACAGACCCCGCGATCGAGGCAAGGGGATTGCGGATTTCGTGGGCGATGCCTGCCGCCACGCGGCCCAGCGCGGCCATGCGGTCCTTGGTCCGGTATTCCACCTCGCGTCGTTTCTCCTCCGTGAGGTCTTGGAAACTATAAACACACCCAACCACCCCGACTTCCGGCACCACCAGCGGCGATGATGAGACACCCAAGATGCGGCTTCCCCGGCGGGGGTGCTGGTAAGTAATCTCCTGGCGCGTGGGGAAGGAACGGGCAGCGTGGACGGACGGGTCATCCCCCCGCAAGGAGCCCAAGAGGGCCTCGATGCGGCTTCCACGCACGTCTTCCGTCTGGCGGCCCAGGATCTCCGCTCCGGCAGGGTTTAACTCGGTGATCGTCCCCTCGAGATCGGTGATTAAAAGGCCTCCGCGCATACTCTTGATGATGTTTTCGTTTTTGGCCTGGAGACTGGCGACTTGTCCGCTCTTATCGCGCAGCTCCGCCCCGGCTTTCCGCAAGCTCTCCGCCAGGTGGCTCGTCAGATAGGCCACCGCAAAGAAGCCGAATAGACTCGCGCTGATCTTCACCTGCAGGGTTCTCAGATCGACCGTCACGGACGAAGTCGTCGCCAGGAATTGCAGCGCTGGATGTTGCTCCACCAGCTCGGGATAGATACTCGGCAGGTAGGCAAGCTCGATCACCGCCCCCATGAGCACAAAACTTACGGCCGCCACCACAAAGGCTCGAGCGCGGGGTAGAAGAATACTCGCCAGGATGATCGCGACCAGATAGAGCGAAAGATAATTGCTATCCAGGTCGCCCGTCACATGGAGAATGGCCGTGATGATGACAATATCCGAAAAGATCTGAAGATAAGCCTGAAGGAGGTAGTCTCGGCTGATCTGATGGTAGATCAGAAAGAAAAGGCTGACGATGTACCAGAGAATGACGGCGATTCCTAAATTTCGGATCGACGAAGTATTGGCGGCGTCAGGAGCCAGTTGTCGAATCGCATACTCGATCGCGAACACAAAGCTGATGATCACGAAACGGATCTTGATGACCCACGAAAGCCAGTCCTTGATTTCGTCAGTGGAGGTCATAAGAGCCTTCGGGTCAAGTCAGCCCCCCGCGCAGGGGGAACTGTGAACTCTAAACGCTGAAACACACAATGGCCGGATCCCCGGGTTAGGAGGTTTCATAATTCAGAACTCGGTTAAGCCCTTCCCCCGCAAAGGGCACTTTTGGTTCGCCTCGCGAGTCCGGCTGACGAGGGGTGGGTGCGAAGGACTATGGGCGAAATGGCCAGAAAGACAGTAAGGGGAAACTGCTAGCTGGCCAGTCCGATAAGACAAGAGCCTTTTCCCGAGATCCCCTTGGCGGCGGGACGCCGGAACCCAAGGCCGCATTCTGCACCTAGCCCGCCAGCTTCCCAACCAGGCTGAACAAGGGGAGATACATGGAAATGACGACGCCTCCGACGACCACCCCCAGGAACAGAATGATCATTGGTTCCATCGCCGTGAGCAAGTCACCCACCGCGGCGTCAACTTCGTCCTCGTAGAAATCGGCCACTTTTTGCAGCATGGTATCCAAAGCACCCGTCTGTTCGCCTACGCCGATCATTTGCACAACCATGTTCGGAAAGACCCCCGTTTCTCGCAAGGGGTCCACAATCGTTCGGCCAGTTTCGATGGCTTTCCGGACGCTCAGAATGGCCCTCTCGATCACGGCGTTTCCGGAGGTGCGCGCGGTGATATCCATGGCCTCGAGCATCGGAACGCCACTGGTGATCAGCGTACCTAGGGTTCGCGTGAAACGAGCCACGGCGATCCTTCGCATCAGATTTCCGAGCACGGGCAGTCTAAGGATCAGCGAGTCAATCATCATGCGACCGTTAGGAGTGGCATAGTAAACCTTCAGTCCCCACCCACCCAAAAGGCACGCCACAATCAAGGGAATGGCGAAAGTCCCTACGGCATTGCTCAAGGCGATCACAATGCGCGTCGGCAGCGGCAGCTCCACGCCCAACCCGGCAAACAGCGTGGCGAAGATGGGAACCACCTTCCAGAGCAGCAGCATGATGACGCCTCCCGCAATGAGCACAACGGCGGCCGGGTAAATCATTGCGGACTGCACAGCACGCTTGAGTTTGACGGCCTTTTCGATATAGGTCGACAGGCGCTGCAGAATCGTGTCGAGAACCCCGGCTGTCTCCCCGGCCTCCACCATGTTCGCGTACAGATCATCGAACATCTTGGGAAACAGCCGGAGCGCGTGGGCCAGTGTGGAGCCCGCCTCCACGGAAGCGCGCACCTCCCCCAGGGCTTTCGCAAAGGCCTTGTCTTCCTGCTGGGTCGCAAGGATCTCCAGGCACTGAACCAGGGGCAATCCCGCGTCGATCATCACGGAAAACTGTCGGGTGAAAATTGCCAGTTCCTTAGGGCTAACCTTCCCTCCCACCTTCGGCTTGGGAATGGCAATCTCCCGGCCCTTCTCGACGATGCGAGTCGGGGTGATTTGCTCACGGCGGAGAATCGTGTCCAACGCTTCACGACTGGGGGCCGTGCGGGTGCCACTGACGGCCTGGCCAGTGCGCGCAGTCCCTCGATATTCATATTGCGGCATCGCTTCACCTCATTCCGTTGTGCCTCGCCCCATCACGCCGTCAACCCTCGACCCTGGACCACGGTCAGGGGCACAAAAAGAAGGCTATCGCCGGACAGGGGCGTAAGGCGTCGGCGGCCGCTGAGGGGTCCCGCTCGGCGCACCGCCACGGTTGATCATGTCCTGGAGTTCATCGACGTTGCTCGAACGCGACAGTGCCGTCTCCAGGGTAATGAATCTCTGCTGATAGATCGAAAACAGCGCTTGGTTGAGGGTCTGCATTCCGAACTTGTCCTGTCCGGACTGCATCGTGGAGTAGATCTGGTGGACCTTGTCTTCGCGAATCAGGTTTCGCACCGCCGGGTTGGGAATAAGGATTTCCATGGCCATAACCCGCCCGCGCACGTCAGCCCGAGGTAGGAGTGCCTGGCAAAGAATGCCTTCCAGGACCAGGGAAAGCTGCGCCCGGATTTGCGACTGCTGGTGAGAAGGAAACACGTCGATGATCCGATTGATGGTCGAAGAGGCGGAGTTCGTGTGCAGCGTCGCAAAGGTCAGGTGGCCGGTCTCCGCGATGCGCAACGCCGACTCGATGGTCTCCAGATCGCGCATTTCTCCGATGAGCACGACGTCGGGGTCCTCGCGGAGGGCGGCGCGCAGAGCATTGGCGAAAGAATGTGTGTCCGCGTGCACCTCGCGCTGGTTCACCAGGCATTTCTTGTGCGCGTGGATGAACTCGATGGGGTCCTCGATCGTGAGCATGTGCTCGTGGCGGCTTTCATTAATC
>JBEKAK010000020.1:0-70580 GCA_050018275.1 Terriglobia bacterium | reverse complement strand
GGGACCAAGCACAAGTCCACGACCTATAAGGAGATGCGAACCAGGCGGACCGTTCCAAGCCGCCCGGCCAAGACTGACCCCAACATATTGTGGCTTGCTGAAACAACCGGATAAGCATGAGGCGCCTCAAGACTGACCCCAACATATTGGGGCTTGCTGAAACAACCGGATAAGCATGAGCCGCCTCAAGACTGACCCCAACATATTGGGGCTTGCTGAAACAACCGGATAAGCATGAGCCCACTACCCGCCACTTCAACCGGGAGAGGGAAAAGTGGGCACCGGAGACCTGGTTTTCCAGGCCTACGGTTTTTGGTTGTAGGGATTCTTCCTGGTAAGAGCCGCGGACCTCACCAACCGGTCCGCCCTACGCTTGCCGCTCGGTTTTAAAAGGGGAACCATCGTGAAGAAGAAGCGCCTTTTCATCGACAACGGTCGGCCCCACGGAACGGCAGTGCTGAACTGGCATGGCACTCCAGAAGGGGAGTTCCGCCTCTTTGCGGAGGCTTTTCACGTCGTCGCCAAAGAGTCCGTGGCGGCGCTCCGGAAGAACCCACAATTCGGGCTGTACGGAATCCCCACCGAGGATTTCCGAGCGTATCCCGTCGTGTTCCTCTACCGACACGCTCTTGAGTTGTACATGAAGGCCGTGCTTCTCGTCGGCCCGCCGATGCTTTCAATCAAAGGGCAGCACGAGGTTGACCGACAGCAATTGCTCAAAACGCACAGCCTCGACATTCTGAGGCAAGAATTGGAGCGCGTCTTCGAGGCTTACGGCTGGGATTGGGATCTCGGCACTCCGCACTTTGGTACGCTTGACGAATTTCGCGCGGTCATCGCAGAGTTTCAGGCCGTCGACGCTGGCTCGTACGCCTTTCGGTACCCACTCGACACCAAAGGTTCTGCCTCGCTCGGATCGCACTTCCGCTTTAACATTTTCGAGTTCTGCGATGTCCTCGACGAGCTGTTCCCAGTTCTTGAGGGCGCTGCCATCGGCGCGTACGAAGAACTTCACACGACCGATGGCTGAACCAAGCGTAGCGCCCCGATGCATCGGGGCCGCTTTCAGGGTCAAATCCTCGCGTTCTCATCGGCTGGCCGAAGCGCACCACGGGGAAAGGAAGCGAGCGGCTGCAAGCCGCGCAGCGGCGATCCCGCTCTGCGGGATGGCCCAGGGTCTCCTTTGACCCGCCGTGCGCGGGCGAAAGCCGTGGGGAAAAAGGGAAGTGGAAATACTTCTCAAGCCCCGGCAGCGGCGGCATCATTACGAGGGACCAAGCGGGATTCTTCTGTCGCCCGCCGCGGCGGGACTAAGAGATAATTTCCCACCACAGTGAGCAATCGTGAACAGACACGGTGCCGAGAGTTCGTGCAGATTTAGTTGTCTGGGATTTCAGATTGGGAGGTCCAGGTGGACTGTCAGCCACTCGGGAACCCAGAATGGAAATCCCGGCTTAGGTTGAGCAAGTACGGAAAACGTCATTGTTCAGGAGGAAGTCATGTCGCATAAGGTAAATCGTTGGAAGAACATTCTACTCGTTGCCGCATCAGGAGTATTGTTGCTGGTTGGTGGCGTGGCGCGCACGCAGGCGGGCGATAGCGACCGCCAATGCCAGCAACGGGTCCACAGGGCCGAGGAAAAACTCCGAAAGGAAATTGACCGCCACGGTGAGCACAGCCGCCAGGCGGAGCGACGTCGCCACGAGCTTGAGGAGGCACGGAGGAGTTGCGGCGGTGACCGCGATAGGCACTAGGAGCGTAGCGCCCCGATGCATCGGGGCGGCTTTTCCGTCGCCACACGAGAATACCGCAGCCTCAATTTCGTCTCCACCCCCAGCCCTGGGCAAAGCCCCATAGGCGTTAATCTAGCTGCCAGAGGTGCCCGAAAGCCCGCCTAGGCGGGCGTCAGAATGTGGCCCACGGCGAGAGCCATGGGAAAAAAGGGAGATGGAATGATTTCTGAAGCCCCGGCAGGGGCGACAGAAATAATCGACCACTGCGAGCGAGTCTGTCGCCCGCTGACGCGGGCTGAAGTGTTAACCACTGCCGCTTCCCCAGGGCTGTCGCCGTGGGCCACAATCTACCGGCCCTAACGGGCCTGAGCAAGCACCGCAGTAGCGCCGACCTTCACTAAAGTGTCGGCGCTACCACGTTTTTCATCAACCTTCTAAAGAGCTTTGACATTTTTTCTGCCGCGCATTGACAGGAGGAGCCCGCGAGTATATAGGAAAAGGTTTTCTGCAGATAGGCAAACTGATCGAAGGTGCAAACCGTGACTCATCGCTCTGGGTTTCCGCGCAAGGCTGGGACGTGGTGTCTTTGGGCAGTGATGCTCACGGCGGCAGCACAGGCTGTGGCGGCAGACAGTGCGGTGCCCGTCCTGGACGAACGACGGCTGGCGGGCATCGCTCCGGTGGTCGAGCAGGCGATTCGTGACCAGAAGTGCCCTGGCGCCGTAGTCCTGATCGGTCACGATGGCAAGGTGGTCTATCGCCAAGCCTTTGGCGCACGCGCGTTGATTCCCGAACGACGGCCGATGAGCGTGGACACGATTTTCGACATGGCCTCGCTGACCAAGGTGATCGCCACCACGACCGCCGTGATGCAGCTTGTCGAGCAGGGGAAAATCCTGCTGAGCGCTCTCGTGGGCGATTACTGGCCGGAATTCAAGGCAAACGGCAAGGAACTGATCACCGTGCGCGAGCTGATGACGCACTATTCCGGCCTGCGCCCCGACCTCGACCTGAAACCCGAGTGGACGGGCTACAAGACGGCGATGGAGATGATTGTGGCGGAGAGGCCCATCGTGCCGCCCGGCACGCGCTTCATTTACAGTGACATCAACTTTGCGATGCTGGGCGAGCTGGTGCGCCGCGTTTCGGGCGAGCCGCTAGACGTCTATTGTGCGGAGCACGTCTTCACGCCGCTGGGCATGAAAGACACCCTGTTCAAGCCTCCTGCCTCGCTGCGCGAGCGCATCGCGCCCACGCAATTCCAGCATGGCGAAAGCGGCAAGATGCTCTGGGGCGAAGTCCACGACCCGACCGCCTACAACATGGGAGGTGTGGCTGGGCACGCAGGCCTGTTTTCGACCGCCGACGATCTTTCCATCTTCGCCGAGATGCTGCTCGACGGAGGCACGTACAACGGCGTGCGCATTTTGAGCCCGCTCACAGTGGAGAAAATGACGACGCCGCAGACCCCCCCGAACAAGATGGCGCTGCGCGGGCTGGGCTGGGACCTCGATTCGCCGTTCGCGTCGAACCGCGGCGAGCTGTACGAGGTCGGCTCGTTTGGACACACGGGCTTCACAGGCACGTCCCTCTGGATCGACCCGGTGACGAAGACCTACGTGATCCTGCTGACCAACCGCGTGCACCCGGACGGCAAAGGCGACGTGGGCCCGCTACGCACGCAGGTGGCTTCGCTCGTGGCGGGGGCGCTGGGGCCGGTCTCCGCGCAGCAGGTTCTGGACAGCAGGCGATCGCTGACCGGGTTCTTCGAACTCCTGAAAGGTTACCGCGTGCAGGGGCTGAGAAATGGCAAGGTGAAGACAGGTATCGACGTGCTGGAGGCGGAAAATTTCGTGCCGCTCGAGGGCAAGCATGTGGGGTTGATTACCAATCACTCGGGTCTTGATAGTGCGGGGCGGCGCACGATCGACCTCCTCGATCGCGCACGGGGCGTGAAGCTGGTGGCGTTGTTCAGCCCGGAGCACGGGCTGTACGGCTCCGCGGCAGAAGGCGCAAAGGTCGATTCCAGCCGCGAGGCCGCGACCGGCCTGCCTGTCTACAGCCTGTTCGGTGATGGGGAGCGGCCCACGGATCAAATGCTGCAAGGTATCGACGCGCTGGTTTTCGACATTCAGGACGCCGGCGCGCGCTTCTACACGTACATCACCACGCTCGGTTATACGTTGGAAGTTGCCGGCAAAAAGGGAATTGAGTTTTACGTTCTCGACCGGCCCAATCCAATTACCGGTGGGGAAGTCCAGGGGCCCGTCCTGGACATGGACCTGCGCTCCTTCCTCGGTTATTTCCCCATGCCCGTGCGTCACGGCATGACAGTGGGGGAGCTCGCGGAGATGTACAACCACGAGAATCACCTGAACGCGAAGCTGCACGTAGTGAAGATGCGCGACTGGCGGCGGACGGACTGGTTCGACGAGACGGGGCAGACCTGGATGAATCCCTCACCGAACCTGCGGAACCTGACGGAGGAAATTCTCTATCCGGGTGTCTGTTGGGTGGAAGGTTCAAACGTCAGCGTGGGCCGGGGCACCGATACGCCTTTCGAGGTAGTGGGCGCGCCGTGGGTCAATGGGAAGGAACTGGCTGCGTACTTGAACAGCCGGGACATTCAGGGAGTGCGCTATCTACCCATGGATTTCAGGCCGCTCTCCAGCAATTTCGCAGGGGAGGTGTGCCATGGCGTGCAGATTGTTTTGCTAGACCGCCAGGCGCTCGAGCCGACCGAGCTGGGGGTGGAACTTGAGGCGGCGCTCTGGAAGCTTTTTCCCAAGGACTTCAATTTGGAGGGCTCGCTGCCTTTGATCGGCAGCCGCGCGGTGGTGGAGTCGATCCGCGCCGGCCGTGACCCCCAGCGCATCTGGTACGATTGGCAGGAAGCACTGGAGAAGTTCAAGAAAATTCGCGCCCAGTATCTGCTGTATCCGTGAGAAGTAGCAGCCGGGGCGTGTGACGCCCGGCGGAGGCTGGTTACTAACTGGGCAATTGCCCTGCCTTCCCGACGGGGAGTAGTATCATCCCCGTACGGTCCCATGCAGCGGCCAAGTCGAAGGCCACTTCACTCGAAGGCTGACACGTCCAGGGAGGGACCATGAGAACTAAATCGCGGGTACTTCCAATCATCACTGGTGCTCTTCTTGCGCTTTTCGTTTTCGCGGGCGGAAACGTTACCCGTCTCGGTGCAAAGGAAAAGATTCCTGTGGTCAGTCCGGATGATCCGACCTTGCGCCTCTACAATCTCCTCGATTCGAAATTCGGCGGCAAGCTCGACAACTTATACTTGTTGGCTGATACCTTTACGGATCCCAAGAACCCCCAGCAAGTCGAACAGCGCGTTCTGCGCATTGAATACAACAAGAACAACGCGTTCGGGAAGCTGCGCATCTACGTGCGGACGGTCGACATGCCCTCACCGGAGCAGTTCAAAGCTTACAGCCCCAAGGAAATCTACGATTTCGGCGAAACCGACAGCGAGAAGTTCACAAAGACGGACCCGGGCTCCTTTGGCAGGCCGGGAGACGTCTATTCTCAGCCGACTACGCCGGGGGGGCCGCTGGGAACGGTTCCCGCCACCGAGGTGGTGCAGGCCCGATACGATCGCTACGTAACGCAATACATCCTGCCAGCCTTGGAGAAAAAGGAGGGCGGCGCAACCAGGTCGTAGCTCCCTTTTCCCGGGCCTCACATGTCGCATCGCCAGCCGGGAACTACCCGGTGGACTTACTCAGTTCATCCCATATCGAGAGATACCGTGCATCGGCCTTGGCTCCGCGGGTCAGTGGCTTCGGCGGGGAAACGCTCACTCTAATTCTGCACCGGGCTGCCAGCGCATCTAGGGTTTTCCATCCGCCAGCACCAAGCGCGGGAAGGTGGACGGGTTCCGGGTGCTGACACGGAACAGGTGGTCTTTCTTGGATTGCAGCTCAATCCGTTCCAGGTCTTCCTCGTCGGTCGGCTTCGTAGGGCGGATCACTTTCCTCACGCCGAAGCCCAGGCCCAGTTCGTAACCCGGCGCGAACTTGCCCTCCTCGAAATAGGAGACGGGGATGGCGATGTCTCCCGAGTAGCCTTGGGCGGTTTTCTTCCAGGCGGTGTAGATTTCCTGCATGCAGTTGTGAGGACGCGCGCGGGGCGGCAGGTAATCCTCGTCGGAGAAGATGCTGGGCTTGACGTCGGCGAAGTTTCCGGGGCTGAAGAAGAGCTCGTACTCATCGCCGGTGGGCTCCTTCGCATAGAAGTTCTTGCGGAAAGCGGTTTCAAGCGTCAGCACGAAAGTGTCGCCGTTCTCGATGCCGCGCGCGAAGAACGGCTGATAGAGATCCGGCTCGGTGACATCCACGCCCACATAGAAATAACTCTCGTCCCACGCCAGAGCTACGCGCGCCGATAATTCCTTTGACCCCTTCCAGCGCTTGGCGCCGATCGCCACCTGCGCGGCGTGGGCAAGCACGTAAAGCGGGCCGCTTTGCCACTTGGCAAAATCGCCGTCCAGATTGGGCGGCTGGGCAAGGTGATAGGCTGAAAGCGCATCGTAACTTTCATTCCATTGCAGCTTGCCATCCGGGAGAGGCCGAAACGCCGGGTCAGCTTTCACCTCGGCCAGGCGCTCCCCGGTGCGCTTGACCGCGGGAGAAATCTCCGCCAGCAGCCGCTCGCAGCGCTTCTGGTTGCCCAGATGATCGAGCGCCGAGTTCAAGTCGGCCAATTGTGACTGCATCGCCGCCACGTTGATCGGCTGGTGGCGCTCGCTGAAAAGCGGCGTGAAAATCCCGTCATCCCAAGCATACGTTTCGTAGGTCTTCAGGAACGGCGCGAGCAGGCGTGGCCCGTCTTTGCCGTACTGGCTGACGACGGCGTGCGTCTCAGATCGTTCCTGGTCGTACCCCTCGGGGTTCCAGAGATAATCGGCGACGGTCTGGAGCGGGATCATCGACGCGTGCGCTTGGCCCATGGGATTCGAGAACAGTCCGCGCAGCGCGGAAGGCAAATGCGGATCGCGGCCGGTGAGCGGCCCCAGGTAACGGCACCACGGTGTGCCGTCGTTCACGGGGAAGTTGTCCCACACGAGCGGCTTGCGATGGATGAATCCGCCCCACTCGCGCGCCTGCTCCACGGTGATGGTGGGAGAAAACACTTTGGTGCCGGTCCAGACGATGGGCACGTTGGGATCAACGCCCGCGCCGAGCTCCCGAATGTAGTCGCGGCTGCCCCATTCGTCGGTGTAGGTCGTGGGAGTCAGCACCAGGCGGTTTTCGGCGGACCCCTCCTTCAGGTGCTTGTAGAGTTTGTTGGTCAGGTAAATATGCGCCTGCGCGAGCGTTTTGAACCGCGCCTTGTCCTGCGGGTCCTGCAAGTCTTGAGGCACGTCGTCGAGAAAAAGCGCAAAGCAGGAAATGCCCAGTTTGCCGACGCTGGCGAGCTTGTTGGTCAGCACCCCGAAATCCCGCTCGTTGGAGTAAGCTATCGTGAGGCCGGGGCTGATGGCGAAGCAGAAGTCCACGAAGTTGCGGTGCGCCGTGTCCACGAGTTCGCCGAGGCGCTTCATGTCTTCGGGCGGGTAGACCTCGCGCCACAGCTTGCGATGGTAGGGATCGTTCTTGGGGGCGTAGTAGTAAACGTTCATGCCGTGCGCCCCTTCAAAGCGCAGGATGTCGATGCGATCCTGGTGCGTCCATGGCACGCCGTAGAAGCCCTCCACGACGCCGCGCTCGGGGAAAGAGGGAAAATCCGCGATGACTGCGGAAGTGCGATTCTTTTCCACACGCACGGCCTGCGGGTGCGGGATAAGGTCGGTGGGGAGATTGGACGGCCAAACGATCAGCAGATCAGGAACGCGCAGCAAGGCGTTATGAAATCCCCGGGGCGTGGCAGCCGTGATGCGCAGGTGATTCGGCACTGAGGCGCGCGGGTAGGTGGCCTCGAGAATGTAACCTTCCTTCGCGAGCTCAATCGTGGGCTCGACGGCCGTCGTGCCGGCCTCGCGCCGCAGCGTGGCGAGAAAGCCTTCCACACTCTTCTCCTCGCGCAATTCAATTGAAATGGCGCCCGGGTGCAAGGCGACACGTTTTGCTTCCGAGGCGCTGGTGAAAAAACGGATCAGCGCCTGATCCTGTGCAGCCAGTTGTTCGAGCTGGCGATGCACGCGCGCGTCGAGTCCCTGTTTCGAAAGGACAATCCAGGTATGCTCCGGGCGGCGCAGGCGGGCGAGTGAAGGGGTGAACATCGCGAGCGATAGACCGACCACGGCAAGAGTTCGCATGGTGTCTCCCCGGGATTGAGATTTCCCGCTGGAACCTATCGAGTTTAAACCTGTTTCGCCCGAATTGCTTTCCGGACTATGGCGACTGCCCCGTGCCGCTCGCCCTGGCGGTGCGCTCGCGTTTCTTCGCGGCAGGTGCACTGTGCGCCCCCTGAGGCCGGCTCGCTTCAAACTGCGCGGCCATGGACCAGAACTGCGGGTCCTCCACGCCCAACCGCCAAGCGGCGAATCCGCGCAGGTGATAGGACTGCATCAACCTTAGTTTTTCGAGCAAGCTGCGGTTGTCGTCGAACCATGCGGTGCGCTGCGCCTCGCCGTCGCGGACCTGGAACCAGGTAGTTCGCCAGCGCTCGTCCCAGCGCGGCTCGCTGCCGTTACTCTCGAGATAAGGCGTCAAGTCCCTGTACGCGAGGCTGCGCGAGGTGGTGCCCTGGGAAGTTTCCACCCACTCGCGGCCGTAGAGGGGAATGCCGAGCAGGAGCTTCGTGCGAGGCACGCGCCGCACGGCGTAGTCGAGTGCCGCCTTCGCCCAATCGTAGCCGGCCACGGGCCCGGGCGGGCTCGAGGTGGAGTGTTGACCGTACGCCATGAGCGTGAGGAAATCCGCCACGCGCCCGAGCGCGCGGAAATCGAACGGCGCACCCCACTCGCCGGTGCGAAATTCCGCGGGACGGTTGTCCGGATAGGCATCGGAAAAGCGCGGCACGACGGCGACGCTCAGCAAGCGGTGGTCGCGATGTAACCGCGCCGCCACGCGCTCGACGAAGCGCGCGTAGTAAAGCTTGTCCGCCGGGTCGATATTTTCGAGATCGAGTTGCCAGCCAAGGTAATGGTCGCGCGCCGCAAGATACCCCAGATACATCGCGGCGCGCTCCTGTGCCTTGGAGCTGCGCAGCAGGGCGTGCGCCGTGGGCCGGTCGAAGCTGGGATTGATCACCAACGGCATGACGGGGAGGTCGGTGCGAGACGCCGCCTCCCGGACCTCGGCCGGAATTTCGCCATGCACGAAGCCGTCCTGATCGATCCAGAAACATTGCGGGCCAAGCAAGGTCATGGCTTTGGCGTGCGCTGCGAGTGTCCCGAGCCCCAGCGAGTCGTTCGAGTAATAGAACATCGCGAGCGGGCGCGCGCCGAGCACGTGCCAGCGTGCTTTTACCAGAGCCGCGTCCCCCGCCGGGGCGGCTTTCCTGGGGGAGGGCTTCGTCGTGCCGGTGGTCTCTTGCCCGGCGGGCGTGCGGGCGGCGATCAGTAGCCCTGTGAATACCACCTGCAGCGCGGCTCGCGCGAGTTGCGAAAAGCCACGATTCATGAGGAGCGACGTTTCCATATTTTCCAGAGAAAGTAAGCGGGGATGCCGCTGGCCACCAGCACGACCCCCCACATTGAATCCGCGCGTTGCTGCCAGAACGTATTCACGAGCAGGCAGACCGCCAGAATAACAAAAAGCGCGGGAACCAGAGGATACCCCCATGTGCGGTAAGGACGAGGCAGGTCAGGCCGCCGGCGGCGCAGCACGAAGACGCCGGCGGTGCAGAGCGCGTAGAAAAGGAATTCCGCGAAAATCACTTTGGTGTAGAGCGATTGATATTGCCCGGTGAGCGCGAACAGTCCCGCGATGACGGCTTGCCCCACCAGCGAAACGGCGGGCGTGCGGAAACGTGGATGCACGGCGGCGAGCGCCTGCGGGAAAAGGCCGTCGCGCGCCGTGGCGTAAGGAATGCGCGAGCCCGCCAGTATCGAACCGTTGAGCGTGGCGAAGGTGGAGATCATGACGCCCACGGCGATGAAGGCTCCACCGGCGGTGCCCAAAAAGCGGCGCGCGGCGTCGGCCGCCACCGTGCTCGTGCCCAGGACCTGGGACGCGGGCAGCACGTAAAAGTAAGCGATGTTAACCAATACATAAACTCCGAGAACCAGCAGCGAGCCGGCGATGAGCGCAATGGGCAGGTTGCGCTGGGGGTTCTCGACTTCCCCCGCCACCATGCTGAGATTGTTCCAGCCGTCGTATGCCCAGAGCGCCGAAACCGTGGCCACGCCGAAAGCCGCCACCAAGCTGACGCCGTGGCCCGTCGGCGCGAAAACCGGCCGAAAGCCCTGCCACGAGCCGTGGCCGAGCACGAGGCCGAGCACGATGAGAATCGCCAGCACCAGCAGCTTCGAGGCGGTGAAAAGCGTCTGCACGGCGCCGCTGCGGCGCACGCCCAGGATGTTCAAACCGGAGAGCAACAGCACCATGAGCGTCGCGCCGAGTTGCAGGCCCGTCAGGCGCAGCGGAATTGCGTGGCGGCCGAAACCGAGCGAGGCTTCCCACAGGGTTTCCTGCAAGCGCGGGAAAAAGTAGGCGAGGTAGATGACGAAACCCGTGGCGATGGCGGCGATTGATGCGGTCTTGGCGATGATGAACTGCGTCCAGCCGTAGAGAAAGCCGAAAAGCTCCCCGTAAGCGCGGCGCATGTAGACGTACTCGCCCCCGGCCTCGGGTAGCGCCACGCCGAGTTCGGCGTAACTGAGGGCGCCGAAAAGGCTGAGGACTCCGGCGGCCACCCACACCACGAGCACCATGGCCGGCGTTCCCACCTGCTGCAGCATGATGCCCGGAACCACGAAAATCGCGGTCCCGATCATGGTGCCGGCCACCACTGAGGTGGCGCCGAAAACTCCCAAACCTTTCACCAATCCGGCTGGTTCTTTATTTGGCATAGCAGTTATGAATCATGAATAGTAAATAGTAAATAGGAAGCGGTGAATTAAGGAATGAAGGGCCTTTAGGGCTTTCGACCTCCTCCACAATTCGCTGCGACAAAACATCATCTGCAATTCACCATTCACTATTACTATTCACCATTCTTGGCTCAATACAAAAGACCCTCTTCGGTGCGCTTTGGGGCCGGCCCACCGGGTGAGGTGGCGAGGCTCAGTAGCAGGCCCACCACGAACGTTACCACGGTTCCGATGGCGACGTACCAGGTCCAGGCAATGTGGGTGAAGGCCATCACGAAGCCCAGCGTGGCGAGGGCGAGCAACGCGCCCACCAGGGCGCCGCGACTCGTGGCGCGCTTGGTCAAGACTCCAAGCAGGAAGATCCCCAGCATGCTGCCGTAGGGAACGCTGGCCACGGTGAGCGCCAGCTCCAACGCGCTCCGCTGGAGATACTGTGCCGCGAGCGCGATCACCATAAGCACACAACCCCACCCGAGCGTCATCAGGCGCGAGACGCGCAGGTAATGCCGGTCATCGGCGTTGGGGCGCACGAGGGGTTTGTAGAAATCCACCACTGAACTCGACGCCAGGGAATTGAACGCGGCGCTCAGGTTGGCCATGCCGGCGGCGAGGATGGCGGCGATCAGCAAGCCTGCGAGCCCCGTGGGAACCCGGGTGACGACGAAGGCCGGATAGATCTGGTCCGTGCGGCTGAAGGGCACGGAGGGTGGGAAGTGTTGGTAGAAAGCGTAGAGCACCACGCCCACCACCAGGAACAAGCTGAATTGAAAGAGCACCACGAGGCCGCTGGCGAGCAGCGCTCCCTGGCTCTGGCGGCGGTTGCGCGCAGCGAGCAGTTGCTGGACGATCATTTGATCGGTGCCGTGGCTCGCCGTGTTCAGGAACATGCCGCCCACCAGGCCCGTCCAGAACAGGTAGGGCTGGCTCCAGTCGAAGTGGAAATTGAAAACGGTGAATTTGCCGCCCGCCGCCTGTGCCGCGCGCACTACCTCACCCCAGCCGCCGGGAAGGGCGTGGAGGGCAACGAAGAGCGCCACGACGGTTCCCGCTAGATAGACCATTAATTGGATCACATCCGTCCAGATAACCGCCGTGAGCCCGCCCTCCAAGGTGTAAAGCAGCGTCAGCGCGCCAATGATCACCAGCGAGGCCCCCACTCCGGTTTTGAAAATGATCCCGATCACGATGGAAATGGCGAAGACGCGCACGCCCTCGGCGAGCGCGCGCGTGAGGAGGAACAGGCCGGCGGTGAAGACTCTCAGACCGTGCCCGAAGCGCTGCTCGATGAGTTGGTAGGCGGTGAAAAGCTCGCCCGCAAAATAGCGTGGGATGAGGAGGAAACTTACCACCACGCGCGCCAGGAGATAGCCGAAGATCAATTGCAGGAATCCCAGGTTCGAGCGAAAGGCGATGCCGGGCGTGCTGATGATGGTCAGAATGCTGGTTTCCGCGCAGACAATCGACAAGGTAATCGCCCACCACGGCAGGCGGCGGCCGCCCAGAAAGTAATCGTGCAGGGTGCGCTGGTTCTTGCGGAAACGCGAGCCGAAGGCGGTGATGGCGAGGAGGTAGGCGATGACAACGGCGAGGTCAATCCAGCTAAAGGCCACTCCCACTCCTGGAGATGCGTTGATGGCCAGCGGGCGATGGGCGGCTGCCCGCAGCAGTGACCAAGCATACCTTATTTCGTCAAAATCGCGAGTAGGGAAACCCGCACCCACTGCAGTTCTCCTACCCGTTTGGCGCAACCTGCGCTAGCATGACAAGGCATCGGCGACTGGAAGGAATTGCGAATTCTTTGAAGCCGCCGGCTGCGTGACGCATCCTTCTGAGGGTATACTTCCAGCGACGGACTGCTGAGTGGGCGAGTTTCCGGGGGGTCGATGATTGCGTTTGACGAAAAGCTAGTCCAGATCGGCCAATGGCCGTTGCGCTCAATCGGAGTCGAGACGCTGCAGGTGAACGTGGGCAAGCTGTGCAACCAGACTTGCCGCCATTGCCACGTAGACGCCGGCCCCACGCGCACGGAGGTCATGACGCGCGAGACCGCCGAGCTGATCCTGGACGTGCTTCGTCGCTACGACATCCCCAAGGTGGACATGACGGGTGGCGCGCCGGAACTGAATCCGCATTTTGAGTACCTGGCGCGCGGGGCGCGCGCGCTGGGCCGGCACGTGATGGATCGCTCGAATCTCACCGTCTTCTTCGTGGAGGGCAAAGGCCATCTGCCGGAGTTCCTGCGCGACCACCAGGTGGAGATCATCGCTTCCATGCCTTGCTATCTCGAAAGGAACGTGGAAGCGCAGCGCGGCAAGGGTGTGTATGGCAAAAGCGTCGAGGCGCTTCAGTGGCTGAATCGTCTCGGTTACGGGCAGCCGGGCACGGGGCTGGTCCTCAATCTCGTCTACAACCCGGTTGGGCCCTCCTTGCCACCGCCTCAGCAGGCACTGGAGGAGGACTATCGCCGCGAACTGGGCACGCGCTTCGGCATCGTGTTCAATCATCTCTACACGCTCACCAACATGCCCATCCGCCGGTTCTTGACCGACTTAGTCCGCCACGGGAAGTACAGTTGTTACATGGAGAAGCTGGTTCAAACTTTCAATCCCGCCACGGTGGAAGGTTTGATGTGCCGCACGCTCCTGAGCGTGGGTTGGGACGGCATGCTTTACGACTGCGACTTTAACCAGATGCTGGAAATGCCCATCAATCACGGCCTGCCCCAGCATATCCGCAACTTCGATGCGTTCCTGCTGACACAGCGTGAGATCCGCACCGGTACGCATTGCTTTGGGTGCACGGCCGGCAGCGGCTCCAGTTGCACCGGCGCACTCAGCTTCGCCCCGAGCCGTACTGCCCAGGCGGCCTGAATCGGCGCGACTCCTTCTGTGCTCTTCTCAGAATCTCGTTTACAACTTTCGAGCACCGACGCTAGAATGAAGTGGAAGCTCGTGCGCGGGTCGGGCACTGTCTTTCACACAATTCATGGCTGAGATTCTTGCAATTTACCCCGGATCTTTTGATCCGATCACGAATGGCCACCTCGACTTGATCGAGCGGGGCAGCCACCTCTTCGATCGGTTGATCGTTGCGGTCCTGACGAACCTCGAGAAGGACCCGCTTTTCACGGTTGCCGAGCGCGTGGAAATGCTCCGGGAAGCGACGCGCGCCATCCCGAATGTCGCGGTCGATACCTTCAGCGGGCTGCTGGTGGATTACGCGCGGCAGAAGCAGGCACAAGTAATCTTGCGGGGAATTCGGGCTTTCACGGATTACGAGTACGAGTTGCAGATGGCGCTGATGAATCGCAAACTCGCGCCCGATCTTGAAACCGTCTTCCTGATGCCGGCCCTCTCCTACACCTACGTCAGCTCGCGCTTGGTGCGGGAGATCTTTCAGCACGGCGGCTCGGTCAAGGACCTGGTTCCCGCGCTGGTCGAAGAGCGGCTTCATCAAAAGGTTTTCCAGAACAAGTCTTGAGTTTGGAGCCAGGATGCAATTTTCCGAGCGGATTTCTCGGATCTCCGTCTCCCCGACCGCCGCGGTTGTGCAGAAGGCAGACAAGCTGCGCGCCACGGGCGCCACACTGGTCGACTTCGGAGCCGGCGAACCTGACTTTCCTACGCCCGACCACATTAAGCAAGCCGCGGTCCGCGCTCTCGAAGAGAACTTCACCCGATACACACCCACGGGCGGGATTCGCGATCTGAAAGAGGCTCTCGTCGAACGGCACGCCAGGGATTTCGGCTCCAACTACTCGGTGGAAGAGTGCTTGGTGACGGTTGGCGGCAAGCAGGCCATCTTTGAGGCCATGGTGGCCACGCTCAACGACGGCGATGAAGTGATACTTCCCGTTCCTTACTGGGTTTCCTTTCTCGACATCATTGGTTACGCCGGCGGCAAGGCGGTGCTGCTCGAAACGCACGAGGCTGAGAACTTCGCCGTGCGCGCCGAAGCGGTTGAGAAACTCATCACGCCGCGCACGAAGATGATCGTGGTGAATTCGCCCAATAATCCCACGGGCGCCGTAGTCCTTCCCGAGGAGATGCGAAAACTCCTGGCTGTGGCCGCGCGGCATAACCTTCTTCTGTTATCCGACGAATGTTATTGCCAATGTTTATATGAGGGCCAGCCGTTTTCGCTGGGGAGTTCAAAGGATCGCGAGCATCTCCTGATTGTGGGTTCACTTTCGAAGACTTACTCCATGACCGGCTGGCGGGTGGGATTTGCCCTGGGCTCCACGAAGCTTCTCGCCAACATGTTGAAGCTGCAAAGCCACTCGACCTCGAATGCCACCTCCATCGCGCAGAAAGCCGCGGTGGAGGCTTTGCGGGCCCCCCAGGATTGCGTGCGCGCCATGCTGGCGGAGTATCGCCGCCGCCGCGACCGCGTGGTGGAAGGCCTGCGGGCCATTCCCGGAATCGAGTGCACGCTTCCGCGGGGAGCATTCTACGCTTACCCCAACATTTCGGCTTACCTTAGTCGTGACGGCTTGGCCGATACCACGCTGCTCGCGGAAAAGCTCCTGCAGGAGGCGCACGTTGCCGTGGTGCCCGGCCAGGCTTTCGGAACTCATCAACACGTTCGGATCTCCTACGCAACTTCTCTAGGGCAGATCGAGGAGGGGTTAAAACGCATGGCGTCGTTCTTCGCCAGGTTTTAACTGATTCATGTCCGTCTTCAACGGTCCACTCCAACTCTCCAACGTCTTGAAACCGAAAATTTGGGGTCAGCAAGATTTGGCTCCGCTCTTTGCGGCGCCCCAGCCCAAGGAACGCGCGGGCAAGGAGAACTCGAACCAACTGATCGGCGAGGTGTGGATTACCGACGACTTTTCGCGTTTCCTGAATGGCCCCGCGGCGGGAATGACCCTTGCTGAAACTTCGGAAAAATACGGGCCCGAGCTGCACGGAAAATCCTGGACCGGCCGCCGTTTTCCCATTCTGGCGAAGTACATCTTCACCAGCGATTGGCTTTCCGTGCAGGTTCATCCTGATGACGATTACGCTGCAGTCCACGACCCGGGCAACGTCGGCAAATGCGAGATGTGGTATTTCCTGCGCTCGGATCCGCAGGCTGCCATTCTGCTCGGGCTGAAGCCTGCCGTGACGATGGAGCAATTGCAGCAGGCGTTCGCGAAGGGAACTTCTCGCGGACTTCTACAAAGCTTCCGGCCCGAGGCCGGGGAAGCTGTCTTTCTTCGCCCGGGAACCGTGCACGCGTTGGGTCCGGGACTGGTGCTCTTCGAAGTGGAGGAAAACTCGGACCTCACCTATCGGCTCGACGATTTCGGGCGTCTGGGCCTGGATGGCAAGCCGCGGCCGCTGCATCTCGCCAAGGGGCTCGACGTCATTCGTCCAGACCTGCCGCCGCTTCGCGACCTGCCGCATTTCGAATTGAAAGAGAAGTACGGCTTGCGCCGGTTCGTTCTTGCCGGCCGGTTCTTCGCGCTCGAGGAATTGAAAGTCCTCCAGACGGTTTCCTTCCGCAGCTCGCCGGAGCGCGTCGAAGTTCTGTCGATTCTCGAAGGAGAGGGGCGCATCGAAAACCAGGCCGGCTGGTTGGCCTATCGCACCGGAGACACGTGGCTGATTCCGCCCGCGGCGAATCTGTACCGTCTCGTGCCCAGGCTGGACACCCGGCTTTTTAAGTTTTATGTACCGGACCTGGAAAGGGATTTTCGAGAGCCCCTAAAGCGGCGAGGAATCCCGGCCGCGAAAATCCACCAGATCGTATTCGACTGAGACTCTCATGACGCGAAAATCGGTTCTCGCTCACGCATACGCAGTCGTGATGGCGGGTGGTAGCGGAACGCGCTTTTGGCCGCTCAGCCGCCGCAAGCATCCCAAGCAATTGCTGGAGCTCTTTGGAAGCGGTACGCTCCTGGGACAAACGGTGGCGCGGATTCATCCCCTCATTCCCCCCGAGCGCACCTACATCTTCACCAACGAACTCGTCTGGCGGGAGGTTTGCCGCTGCCTACCGCAGATTCCGCCCGCACAGATTGTGGCGGAACCCGCCTCCCGCAACACCGCCCCCACCCTGGGAGTGGCCGCGCATGAGATCTTGCACCGCGATCTCGAAGGCCTGATGGTGGTGCTGCCGGCGGACCACGTCATCACCAAGCCCACCGCGTTCCTGCGCGTGCTACGCGCAGGCTGTGAGACGGCGTGCACCGAAGGGCGCTCCGTGGTGATTGGCTTGCGGCCGACCCGGCCTGACACCGGTTACGGCTACGTCCGCGTGGGCGCGCGTGAAGGACGCATTGCCGGGCAAGAGATTTTCAAGGTTAGGAAATTCACCGAGAAGCCGCCGCTCGCCGTGGCGCGCCGCTACGTCGCCTCCGGCCGCCATCTTTGGAACGGCGGCATGTTCATCTGGCGGGCTTCAACGCTGCTTAGAAACTTCGAGCGCGTTCAACCCCAAATGGCGCGGCAATTGGCACGGATTGCCGCGGCTGGCGGCGTGGGCTCGTCGAAGACCTTTCGCCGGCTCTTCCCGCAACTCGAGAAGATTTCGATCGACTATGCAATCATGGAAAAGACTTCCGATATCCACGCGGTCGCTGCGGACATCGGGTGGAACGATGTAGGCAGTTGGGCGGTGGTTTACGACCTCTCCACGAAAGATGACGAGATGAACGTCCGGCCTGGCCGCAGCCTGTGCCTGGATTCGCGCGGCAACGTGATTGTTGCCAAGCGGAGTTTTGTGGTGACGGTCGGTGTTCATGATCTGGTCATTGTAGAAACGGACGACGCGCTGCTGGTGTGCGCTCGCGAGCGTTCGCAGGAGGTGGGCAAGGCAGTTCAGGCGCTGGAGAAGGCGGGCCTGCATGCCCTGTTGTAGTTTACAAACGCTGAACGGTTCCTAGAAGTGAGCCCCCGACATGGATAAGATCACATTCGGTACGGATGGCTGGCGTGGAGTGATCGGAGATGACTTCACTTTTGCCAACGTGCGTCGCGTGGCCGCGGCCATCGCTCAGTACATTCGCGAAGAAAGTGAACCCGCACGCGGCCTGATCGTCGGCTACGACACGCGTTTCCTTTCGGCCGATTCTGCCAGAGCTGCCGCAGAAGTTTTTTCTGCGGCGGGGATAGGGGTTTGGGTGGCGGACGCCGCCACACCGACGCCCGCGGTGAGTTACGCCGTGGTCGCGCGGCAGACGGCCGGTGCCGTCATGATCACCGCCAGCCACAATCCCTACCGCTGGAATGGCGTGAAGTTCAAAGCGCCCTATGGCGGCTCTGCGGCTCCGGCCATTATCCATCGCATCGAGATCCACCTGCATCGGTTGGATCGCGCTCGGCCGCGCCCGCGCAGGTCCAAGCCCGCCTCCGTTGAGACCGTCGATCTGATTACTCCTTATCTCGAGAGGCTCAAGAGTCTTGTCCGTTTGGATCGCATCCGCTCGTCCGGTCAGAGATTTGTGGTCGACCCGATGTATGGGGCCGCGCGTGCTTGCATCGCTCGCCTGTTCGATGAAACCGGGATCACCTACCGGGAAATTCACTCTGAGCAGAACCCGCTGTTCCCCGGCATAAACCCCGAACCCATCGAGCCTCACGTGGCGGAACTTCGTCGCGTTGTGACGGAAGGCGGTTTCGACGCAGGCTTTGCCACCGATGGCGATGCCGACCGCATCGGCGCCATCGATCGCGGCGGGTCGTTCATCGATTCGCATAAGATCTTTTCCATACTCCTCCAGCACTTGGCCCAAGACCTGGGACTGCGCGGCGAGGTCATCAAGACGTTCTCCACCACGCAGATGATCGACAAACTCGCGCGCAAGTACCACCTTCCACTGCACATCACGCCCATTGGATTCAAGTACATCTGTGAGCTGATGCTGACCCGCGATGTGTTGATTGGCGGTGAGGAAAGCGGCGGCATCGCAACCAAGGGACATCTGCCCGAGCGCGACGGCGTCTTGAACTCGCTTCTGCTGGCGGAAGTAATGGCTGAAAAAGGGAAGACGCTCGGCGAACTCGTCGAAGACTTGAGCCGCGAGTTTGGCCCGCACATCTATGACCGCGTTGATCTGGAAGTGGAACTTTCCGCTGCCCAGCGGCTCGTGAAGCAGGTGGCGCAGGGGAGGTTCCAGAAAGTCGCGGGACTTAAAGTGACAGGCGTCGAAGACATGGATGGCGCCAAGCTGCGCTTCGGAGATTCCGCCTGGCTCCTCGTGCGGGCCTCCGGTACGGAGAACGTCCTGCGCCTTTATGCGGAGGCGCCTTCGCGCGAGCAAGTGAAGGCATTGCTCGAGGAAATGGCGGCGTTCGCAACCGAGCAGCGGTGAAGCGGTTTTGGCTCCGAGCTGAGCCGCAGCAGGCTTCACTCTTCTATAGGAACTTATGGAAGATTCCGCGCGCGTCAAGCGCTACCACCGAACGGGACGTATCCTGAGTGTCGCGGGCTTCCTCGTCGACCTGGCCATTCTTCTCACCCTGCTTCTCACCGGGTGGACAATCACTCTGCGCACGCTCGCGGTCCATTGCACCACGCGCCCGTGGGTCGCGGTACTGATCTATCTGGGCCTTTTCGGAATCATCACCCACGTCACCGGGCTCCCGCTCAATTTCCTGCAGGGCTTCTGGTTGGAACATCGGTATGGTCTTTCGAACCTGACGCTGGCGGGCTGGGTGAAGGACGAACTGAAGGGAGTGGCCCTCGGTGGCGCGCTGGCGGCGCTAGGAGTCGAGTTCCTATACGCGGCGATCCGCCGTTGGCCGGAGCATTGGTGGATTCTGTGTGCCGTAGTTTTCATCGGGTTCTTTATATTGTTAGCAAACCTCGCGCCGATATTGATATTCCCAATCTTCTTCAAGTTCAAGCCGCTTGAAAATCCTTCTTTGACGGAACGCTTGCTGGAACTCTCGCGGCGCGCGGGAACACGCATTAAAGGCGTATTCGAATGGAAACTCAGCGAGAAGAGCAAGAAGGCCAACGCTGCTCTGGTGGGACTCGGCAATACGCGCAGGATCGTCCTCTCTGACACGCTGCTCGCGCAATTCCAGGATGAGGAAGTGGAAGCCGTGCTGGCGCACGAGTTTGGCCATCACGTGCACCGCCATATGTTTCAGGGTATCGCGATTCAAGGCGGCACAACGTTTCTGGGATTCTATCTGATTCACCGGACCCTCGGGTGGCTGAGCCCGCATTTCGGCTTTCAGGGGGCGGCAGATTTCGCCAACCTGCCACTTCTAGCGCTGGTTACTGTGGGTCTTTCGCTTCTCCTCCTGCCGGCGGTGAATGCGCATTCGCGGGCCGTGGAGCGTCAGGCGGACGCCTACGCGCTCCGGGCGATTTCTTCCCGGGATGCCTTCATCTCCAGCATGGAGAAACTCGCGGAGCTCAACCTCGCCGAGCGGCAGCCGCATCCCTGGATCGAGCTCATCTTTCACAGTCACCCATCCATCGAAAAACGCATTGCCTTCGCGCGTCAGTTGCCTGCCTGAACCGTCATCGCGCCGTTCGCGGGAAGAAAAACCCCAAGGCTCGACGCGCCCAGGAGGCGGCGAGAAAGAGGGCCGCATGAAAAGGGGAGATCAGGACTTTGAGTCGCGCGGTGGGAGTGATTTGCGGATGGCGTCCAGCACGCCATTGACGAACTCGACTGAATCTTCTCCAGAAAAGCGGCGCGCGATTTCGAGCGCCTCGTTGATTACCACGGAGGGAGGAGTCTCAGGATGGTGCAAGAGTTCGCAGAGGGCTACACGCAGGATGTTCCGGTCAACGGCCGCCATGCGCTCGAGGCGCCAGTTTTCGGCGCGCTCGCGAACCAGCCGATCGAGGCGATCGATGTCGTTGACGGCTGCCTGGAAGAGGTCCCGCGCGAAGCTTTCCACTTCGCTGTCGGCTCTTCGCTCGAGGAAAAAAGTGGAGCCCACCTGCTCGGGCGTGTTGCCCCCCAGTTCCCACTGATAGAGCATTTGCATCGCGTATTCGCGAGATTTTCTTCGTGAAGCCATTTGCTCAAAACAGTAGGTCGTAGGTGGCATGTAGTGGGTGGGGCGTCTTATCTGGACAATTGACGTCTAGCGCCGACCTACCCCCCCGACCTACCACCTGCTACCTACCATCTACCACCTGCTTCCTACTTCCCGACAAACTTTGCGGGCCGTTTTTCCAGGAAGGCGCGCGTGCCTTCTTTCATATCCGCGGTCGTGCAGCAGAGGCCAAACAGGGTCGCCTCGAGGAACTGGCCTTCGGCTTCGGACATCTCCATCCCGTGGTTGACCGCCTCCAGCGCGAACTTCACGGCGAGCGGGGCGTTGGCGATGATCTTCTCTGCCAACTTCTCCGCCGTCGCCAGCAGTTCCGGGGCGGGCACAACCTGGTTCACCAGTCCGGCGCGATGTGCTTCCTGGGCGGTCACGGGCTCACCGGTCAGAATCATTTCCAGGGCTTTGCATTTTCCCACCAGGCGCGGCAGGCGCTGCGTCCCCGCATAACCGGGGATGAGTCCCAGTTTCGTCTCAGGCTGCCCCAGGCGGGCGTTTTCTGCGGCGACGCGCAGCGTGCACGCCATAGCCAGTTCGCAACCGCCACCCAGAGCATAGCCGTTAATGGCCGCAATCACCGGCTTGCCGAGGTTCTCGATCAAATCCAGCACCTGCTGGCCGCGCCGGGAAGTTTCCTTGCCTTCCACCGGTGTTTGGGCGGCCATCTCGTTGATGTCGGCGCCCGCCACGAACACCTTCTCGCCCGCTCCCGTCAGAATCACCACCCGCACTTCGTCATCCTTTTGGAGATTCTGAAAGCAGTCGAACAATTCCTCCATCACCGTGCGGTTTAAGGCATTCAGCTTCTCGGGCCGGTGGATGGTAACGTAGCCGAGGGCGTTGTGTTTTTCGTAAAGCAGCGTTTCGTAAGCCATACGGCGAAACTCCTCGAATCCGGTTATTTGTTATTCCCCTTTTGAGCGCCAAGCCTTCCGAGCTGGCAACGGGCAGGGCCAATCCGGCCGACCCGAAGTTTGCCGTCCGCGATCCTCAACGCCGGATCTCGAGATGCAACAGGACGGCCTTTTCTACAGACTGCCTGTCGGCGGGCGATAGTGCATCCAGGCGATCGCGCAGGCGCTCTTCTGATCCCGTGGGGATCGAAATTCTAGGGTGAAATCAGCTTGTGAATTTGGAAATCAAAACGCGTTTCCCGCCCTTTTTGCGCGCGCGGTCCAGCGATGCTTCCAGCCGGTTGATCACCTCGGTGACGCCATCCACGGCTTCGAAGGTTGACCCCAGCGGGACATCGCTCACCGCCGCGCAGAAATTGGGTACCTCCCCGCCATTCACCGGGACCCGTGCAAGTGCGCGCTTGACTTTCTCCACCGCGAGCCCCGCCTGCGACAAGGCTGTGTCCGGAAACACGACGACAATCGAAAGGGGGCTATAGCGAATGGAAATATCATTCTGGCGCAGCGCGGGGATCAAGATCTTGCTCACCTGCTGCACGAAGCGTTGCACGCCCGCGTCGCCCAACAGCTTCATCAGAGCGCGGGGATTCTCCGGCTCGAGCAGGCAAACCGAAAGCGGCTGGGCCTGATCCTTGGAGCGCTGAGCTTCGGAGAGCAGGCAGTCCAGATACGAACTGCGGGGAAGTAGGCCCGTCTCGGGATCGGTGCCGGCCAGCGAGCGCACGAGCCGCCGCAGCTTGGTGTTGTTTATGGCGATTACCACCTGGGTCGCGATGGCTCTCAGCAGCAGGCTTTCGCCCGGCGACCAGGCACGCGGCGCTTCGCATTGCTCCAGGAGCAGCAGCCCCGTGACTTCGTCCCTGTCCATGAGCGGCAGCGCCAATAGGGAGCGAATCCCCAGTTTTTGAATCTCGGCGGGGATGGCGGAGAGCAAAGGAGCGTGCACGGCGTCGTCAACGGCCCAGCCATCCCTGCTGGTGACGGCCTGGGTCACGAGGAGAGCAAAGAGCTTCACCGCTGCCGCCGGATCGGAGCGCGAAACCAGCGGCGAACAATATTCGGCCGTAAGCACGGGAGGTCGGTCGGGTGTTCCCAGTGCGCCCCGACAACGGCTGACATTCAAAGTGCGACCGATTTCATTAACCGCGACTTGCAGCACTCCCTGGAGAGTTGATTCGCGATAAATACTGGCGGTGATCTCGGAGACCTTCCTCAAGTCAGCGAGAGATTGGAATGACGCGGCGGCTGGGGCTGCGGTATCGGTCCGAGGAGCTGGCGCTGCGCTCGCCGCGGCAACGGGCGCTTTGAACTTCGGTGTGTATTCCGCCGCTTCGTAAAGTTCTCGCAGTCGTTCGTTCTTTTCCTCCGCGCCGGGGAAGAGGCGGTTGATCTTCTCCAGTGTTTCTTGGAGTTTGGCGGAGAGCTGGTATTGGTTGTACATCTCGCCTTCGACGAGGAGATCCTCCAAGAATTCTGCCTTTTCGGCCGCCTCGGCAGTGCCTGCGTGGCCCCGGGTTGGCGGCGTCCGCACCGTGGAAGGCGGTTGCAAGCGCGTCAGGATGTTTTTGTACAAGATCGGGTCGATGTGTCCTTCCAGGTTTAGCAGTCGATCGTAGTGACCTTCGCCATAAGGATCGACGTCCAGGATTCGGTCCAGCGTGTCCGCAGCTTCTTGGTATTTCTCGCTCGCCAGGTAAAGGTTGAACAGGCGCGTGAGCGAACGACGCAGCCCGTCCTCCTTGTTCATTTCGTTGTACAGGTTGCTGAGGGTCTGCAAGACTTCCAGGTTCGACTCGTCGGATTCGTAAACCTTCTCCATGATTCTCAGGAACTCGTTCCCCTTGCCCTGCTGAAAAAGGCGCTCTCTGAGGCTGTTCGTCATTCCCAGCACCTGCTGGGCCTCGCCTTTCTGAATCAGCCCCTCCATGAGTTTCAGGATCAAGTCCACGCGCTCCGGCTTGGCTTGGTAGAGCTTCCAGCAGAGTGGGTGCGCCGTGGGGTAGTCTTCCACACCTAGGTAAGCACAGCAGGCCAACTCCAGCACTTCCAGGTCTTCGGGCTTCTTCTCCAGCACCGGCCCAACCAGTGCCACCGCTTCGGCGGCGTGGCCCCGCTTCAAATACATTTCCGTAGCGGCAATGCAAGCGGCCTCATCCGAGGGGTCGATCGCATGCGCCTGCTCGATGAACTTTTCCCAGCGGCTTTCGTCTCCGGCCCGACGCGCGAGTTGCGCAGCCCGCAGGAAGGCCGGGGTGGCAATCGTGGTCTCGTGCGCCAGGCTGGCCAGTTCGGCCAGTTCCCGGTGTTCCTCCAGGTTGTTGGGATCGAGCTTGACGATGCGGGTCAAGCACTCGATCGCCAGCGTGCTGGTGCCAAGTTTGCGGTAGTGTCCCAGCGCCTCACGGTACGTCTCGAGCGCCTCGCTGGTCTTCTGGCTTTTCTCGAGCAGTCCCGCCAGTTTCGCCAGCGTCCCCACATCGTGCGGCGAGTGCTTCAAGATTCTTCGGCACGTGGCGACGGCCTTGGTGACGTCGTTCCGCTTGATGTAGAAATCCGCCAGTTGCGATTGATAGCGCAGTCCGTCGGTGGTACGGTTCAGTTTCAGGCTGAGGTCGCCCAGGTTGACGAGCGCTTCCTCGTCGTCGGGCTGGTGTCGAAGGATTTCCTGGTAGGTGTCGAGGGCAGCCTCGAACTTCTGCCGCTGGAGATACTTGGCGGCTTTTTCATGGAGCTTATCGATGTCGGGCATAGCAACGTGCGGAGGCTTTTCCGCCTCAGGCGGAACTGCGTGCTCAAGTCCCAGTTTGACAGGATAGCTCCCTTTTGCTAGATTTTCAAAGGGTTCGGAAAAGTCTCGCGGTTGGCAAGGGCCTGCTCCCACCACTCGCACCACGCGGTGAATCTCTCCTTGGTTCGCATTCTGCGCGGAATCGGCGAAACGATGGTTTCATGACCGAGGCTCGCTTCATTCGGAACTTCTCGATCGTCGCCCATATCGATCATGGTAAGTCGACGCTGGCCGACCGCCTGCTCGAGCTCACCGGGGCGCTTTCCAAGCGCGAGATGTCCGACCAGGTTCTTGACTCAATGGACCTGGAGCGTGAGCGAGGCATCACCATCAAAGCGCACTCGGTTCGTCTTCTTTACAACGCCCGCGACGGAAACGAATACCGCTTGAACCTGATCGATACGCCCGGCCACGTGGATTTCTCTTACGAGGTCTCGCGCAGCCTTTCCGCCTGCGAGGGCGCGTTGTTGGTGATCGACGCCGCGCAGGGCGTCGAAGCGCAGACGCTCGCCAATGCGCAGCTCGCGCTGAATAATAAGCTGGCCATCGTTCCCATCATCAACAAGATCGATTTGCCGGGCGCCGATATCGCTGCCACCTGCCAGCAGATCGAGCACGCGCTGGCGCTCGACCCAAGCGAAGCCCTGTTGATCAGTGCCAAGCAGGGCACCGGAGTTGAGGAGGTCCTTGAGGCCATCATTGCGCGCATCCCGCCCCCGCAAGGTTCGCCGGACGAACCCTTGCAAGCCCTGATTTTTGATTCCTGGTTCGATAACTATCGCGGCGTCGTCGTGCTGGTGCGAATAGTTCAGGGCGCGATGGCCGTCGGCATGCGCGTGCGCCTGTGGTCAAACCAACAGGTCTATAACGTGGAAGAGCTCGGCGTGCTCACGCCCAAGCCGGTGCGCGTCGAGCGCCTCGAAGCCGGCGAGGTTGGCTTCATGATCGCCAACATCAAGCGGATCTCCGACACCCGCATCGGCGATACCGTCACCGACGACGCGCGCCCCGCCACCACGCCGCTGCCGGGTTTTGAAGAAATAAAACCCATGGTCTTCGCCGGGCTCTATCCCGTGGACGCCAGCGGTTACGAGCCGCTGCGCGACGCGCTCGAAAAGCTGCGGCTGAACGATTCCTCTTTCTTTTACGAGCCCGAGAATTCCCAGGCCCTCGGCTTCGGGTTCCGTTGCGGCTTCCTGGGCTTGCTGCACATGGAGATCGTGCAGGAGCGCCTGGAGCGCGAGTTCGACCTCGACCTCATCACCACCGCGCCAAGCGTCCGCTATCGCGTCACTACCAAGGCGGACCAGGTTCTGGACGTCCACACGCCCACTAGGTTTCCACCCGTGGGTGACATCGACAAAGTCGAAGAGCCCATTATCACCGCGCGAATCTTCACTCAGGATGAGTACCTGGGCGGCATCCTGAAGCTGCTGGAAGAAAAGCGCGGCGTGCAAAAGGGCTTCGAGTACGTATCGCCGAAGCGCGTGCTGCTGACTTACGAACTGCCCCTCAACGAAATCGTGCTGGATTTCTACGACCGGCTGAAATCCGTCTCGCGCGGTTATGCCTCGCTCGATTACCACTTCACGGGCTTCTGGGTTTCCGATCTGGTCAAGGTGGATCTGCTCGTCGCCGGCGAGCCTGTGGACGCGCTCAGTTTCATCTGCCACCGCGACGACGCTCACTCGCGCGGCCGCGTGCTTTGCGGGAAGATGCGCAAGCTCATCCCGCGCCAGCTCTTCGAAGTGGCCCTGCAGGCTTCCATCGGCTCACGGGTGATCTCGCGTGAAAACGTTCCGCCCATGCGCAAGAACGTGCTCGCCAAGTGTTACGGCGGGGACGTCACGCGCAAGCGCAAGCTGCTGGAAAAGCAGAAGGAAGGGAAGAAGCGCATGAAGCGCGTGGGCCGCGTCGACATCCCCCAGGAAGCTTTCCTCGCCGTCCTCAAAGTCTCGGAGTAACGGCGAATCTGCCTCAGCTCCTTTTGAACTGCCTCCCGTCGTGACCTGTCGCCTTGGCCGGGGCGATTTTGCGGCCGCCCTGCGCAGGCCGAGGTTGGGGCCGCCATTCGGGGACGAAGCGCTGGTCTGCCAAGCCCGCCCGCGGTAGAATCGTCACCACATCATCCACGGAGCGACGCATGGAACTGAAAACCGTCAAGATCGAAAAGCCCGCCGACATGAATTTCATCCTCGGCCAATCACACTTCCTCAAGACCGTCGAAGACCTTTACGAAGCCATCGTGCAAACCGTGCCCAACATGAAGTTCGGCATCGGGTTCTGCGAGTCCTCCGGTCCGGCGCTGGTCCGCTTTGCAGGGAATGACCCCAAACTCATCGAGCTCGCGCAGAAAAACGCGCTCGCCCTTGCTTGCGGCCACGCTTTCATCATCTTCATGGAAAGCGGATTCCCCATTAACATCCTGAACACTGTGAAAGACGTTCCGGAGGTCTGCCAGATTTTTTGCGCCACCGCGAATTCCGTAGAGGTGATTGTGGCGGAATCCGAACAGGGCCGCGGCATCCTGGGCGTCATCGACGGCGTGAAAACCCGCGGCATCGAAACCGACGCCGACATCCAATTCCGCAAGGAATTCCTGCGCAAGATTGGGTACAAGCTGTAGTGGTTTTACAAGGGAGAATGATTTCTTCGCTACGACACGCGCTTTGGGTTCGCCGCATCTCGGGATGCCTCGCCGCCGTGTGGTTGGCTCTGGCGAGCCTCAACTCTTCGTTTTTCTCCAGCCCCGCGCACGCGGCTCCTGGGGTGGCATTCGGCGCACAAAGCGTCGGTTCCGCACCCTCATCCGCGCGCCCGGTTCCCCCCGTTCGCCATGTCCCTGCGCAGCGGCTCCCGAGCAACTCTTCACACCCGCCTGAGGCGCAATCCCGACTGGCGGTGCGATCGAAAATCGCGCTGGTCGAGGACGCCAAGACTTCCGAAGTGCTGCTGGCGAAGAAGGCGGATCAGGTCGTGCCGATCGCTTCCATCACCAAATTGATGACCGCAATCGTCGCGCTCGATGCCAATCTGCCGCCTGAGGACATGCTCACGATCAGTGATGAAGACTGTGATCCCGCCATGGGGACGGCTTCCCGCCTGAGAGTGGGTTGGTCGCTCAGCCGCGCGGATATGCTGCACGTGGCCCTCATGTCGTCGGAGAACCGCGCGGCGGCGGCTCTCAGCCGGTATTACCCCGGCGGGCGCCCGGCTTTCATCCAGGCGATGAACGCGAGGGCGGCCGAACTCGGGATGAGCAACACGCACTTCGTCAACCCCAATGGTCTGACGAGTGAAAACGTTTCGACCGCGTTCGATCTGGTCAAGCTCGTTCAGGCCGCCTATCAGTATCCACTTATTCGGGAGTATTCCACGGATCGTTACTATTACGTTCAGATCGGCAGGCGGATCCTTCCGTATGTCAACACCAACCGCTTGATTGGCCGCCCCGATTGGGACATTGAGGTGCAGAAGACCGGTTTCATCAGCGAGTCGGGCGAATGCTTGGTCATGCGGGTGAATCTGGACGGCCGGCCCCTGATCATGATCTTCCTGGATTCCTACGGCAAGCTCACCCGCTTTGCGGATGCTCGACGCGTCCGTATGCAGTTGGCGCTCGCTAAGCGCAAGTAGGTCGTGGGTAGGGTACTCCTCGCGTTGATTGTTTTGCCCAGGCTGCAGAGCGCAAAGGGAATAGGCGTATCGGCGTGGGGTGTGATCTGGCTGGTGTTACCGACATCGTGGCCGAGTCGGAGCAGGGCCGTGGGATTCTGGGCGTCGTCGATGGCGTGAAGAGTAGGGGCATCGAAACCGACGCCGACATCAAATGGCGGAAGGAGTTTCTGCGGAAGATTGGCTACAAGCTGTAGCGGAAGGTTCACAGTTCGACCTCCGGGTCTTTCGAGGCACCGGCAAATCCCGCGTCAGGTCGAATAGGCAGGACGGTAAACTGCTATATATCGCAGAGGGCACGCATTTCGTGGCGTAACTCACCCTGCTGTTAAGGATGCCTGCCGCGCACGCACATCAGCGATTGCAGAATTGTCAAGCGGTGCAACGTCTTCGCCACAGGCAAAACCGCTGTGGGAGGGGGCGATATTGACAGCCGATAACATTCACACGACGACGAATCGGAGGAGGAACGCAATGAAGTCCAGGCGCGAGAGGGGACCGGCTGTGTTTCTCCGACGCTCCGGAAATGATAACGCCGTTCTCAACTGGGTTTCGAGCGATGAGAAGGAGTACGTAAGGTACAGGCTAATGGGCGAAGCCTACTTGAATGCAGCCAAGGTGCTAGTTAGTAAGTGGTCCGGAAGCACAGCCGTGACGGATTTCGACGCGTACCCGATCATATTCCTTTACCGTCACGCATTAGAATTGCTGATCAAATCTCTCGTCCTTGCTGGGCGAACCCGCCTCGGCATTCGCGACGGAGGGATAGACAGGGCGTTGGGAGATCATTCGCTTACGAAACTCTGGCCGACTGTGGAGTTCATCTTTGAGCGAATGGGGTGGGCGAAAAACACTTCGGACCAAGAGTCGCTTCACGAATATCGCAGAATGGCCCGGCAGCTCAATTCGCTAGACCCGCAGTCCATGTCGTTTCGGTACCCGGGGAAGAAGTGCGGCGGCAATCTGTTACCTCGCAACTTCACTTTCAGTGTGCCCGATTTCGGAAAGCGGATCAATTCGTTATGCGATGCTCTGTTGGGTGCGGTCATCGCTACAGGGGAGGTGAGGCTCAAGGAGAGTAGTAAAACGGCCAGATAAGTCCTTGGCTGTCCAAGTCCGTCAGGTGCGCCGACCCGGAGCGATATCGATACACTCTGCTATTAGCGATGTACGGGGGCAGTCTGCTGGTCGAAGAGATGTGAACCGCAAGGTGCGAATGGGGCGCAATGCCTTGTAAGCGTGGGGCGGGGGTGGTTTACCGAGGAAAAAGCCTGTTGAGTTCGTCGAGCAAAACCTGGCTCTCCTCAGATATTCGTTTCAAAATCTGGATCGACCGCTCGACGAATTTCCACCCTGGATGATTGATGTCGCCAGAGTCCAAAGCGGATCGGCCCAATGAAGCGGTTTTCGCCTCTTCATCAGGAATGAATTGTGCCAGTTGAATGTATCCAACCCTTAGCATCTCTCGCCTATGCTCGAGCTGAGGATCGCTTGAGCCTCTACGGGAAGGTTCCAACAGAAGCAGGGCAAGTCTGATTGCCTCTTTAATTTGTCCTTTCGAATAGGGGAGAGTGGATTGCGGGGCACCGTATAGCATCGACGCAGTCCGCTCCATCACTCGTCCGTACTCCTGGATAATCTGTTCCGCTTTGCGTATCTCCATCTTGGCTACCCTAGCGCGTAGCGAAAAGCCCCCTTTCAGGCCTTGCGGGTTTTCAACACACAGGAAGGGCCACAACGTTCAACAGCGAACGTTGCACTACGTCCTGCTCTTCACTGTCGCCCGCAGCTCACCCCGCGCAAGGTGGATGGAAACATCAGCTCCAATCGCGACCTGCCCCGCGTCGCGGACGATTCTTCCCTCCGCATCGCGGGTGATGGAATAGCCACGCTCGAGGACCGTCTGCGGGCTGCGTTCTCTCAGCACCGCTTCAAGCTGCGCCACGCGGCTGCGCCGTTCCGTAACGAAGCGCCGGAACTCGTTCTCGAATCTGCGCTTGCGGTCTTCGAGTGCGGCGCGTCTCAGCCCGACGTGCCTCCGGAAATCGTATCGCACCACACCTGCCGAGGCGCGTAGCCATTCCTGACGCGCGGCGTGCAGGAGCGCCCGGATCAGCCGGTCGAGCGCAACCACATATTCGTCCACGCGCTGCGCCCGCTCGGCGACCCGCGTTGCGAGCGTCTGGAAACCCGGGTGCATCCGTAGTTCGGTCACGGCCCGCCAGGCCTCGGAGAGTTTCAGGCGCACGATCTGCACCATACGCCGCGTACGGTTCTCGAGTTCCGTCACGAAGTCCTGCTTGCGGTGCACGACCAGTTCAGCCGCGGCCGACGGCGTCGGCGCGCGCAGGTCGGCCACGAAATCGGCAATCGTGAAATCCGTTTCGTGGCCCACGGCGGAAATGACAGGAATCTGGGAGGCGGCAATGGCCCGCGCCACAACCTCCTCATTGAACGCCCAAAGGTCTTCCAGCGAGCCGCCGCCACGGGCCACGATCGTCACGTCAACCAGCCCGCAACGGCTGAAATACTCGATACCCTCGGCGATTTCCTGCGCCGCACCCTCGCCTTGGACCTTCGCAGGATAGAGCACTACATTCATGTTGCGGAAACGTCGGCGGAGAATGCGCAGAATATCGCGGAGGACGGCGCCCGTGGGTGAGGTCACCACGCCAATCGCCCGCGGCAGCACGGGCAGCGGCTTTTTGCGCGCCAAGTCGAACAAACCTTCGGCCGCGAGCTTCTGCTTCAGTTGCTCGAAGGCGAGCTGCAGCGCGCCCAAGCCCGCCGGTTCCAGGAACTCGACGTAGAGCTGATACTCGCCGCGCGCTTCGTAAACGCTCAGGCGCCCGCGGGCGATGACCGCCAACCCGTCCTGTGGTTTGAATTTCAAATAGCGCGCCTGGTTGCGAAAGCACACGGCACGCAACTGCGCTGTTTCATCTTTGAGCGTGAAATAGAGATGGCCGGAGCCGGCGGCGCGGAAATTTGATACTTCGCCGGTCACCCAAACGTCGGGGAACTGCTTCTCGAGAAGGTTGCGGATTTCGAGGCTCAGTTCTGTGACGCTGTAGATTTTCTTTGCGGGCCCGAAGTTGAGGAAGGCTTGTTCCATAAGAGAAGTTTTCAGTTCTCAGCCCTCAGTTATCAGTCACACATCCCTGGGAAAGAGAACTGAGAACTGAAGACTGATGACTGAAGACTTTTCACCGCCGCGTCCAAAACGAAATCACCCAAAAAACCAGTGTCAACACCACGCTCAGCACCACGCAGGTCACAATCGGGAAATAAAACTGGAAGTTCTTTCCCTTATAGGCAATATCGCCGGGAAGTCGCCCCAGTCCGAAGAAGGAGAATCTCGACCCCGCCATGAAGATCAGACCCAGCGCCACCAGGATGACGGCGGCGATGAGCAGAAAGCGTCCTAGTTGGAATGGAAATGCGCCGTTCATGGGATCCCCAGTCCATCGTCGCCGCCGGGCCCCCGCTTGTCAAGCCCGCGGGTGGCGCGCGGAGCACCTGAGGGGGAGAGTGAGATGAAGCCTAGAAGTTAGACCAGGGCGATGCCCGGAAAGAAGTAGCCGATTTCGAAAGCGGCGGTTTCCGGAGCGTCGGAACCGTGCACGGCGTTGCGCTCGATGCTGGTCGCGTAGAGCTTGCGGATCGTGCCGGGCGCGGCGTTGGCGGGATTGGTGGCGCCCATCACCTCGCGCAGGCGGGTGATGACGTTCTCGCCTTCCAGAACCATCACCAGTGCGCTACCGGCACTCATAAAGCTGGTCAGGCTTTCGAAAAATCCCTTGCCGCGATGGACAGCGTAAAAGCCTTCAGCCTCTTTCTTGGAAAGGTTCACCAGACGGGCGGCAACGATCTTGAATCGATTGGCCTCGAAGACTTTGATGATGTCGCCCGCGTGGCCAGCGGCCATGGCGTCAGGCTTGATGATGGTGAGAGTGCGTTCTGTTCCCATGTCTCTCCTTGTTCGAACACTCAGCAATCAGCAGTCAGCTTTCATCCCGCGGCGGAAACAGAATGAGTTACTTGGTTATCCGCCGATCGCTGAAAGCTGATTGCTAAGTGCTAGTGGGACAGCGCCTTCGCCATCGTTTGGCCGATGAGTGCAGGACTTTCGGCGACGGCGATGGCGGCCGCCTCGAGCGCCGCGATTTTGTCAGCAGCGGTGCCCTTGCCGCCGGAAATTATCGCGCCGGCATGGCCCATGCGCCGGCCAGGCGGCGCGGTGCGCCCCGCGATGAATCCCACCACGGGTTTCTTCACATGTGCCTCGATGAATGCCGCAGCTTCTTCTTCCGCCGCTCCGCCGATTTCTCCGATCAGCACGATGCCGTGCGTGTCCGGATCGTCGTTGAAAAGTCGGAGCACGTCCACGAAGCTCGTCCCGATGATCGGGTCGCCGCCGATGCCAACACACGTGGATTGCCCGATGCCCAGTGCCGTGAGCTGGCCCACCGCCTCGTAGGTCAGCGTGCCGCTGCGCGATACGACGCCCACGTGTCCCGGCCGATGAATGTGTCCGGGCATGATGCCGATCTTACATTTACCAGGAGAAATAATGCCCGGGCAGTTTGGGCCGATGAGCCGCGTCGGCCTGTCAGCCAGGAAGCGCGCAGCGCGCACCATGTCGAGCGTGGGAATGCCTTCCGTGATGGCGACGACGAGCGGAAGGCCAGCGTCTGCGGCCTCCATGATGGCGTCCGCAGCGAATGCCGGAGGGACGAAAATGACGGAGGCGTTCGCGCCCGTCTGCTGCGCCGCCTCTGCAACGGTGTTGAAAACCGGCACGCCGTCGACGCTGGTGCCACCTTTCCCTGGCGTCACGCCGGCTACAACCTTGGTGCCATAGGCAATCGCTTGCTGCGTGTGAAACATCCCCTCGCGGCCCGTGATGCCTTGGACGAGGAGACGCGTGTTTTCATCAACGAGAATTGACATAAGATTGATTCATCGGCTCATTGAATCATTGACTCATTGACTCACTTGCGTCGCACTGAGCCAATGGCTCAATGGGCCAATGAATCAATGAGACAATTGCCGCGCCAGCGCCACCACCTTTTCCGCCGCATCCTTCATGCCGTGCGCGACGGTGAAGTTCAGCCCCGACTCGCGCAAAATCTTCTGCCCCAGCTCGACGTTGGTCCCTTCCAGCCGCACGACGATGGGCACTCTAATCCCCAAGGTTTTCGCCGCAGCGACCACCCCCTTGGCAACGATATCGCACCGCATGATGCCGCCGAAGATATTAATGAGAACGGCCCGCACGTTCGCATCGCTCAGAATGATTTCGAAGCCGTGGCGGACCTGTTCTTCGTTGGCGCCGCCGCCTACGTCGAGAAAATTCGCCGGGCGGCTGCCGGCGTACTGGATGATATCCATGGTCGCCATGGCCAAGCCTGCGCCATTCACCATGCAGCCGACGTCGCCGTCCAGGCGGATGTAGTTGAGACCATAATTCGACGCCTTCACTTCCAGCGGGTCTTCCTCATCCAGGTCGCGTAGTTCGCGGATTTCCGGATGCCGGCCGAGCGCATTGTCGTCAAAGTTCATCTTGGCGTCGAGCGCCAGCGGCCGGCCGTCGCGCGTGATGACAAAAGGATTGATCTCGACCAGGGAGGCATCCGTGGCCTCGAAGGCGCGATAGAGGTTTGCGAAGAAACGCGCCGCCTCGTTCACGAGCTTGCCCTCCAGTCCCAAGCCAAACGCCAGCTTGCGCGCCTGGAAAGGCTGGAAGCCGACGGCGGGGTCAACGAATTCCTTCAGGATCTTTTCCGGGTGCTCGGCGGCCACTACTTCGATTTCCACGCCACCTTCGCTCGAGCCCATGAACACCGGCCGGCCCGAGGCGCGATCGAGGACGATGCCGAGGTAAAGTTCGCGCGCCACGTCCAAGCCTTCTTCGATCAGGGCGCGCTTCACCACGCGGCCCTCCGGACCGGTCTGAAGGGTGACAAGCTTTTTGCCGAGCATCTGGCGCGCCAGGGTCTCCGCCTCGTGGGGGCCGTGAGCGAGTTTGACGCCGCCAGCTTTGCCGCGGCCGCCGGCATGAATCTGGGCTTTCACGACCACCGTGCCGCCCAGCCGCTCCGCTACGGCGCGTACTTCCTCGGGATTGAAGACGACCTCGCCGCGCGGTGTGGTGACGCCGAATCGCGCGAGAACCTGCTTGGCTTGGTATTCGTGGATTTTCATTCTGACAGTCGTCCGTTGTCCGTAAAGACCCTTGCTTGGGGCAACTCGTTGTCAAGCAGAATTCCCCGACGGGGTCAACACCGCACAGAGCAGCTTGTTGCATTCACCGCGAAATCTGGCAGTATAGAAAATCTACGCAGGGAATGCAAACCTAGCCGCTTCTCGCAGCGAGCGCATGACGATACACGAGGCGGTCGAACAAATCGCGGCACGCAAGCACCTGACGCGCGCGGAATCCTGCGCGGTGATGCAACTGCTCCTGTCGGGCGCCGTGCCGGACGAGGAGATTGTGGCTTTTCTCTCCGCGTTGCGCGACAAGGGCGAGCAGGCGGAGGAGCTGGTGGGATTCGCCGAGGTGATGCGTGCCCACGCGGCCGAAGCGTTGCGCGCGGCCGGAGTGGACCTTCAAAGGATCTCGCATCGCGAGCCCTTGCTTGACACCTGCGGCACCGGCGGCGACGGGCGGGGAACCTTCAACGTCTCGACCGCGACGGCGCTGGTGGCGGCTGCGGCGGGAGTGCGCGTGGCCAAGCACGGTAACCGCTCGATTTCGAGCCGCTGCGGGAGCGCGGACGTGCTGGAAGCCCTGGGCGTCGAAATCGATTTGCCCCTCGGGCGGATTCCCGACTGTCTTGACGAGGTTGGCATGGTCTTTCTGTTTGCTCCACGCCTCCACCTTGCCATGAAGCACGTGATGAATGCGCGGCGAAGCTTGAGGACCAAAAGCGTTTTCAATCTTCTTGGCCCGCTCACGAATCCCCTGGCCGCGACGGTGCAGTTGGTGGGCGTGTACGATGCCACGCACACGGAAATGATGGCGCAAACGCTCCAGGCGGTGGGCACGCGCCAAGCATACGTGGTGGCGGGCTCCGACGGCATCGACGAGATCACCACCACGGGGCCGACCCGACTTTCTTCCAGCCACGCCGCCGGGGTCGAGACACGCGACGTGCAACCGGAAGAGTTCCGCCTGCCACGCGCCTCGCTTGAACAACTCCTGGGCGGGGACGCCGCCACCAACGCGCGGCTGCTCCTCCGGGTGCTGGAGGGTGAGCGCGGCCCGCATCGCGATGTGGTGCTGGTGAACGCCGCGGCGGCACTCACCCTGGCGGGCAAGGCGGAGAGCTTTGCGGAAGGCGTGGAGCGAGCCGCTCAGGAGATTGATTCGGGCGCGGCGCGCGTCAAGCTCCGGGCGCTCGTGGAATTCACCCAACGCTATCGCTCGTAGCGCCGGCATCCCCGGCCCGTTCGCGGCGCGAGACGTGAAAACAGTTGGGAATATCGTGTAACGGCGGTCCCGCCCTGCGGGACCGCCCTCCCCCTCCGTGGAGAGGAATTCGGGTTAGACCTGCCGAGGGTCTGATCCCTCGCCGTTGGGGCACGCTACCCAACGTGTCTCACAGGCGCAGGAAATTGCCGAGGAGCTGCTTGCCCGCGTCGGTCAGCACGGACTCCGGGTGAAACTGCACGCCTTCCACTTTCATTGCCTTGTGGCGAAGCCCCATGATGAGCCCGTCCGGGGTGGTGGCGGAAATTTCCAGGCAGGGGGGGAGGCTCGGGCGCTCGACGATCAGCGAATGGTAACGGGTGGCGGAAAAGGGGTTCGGCAATCCCTGGAAAATAGTCTTGCCGTCGTGGCGGATCTCGCTCGTCTTGCCATGCATGAGTTCCGGTGCGCGAATTACCCGGCCGCCGAAGGCCTGCCCGATGGCCTGATGACCGAGACAGACCCCCAGTATCGGTATCCGCCCTGCGAAGGCTCCTATCACTTCGAGACAGATTCCGGCTTCCGAAGGTGTCTTCGGACCGGGTGAAATCACGATCCGTTCAGGGATTTTTCTTTCGATGGCCTCTACGGTGGTCTGGTCGTTCCGCACCACCTCGAGATCGGCGCCCAGCTCTCCCAGATACTGGACAAGGTTGTAGGTGAAGGAATCGTAGTTGTCGATGACCAAGATCATGAATAGGCCTTTCGACCGCAGCCCCAGTCATTATAAGAGAAAAGGCCCAAGCGCGTGACGAATTGGCGGGACACACACGCAACGAGCGAGTCCCGCGCGCCCGGACTTTGTGTTGTTCCCCACAGCAGGAGTCGTAGATTGGCAGGGCGGAAGCGCCGCAAATTGTCACTCTGGCGACCAACGCGCCCTCTGAAGACCCCTGGAAATGCTGGCGACGCCTAACGTGCTGGATCTAGAGCAGTGGTCGTGGCACAGGGCCACAACGTCACGGCAAAGGGCGTAGTCACCTCTATCTTCAGAAAACTCCAACGGGGTAAAATGCGCGCTGGCTCTGAGGCGTCACCACGCGGAAGCGCAAGCCCAATACGGCCAGGCGCGAAGGGAGAAGAAGATGCGCAAATCTGGAAGACGGGCTTTTCTCAAGACCGGAGTTCTCTCTGCGGCGAGTTTCAGTGCGCTGGGGACGGCAGAACGCGGTGGCATTCTCGCCAAGGGTGCGAACGCTTCCCCTTCGGATGCCGCGCCCTCCGAGCCACCTTTCAAACTGGGATTGGTCACGTACAACCTGGCGAAAGACTGGGACCTCGACACCCTGATCAAAAACTGCGAGCAGACGGGTTTTGAAGGCGTGGAGCTGCGCACCACGCATAAGCACGGCGTGGAAGTCTCCTTGAACAAGGCGCGCCGTGCGGAAGTGAAACAGCGCTTTGCCGATTCGCGGGTCCGCCTGGTGAGTCTGGGCACCACTTGTGAATACGAGTCGCCGGAGCCGGCCATCGTCGAAAGCAATATTGCGGAGACGCAACGCTGGTGCGAGTTGGCACAGGACCTGGGTTGCCTGGGTGTGAAAGTGCGGCCCAACGGATTCCCTCGCGACGTTCCGCACGATAAGACACTCGAGCAGATCGGCCGCGCGCTCACCCGGTGTGGCGACATGGCGCGCGACCACGGCGTGGAAATCTGGGTGGAAGTGCATGGAGAGGGAACGGAGCTTCCTTCCAATATGCGCCAGATTCTCACCGTCGCGAACCATCCCGCGGTCGGGGCGTGCTGGAATTGCAACGATAACGACGTAGTAGACGGCTCCGTGAAGCCGTCGTTCGACCTGCTCAAGCCCTGGATCCGGAGCTGCCACATCAACGAACTCTGGCGCACGGAAGCTCCCTGGGGAAAATCGGACAAGGCAATGCCGCACACCAGTGCTGCCGGATTGCCCCAATGGCAGAAGCCTTATCCCTGGCGCGAGCTTTTCACGCTGTTCCGCAGCATCGGGTACGACCGCTACACCTTCGCCGAAATTCCGGAGAGCTGCGAACCCATTCGCTTGATGCTCTATTACCGCGCGCTTTGGGAGTACCACGCGGCGTGAACTTTCCGGCAGCCATGTCGCGGGCAGAGCAGCCAGAGATTCGCATGGGGGAACGATATGCAGGTTTACCTTGTGGGGTGGGAGTGTGCAAGCTGCGGGCAGAAGCACTCCTTCCGGCACGGCATCCAGGAAGGAGACGGCTGGCCAAACAAATTCGAATTGACCTGTGAGAACGCCGATTGCGGCCAGGAGCAGGACGTGCCGTTCCGGCTCTGCACGGTCACGTCCCTTGACGAGGCGTAAGGCCGGCGGCTACGTATAGCGCAGCCAGCGGAGCAATTCCACCAGCGAAGGCCGCTTCCCGTACATCAAGATGCCCACCCGATAGATCTTTGCTGACAGTTGCACAACTCCCGCCGTGGTCAGGACGCAGAGGGCCAGGGAAAGGGCGATTTGCCAGAAGGGCGGCGTCTGCACCGTAATACGAAAGACCATCAGGATGGGAGAGAAGAGAGGAATCATTGTAAGGGTTACCGCCAGCGGCGAGTTGGGATCCCGCATGATGATGGGAGAGAGGATGACGCAGACGACGAGCAGCATGGTGACGGGAAGCTGCACCTGCTGCAACTCTTCCTCGCTGGAAACCATGGCTCCCAAGGCAGCGTAGAGCGAGGCGTAGAGGAAGTATCCAGCCAGGAAGAAGATGAGCGGATAAACAAGGAAGGATGCTGGAAGGTGGAAGCTCGGCGCCGACGCCCCAGGCCGGAACACCGAGCCCACAGCCGCTCCATAGCCCGAGACGAGGGCCGCGGTGAGTGCCCAGATCAGGTATTGCGTTAATCCCACCGCCGCCACGCCCAGGATTTTCCCGCTCAAGAGATGAGAGGGCTTGACCGAGGAGGCCAGGATCTCGATGATGCGGGTGGATTTTTCTTCCAGCACCGAGCGCATGGTCATGACGCCATAGACCAACAGCGTGATGTAAAGGATCATGACGATGGATAGCCTCACCAGAAACCCCTCCCCTTTTTCCTCGGATTCTCCCGTCTTGGTGACCCGCACGAGGGAGACTTCCACGCCGCGCACGACGTCGCTCAGATTGTCGACGTAAACCCCCCGGTCGCCGAGCCGGCGCGCAATGACCGCATTGTCGACGGCGCGGCTGATGGCTCGGTGGGTCTGAAAATCTTCCAGGCTTTGGGAATGGAAGGTCGCAGCTTTGCCCTCCAGAATATCTTTCGGCACTTCGAGAAAACCATCGAGCCGGCCCTGACGAACCTGCTCGTTCAACTCCTCTTGAACTTTCTTTGCGGACTCGGGGCGGTCCCAGGTGCGCACCACCTGGTAGAGTGGCTGTCCGTCCGGCAAGTTCTCCTGCAATCCCGCGACGATTTCCGGGGCGAGGCCGCCGAGATTGTCCAGAATGGAAATCTTCAGGGTGTGGTCCGTCTTGCGTGTCGCCAGGGCCAGCGTGACGGCGAATATGCCCACGCTGAAGAGCGGCAGCCCCACCGTGCTGAGGATGAATCCCCTGGTGCGGACACGCGTCAGGTATTCGCGTTTGATGACCAGCCAGATTTTACGCATGCCCCTCCGAGACTTTCTCGATGAAGATATCGTGCAGCGGGGGCTCGACCAGCTCGAAGCGCGAAAGGCGCACGCCGCGCGCGACGGCGGCCTTCACGATCTCCTGGGGGTCGGCGCCCGGGCGCAGTTTGACCTCCACCAGGGCGCCGAAGTGGTTGAGCTTTTCCACCAGGTGAGGCAGATCCAGGAAATCGCCATCGCCGGAATACTCGATGCGCAGAGTATTCTTGCCATAGGACTGCTTGATGGCGCGCAAGTCGCCGGCCAGGACGCTGCGCCCGTGGTTGATGAGGCAGATGGCGTCGCACATCATCTCCACTTGCTCCATGCGGTGCGTGGAAAGGATGATGGTGGAGCCCTGCGCGCGCAGTTCCAGCATGATGTCTTTGATCAGCGTGGCATTGAGGGGGTCGAGGCCGGTGAAGGGTTCGTCGAGAATCAGCAGCGGAGGCCGGTGGATCACCGCCGCGATGAATTGTGCTTTCTGCTGCATTCCCTTGGAAAGATCGATGATCTTCTTTTCCGCCCACGCGGCCAGCTCCAGGCGCTCGAGCCATTGGCGAACCCGCTTTGACGCTTCCGCCTCACTCAATCCCTTCAGCCCCGCGAGAAAAACCAAAACCTCGCGTACTTTCATGCGCGCGTACAACCCGCGTTCTTCGGGGAGATATCCGATCAGGTCCTGCGTGCGGCCGCTCGCGGGTTGCCCGAGCACCTGGATGGTTCCCTCGTCAGGCGCCAGGATGTGTAAGATCATCCGGAGGGAGGTGGTCTTTCCCGCGCCATTGGGGCCGAGCAGTCCGAACACCGCACCTTGCGCGACGCGCAGGCTGAGGTTGTCTACGGCGACGACGGAGTCGAAGCGCTTGCTGACCTGTTCGAGGACAACCGCTTCCATTGCTAGCTCTTTCTGCCACGCCGGCGGCGTTCCTGGCACGGGCCGAAGCGAAGGGTTATTTGTAGCATCAAATGGAACAGGCATGCAATTGGCGGGCCCCGGCGGTAAGGTGTTGGGTTCCGCCAGCCGACCCGCTGGCGCCGCGAGAAGCGACTGTACGGAGCGGAAGGCATCGAGTAACATAGACTTCCCGGCCCAATTCACGATTGGAGATTGAACCTAACATGCGCAACGTGGTGATCATCGGTTCGGGGTGCGCGGGTTTAACCGCAGCGATTTACGCGGCGCGGGCTAATTTGAAGCCGCTGGTGATCCGCGGCTCGGAAGCCGGCGGGCAGTTGACCCTGACGACGCTGGTCGAGAACTTCCCAGGGTTCCCCAAGGGCGTGCAGGGACCGGAACTGATCGAGCTGATGCAAAAGCAGGCCAGCGAGTTCGGGACCGAGTTCAAGGAAGGCAACGTGGCGCGCGTGGATCTTTCCCGGCGGCCCTTTGTGCTCGAGGTGGGCAAGGAGCGAATCGAGACGCGCACGCTCATCGTCGCCTCGGGGGCTTCGGCGAGGCTTCTGGGGCTCGAATCCGAGCGCAAGCTGCTCGGGCACGGGGTTTCCACCTGCGCCACTTGTGATGGTTACTTCTTCCGCGGGAAGGAAGTCGCGGTGGTCGGCGGGGGCGACACGACGGCGGAAGACGCGCTGTTCCTGACGCGTTACGCCACGCAGGTAAACATCATCCACCGTCGCGACCAGTTGCGGGCCTCCAAGATCATGCAAGACCGCTTGTTCCGGAACGAGAAGGTCAAGTTCATCTGGAACTCGGTGGTGGAGGACATCCTGGACGCGCAAAAACGTGAAGTGACGGGAGTTAAGCTCAAGAACGTTAAGACCCAGGAAGAAACGCTCAAAGCTGTGGACGGACTCTTTATCGGCATCGGCCACGAGCCCAACACCGGCCTGTTCCGCGGGCAACTGGAGATGGACGACCTCGGCTACCTCCTCACGCGCGAAGGATCGAAGACCAACGTCCCCGGCGTCTTTGCAGCCGGCGACGTCAAAGACCGTGTTTATCGACAGGCCATCACGGCGGCGGGATCAGGTTGCATGGCCGCGATGGACGCCGAGAGATTCCTGGAAGCCGAACACTGAGCAAAAGGTCCAGGTCCTGGGGGCAGGCGCGTTTCCGCGCGCTGACCGGACCTTTTCTCCGGGCGACGGGAAGTCCCGCCGTCCGACCCGCATCTTGCATTCTGCCCCCGCAACTTATACTGTTCCGTCTCTGCTTATGCTCCGTTCCTTACTGCTCTATCTCTCCGAGCGCGAAAGTCCCAAGAAACTCCTCACTCGATACGCCGTGGGGCGACGTCTGGCTTCGCGATTCATTGCCGGCGAAGAACTCGAGGACGCCCTGCGCGCCATTCGCCGGCTCAACGCCGAGGGTTTCAGGGTGACGCTCGATTGCCTCGGGGAAAGCGTTCACGAAGCGGCAGAAGCCGAAGCGGCCTGCCAGGTCTACCTCGAACTGCTGGATCGTCTCGCGGGCGAGAGCCTGAACTCGCACGTCTCCATCAAGCTCACCCAATTGGGTCTGGCCATTGACGAAGCGCTGGCGCGGCGGCATCTAGGGCTGCTCGCCGCGCGGGCGGCGCAACACCGGAATTTTGTGCGCGTCGATATGGAAGGCTCGGCGTTCACGGAGGCGACCATGCGGGTGTTTCGCGCCGTGGATGCGCCCCGCGACGTGGTGGGAATCGCCATTCAGGCTTACCTCTACCACGCGGAGTCGGACGTGGATGAACTTCTCAAGTGCGGCGCGCGCATCCGCCTGGTGAAAGGCGCGTACAAGGAACCGCCGGACGTTTCATTTCCCCGCAAGCGGGATGTAGACCGAAACTTTCAAAAGCTGACGGAGAAGCTCCTGAGCAGCGGGGTGTATCACGCCGTTGCCACCCACGACGAGCGACTCATCGCCGCCACGGAGGCGTTCGCGCGCGAGCACGGCATCCCTCCGGAAAGATTCGAATTTCAATTGCTCTACGGGATTCGCCGCCAACTGCAGAGGGAGCTCCTCAAACAGGGCTGGCGAGTGCGCGTTTACGTTCCCTACGGGCGGGAGTGGTACGCGTACTTCATGCGCCGGCTCGCCGAGCGGCCTGCCAACCTCTTCTTCCTGATGCGCAATCTGTTCCGCGCCTGACGGCCTCGAGGGCACGGGTCATCTGTCAGTGAACTTTAAGGCTGACGGCCAGCCCGTCGCGGAGGGGTAGAATCGTCGTGAATAGGCGGGGAGAACGGTAGATCAACCGGTTGAATTCCTGCACGGCGCGCGTGCGCCCGTCACCTGGCGCGGCCGGGCGGGCCACGTGCCCCGAAAGCAGAACGTTGTCAGTGATGAACAACCCGCCCGTGCGCAGACGCGGCAACGCCAAGCGGAAGACTTCCGGGTAAGCACTCTTATCCACGTCGTTGAAGATCAGGTCGAACTGGCCTTTCGTGGACTCGAGCGATTCGAGCGCCTCTCCCACCAGGATGCGCACGCGGTTAAGGACGCCGACGCGCCGGAGATGGGCTTCCGCACGGCGCGCGTTTTCCGGGTCGTTGTCGGTGTAATAGACCCTCCCCCGCGGACCCACGGCGCGGGCCAACCACAGTGTGGAATACCCAATGGCGGAGCCCAGTTCGAAGACGCGCCGGGCGTGAATCAGCCGCGCCAGTTGATAAAGCACGCGCGCGCAGGCCGGGCCCACGATGGGCACATCGTGCTGCGCAGCGTACTTCTCCATCTCGCGAAGCTGGGGGTCGCGTGCCGGCAGGAGAGAATAGATGTACTTTTCAACTTGCTGATCCGTGATTCCACTCATGAAGGTTGGACCTCGCCCCTCGCAAAGGGATTGTTAACCGGAAAGCCGCACAGCATTGTACCGAGCGCACCTCAGAACTGGAAGGGCGTTCTGGGGAAGAGGGCGAAGGGTTTTGCGGAAGGCGCAGATTACCGGCAGCAGCCGGGACAGGGCTACGGTCCGGGGCCCGTCCCGGCGACCGGAAAACGCGAGATCAGAGCCTTCAGGGATCAAGATTTCGAAGTCTGGGGGGTCTGATGACGCGTCGCCGTGTACTCCCACCCGCGATTCTGCAGATCGTGGTTGATAAGGTTCGCGGAGTTGTACAGGGCAACGGCGTACTCGTGATAGCGCGGAGCCCACAGATAGAAGTGGTTGTTGTTGAGGAAACGGATCGCCGACTGCGTTTCGTTTGTGACTACCACCATCTGAGGGAGGATGCGGTCGATGGCTTGCTGCTGTTCCGCGGTAGTCATAGGTGCAATGGTGCGGAGCCGGCATATGTTGCTGTCCATCTGGTTGACTTGGTCGCGGAGCTGACTCAGAAGATCAGACTCAGCCTGCCAGCCGACGAGGTCTGCATTACGGTTGTCAACCCTGAGCAGCGCGGCCGAATCGCGAATCTGGAAGGAATCAACTCTGATTTGACTGAGGATTTCAGAGGCCTCCTTCGGGAAGTCCCAATTGGAGGATTCGGTGGTTGGTTTGCCGCTTTGGCAGGGCGCGGGGGTGCGGGCCGTCAACATGGCCGACCCCATTAATACACTGAAAACAAGGTACATACTCTTAAACCACAAGCTTGTTCGCATAGCACTGGCCTCCTTTTGACCCGACTGAATTGAGAGGTTGGACCGTAGGTCTGAATCCATTTCACCCTACCTCCTTGGGCTTGGATGCGGGTGTAAGAGGGACAGGTTGCCCGAACTCTCGCGCTGTAAGCCCTGGTGTGTTGTGCGTTGAACTGCCGCGAGGTGTTGCGAGTGCACCCGATACTGGGGCGCCTTTCTGCCATCCAGAGGGATCAAACGCGGCCTTTGGCCGTAACCAAAAGAAGTTCTCTGTGACCTCCGTGCCTCTCAAGCCTCAACACAGAGGACACGGAGCATCTCAGCGACCTCTGTGTTGAGTCTCTGCTGGCCGGGGAGGAAACGGAGACACTGCTCAGGTGAGGAGATATCTTCGCGCGCAGCGAGGAAACTCAGCCTTAGTGGCACAGGGAATCTGGGGAAGGATCAACCAGCGATCATAAAGCGACGGCGTCGAGCGCAATGGACGGAAGCGCCGGCTCGCAAAGTGTAAGTGGAGCCGGAAACCCCGTTACAGGAGTCCAAGCTGCTTTTTTGCGGCGTCGCTCAAGCGGCTGGGGTCCCAGGGCGGGTCCCAGACCACTTGCACGTGAACGGACTTAACACCGGGAATCTCGGCCAAGTGCGCCCGCACGTCCTCGCTGATGAAACTGTGCGCGGGGCAGCCCCGGGCGGTGAGCGTCATCACCACGTTCACTCTGTCGTCGTCGATCTGGACATCATAGATCAGTCCCAGGTCGACGAGATTGACGGGGATTTCCGGGTCGTAGCACGTATGTAGAACGTCGATGACTTGCTCTTTGGTAACCATGCGCACCTTCTTTGCGGTCAAAGATTGCGGAATGATTCTAAACCAAGAATGCACCAAAACAAACCCTTTCAGCGGCTCTCCTCCGCGCGGCCTCGAGAATCTCAGGCATCCTTTCACGTACGTTGCACGTCAAAGCGGCTTGCAGGGCCAGACTAAAAGTCACAAGCGTTGGGTGGGTCATATCAAAGGAGGAAGTATGCCGCTTCGTTCTTTGTTTCGACCAACCATGGTCACGATGTTTTGCTTGTTGCTCTCGACGTTCGGGCTAGCTCAGTACGGCGGAGGTGGAGGTGGCACCACGGCGTCCGGGGGGTACACTCCGCCCAAGGGCGGCTATAGCTCCTCTACCGGAATCGCCATCGGGGCCGCCGCGGCGGGTGGGGCTGCTATTGCCTACTTGGCTCTTCACAAGCCTTCGATCGTGGGCTGTACCGAGGTAGCAGGCAGCGGACTGCAACTTGTGAACGAAAAGGACAAGCAGACCTATGCTCTCGACTCGGGCAGCACCGATCTCAAGCCGGGCGAAAGGGTGGCGCTCAAAGGAAAGAGAATAAAGAGCGAGTCCGGCGTAATGTCTTTCCACGTCCAGGGTTTGGCCAAGGATTACGGTCCGTGTAAACAGTAAGCGGCGAGGAGTGGATAACCGTATGGGTAGGATGAGGAGATTCCTGGTAGTGATTGTGCCGGTAGCGTTCTTGGCGGTTCTTGCTCTTGCGCAGGGGCCCGTCGCCTCAACTGAAGTGCATGAGATTCAGATGACGGCGAAGAAGTATGAGTACAATCCCAACGTTATTACCGTTAAGAAGGGCGAACGCGTCAAACTGGTTATTACGGCCCTTGACCGCGACCATGGCTTCAGGCTGGAGGCCTATGGCATCGATCAGAAGCTTAAGAAGGGCGAGGCGACCACCATCGAATTCACCGCCGACAAGACCGGGACGTTTGGATTCAAATGCTCGGAGTTCTGCGGCCTGGGCCACGGGAAGATGAAAGGCAAGCTGGTGGTCGAAGAGTAGTGACGAGCGAGCGACAGAGTCCGAGGTCCGGAGTCCGAAGTCCGGAGTCGCGAGGACCTGGGGCGTTGTCCGCGGGCGACAAACAACCCACGAGCAGCACGAAAGCCCCCATCTCCTGCCGCAGTAGGGCGCGACTTCGCCGGCCCGCGCTTATTGCACGGTCACCAGAAGGTCCGCGGTATGCCCGTACCCCTGGCTGCCCGTCGTGGCCAGTACCGACACAGTGTAGGTCCCGGGTGCCGTAGGCGGCCGGACGCCCGTCCCGGTCAAGCTGATTGTCTGTGGGCTGCCTGTCGCGTTGTCCACCGCGGAAAGCATGGCAGTGCGAGTCCCGGCCGCCTGCGGGAAGAACGCTACAGCGACCGGGCAGGCCACCCCTGGCCCGAGCGCGGCATTAATGCCGCAATTAACCCACTCCAGGAAGTCCTGCGAGTCGGCACCGCCGATGGTGACGCCCGAGATAATTAGGTTGCCGCTGCCAGTGTTTGTCAGCGTCACCGTCTGGGTGTTGCTTTGGGTCATCAGAACCTGGTTGCCGAACGTCAGACTGGGCGGCGACACGGTGACGGCGGGCGCCGGAGGAGAACTTCCACCACCACTGCCTCCGCAGGCGACCCAGGCTGCCACCACAAGCAGGGTGGCTGCAAACAGCCAGCCCGTCGCCCGCCGCCGTGCCGTGGTCAAACCCAGGAGTGTTATCAAAGCCAGCACCCCGGTCAGCACCCAGGGCCATCCGACATGCAAGCGGAGACTCGGGGGCACTCTCTGTTGCGGGGGGCGCGGGCTCATATTAGAGCTGGCCGTGGTAGTGACGGTAACCGTGGCCGTCAGGGCCGAACTGCCGGTGATGCTGACTGACGAGGGCGAAACCGTGCAGGACATGCTCAGGTACGGATTCCAGCACGATAGGTTCACCGTTCCGGTGAAACCGGCCAGCGGAGTTATGGTGAGCATCGAGGTCCCGGACTGCCCTGCTGAGAGATTCATGCTGGGTGGATTCAGCGACGCGCTGTAGTCGGTGACGGTGACCGTGATCGGGGCAGAAGTTGACCCAAGATAGTTACCGTCGCCCAGGTACTGTGCTGCGACAGTGGATTGACCCAATGGCAGATTTGGCGGAGTCCCGGCCAACTGTAGCCAAGCGTAGCTAGTGGCCGAACCGTTGCTCCAGTTGACATCGCCCCCAATGCCTTGCACAGTGCTCCCATTAACGAGATATTGGAGCGGGAGCGAGGGGGCAATGCCGTGACTCTGCGTGTTGACGGTTAAAGTGCAGCAGGAATAGCCGGACACCCCCCCGAGGACGGTGGACGGCAAGCCGGTCAGGGTGGTTGTTGTCGGGGCCTTGGTGACGGTGATCGGAACCGGCGCGGATGTGCTCGCGGTATAGCTTGTGTCGCCTGAATAGCTGGCGAGCAGAGGGTACGTTCCCCCAGGAAGTTGGACGAACTGATCTTCCGCGTAACCCTGGCTGTTCAAGGCGTAGATGCCAGGGGTACCGGAGGGATAGCCGTAGTCCCATGGCGGCTGGCCATTCGCCGTTACGGTTACCGTGCCGGTGGGACAGGGGTAGGCGATCAAGCCAGTCGTCGGGGAAGCACAGGACTGCCCGGTCGCGTTAGTCACGTCCATGCGGAGCATGTCGAAACTGGATCCGTAGACGAAGCTCGTAACCCCGTACGTGCAAGCCCCACTTGTGTAATCGCATGAGACCACGCCGACCTTCGTCAAGCTGCTCTCCGTGCTCACTGTCACTGGGACGGCGTTCGAATCGCTCCCCCCATACGTTCCATTACCCGCGTAGTGAGCGATCACGTTATACGCCCCGCCGGGGAGCATATTGGTCGTGCTGGCGACGCTGCCGCCACTCAATATGAAGTTGCCAAGGCCGGTCGTTGAGCTAATGTTCGGGTTGTTGTTCGTCTGCGCGATCAGCGAAACATCGCCCGCGGGAGTGCCCGTGGCGGGCGGCGTGGGGGCGACTTGAACGCTTACGTTGACCGGCTGGCCGTGCGTCAACGTGATTGGGTCGGTGGCGGGGTTGGTCGAAAGTGACAGGGTGGTCGTCGAGGGTGTGAAGCTGACCGAATTCCAATTGTTCACCAGGTTCGCGGCATTGACCGAGCCCAGCCCCGTGGCCCGGTCATACCCGGCGTTCGTGGTCCAAGCAGGTGAACTCGTAGCCGGGGGATACACCAGGATCCCATAACCATTGCTGGAGGTGTTACTGCAGTTGGGTGTGCCGGCCTTGCAGGCCACCGAGTTGTTCGAGGCTTTACCCGCTTTGGTAAGGTTTAAGTCGTAGAAGACGCAAGTGGTACTAGTTCCCGGAGCTGTGCTGGAATTGCAGCTTGCTCCGCTCTTGGCGGCCAGTGGGTACAGGACGTAATTCGCGTTTCCCTGGCGGCCATGAGCTTGATTAACCAGCGCCATGATACCGGCGAAGACCTGCGCGGACGCCGAGGCTCCCCCGGCGCCCGTGAAATACCACTCATAAGCATAGGGGTCGCAGGACACGTATCCGGGGGGCAAGGCATCGGCTTGGCAGACGGCGTAGAAGCTCCTGTTGAGGCCGTCGCCGGCGAAGAGAGACAGGTCCGGTATGTCGCGCGCGCCGTCACCGGGCACGCCCAGTCCACTCTGCCAGGAGGGCTTCGGGTAGCCTCCGCTGCACGTGAAGTTCGGGAAATCGCCCGTCGAATTGACACAGTTACTGGGCCCGCCGCCGCCGGCAATCAGATCGATGCCATCGCTCGACACGCTCGCGCATAGGGTGGACAGCCCGGACCGCGCGCAGGAATCATTCCACGTCATCTCGGGAATGTAGGACTTGGCGGAGGACAGGGTTGAGGTGTTGTTCGTGGCGTTCCAGTACGTGGACCACGTGCTCACATCGTCAAAATCCGTTCCGCCGACGGCCAGGTTGAAGGGCGTGGAGGCAAGTCCGCTGACGGCCAAGCCATACTGCGCCGCCGTCTCGGGGTAGACGTCGCAGGTGGTGGAACCGGAGTCGCCCGTCGCGATCACGACCGTGATGCCCTGCGCGGCTGCCTGCTCCCAGAGCACGTTGTAGAAGGCATTGCCGCCCACGCCCAGGTAGGCCTCGCACGCGCCGTAGCTTTCGCTCATGACCGGCGCCAGGTTGTTGTCAATGACGTAGAGGGCCGAGAGATCGACGCCGTTAGTGGCCTCGGTTGTTTCCGAAACCACCAATTCAATCGTCGCACCCCTGGCCACTGCGCCGGACCACTCGACGTCGAGGACGGCTTCGTCCTCGTCCCCGTTGATCCCCGGGTCCGGACCGTTCAGGATGATGTTCGGGTCTTTTGCCGGCAAGCCGAACACACTGCGGAACCCGCGCACATCCTGAACATTGATATTCGTCTGGCCGACCACCGCAATTGTTTGGCCGGTGCCGTCCTTGCCGGCAGTCCAGAGCGGCAGCAGGTTATAGATGGTGGCGAAATCCGTCGGGCCAAGGGGATAGTAGTTCCCATTGGACGTGGGGATGGTGAAGAGTGGTTGCACCTCGCTGGTCAGCTTCGACCGCGAAAAAGCCCCCAAGCGGCGAGACTGGGGCTTTCTGGGGAAGTTGTTCAGCGAGGCGATGCCGGCCACCACGGGCGCCAGCGCGGCGGGAATCTGTGGGTCGCTTGCATTGGCCCAGTGCTCCTTGCCGTTGACGGCGAATCTGTGGATCTCGGTATGAAGGTCCTGTCGGACCAGCCCTGCCGTGCCCGAAAACTCGATGACCGTGCGGCCGGCTGCCACCTGATTCACTTGAAAGCCCTGTCCCGTGAGCCAATCGGCGACGGCCTGAATATCCGCATCGGCGGGGCCAAATCGCTGCCCAAACTCCTCAGAGGCGAGCCACTGGTGATAGTGGGGAGAGGACTTGACCTGCTGGTCCTCCAGCAGTTGCCGCAGGGCCGTTTCTTGGTCGTCCCCGCGCCGCAAGACAAGCAGCATGCGAGCCATGGGCAGGTCATCGGGCGCGACGCCGCGGTCATATTCGGCCCGTGCCAGCGGGTGAACATTCCCTCGAAGAGGGACAAGGTTCTGCATATCCACCGGCTGGATGACACGTGCGCGGACCTCGGTGGTTGGCGAAGATTGATCGGCCTGACGGTAGTCGGATTGGGCATGTCCGGGAGGTACAGCGCTCAAGGCGAGCAGCAGCGTCAGGGAAAGCAGCAGCAAGCTGCGGGAAGCGACCTCGCTTCTTTTTGAGCTCATGATGGCACTCACCAGGATTGAAGGATTCTCCGGGCGATACTACGCGCGTCCCCGTGCCCGATGCAAGCGATGTTTACCAAAAAAATAGTTCGATAGGATGAGTTAGCTAGTCATACTTAGTGACGGGTACAAAGAGTCGCACCCAAGCGGGCGGACCGTCTGAGGAATCCATCGGCGCCGATTCTATCTATTAAAGGGATCCCCCTGCCAATCAAGGTAAAGGGCGCGAGGTGGGGGGCTTCTACTCGGCGCCGCGTAATCTTTGCAGGGTGGCTTGGACCTCGCGTTTGGTGGGCAGGGAAAGGGCGCCGGTATCGCAGCCTTCGAGGCAGATTTCGCAACCCGGAAGGCAGCGATAGGGATGGGCCACGAAAGGCCGGCCGGTTTTCGGGTCCCATTCAAAGACATCGTGCGGGCAGAAGTTGAGGCACTTGAGGTCCGCGAGGCAGGCGTCGTAGTCGATGCTGGGAAACCACAAGAATTTTTCGCGGAGATGGCGGAGTAGAGGCATTCCTTTTTCCTTCATCAGTCGCATGAATAACCGGACCGCTTATTCCCGAAAGGCTTTCAATGGCGCTGCTTGGGGGGGTCTGCGATCTCGGCCAGCCTCGCCCGGATCCTGTCCAGGATGCCGTCATTCGTGGTGTTGCGGACATCCAGCGGCACGAAATGCTTCTCGTCGAACCCCGTGTGGCGGAAGGCTTTCCTGAAGAGATTCTTCTGGGTGTCCTCGGCGCAGGCGCAGACCATCACGTAGGTGTCGGGATCATCCTCTGCGGCCCGGAGCACATCTTCAAGGGCTTCAGTCCCGCTCTGGGCACAGAGCTGGGGATGCAAGGCCGCGTATTCGACGTCGAGCTCGGACTCGATCTCGAAGGGCAACGTGTTCATGTCGGCATGACGGAAAGGTTCGAGCCCTTTGCAATTGCAGACCAGCGTCTTGACTTTCACCCAGTCACTCCCTTGCCTGCTGCCCTCGCGATAGATGGAGAGAAGGTTTTGATTCCCCACCACCCCCGGCTCCGCCCAAGGCCAGCGCCCGCTCGTAACTGAACTTGAAGTGGTCCGCACTGACGGCGCCTTGGACTTCCCCTCACAGAGGCGTCAGCATACGAATTGCCACTTGTTAGGACTTGACGATCCTTGCGACAGCGGGCCCGAAGTCAATGGGAATCAAGCAGTTGGCTGGGCTGCCTGCGGCGGGGGAAGCAAGCGTTCGCCGGGGTAGAGGCTTTTCCCCCAGCGTGAGTTCCGGAGCGGGCGCATGCCAGCCGCCAGTCCCCTTGCCTGGCGCCGTTCCAACTTGATCGCCCAATCTGTGGTGCCTTCATTTTGGGCGGCCCGAAAGACGGCCCTTCGTGGAAAGGTTCGGTTAAGAGGAGTTGGAATGGCACTAGCCGAAGCCGGCTCCTTGGCTCCTCCGGCCGGAGGCCGCCGAACTTTGGCGGACGCGCTTCTTGCCAAGGCGGGCCTCCTGAAGTATGCTGCGCGGGCTTGAGATGACGTTGATCCAGAGGAGTGAGATGGGAGACAGTCCGCACCAAGCAGAAGGCACGGGGGCTGCACAGCCCCAACTGCAGCGCAAGCTGGGAATCCTGAACGCCACCTCCATCAACATGTCGAACATGATCGGCATCGGGCCGTTCATCACGGTTCCGCTTATTCTCGGGACCTTGGGTGGTCCGCAAGCCCTGCTGAGCTGGTTTGTGGGGGCCATTATCGCCATCGCCGACGGCTTGGTGGTTTCGGAGCTCGGCGCATCGCTGCCGGGTTCGGGCGGCCCCTACGTTTTCCTGCGCGACAGTTACGGGCGCGAGCGCTGGGGCAAGCTCATGGCCTGGATGTTCATCTGGCAATTCCTCTTCTCCGGAACGCTCGAAATCGCCTCTGGCAGTATCGGCATGGTGCAGTATCTGAGCTACCTCTGGAAGGCGCTGGCGGAACATCCCTGGGGAATCAAGTTTATGGCGGCGGGGATTTCGGCGCTGGTGGTGTGTTCGCTTTACCGCAAGATTCAAGATATTGCCAAGCTGATGATGATTCTTTGGGTTACGACTCTCGCCACCACCGGTTGGGTCATCGTTTCAGGCCTGGTGAAATTCAATACCCACATGGCGTTCGACTTCCCCCCGCACGCCTTCGACCTGAATTGGGCGTTTCTAATCGGACTCGGCAACGGGACTATTCAGGTTATGTACAACTATCTCGGGTATAACCAAGTTTGTTACCTGGGGGGTGAGGTGAAGCATCCCGAGCGAACCATCCCTTACGCGGTGATCCTCTCGATTCTAGGTGTCACGGCGATTGACTTCCTCCTGTCCTTCAGTTTTGTCTCCGTGGTGCCCTGGCGCGAGATGGTCAAACCCGGCTCGCTGGCCTTCAACGCCGTGGCTTCCGTCTTCATGAGCAGGATTTATGGTTCCTGGGGTGCCATCGCCATTTCGGTCATGATCCTCTTCACCGCCTTCGCCTCGGTGTTTGCGCTGATGCTCGGTTATTCGCGTGTGCCGTACGCGGCGGCGCTCGATGGCGCTTTCTTCCGCTGGTTCGGGGTTCTACATCCCAAAGGCGAGTTTCCTCACCGTTCGCTCCTGTTGATTGGCGGGCTCTGCATCGTCGCCAGCTTCTTTACACTGCAGGATATCATCACGGCCCTGATCCTGGCGCGCGTGCTGGTGGTGTTCGGTGGGCAGATCATCGGCCTGTTTATCCTGCGGCGATACCGCCGCGAAGTGGCGCGCCCCTTCAAGATGTGGCTTTACCCGATACCGGCGATTCTGGCCTTGGCGGGATGGCTGTACGTTTTCGGCAGTGGGATCTCCGACCCGAAGAATGGATGGAAGTTCGCGCTTTATGCCTTCGGGACGATTTTCGTGGGCTTGCTGGCTTACTTTATCCTGGCTTACAGGAAGCGCGACTGGCCGTTTGGGGCACGTCCCGCTGCGGAGCGAACGTGACGTACAGACGAGCTCCGTGCGGGGCTTGTAGCTTGCGGTTCAGCCTCAGGCCAAACGCCGCTTGCTGCCTATAGGGAATAATTGCTCCAGGACCCGACAACCGGTAGAATATCAGTAGCAACACTTGCCTGAAGAACGGAGACCACGACTCGGTGCTACGTGGGTGGTGGTTTCCGAGCTGAAGTTGCGCCGGGCCCGGCCGGGGGCCCCGGTGGCGACCGCTTGGCGGACGGCCGGTCGTATATGGACAACCACCCCTTTTCTCACACGGCGACTTCGCAAGAACCGCCCTCAAGCCTGAGGCGGAGTACGCGGATTGAATTCGTCACCCCCGTATTCCTTTCCGGCCGGGACGCCGCTGGCGAGCGATTTCGCGAGCTGACTCAGACTGTGGTGGTGAACCTGCACGGCTGCAGGCTGCGGACGTCCTATCATGTCCTGGTCGGGATGCTCGTTACGCTGGAATGTCCCAAGGCGGGCACGACGGGCAAGGGGGTCTGCGTTAAGGTTTGGGATGCGCCGGCGGGAGTAGTCGGGCACGAGATTGCCGTGCAACTGGTTAGACCCCAGAACTTGTGGAGCGTGCCCAACCCGCCTGCCGACTGGGAAATCGTCGCCAAGACCATGGTGGAGGGACCCACGGTTCAAGCTGAACCCCCCACCCAGGCTGCGGCGCCTCCCTCACCCGCTGCACCCCCTCTCGTTCCCCATGCGCAGACATCCCCTCTCGGAACCCTTACCGTCGACCTGCGGCTGGCCGAACTCGAGGGGCGCTCCGCACAACTGCTGGAGTCCTTTCTCGATATCATGCGCAGCCAAGCCGAGGAGATTACACGCACCAGCTTGGAGGAGTTGCGCCAGCAGGTGGAGGTCCTCCTCCGGGATGCGGAGGAGCGGCTGCGGCAGAGCATCCATCAATCCTACGAAGCGTCGGCGGCATCTCTGACGGGCCTGGGATGTGATCTTATCGACCAAATGACCTCCCGCAGCGCGCAACTGATCCGTTCCGCAGAAGAAACCTTGCGAGCCAGCTTGCGCGAACTGCCTGGCAGCCAGGACAGAGCCGCGCCAGCGCAGTCTCCCAAACAGGCCTCGCAGAAGTGATCCGGCTTTTCGATCCCTTACGGAACTGCCTCGCCCAGCGTCGTACTTAAGTCTTTGCCCTCCGGGTCTTGCCCGGCTGTCTTCGAAACCATGGAATGGAGGGCTGGGGTGTGCACGCATCTTGTGGGCCAAGTCGCGCATCCTCTTTGATATAATGAGAAAGTTGAGGGAGAGAGGGCAGTCCGTCTTTAGTTTGCATTATTCAGGCCGGTTCGGGGCCTACCTGCGGTCGGGATGCATTTGCTTTACTCCGCTTCTCTTCCCGATGTTTGCGTCGCAGCGGGGGCACCTCGCGGCTTTGACTCCCTGACTTGCTCCGGACGCTTGCGGAAGCGAGCCAGTTCCGATCTGATGTGATCTCAAGAGGCGCTTTAAGAGGAATCTGATGGCAACGACTCACGTGGAACCGAAAGAAGCCGCGTCGCCTGCGGGCCAGGCGCGCAGCGTGAACGACCTGAGCATTCAGGTGGCGACCGTCAACGGCTCCGGCAGCCAAACTGCCAACTTGGTTTTGCTCCGAGCGATTTTCCAAATGGGAATTCCGGTCTCGGCGAAGAATCTTTTCCCTTCCAACATTGCCGGGCTCCCCACTTGGTTTACGATCCGGGCCTCCAAGCATGGCTACGTCGCACGCCGTAAGGACAGCGAGTACCTGGTGGCGATGAACCCGGAGACCGCCGAGGAAGACGTGCTCGGCCTCAAACCCGGAGCAGCCTGCGTTTACGACGAGCGGCTGAATTTGAAGCGCCTGCGCGATGACGTAATTTTCTATCCTGTGCCCTTCGACCAGCTCGTGACGCCGGTTTGCCCGGATGCCCGGTTGCGCAAGTTGGTCCGCAACATGATTTACGACGGCGTCCTGGCCAAGCTGCTGGGCATCGACATGGAGGAAATCCACACGGCGCTCCAGAAGCAGTTCCGGAAGAAGGCCAAGGCGGCGGAGCTCAACTGGAATGCCGCTCGCGTCGGCTATGAATTCGCCGAGAGGAACCTGGTGAAGGCGGATCCGTACTTCCTGGAGCGCATGAACGCCACGCAAGGCAAAATCCTGATTGAAGGCAACGCGGCGGCCGCCCTCGGTTCGATGTTTGCGGGCGTCACGGTGGTGACCTGGTACCCCATTACGCCCTCCTCGTCGCTCTGCGAAACGCTTATCGATTACATGAAGCGCTATCGCCTTGACAAAGAAACGGGGAAGGCGACGTTTGCCATTGTGCAGGCGGAAGATGAGCTGGCCGCGCTGGGAATGGCGCTTGGGGCGGGCTGGGCCGGGGCGCGCTCTATGACTTCGACGTCCGGGCCAGGCATTTCCTTGATGGCGGAGTTCGTGGGTTTTGGCTATTACGTGGAAGTCCCCGCCGTCATCTTTGATGTCCAGCGAGTGGGACCCTCGACGGGCCTGCCCACGCGCACCGCGCAGGGCGACATCCTCTCGACCGCCTTCCTTTCGCACGGCGACACCAAGCATCCGATGCTGCTGCCTTGCTCTGTGAGCGAATGCTTCACCATGGCGATTGAAGCCTTCGATCTCGCCGAGGAGCTGCAGACGCCCATTTTCGTGATGTGCGACCTCGACTTGGGAATGAACACCTGGATGTCAGACCCCTTCCCGTATCCCACGAAACCGATGGCGCGCGGCAAAGTGCTGAGCGCCGAGGAAGTGCGGCGCATGGGTGGCTTCGAGCGCTACAAGGACGTGGATGGTGACGGCGTCGGTTACCGGACGCTCCCCGGCACGCCGGACCGCCTGTGCGGGTGGTTCGCCCGCGGCAGTGGCCACAATGAGAAAGCCATTTACAGCGAGCGGCCCGAAGTTTACGTGAACAACGTCGACCGGCTGGCCCACAAGTTTGAAACCGCACGCCTGAAAGTGCCCGGCCCAGTCATCACCGAATCCGAGAGACACGAAGTGGGCATCATCGCTTACGGCACCAGCCATTGGGCAGTCGAGGAGAGCCTCGACCAGTTGCGGCGCGAGCACGATATCGACGCGAGTCACTGCCGCCTGCGCGCATTTCCCTTTCATCGTCAGGTTCACGATTTCCTTCAGCGTCACCAACGCGTGTACGTCGTCGATCAAAACCGCGACGCGCAGATGCTGGGCCTGCTCCGGCTGGAATGCGACGCGGACGAAATCAGAAAGTTGCGCAGCGTCCGCCATTACGACGGCTTGCCCATCGACGCGCGCACGATTACTGACCAAATCGCTACCCAGGAGGCTGCGAACTAATATGGTGACTACCGCTGTTCCCTCTGCGCCCGCCGCGAAGGCCAACCGCATTGGCCTGGAAATCGTCCAGTACAAGGGCAACAAGAGCACCCTGTGCGCGGGCTGCGGCCACAACGCGATTTCCGAGCGCATCATTGAAGCCTGTTTCGAAATGGGTGTCGAACCCCATCGCGTCGCCAAGTTTTCCGGGATCGGCTGCTCCTCGAAAAGCCCGGCTTACTTCCTGAACTCCGCTTACGGTGTGAACGCGGTCCACGGGCGCATGCCCTCCGTGGCCACCGGAGCCCTGCTGGCCAACCACCACCTGATCGCGCTGGGCGTAAGCGGCGACGGCGACACCGCCTCGATCGGCATCGGCCAGTTCGTGCATCTGATGCGGCGCAACCTGCCCCTCCTTTACATTATTGAGGACAACGGCGTGTACGGCCTCACCAAGGGGCAATTCTCGGCCACCGCAGATGTCGGCTCCAAACTCAAGACCGGAGTCGTCAACGACCTGCCACCCATCGATACCTGCGCCCTGGCCATCCAGCTCGGCGCCACGTATGTCGCCAGGTCTTTTTCCGGCGACAAGAAGCAATTGCTGGCGCTCCTCAAGGGTGCGCTCGCGCATCACGGAACTTCCATGCTCGACGTGATCTCGCCCTGTGTCACCTTCAACGATCACGAAGGTTCCACCAAGTCCTACAGCTACGTGAAGGACCACGATGAACCGATCGCGGAAGTGAGCTTTGTCCCGTTCTTCGAAGACATTTCCGTGGAGTATGATCCGGGGACGACCACCGACATCACTCTGCACGACGGTTCGCACGTGTTGCTCCGCAAGCTCGCTACGGGCTACGACCCCACCAACAAAGGAGAAGCGCTGCGCGCGCTAACGGAAGCTCACGACAAGGGCGAAATTGTGACCGGGCTCTTCTATGTCGACACCGAACGGCCGAGCTTCATTGACCTGTTGAATGTCGTCGATGAGCCGCTGGCGACGCTGCCGGAATCCAAAGTGCGCCCACCCAAGGATGTCCTGGACCAGGTGATGCAGTCGCTGATGTGAGGCAAGGTTGGGGTGTAGGGGGCTTGCCGTACCCTTTCTTAGTAGCAGGACGCATCAAGGGTAGGGCAACCTGTCCCGGCGAAGTCGGGAGCCCTACCCCTACACGCTTTGCAACGGGGTGGGCGCTGCCCCGGTTTATTTCTTCGGGCAATCCAACACCAGTTTGAAACTGTCCACGCCCTCACCCGCGGCGATGTCCGCGCGCTCCTGCTGGTCGCGGCAGCCGCGCCGTTTGAGCGTCACGAAATTGCGGCCGGGAAGGAGTTCCATCGCGGCCGTGCCGTCGTCGTCGGTCGCGGCCTTGACGTCGTCGAGCACCGACCCGTTCGACCAAGTGGCATCGAGCGTGACCTTATCGGCGGGCTGGCCGGACGTGTCGACTATTTTGAACAGCACCGGTTTGTGCAGCAGCTTCTGCGGTTCGTAGATTTCCGGCGGGTACAGGACAAGTTGAGTGCCCGCGCGGGGCGTGGCGGAGGTCAGTTCCACATGCTGAAAAACCGCAGTGTCCTCGGTGGCGCCCTCGTGGCGTGCGGTGACCCAATAGAGCCCGAGGGGCAGATGGTCAAAGGAGAAGCGCCCGTCCGGTCTGGTGATCTGCTGCCCGATCAACCGCTCCTGCTCATCGCTGAGCGAAATTCGTATCGCCGTGCGCGGCTGCAGGTCCGCCCCGACCGCCGATCCCGCCACCGCTCCCACGGCGCCGCCAGGAGCCGGGCGGAGTTCAATCGCGAGGACATTGCTGGTCACTTCTCCCTGCCAGAGCGTGGCGCCCAGGTTGCGCTGGAATTCGTCGGCGTTGGAAAAGCTTGCGCCGTAAATCATCGCCAATCGGTAAGCTCCCCAGATGGGTTTGCGGCCGTCCGCCAACGCCGGCCTCAAAGGTACGATCGCCTTCTCTTCATAATCATCGCCTGCCGCCAGCTTCACGAGCTTGGGCTTCGGCAATCCGACATACTCGAGCGCCGTTCCCTCCGCAGGCGAGGTCGCCGCTTGCGCAGCCGCTGCATCCGCCGGCTGCAGCTTCACCTCTAGGGTCGATTCGCCGGAGGTTTCCGCAGGACGATTTTCGTCGTAGACGCGCTCGACCGGCGGGCGCTTGGCGCGTGCACGGCGGTAAAGCCAGAGCGTGCGCGGCGAGGCATTGTGAAGGTGTAGCGTGATGCGCGCGGGCAAGGGGTCGGTAAGCGTCTGCTGCTCGATGGAAATCAGCAGCTTGAGATCGGGGGAACTTGCGGCAGGAGTGTCCTGCGCGCGCAGGGTGATGCAAAAGGCGGCGATGCTCAGGATGGCGGCTACTGGCACCCGGGCGTGTGTTGTAGCGCCGAGCTTCAGCTCGGCAGGTGCCGACCCCCAGGTTGGCGCTACGGCGTTTCTTGGCACCCGACTAGCATAAGCCGTCGCGCCCGCCATCACAAGACGCGCAGGATGAGACATTTCAGGTAGTGCGTTTCCGGAACAGTGAGCAGAATGGGATGGTCGCGCGATTGAGTGCGGCGCTCGACGACGGTGGCGGTGCGGTGGGCGTCGAGCGCGGCGTTGGCGATCACCTCGAGCAAGTCGGCTTCACTCACGTGGTAGGAGCACGAACACGTGATGAGATAGCCGCCGGGGTTCAGAATCTTCAGCGCGCGCAAATTCAATTCCTTGTAGCCGCGCAGCGCTGATTCCAGGCTCGCTTTCTGCCGCGCGAAGGCGGGAGGATCGAGCACTACGGTGTCGAAGCGCTGTTTCTCCTGGTCGGCGGCTTTGAGGAAGTCGAAGCAGTTCGCTTCCTTCCACTCCAGGTTGGTGAATCCGTTCAGTTCTTGATTGCGTCGCGCCAGTTCGAGCGCTGGCGCGGAGGCCTCCACGCCCAGAACCGATTCGCAACCCGGCGCCAGCGTGAGCGCAAAACCGCCCGTGTAGGTGAAGCAATCGAGCGCCCGCCCGCGCGCATAGCTCGCCGCCGCGGCGCGATTTTCCCGCTGGTCGAGGAAGCCGCCGGTCTTCTGCCCGCCCACCAAGTCAAAGCAGAACTTCACGCCGTTCTCTTCCACGACCACTTCGCGGATCTCCTCGCCCGCCAGCACACCGGTCTGCTCCGGCAGGCCCTCGAGGGCGCGCACCGCACCGTCATTGCGTTCGATGATGCTGAGGGGTGCAAATTCCTTCCGGAGGATTTCGACGATCGCAGGCTTCAGGCGGTCCATGCCCTGGCTGAGGGTCTGAAGGACGAAGCAAGTTCCGTACCGGTCGATGATGAGAGAGGGAAGCAGATCGCCTTCGGCAGCCACGAGTCGATAAGCCTGCGCGCCTCCTGCGACCTGGTCGCGGAAGGCGGCGGCGGCCCGGATGCGCTCGGCGAGAAAGGTGTCGTCAAAGGGCCGATCCTCGCGGGTCAGAAGTCGCAGCGCGATTTGCGACTGGCTGGAGTAAAGTGCCTGCCCCCAGAAGCGTTTCTTGCGGTCGAGCAGGCGCACTACCGCGCCCGGCTCCGCTCCGGAGGCGTCGGCAACGTCGGCGCGATAAATCCACGGGTGGCCGGAGGCGATGCGCTCGATCCCTCGTGCGGTGATGGTCACTGCGGGCAGACTCACTTCGTCACTTTACCACATTCTGTTTTCCTTCCCGCGCAGGATGACAAGACGAACGCTGCAGCCCAAATTAGATAACTACCGAACAGGCTGGTACAATTCCCACAGGATGCTTCTCGAGGAATTCGACTACGGGCTTCCTGGCGAACTCATCGCGCAGAGGCCGCTCGCCGAGCGTGACGCCTCGCGTATGCTGGTGCTCGACCGTGCGGCGCAACGATTCGAGGATGCATCGTTTCGCGATATTTCTCAAATCCTGCACCCGGGTGACTTGCTGGTGTTCAATAACACCCAGGTTTTTCCGGCGCGGCTGCTCGGCCGGCGGCGGGGAATCACCGCGCAGAAGATCGGAAAAAACAACCCCGCGTTGCGCGGGTTCCTGACCGGCGAAACCGAGTTGATGCTGACTCGGCAGGAAAGCGAGGATGTTTGGCAGGGGTTGGTCCATCCCGGCCGCAAGGTGCGCACGGGCGAGGTGCTGGTCTTTGGTGACGACGAGTTGGAGGCGGAGGTTGTGGGCCGCGGCGACTACGGCGTGCGCCGGGTTCGGTTGCGCGCCCAGCAGGGGACGCTGGAAGAAACCATCGATCGCCTCGGCCACGTTCCGCTGCCCCCTTACATTCGCCGCAGCGACGAGCCGCACGACCGCGCGACGTATCAAACCGTTTATGCGAAGGTGCGCGGCGCGGTGGCGGCCCCGACCGCGGGATTTCATTTCACGGAGCAGGTTCTCCGCGCACTCGACGCGCGCGGCGTTGAAACCTGCGAAATCACGCTGCACGTGGGGCTCGGGACTTTTCAACCGGTGCGCACTGAGCGCGTGGAGAATCATCGGATGGAGACCGAGCGATACGACGTCTCAGATGCCGCCGCGGCAGCAATCAATCGGGCCCTGGACGAGCGCCGGCGGGTGATCGCCGTCGGGACCACCAGCGTCCGAACGCTCGAGCACGTGGCGCGCCAGCATGGCGGCCGAGTCCTGCCCGGCGGCGGCGAAACCAATCTCTTCATCATCGCAGGATTTGAATTCCGACTGATTCGCGGCCTGCTTACCAACTTTCATCTTCCCCGATCGACCCTCCTCATGCTGGTTTCCGCGTTTGCCGGCAGGGAATTCGTGCTGCACGCTTACCAGCACGCGGTGGAAGCGCGGTATCGCTTTTACAGCTACGGCGATTGCATGTTGATCCTGTAGTTGATCGGTCAGCACGTTAGATGGGCGGCTCCCGGCGCACCGCGCGCAACTTTCACGCCCGTGTCGGCATCTAATTCGACTGAAGGCAGAAATTCAGGGTTTTGCTAACCAACATTGTGGGGGCGCGTCAAAACTGTTGTCTGGGGCTTGACGTAAGCCGCCGAAAATCATCCACAGGAAAGCAGTGGAGATCAGAAAGGTCCTTATGCAGAAGAAACGAGTCCCACCCCTCCCGTTTCTGGTGTTGATCCTGGCGGGTTTGGTGTCACTGGTCGGCATCTTTGCAGAGCGCAACTCGCGCGCCAAAATGGCCAAGGAAGATCCCCTAAAAGTGCAGACGGTCGAGCAGGAGCGGATGGCGACACTTTATTTTCGGATCCTGTCCTGGCTTTCTGATGTCGCGCCGAAAGGGGCTGCGCCGCCGAAAGCTGCTCCGCAACCCCCTCGCGTGTCCCAAGCTGCGAAGACGTGGCACGCGCCTGCGGGCCGAGGCAAGGTTGCACTCTACGCACTTCCGGCTGAGCCCACGGTCTTTGAGGTCAAACGCCTCGCCCCCAACTCTCAGCCGGCCCTTCCAAGCTTCATCGGACGCCTCGCCCCGGAACAATTTCAGGTGTTGCTTCCGGAAGTCCCTGGGGTCTTCTGACCTTGCCCGCTTGGCAAAATGGATCCGTTGAGGATTTCAGAGCGTCCCCCCGATCTGGGCTATCAGCACTCGGCATTCAGCTTTAGCTGACTGCAGATGGCTGACCTCTACTCACTTCTACCTTACCAATGAATCCGCACACGATACTTGAGCACGGCCTCGGCGTTGGCAGCGACTGGCACCGTGAAGCGCGCCGCGAAGGCCGCGGTCTTTTCGTATTTGAAGCTTGAGTCGAGCATGGTCCAGTCGCCGCCGATAGGTTCGTTGACGAGTATCGTGATCGCATCCGGCTTATGGTTGCGGAGCGAGATCTCGTAGGCCACTTCCACGTTGTGCGGGCCCAGGCGCTGGTAGTCGGTTTGCTTGCGCTCCGCCACCACGTCGAAGGCATTACCGATGTGGAGGCTCACGGTTTCGTCCTTGGGCGTGTGGTCGATGCGGTCTTCGCCGATGAATTGCAGGCGGCCCTTGGAATCGCCCTGGTAGACGCGCACCGTTCCGGCGGGCAGGGGAACGCCCAGGGAGTTCGCTTCCGAGTTCTTGAATTTGAGCAGGACTTTGACCGGTTCTTTGACCGGTTGTCCGGGGCTTATTTGGTTCTGGAAGTAATACTGCTGGCCGTCGACTTGGAAGATTTTCTCGACGGTGGCTCCGGCGGCGGCGAGCAGGCTGATTTGCTTGGTTTCGTTATTTTGAATGTCGGTGTGGCGCTCGAGCGTGTAGAGGTGATACTCGGAAAGCGCTTCTTGCGCAAACTGCGCTGCTCCCACAGCTTCTGCCTTCATGGCCATGGCACGCACCATGGGGGCAGGTTGTGGGTAGACGCGATTCAATTCGCCCGCCACGAGTTGGAGTTGGGCATTGCGGAAAGCCGTGCCACTCTGGTTCACGATGGTCACCCAGCCGTTCAAATCCGCCTCCTTCTGATCGGAGTGGACGGTGAGCACGTAATCGGCGCTCCAGTTCACCTGATTCGTCAAGTAAGAAGCTTCCACGATCTGCTCACCCGCCTTGCGATTGTCCAGCAACCAGACGAGCGTCGGCTTGCTGTAGAGATTCTCCGGCAAATCCGGGAAGACGTAGCGGTCCGCTCCCATCCCGGTGATGATCTCGTTGCCGACTTTCCAGACAGGCCCCTGGTTGTAAGCGAGGAGCACGGCCTTCACGGGAACTTCCTTGGTGGAATTGTTCTCGGTGATGAAGCGAATCAGGGTCAGTTCCTTTCCGACGTACTTCTGCAGCAGCTTTTCCGGGCTCAGCAAGTCGTACTCGTAGTTCTGCTCGAGCACGTTCAGCTCTTTCGGAGCGGTCAGGGAAACAATGTGGACCGTGGCAGGATTGACCTGCGCGGCGATGTCCATGTAGCGCATGTCGATGGTGCCGACGGGCAGGCGCAGGCGGCGGACATCGCGCACCAACGCGATGTTGGAGTTATAGACGGTAACAGCCAGCTCCTTCTGTTCCTGCTCGGTGGAGGTTACCGTGGTCTGCGCCAGGACTTCTCCTCCGGCGATCCATCCCGCCAGAGCCATTGCGGCAATGAGCCGCAGAGTGGGTTGTGGTTTCACCATGATTCACCTTCCCTATCGAGGGATGCCTTCACTCCTTGTCGGAAGCGCTAAGCGTATCGCTTGTTGATCAAGAAAGATAGCCGGGCCAGCCCATCCCTGCGATCTGCTAAACGCTTCCTCGGATAGAACGAAGGCCGGGTGATTTCTTGCAGAGGACGGGAAGCTGAAATCTGCCCCCCCCAGAACCCGAGGGTTCGGCCCTCGCCGTGAGCATTCGCTATTGTCGCAGCGGCGATCCCCGCCGTCGCGCCGTGTGCATTCTGCACAAGCAGGGCGGGGGTCGGGAAAGAGGGGGCGAGAGCAGAGGCGGCAGGCAAAAATGTCTACGCGAACCCCACGTAGATGTCGCCCATGCGAACGTCCGCGAACTCGGGCGCGATCCAGTCCGCGTGTTGGAGTTCGCCCGCGGGTCGGCTATGGGTGAGCGCCAAGCATTTGAAGCCGGCGGCTTGGGCGGCAACCACGCCCAGCGGCGCGTCCTCGATGGCGAGACATTCCCCCGACTGCAACGGGGCGTCGTGGAAATTCGGGAGGGGGCGCAGGCGGGAGAAAGCCGTGAGGTAGACTTCGGGATCGGGTTTGGAACGCTGGCAGTCGTCCGCCGTCGCCAGGACGGTGAACTTCTCGCGCAGCCCGAGTTTTCCGAGCAAGTGCTCGATTTCCACGCGCAGGCTGCCGCTGGCGATGGCCAAAGGATACAGGCTGGCCACTTCGGTGACGAATTCCACGGCGCCGGGCATGGCGGGCAGGCCGTCGCGAATGATTTCCTGATAGCGGCGGGCTTTCCAAGCGATCAGCTCATCGCGCCGCGCGGTGTCCACGGCTCGCCCATGGCTGGCGTAAAGGTGCTCGATGATGCCCCGGTCGTCGAGCGCGAGGTAGTCGCGGTAGTACTCTTCATCGCTGACCGTCCAACCCTCCTGGGCCGCCATTTGCTGAGTTAGTTTCAGGATGAGGGGCTCACTGTCGACGATGATGCCATCGAAGTCGAAGATAATGGCGCGCAGCAAGCGGGGAGACCTCCTCGTCAGTCAGAATCGAGAACCGTGAGCGATCCGAGCGTGGGCGAACGAAGGGGTGAGAGCACTTGTTTGCAGCCGCTCAGCCACCGCATTCCCCACGGTCCGAAAAGCGCTATGGTACACTTGAGTTGGAAGCAGCGACAAGGATGGAATGGCTCGTGCCCTGGATCGCCTTGCCTCAATCGTTACCGCAGGGGGCGTGCCGCATCGAAAGAACCGGGGAATTCTGTCGAAACATGACCCACGAACTTAGCATTCCCATTGCGTTTGTGGCGGGTCTCGTTTCATTTCTCTCACCTTGCGTATTGCCCCTGGTACCTGGATATATTTCCATGCTCTCCGGGGCCTCGGTCGCAGAGCTGAAGAGCGACGCCAGCGGCCAGCTCTTGGGCCGCGTGCTGCGCAACTCCTTGGCCTTCGTGGCGGGATTTTCCGTGGTTTTTGTAATCCTAGGCGCGTCGGCGACCTGGGTGGGGAAGTTCCTGCTGGCGCAACGGACGACGTTCAACATCATCGCAGGCGTCGTCATCGTCATTTTTGGATTGCACCTGACCGGCTTGGTGAAGATCCCGCTGCTCTATCGCCAGGCGCGGCTGGATACCGGCGCCCCCCGGCGGGGCTTGGTCGGGGCGTTTCTGCTGGGATTTGCGTTCGCCTTTGGGTGGACTCCCTGCATCGGGCCGATCCTGGCAGCCGTCCTGGCGCTCGCTGCCCAACGGGAGACGGTGTTTCAGGGCATGTTCCTGCTAGCAGTTTATTCGGCGGGACTCGCCATCCCATTCCTCCTCACCAGTCTCGGGCTCAGCACTTTCTTGAGATTGTATGGGGGATTCCGGAAGCACTTGCAGGTGGTGGAAGTGGCTTCGGGCGTCCTCTTGATTGCGCTGGGAATTCTGATAGCTTTCAACAAGTTGACCCTTATTTCCGGCTACTTCTCGTTTTTGAACCGTTTCTCGTTGTAAGGCCAGGCTGCGCGTACACGGTAGGGAAATGAAGTTGCACGAACGGTCCTAATGGGCAGTAAGCTTCCGTAGAACCGGGCGCCGAGCGGCGCAACAGGCCGCAGACCGGTGCGACGGCAGTCGTGAGAGGAGAGAGTTTGCACCCGATTCTCATCAGCATCGGATCGTTTCATCTGCCGACTTACGGCCTCTTACTGGTGCTGGCGATCCTGGCTGCAGTTTTTACGGCCATGCGCCTGGGACGCCGTGTAGGTCTGGACTCCGGCCAGGTGCTGGACTTCTGTACGTGGACCCTCCTGGTGGCGTTGGCGGGCGCCAAAGTGCTGATGGTCCTGACGGACTGGAGCTATTACCGCGCCAACCCGGGCGACATCTTCAGTCTCTCGACCTTCATGGCCGGTGGGGTCTTCTACGGGGGGTTTCTGGCGGCGCTCTTTTTCACGGTGTGGTTCGTACGGGTGCAAAAGCTCGCCTTTTGGAAGCTGGCGGATGTGCTGGCGCCCGCGGTGGTCTTAGGCCAGAGCATCGGGCGGTTGGGGTGTTTCAGCGCGGGGTGCGATTACGGCACGCCGACGAACGCGCAGTGGGGAGTGGTTTTTACCAGCAGCTTTGCCCATCAGGTTTCGGGCGTCCCTTTGGATGTTCGCTTGCACCCCACGCAGCTTTACGAATCCTTCGCCACTTTCGTGGTCTTCGGCGTCCTACTGTGGCGATTCCCGAAAAGGCGCCGCGATGGGGAAGTGTTCCTTGCCTATGTGGGCCTGTACGCCGTGGCGCGATTCTTTCTGGAATACCTGCGCGGCGACGAAGACCGCGGATTTGTGTTCAATCACCTGCTTTCGACGTCGCAGTTCATCGCGCTGCTGGCTTTGGCGGGGGTCGCGGCGGCCGTGATCTGGCGGCGCGCGCATCGCGGCGAGAGACTGGGCGAGGGACCTGGGAGGGGCGAACGACGTATCCATAAAGCGGGGGCCGCGCCGCAGGAGGGCAAGTTTTCCCAAGCGCCGGCGACGGACGAAGCGGTTGCAGCCGCAAAGCTGCCGGGTGCTGCCACGACGCCCGCGTCCAAACGCGCCAAGCGTTAATGTGGATAGATTGTGAGGTGCGAGCTGTGGAAGAACCGAAGGCGGTGGAGAGTTCGCCGAAGAAAGAGGAACCCGTGACGAAGTGGAAATTGCTGGCAGGCGCCATGCTAGCTGTGGCTCTCGTCGGGGGCCTGTATTTCCTGAACCGCTACTGGATATCGCCCGCTGTGAGGACGCAGGGGAAAATCAGCGGGGATCATCCTCTGGCGCCGGGGTTCTCGCTGACCGACATTACCGGCAAGCCGCTGAAGTTGAGTGACTTCCAGGGACAAGTCGTGATGCTCGATTTCTGGGCGACGTGGTGCGGCCCCTGCCGGATTGAGATTCCTGGATTCGTTCAACTGCAAACCCAGTATGGAGGCCAGGGGTTAGCCATCGTCGGGATCTCGATGGACGACGACTCGCAACCCGTGGTTGAGTTCTACAAGGAACTCCACATGAATTATCCGGTGGCAGTCGGCAACGACCGGCTGGGAGAGCTTTACGGCGGCGTGCTGGGACTGCCCACGACTTTCCTGATCGGGCGCGACGGGCGGATCTATGCGAAACACGTCGGCGCCACCGACCTTGACATCTTCGAGGCCGAGATCAAGCAACTGTTGGCAATGAGTGCGAATGGGGAGGCCACGAGCTTTCACCAGGCAGGGCAGGTGTTCGCGGAGGACAAGATCGAACTGGGCAACCCCGCAGAGGTCGATTCGGAAGTTCCCGGCGTTGATCTGGCGAAGCTGAGCGCGGAGCAGAAGGAGGCTTTCAAGAAACAACTGGCCGGCCAGCAGTGCACCTGCGGCTGCAAATTCAACTTGCTGAAATGCCGGCAGGTCGACCGCAAGTGCGGCGTCAGCCTGAAACTGGCTCGACAACAACTGGAGGCGTTCCTGAAGAACAAGAGCTAATGTCTTGTCACAGAAGCTCGTCGAACAAGTCAGCCCGCGTAGCGGGTGAAAGAATGTAGCCCACGGCGTAAGCCGTGGGTAAGGGAACCCTCCCTCACCCCCGTCCCCTCTCCCGCCCGCGCGGGAGAGGGGTGTCCCGACAGAGGAGGGGCGGGGTGAGGGCTCTCTCCCCCAGGGCTGGCGCCCGCGCACGGCGGGTCAAAAGAGACCCTGGGCTACGATCTTGCGCCCCTGACGGGGCTGTGGAACGGTCGCCCGCAAGGCGAAGGCTTTATCAGCGAACTTCTAACTCAGGACGCTAGCTCACCTCGGCCAGAGAGGTCGAGTTCTTCCGCAACCATTCTGGGTGAAGCCGACGAGGGTTTTCGCGCATCCAACGGATGCGCAACGTAGGTCAGCGCGCGGAACCGGGAGTACAATATCCGGAGGGTCCGCAGGGGAAAACAGGCGGTTCGAGGAGTGGAACCTCCGATCATCAAGGAGCGAAATTTTCAGCTTATGCGGACACTTTTTTGTGGCGTGGTGCTGGCCCTGATGGCCGCGGGCCTGGGACGGGCTCAATACGACCACTCAGTGTTGGAGGCGCGTGTGGTGACGGCGACCGACGCCGCCCACTCCAACTCCATTCTGAAAATGGCCGTGGTGGCTCAGGTGGCCGCCGGCTATCACATCAACGATCACAAGCCCTCGTTGGATTATCTGATTCCCACCGAACTCAAGCTGGAACCCAGCGCCGAGATTACGGTGAAGGGCGTGGTCTACCCGAAGGGAACGCTCAAGAAGTTAGCGTTTTCCGACAGCGCGCTCTCCGTCTATGAGGGCAAGGTGGTGGTAGGGGCGCTGCTGCAGGTGGCGAAGGGTGCGCTACCTGGGTCCTACTTCGTGAAGGGGAAGTTCGCGTACCAAGCTTGCAACGATCACGCCTGCTTGCCGCCGACCAGTGTGCCGTTGGAGATGACGGTGAGAATCGTTCCGCGCGACGTGCCGTTGAAGCAGGTGGATGCCGATGTCTTCCAGCGAATCCAATTCGAGTAGCGCTCCCGGACCCCCACCGGGCGAGGGAAAACCGCGCGGCTCCGTCGCGCTGGTGTTGCTGGCCCTGGCGTTGCTGGCCGGGCTCGTGTGGGCGATGGCTCCTCGGCGCGCGAAATTCGTCCCTGCGCCCCTTCGCCCCGTGCCTTCCGATTGCCCGAAGGACACGCCGGAATTCGTTCCTTCGGACGCAACGGAAATTCCGGGCGTTGATATGAGCGCGCTCTCGAAGGAGCAACGAAATCGCGTTCTCTTCCGTGTGAACATGGAACCCTGCCCTTGCGGTTGCAACCTGAGCATCGCCGCCTGCCGAACTAACCATCCGACTTGCCCCGTTTGCGCGACCCTGGTGGAAAAGATCATGGCCGAAGAACGACAGAGGTCAGGCGCAGCCCCCGGCAAGTAGCCGCCGTGGGGGCGAGACCGGACCGTTGTGAGATTGCTCTTCGCCACCTTTCGCGTAGAAAGCACCGGAAAATAACCTGCATGAGAATCGGCGTGGTCTCGGACACGCACGGGTACTTTGATCCGCGCCTGCCGCAACGGCTGGAGGGCGTCACGGAAATCTTGCACGCCGGTGACGTGGGTTCGCCGCAAGTGCTCGACCGGCTCCGCGCCGTTGCGCCTGTCCAGGCGGTGCGTGGCAACATCGATGCGCCTTCGCTGGACCTCCCGCCCACGCTCACGTGGCGATATGACGGAGTCGAAATCTATATGCTGCACGAGTTGCCCAGGCCGCAGTCGGTGCTGCGTGAGTGGGCCAAGGCCGTCCCGCTCGAAGGGAAGCAGGCGGACCACTGCAACCGATTTCTGCGGACCTTTCCGGAACAGTGCCGCGTGGTGATATTTGGCCACAGCCACGAGCCGTGCTTGCAAGCCCTCGCCGGCAAGCTGTTCTTTAACCCGGGCAGCGCCGGCAAGAAGCGGTTTTCCCTGCCGCGCTGCTGCGGCATGCTGGAGGTGTTGCCGCGAGGTGTGCGCGCGACATTTTTGAGCCTGGAACGGTATAATGAAGACTTGCCGGGAGACGTCTGGCTGCCCGTCGGAGGACTGTGACCATGTGGAAGCTGCTGAGGTATCTAAAGAACGCCAGCGAAGTGCTGACGACGGTTGGGGCCGTTCTCGCCGCCGCCATCGTGGCCGTGGAGACCTACCAGGCCCTGAAGAAGAAAATCGGCGACGCCCGCGGCTCGTAGCCGCCAGACTCGAATCGTGAGTCGCGCCTCGCGAGCCAAGCTGCACGCACGTCGAATTTGACCTGACCCGGTGTTACCATTTGAAAGTCCGCGAAAGGTCCGGCAGGTTCTTCAGGAGCCTGTCAGCAATTAGGAGCCCGAAATGAAGACAGCGAGTTTTACGTACTGGCAAGACGGCGACTACTATCTTGGGTTCCTCAATGACTATCCCGATTACCAGACTCAGGGAATGTCGAAGGAAGAATTGCTCAACAATCTAAGGGGTCTGCTTGTGGATCTGCAATCGGGGGAGGTCCCTTACATTCGAAAAGTTGAAAAGCTGGTCTTGGCGGATTGAAAAGCAAGCGTAGCGCGGAGCTGTCTGGCAGCTCCGCGGCTTGTAGCTTCACATCCTCGCCTTCTGATCGACTAGCAAGCGCACCCCATCAATAGTCAGCCCGCCCCCGCTCTCCTGTTCGACGGCGTAAGATGTGCGCCCGCTAGCTCTTTGCGTCTTGCTTTTCACTTAGTACGGTTGGCGCAACTTGCGGCAGCAGTTCGGATTTCCACTTCAGCAGGGAGCGGTAGGCACGCTCACGGGGCGCCCGATCCAGCGCCGCAAGAACCAGCTTTTCAATGGCCTCCAATTGCATCAGCGCGCCCTCGATATCTCCTTTGGCCTCAAGAATCGCGGCTTCCATCATGGCGCGCAGCCATGGTATCTCGATCTTTCCCGGCATGGCGGCCAGCCACTGTTCAGCCAGATCGATGCGTTTCCGTTTTCTTGCCTGAAATACACCGGCATCACTCATCAGCGCTTGTCGCATGTTGGGCGGAGCATAAGGCGAGTAATGCAGACACGTCTCGAGATACTCTGCGGCTTTCGCGTCGTCATGCTGGGAGTATGCTGCCCCATAGGCAAGCGCATTTGCGATGACGGTGTCTGGGGAATTGTCTTTGATGGCGACAGCTTTGGCCAGGAAGTCGGCGGAGAGGTCCTCCAGCGGCACACCTTCTTTGAGCTCAGCGCCAAGCTTCATCATCGCCACCAATCGCTACCTCATGAATTGTGACCGCGAGGAAGAATCCCACAACCAAGTCGAACACCAACAGGACGAGTTGACCGCTGTTGCGGGGCCAAAAGGACATGTGCGGGAATTCCATCATCCACCGTCCTAGCCCGCATTTCTCACGGAAGAATTGAAAAAGGCTGTCTCTTTCTGGCATAAGTATTGTTGCGAGAAAGACTTCTGCCGAAGAAGGAGGACAGCCTTTTGCTTACACAGTGTAACCAAGAATCCT